>NZ_JBIWJG010000004.1:0-640434 GCF_044765045.1 Streptomyces sp. NPDC093546 | reverse complement strand
CCATCCGAAGATGGACGGGGTATCAACTAATCTGGCGTTGATTTTTGGCACGCTGTTGAGTTCTCAAGGAACGGACGCTTCCTTTGTACTCACCCGCAGAGACTCTCTGGGGCTTTCCTCCGGGCGCTTCCCTTCGGTGTTTCCAACCTTACCAGATTCTTTTTCCGTTCCGTTTCCGGTTCGGATTCAGTTTCCGGTGGCCGTTGGAGGGCCTTTGCCTTTCGGCGCTCCATCACTTTAGACCATTTCCTTGGCGGCTCATAATCGAGCCGCTGGAGAAATTCCGGCATGCCGGAATCCCGACCCATTCGGGAGACGATCTTCGGTGGTGGATGGCCGCGTCCAGGGGGCTCGAACGGCACGCCCTGCTCTCGCAGCTCGGTAGACATTAGGCGCTTCCGCGCCGCAAGTCAAGCCCTCCTCCGGCGCGGGACGTGCGCGCGGTACGGGCTCACCGTCGGGTCGCCGTCGATCCAGAAGCGCCAGGGGTGGGTGGCGCCGTCTCCGCTCACTCCGGTGCGGGGGCCCGTGCGGATCTGGTCGGTGGGAGCGGGGGTGCCGGTCAGTACGGAGAGGGGGGACTCGGGGCCGGCGCAGGCGTCGGTGCCGTCGAGGGTGCGGTCGACGTCCAGGGCGGTGGCGAGGCGGGCCGGGCCCTTGGCCAGTTCTCGATCGTTCCGGGCTGAAGCACGGCGCTTCCTGGCCAGCTCGTGACCGGTTTGGATCTCGCCGGCGCGCAGGAGGACACCGCTGGCATGACCCTCGGGGCCGCACACCAGGTTCAGGCAGTGCCACATGCCGTAGGTGAAGTAGACGTAGGCGTGACCGGGCGGGCCGAACATGACCGCGTTGCGCGCGGTGCGGCCGCGGAAGGCGTGGGAGCCGGGGTCGGCTTCGCCCGCGTACGCCTCGACCTCGGTGAGGCGGAGCTCGATGGGGCCGTCGTCCGTCAGCCGTACGAGCACGCGGCCGAGGAGGTCCGGCGCGACCTCCAGTACGGGTCGGTCGAAGAAGGAGCGCGGGAGCGGCGTACGGTCGGGGCTCTCGATCATGTCGTACGAGCGTAGTGGGGGACGGGCTACCGTCATGGCGCGTTTCCGCGTACGGGAAGAACCAGAAGGACGAGAAGGAGCGAACATGGGGTTCAAGAAGCTGCTCGCGAGCCTGGGTGCGGGGGGTGCGTCCGTCGAGACGGTGCTCACCGAGGCGAACGTCGTGCCGGGCGGGGTCGTCCAGGGCGAGGTGCGGATCCAGGGCGGCACGGTGGACCAGCGGATCGAGGCGCTGTCGGTCGGGCTGCAGGCGCGGGTCGAGGTCGAGGGCGGCGATCAGGAGGTCAAGCAGGACATCGAGTTCGCGAAGGTCCGGCTCGGCGGGGCCTTCGAGGTGCAGGCCGGGGCGGTGCACGTGGTGCCGTTCGGGCTGGACATCCCGTGGGAGACGCCGGTCACGATGATCGCCGGGCAGCACCTGCGCGGGATGGACATCGGCGTGACGACCGAGCTGGAGATCGCGCGGGCCGTGGACTCGGGCGACCTGGACCCGATCAACGTCCACCCGCTGCCGGCGCAGCAGGCGATCCTCGACGCCTTCATCCAGCTGGGCTTCCGCTTCAGGAGCGCGGACATGGAGCGGGGGCACATTCGCGGGACGCGGCAGCGGCTGCCGTTCTACCAGGAGATCGAGTTCCTGCCGCCGCAGCAGTACCGGGGGCTGAACCAGGTCGAGCTGTCCTTCGTCGCGGACGAGCGCGAGATGGACGTCGTGCTGGAGATGGACAAGAAGCCGGGCCTGTTCAGCGAGGGCAGCGACTCGTACCGGGCGTTCAAGGTGGGGCTGAACGACTTCCGGAACACCGACTGGGTGGCGTACCTCAACCAGTGGCTCGCCGACGTCGGTGGCCGTCGCAACTGGCTCTAGGGTCGGTACGGAAAGCTCCGGACGACCGAAAGGGAGGTTCACAGCGTGGCAGAGGGGAAGAGGGCGCCGCTCCCTCACGACTTCCATCCGCCGGTGCCGTCGTTCACGGTGGTGAGCAAGGACATCGCGCCGGGAGCCGTGCTGGCGGACGCGCAGGTCTACGCCGAGGGGAACACCTCGCCGCATCTGCGGTGGGAGGGCTTCCCGGTGGAGACGAAGAGCTTCGCCGTGACGTGCTTCGACCCGGACGCGCCGACCGGGAGCGGGTTCTGGCACTGGGTGCTGTTCGACATTCCGGCGTCCGTCACCGAGCTGCCGGCGGGTGCGGGCAGCGGTGCGTTCGAGGGGCTGCCCGAGGGGGCCGTGCACGTACGGAACGACTACGGGTCGCGGGACTTCGGCGGTGCGGCGCCGCCGGCCGGGGATCCGGCGCACCGGTATGTGTTCACCGTGTACGCGGTGGACCAGGAGAAGCTGGGTCCGGACGCGGACGCCTCGCCCGCGGTGGTGGGGTTCAACCTGCGGTTCCACACGCTGGCGCGCGCGCAGCTGATCGGTGAGTACGCGGCTCCCGCGGAGTCCTGACGTTCGCTCGTTGTTTGCCCGCTTCTGGTCTTGGAGAGATCAGAAGCGGGCATTTTTTATTGCGTTGTCCAACCCGGCCAGCCCGGCCAGAGTTGATCCAAGCCCGCCAGGGGGGTGGGCCGGCACACGGGAGGTGGGCGAGCGATGCGGGACACGCTGGTACTGAATGCGAGCTTCGAGCCACTGTCGACAGTGACGCTCAACCGTGCGGTGGTGCTGGTGCTGCAGGACAAGGCCGTTGTCGAGCAGTCCCATCCGCGCCTTCGTGTGCGTGCGGCGGAGGTTGAGCTGCCGGTGCCGCGGGTGATCAGGTTGTGCCGGTATGTCCGGGTGCCGTTCCGAAGACAGGCGCCGTGGTCGCGGCGGGGTGTGCTGGTGCGGGACCAGCACAGGTGCGCGTACTGCGGGAAACGCGCGACGACCGTGGACCATGTGGTGCCGCGGGCGCAGGGTGGGGGCGACAACTGGCTGAACACGGTGGCGTCCTGCGCGGAGGACAACCACCGCAAGGCGGACCGTACGCCGGAGCAGGCGGGGATGCCGTTGCTGCACCAGCCGTTCGTACCGTCTCCGGCGGACGCGATGCTGCTGGCTCTGGGGGTGCGGGACCGCGCGGAGTTGCCGGAGTGGCTCGCGACGCAGGCGGCGGCCGCGTAGGCGAGGCTGCCGCCCGGTGAAGAGGAGCCCGTCTCGGGTCGAGGCGGGCTTCTTGCGTGTCAGCTCCTGGTGACGAGCTGGACGATCGCGAAGAGGCCCACGGCGATGATCAGCGCGCGGAGCGCGGTCGGGGGGAGGCGGCGGCCGACCTTGGCTCCGATCTGGCCGCCGATGGTGGAGCCGACGGCGATGAGCAGGACGGCGGTCCAGTCGAAGTGGGCGACGAAGAGGAAGAACAGCGCGGCGATGGAGTTGACGACGGCCGCGAGGATGTTCTTGGTGGCGTTGAGTCGCTGCAGGGTGTCGTGGAGCAGCATGCCCATGAGGGAGAGGTAGATGATCCCCTGGGCCGCGGTGAAGTAGCCGCCGTAGACGCTGGCGAGGAGCAGGCCGACGAAGAGCGCCGGGCCGCCGGCGGGGTCGCCGGTGGCCTCGCCCTGGCGCTCCCGGCGCCGCTGGACGGCCCGGGAGATGCGGGGTTGCAGGACGACCAGGACGAGGGCGAGCCCGACGAGGACGGGGACGATCGTCTCGAAGGCGGTCTCGGGCAGGAGCAGCAGCAGGACGGCTCCGCAGAGTCCGCCGATGGCCGCGGCCGTGCCGAGGCGCAGGATGCGGCGGCGCTGGCCGGTGAGTTCGGCGCGGTAGCCGATGGCGCCGCTGATGGAGCCGGGGATGAGGCCGAGGGCGTTGGAGACGGTGGCCGTGACGGGCGGGAGGCCGGTGGCGATCAGCACCGGGAAGGTGATGAGCGTTCCCGAGCCGACGATGGTGTTGATGGTGCCCGCGCCGATGCCGGCGGCGAAGACGGCGAGCATCTCCCAGATCGCCACGGTGCGTCGCCGCCCTTCGTGCGGGATCGGTGCTTGGTGCACTGATCATGCACGAAGGGCGGGCGCGTCAGTCGACCGGGGGCTCTTCGCGGCGCTGTTGCGGCGGCTGCTTGGCGGCGCCGCCGGTGTTGAAGCCGGGGGTGCCGTTGCCCATGTTGCCAAAGGCACCGGAGAGGCCCTTGAGGGCGTCGCCGATCTCGCTGGGGACGATCCAGAGCTTGTTGGCGTCGCCTTCGGCGATCTTCGGGAGCATCTGGAGGTACTGGTAGGAGAGCAGCTTCTGGTCCGGGTCGCCGGCGTGGATGGCTTCGAAGACCGTGCGGACGGCCTGGGCCTCGCCCTCGGCGCGCAGGGCGGCTGCCTTGGCCTCGCCTTCGGCGCGGAGGATGGCGGACTGCTTCTCACCCTCGGCGGTGAGGATCTGTGACTGGCGGATGCCCTCGGCGGTGAGGATGGCGGCGCGCTTGTCGCGGTCGGCGCGCATCTGCTTCTCCATCGAGTCCTGGATGGAGGTCGGGGGCTCGATGGCCTTGAGCTCGACGCGGTTGACGCGGATGCCCCACTTGCCGGTGGCCTCGTCGAGGACGCCGCGCAGGGCCGCGTTGATCTCCTCGCGGGAGGTGAGGGTCCGCTCCAGGTCCATGCCGCCGATGATGTTGCGGAGGGTGGTGACGGTGAGCTGCTCGATGGCCTGGATGTAGCTGGCGACTTCGTAGGTGGCGGCGCGGGCGTCCGTCACCTGGTAGTAGATGACGGTGTCGATGTTGACGACCAGGTTGTCCTGGGTGATCACCGGCTGGGGCGGGAAGGGGACGACCTGTTCGCGCAGGTCGATCCGGTTGCGGATCGAGTCGATGAACGGGACGACGATGTTGAGGCCCGCGTTGAGCGTGCGCGTGTAGCGGCCGAAGCGCTCCACGATGGCGGCGCTGGCCTGCGGGATGACCTGGATCGTCTTGATCAGGGCGATGAAGACGAGCACCACCAGGATGACCAGGACGATAATGACTGATGGCATCGTGTTCCCCGTGTCCTTCGCTGCCGCGGTTGCTTTCGGTGATCGAGTTTCCCAGACGGCGGGGGGTGGCGTGCGCCGTTCTGTGGGGTTGACCGGGTTCCGTCACATGTCGATGTGGCACGTTCCGTGCGCCCGTGTGCCTCGCTGACGTTCCCTCACATGACCACGGCGGTCGCTCCGTCGATCTCGACCACGTCCACCTGCTGCCCCGGTTCGAAGGCCTGGTCGGCGTCGAGGGAGCGGGCGGACCAGACCTCGCCGGCGAGCTTGATCCGGCCGCCGCTGCCGTCGACCCGTTCCAGTACGACCGCCTGGCGGCCTCTCAGCGCGTCGACGTTCGTGGCGTGTTGGGGCCGGCCGTCGCGGTGGCGTGCGGCGATGGGGCGTACCACCGCGATGAGGGCGACGGAGACCGCGGCGAACACCACGACCTGGGCCACCACGCCCAGGCCGAGGGCCGCGGTGAGGGCTCCGGCGATCGCGCCGACGGACAGCATTCCCAATTCCGGCATCGCGGTCAGGACGAGTGGGATGCCGAGTCCCACCGCGCCGATCAGCCACCAGACCCATGCGTCGATGTCCACATCGTCATGGTAGGACCGGAGCCCGGTTCGCCGACAGGGCGCGGTGGGTGGGGGGTTGGGACCTAGGAGAGGGGCAGTCCCTGGGCCGTGTAGCGCTCGCCGACGTGCTCGACGACCAGGGGGAGGCCGAAGCAGTGGGAGAGGTTGCGGGAGGTGAGCTCCGTCTCCACGGGGCCGGCGGCGAGGACCTTGCCCTGACGGATCATCAGGACGTGGGTGAAGCCCGGCGGGATCTCCTCGACGTGGTGCGTGACCATGATCATGGAGGGCGCGTACGGGTCGCGGGCCAGGCGGCCCAGGCGGCGGACCAGGTCCTCGCGGCCGCCGAGGTCCAGGCCGGCGGCCGGCTCGTCGAGGAGCAGCAGCTCGGGGTCGGTCATCATGGCGCGGGCGATCAGGGTGCGCTTGCGCTCGCCCTCGGAGAGGGTGCCGAACCTGCGGTCCAGGAACTCGGTCATGCCGAGGCGGTCGAGGAAGGCGCGGGCGCGCTGCTCGTCGACGGCGTCGTAGTCCTCGCGCCAGGTGGCCGTCATGCCGTACGCGGCGGTGAGGACGGTCTGCAGGACGGTCTGGCGCTTGGGCAGCTTGTCGGCCATGGCGATGCCGGCCATGCCGATGCGGGGGCGCAGGTCGAAGACGTCGACCTTGCCGAGCCGCTCGCCGAGGACGGTGGCGGTGCCGGCGCTCGGGAAGAGGTAGGTGGAGGCGACGTTGAGGAGGGTGGTCTTGCCGGCGCCGTTGGGGCCGAGGATCACCCAGCGCTCGCCCTCCTTGACCGACCAGGAGACGTCGTCCACCAGAGCACGTCCGTCGCGGACCACGGATACGTCCACCAGCTCCAGTACATCGCTCATGAGCGCGTTGTCTCCCCTATGCGGTCTGTCGGGTCTTGTGGTCGCTCGCGCCTGTGGGCGCGGCTCCCAGGGGAAAACCTACGCCACCGGTGCGGCGGGGCGGTCGTTAGGGGCGGTTCGGGGCGGTGGCCCGGGGGGTGCCCGGGCCAGTGCCTAGGGTGGGGGCATGCTTTCGGAACCACGTTCAGGACGGTTGGCCGCATGGGGGAACGCCCTGCTGGCCGGGTTGGTCTCGCCCGACGAGGCCGTGCTCGCGATTGTCGGGGACGACGCGGTGCACCGCGTGGAGGGGCTGCCGGGCGAGGCGGGGCCGGTCGGGCTGACACTGGCGCTGGGGCGGCTGCGGGCGCTCGGGGTGACCGGGTGGCGGGTGGCGCTGCCGGCGCCGGGGCATCCGCTGGGGCTGAGCGGGCCGCCGGAGTTCAACGCGCGGGCGCTGGAGGCGGAGGAGGCGGTGGTCGGGTACGGGGCCGGCTTCGGGCTCGTACCCGAGGTGTGCGAGGCGGGGCCGGCCGGGGACGTGCACGTCGAGGTGGTGTGGCACTGCCTGCCGGTGCGGGAGGCTCCGCCGGCGGACGTGCCGTCGCTCGGGGAGGCCGAGCGGGAGCTGGCCGAGGCGCTGCGGGAGGCGACGGTGGTGCTGACGCGGCTGGATGTGGCGGCGTCGGGCCCGGTGGCGGAGGCGGCGCTGGACGCGTACCGGGCGCGGGCGGAGGTGGGGCGCGAGGTGCTGGCGCCGGGGTATCCGCCGCGGGCGGTGCGGGTGCTGGAGCTGGCGCAGCGGGTGGCGTTCCTGGTCTCGCTGGCGTACGGCAACGGGCACGGCGGGGCGGTGAGCGCGTCGGAGATGGCGGCGCGGACGGCGGCGCTGCGGCCGGTGGAGCGGGTGGCGCGGCGGGCGCAGGTGGCGGCGTTCAACGCGTATGTGGAGGAACGGGAGCGCGGGCGGGGGTGAGGGCCCCTGTGGTGCGGAGTTCCGCCCCGAGGAACCGGGGTCGGGCCGGGCATGGCGACGGCCCCCAGGTGGGGGCTGGGGGCCGTGGCGTGGGGCCGGCGTCAGCGTCAGTGGTTGACGGACGTGTTGCCGAAGGCCGGGTTCAGCGCACCGATGACGTTGACGCTGTTGCCGTTGACGTTCACCGGGACGTGGACCGGGGCCTGGATCAGGTTGCCGGAGCCGACGCCCGGGGAACCGATGGCGGCACCGTCCGCGTGCGCGCCGGTGGCGGACGCGGCGCCCGCGGCGGCGGCGACCAGCCCGCCGGCGAGCAGGGTCACGGTGGCGGCCTTCTTCAGGTTCTTCACTTCTGGAATCCTCCGTTGGACATCGCTGCGGAGATCACCGCAGCACGCCCTGGAGAACGGCCGCACGCCCCCCAGGTTGCGCCGAGTGGGTGACATACACACGACGGTATGAATCTCTGACTTATATGGGGCTGCCGGTTGACTAGCCCGCCAGGCCGTGGCGCACCGCCCACAGCGCCGCCTGGGTGCGGTCCGCGAGGTCCAGCTTCATGAGGATGTTCGAGACGTGGGTCTTGACCGTCTTCTCGGAGAGGACCAGCGCGCGGGCGATCTCGCGGTTCGAGCGGCCGTCGGCGATCAGCCCGAGGACCTCGCGCTCCCGTTCGGTGAGGGTGCCGCCGCGGCCCGTGCCGCCGTTGCCCTCGTCCTGACTGAGGAGCGCTCCGGCCACCTCCTGCTGGAGGAGGACATGGCCCGCGTGGACGGAACGGATGGCACCGGCCAGGGCGTCCGGGTCCACGTCCTTGTACACGTACCCGGAGGCGCCCGCGCGCAGGGCGGGCACGACGGTGCGCTGCTCGGTGAAGCTGGTGACGATCAGCACCTTCGCCGGGTTGGCCTGCTCGCGCAGCTTGCGCAGGGCCTCGATGCCGTCCATGCCCGGCATCTTGACGTCCATGAGCACGACGTCCGGGCGGAGCTCCTCCGCGCGGGCCACGCCCTCGGCGCCGTCCGCCGCCTCCCCCACGACCTCGATGTCGTCCTGGACCTCCAGGAAGGTGCGCAGTCCGCGGCGGACCACCTGGTGGTCGTCGACCAGCAGGACGCGGATGCCGGTCTTCGCCTTGTGCGCGGCGTCAGCCACCGGGGACCTCCATCTCGATCGTGGTGCCCTTGCCGGGCTCCGACTGGACCGTGAGCTTTCCGCCCACGCCGCTCGCCCGGTCCCGCATGGAGACCAGGCCGAGGTGACGGCCCGCCCTGCGGACCGTGCGCGGTTCGAAACCCTTGCCGTTGTCGGCGACGCTGAGGAGAGCGCCCTGGCCGTGCCGGCGGAGGGAGACGGACACCAGCTCCGCGCCGGAGTGGCGCAGGGCGTTGTGCAGGGCCTCCTGGGCGACGCGGAGGACGGCCTCCTCCTGGGCGGCCGGCAGGGCGCGTATCCCCCGGGCGTCGAAGGTGACGTGCGCGCTGTGGGCGCGGTCGAGGACCTGGATCTGCGTGCGCAGGGTGTGGACGAGGCCGTCCTCGTCGAGCGCGGCCGGCCGCAGCTCGACGACCGCGGCGCGCAGCTCGTCCGCGGCTTCGGCGGCGAGCGCGGCGACCTGCTGGAGCTCGCCCTTGGCGCGGGCCGGGTCCCGGTCGACGAGGGCGGCCGCGGCCTGGGCCGTCAGCCGCAGGGAGAAGAGCTTCTGGCTGACGGCGTCGTGCAGCTCGTGGGCGAGGCGGGAGCGCTCCTCGGCGATGGTGAGCTCGCGGCTGCGCTCGTACAGCCGGGCGTTGGTGAGGGCGATCGCGGCGTGCTGGGCGAGGATGCCGAGCAGTTCCTCGTCCTCCTCGGTGAAGCCGCAGCGCTGCTCGGCGCCGGCGGGTCGGGCGCAGCGCTTGTTGGCGAGGAACAGCGCGCCGATCGTCTCGTCGCCGTCCCGGATCGGCAGCCCCAGGAAGTCGGCGAGGTCGGGGTGGGCGTCGGGCCAGCCCTCGAAGCGGGGGTCCTTGCGGACGTCCGCGAGGCGCTCGGGCTTCGCCTCGTGGAGCATCGCGGCGAGGATGCCGTGCTGGCGGGGCAGCGGGCCGATCGCCTTCCACTGCTCCTCGCTGACGCCGTCCACCACGAACTGGGCGAAGCCGCCGTGGTCGTCGGGCACGCCCAGCGCGGCGTACTCGGCGTCCAGCAGCTCGCGGGCCGAGGAGACGATCGTCTTGAGGACGTCGCGCACCTCGAGGTGCCTGCTCATCGCCAGCAGGGCGGTGCTGACGGCGGCGAGGCCGGAGCGGGGCGGTCGCTCTCGTCGATCGGTCATGTGTTCACGTTACCGGTGGGGTGTGACAGTCCGTATCCGACCGGGGACGGCGGCCTGCTGGGTCCGCGGGCCTAGGCCGAAGTCCCGGTCCGGTCGAGTCCTTGGGACGAGGCGGCGGGCGGCGTGCGCGTTCGAGGCTGGGGGCACCGAGACGGACCCGACGCAAGCGAAGGGGATGGGTGTCATGGCTGTCGCGATCATCACGGGGGCGTCCAAGGGACTCGGGCGCGCGCTCGCCGGGGAGCTCGCCCGGGAGGGCTGGGACCTGGTGCTGGACGCCAGGACTGCCCCCGTACTGGAGGAGAGCGCGCGGGTGGCGAGGGCGTACGGGACGCGGGTGGTGACGCTGCCCGGGGACGTGACGGACGCGGCGCACCGGGCGGCGCTGGTGGCGGCGGCGCGGGAACTGGGCGGGCTGGACCTGCTGGTGAGCAACGCCAGCGCGCTGGGCGCCGAGCCGCTCGTCCGGCTGGACGCGTTGCCGCTCGCGGGGCTGCGGGCGGCGCTGGAGACCAATGTGGTCGCCGCCCTCGGCCTCGTACAGGAGGCGCTGCCGCTGCTGCGGGCGGGCGCGGAGGGCGGGGCGGTGATCGCGGTCAGCTCGGACGCGGCCATGGAGGCGTACGAGACGTGGGGCGGGTACGGGGCGTCGAAGGCGGCGCTGGACCTGCTGGCGGCGGTGCTGGCCGTCGAGGAGCCGGGGCTGCGGGTGTGGGCGGTGGATCCGGGTGACATGCGGACGGACCTGTACCAGGCGGCCGTCCCCGTCGACGACGACTCGGACCGTCCCCGTCCGGAGTCGGTGGCGCCGGCCTTTCTGCGGCTGCTGGCGGAGCGGCCGGCGAGCGGGCGTTACGCGGCGTCCGCCCTGCTGGGGGTGGGGGCGTGACGGCGCCGGTGCACGGGCTGGACGCGCTGCGGGTGCCGGAGGAGCTGTCCGCGCGGGTGCCCGCCGAGCAGCGCGGGAGCGGCCGGGACGACGTGCGGCTGCTCGTGTCGCAGGGTCTTGCGGTGTCGCACCGGGCCTTCCGGGAGCTGCCGGGGCTGCTGCGGGCCGGGGACGTGCTGGTGGTGAACACGTCGCCGACGCTCGCGGCCGCCGTCAGCGGGCGGATCGGCGCGGAGGCCGTGGTCGTGCACTTCTCGACGTACGGGGACGACGGGCGCTGGGCCGTGGAAGTGCGCGCGCCGGACGGGCGGGGCAGCACCCGGCCGCGCGCCGGGGGTCCGGTCGGCGGGGTCGTACGGCTGCCGGGCGGCGCCCGGCTCGTACTGGAGGAGCCGCTGGTGGCCGGTGGGTCGCGGCTGTGGTGGGCGTCGGTGTCGTCGGTGACGGTCGGCGTGCCGGAGCTGCTGTCGCGGTACGGGCGGCCCATCCGGTACGGGTACACCGAGCGGGACCAGCCGCTCGCCGCGTACCAGACGGTCTTCGCGCGGCCCTCGCCGGACGGGGCCGGCTCGGCGGAGATGCCGAGCGCGGCGCGGCCCTTCACGGCGGGGATGGTCGCGGAGCTGGTGAGCCGGGGGGTGCAGTTCGCGCCGGTGACGCTGCATACGGGCGTGGCGTCGGCGGAGGCGCACGAGCCGCCGTACCCGGAGCGCTTCGCGGTGCCGGCGGCCACGGCGTGGCTGGTGAACGCGGCCCGGGCGGCCGGGGGCCGGGTGGTGGCCGTGGGGACGACGGCGGTGCGGGCACTGGAGTCGGCGGTGGGCGCGGACGGGGTCGTAGGGGCGGCGGCGGGGTGGACGGACCTGGTGGTGACGCCGGGGCGCGGGGTGCGGGTGGTGGAGGGGCTGCTGACCGGGTTGCACGAGCCGCGGGCCTCGCACCTGCTGATGCTGGAGGCGGTCGCGGGGCGGGAGGCGCTCGAGCGCGCCTATGCCCAAGCGCTGCGGGGCCGGTATCTGTGGCACGAGTTCGGGGACGTACATCTGCTGTTGCCCGAGGCGCTACCGGGCACTCACTGAGTGCATTGCTCGTGCAACAGATGGTGAGGCTGTTACACGGCCGATGTGAGCCCGCGCATAGGACGCAGGTCACTTACGAAGCGGCGTAGTGGTGATGTAAGGACCGGATCAGCCCTGGTTGAGGGGGTGGCGTGGGCGATTTGTGCCGCTTGGCGCCACCTCCTGATCCACTACCTCGGATCGTACGTCACACCTTTGCCAGGGGTTTTTGCGCCAGCTAAGAATTGCAGCCGTTGCCCGCCGAGCAGGCGCAGCGCCACCCGGCCAGGCGACGTCCCGCGATTCGAAGAGGTACGACTGCATGTCCGCGTCCAGGACCCCCGGCTTCAGCCGTCTCAAGAAGAACCACAAGAAGCTTTCCCTCGCCGGCGTGGCCGCCATCGGCGCCGTCGCCGTGGCGTTCAGCGCCGTTCCGAGCAACGCTTCCCCCGCGAAGACCGTCGAGCCGCAGGCCGTTGCCGCCGTCGCTCCGGTCGCGTGGGGTGGCAAGCAGGCCGCCGGCACCCTCCAGCTGGGCATCAACGACCAGCTGACCACGATCGAGCTCAAGGCGAAGGCCGATGCCGCCGCCGCGAAGGCCCAGGCCGCTGCCGCCGCCAAGGCCAAGGCCGCCGCCGCCGCCAAGGCGAAGGCCCAGGCCGAGGCCGCCGCGAAGAAGCGTGCCGCCGCGAAGGCCGCCGCCAGCCGCGCCGCCGCCCGCAAGCCGGTGTACGCGAACAACCTCGACGGCTGGATCCGCGAGGCGCTCGACATCATGAAGAAGCACAACATCCCGGGCACCTACGAGGGCATCCACCGCAACATCATGCGGGAGTCCAGCGGTAACCCGAACGCGATCAACAACTGGGACATCAACGCCATCAACGGCGTCCCGTCGATCGGTCTGCTCCAGGTCATCAAGCCGACCTTCGACGCGTACCACATCCCGGGCACCAAGAAGAGCCAGTGGGACCCGGTCGCCAACATCGTCGCCGCCTGCAACTACGCGGCCGACCGCTACGGCTCCATGGACAACGTCAACAGCGCCTACTGAGGCCGCTGAAGCGGTGTACTCATGCGCCGGAGGGCGGCACCCCGTGCGGGGTGCCGCCCTCCGGCGTCTGCGTCTGCGTCTGCGTCTGCGGGTTACTTGCGCATGACCTCCGGCTCGTGGCGGCGCAGCAGGCGCGCCACGATCACGCCGCAGAGGGCGCCGAGGGCGAGGAGCGCGCCCATGTCGACCATCCACATACCGATCTCGTGGTCCCACAGCGGGTCGGTGTCGGTCGGGTCGTCCTGGTTGGGGAAGAGGACGTTCAGCTGGGCGGTCGTGCCGGCGGCGGCCACGGCCCAGCGGGACGGCATGAGGTACGAGAACTCGTTGACGCCGACCTGGCCGTGCAGGGTGAACAGGCAGCCGGTGAAGACGACCTGGATGATCGCGAACATCACCAGCAGCGGCATGGTCTTCTCGGCGGTCTTCACCAGCGAGGAGATGATCAGGCCGAACATCATCGAGGTGAAGCCGAGCGCCATGATCGGCAGGCTCAGTTCCAGGCGTACGAGGGACGAGCCGAAGATCAGGCCCTCGTCCGGCACCTCACGCATGCCGAAGCCGATGCCGCCGATGATCGCACCCTGCAGGATGGTGATCAGACCGAGGACGATCACCTTCGACATCAGGTACGCCGAACGTGACAGGCCTGTGGCCCGTTCCCGTTCGTAGATGACCCGTTCCTTGATCAGTTCTCGTACGGAGTTGGCCGCACCGGCGAAGCAGGCGCCCACCGCGAGGATCAGCAGGATCGTGGCCGCGCTGCCGTTCGGGCCGCGTGGGCTGGGCCGGAGCCCGTAGTTCGAGCTGATCAGCGTGGAGACCACGCCGAGGACGGCCGGCAGGATCACCATCAGCGCCATGAAGCCCTTGTCCGACGCGATGACGGACAGGTAGCGGCGGATCAGGGTCCACAGCTGCGCGCCCCAGCCCTGCGGCTTGGGCGGGCGCATCGCCTGGGCCGGCGGCATCTGGACGGACTGCGGGGCGACGGCGTCGAGGTCCGCGGCGTACATCTGGTAGTGCTGCGAGCCCTTCCAGCGGCCCGCCCAGTCGTAGTCGCGGTAGTTCTCGAAGGCGGAGAAGACGTCGGCCCAGGTCTCGTAGCCGAAGAAGTTGAGCGCCTCCTCCGGCGGGCCGAAGTACGCCACCGAGCCGCCGGGCGCCATGACCAGCAGCTTGTCGCAGAGCGCGAGCTCGGCGACGGAGTGCGTGACGACGAGGACCGTGCGGCCGTCGTCGGCCAGGCCGCGCAGCAGCTGCATGACGTCGCGGTCCATGCCCGGGTCGAGACCGGAGGTCGGCTCGTCCAGGAAGATGAGCGACGGCTTGGTCAGCAGCTCCAGGGCGACGGAGACGCGCTTGCGCTGGCCGCCGGAGAGGGCGGTGATCTTCTTGGTCTTGTGGATGTCGAGCTTCAGCTCGCGCAGGACCTCGTCGATCCGCGCCTCGCGCTCCTGCTCGGTGGTGTCGGCGGGGAAGCGGAGCTTCGCGGCGTACTTCAGCGCGGTCCGGACGGTCAGCTCCTTGTGCAGGATGTCGTCCTGCGGGACCAGACCGATGCGCTGACGCAGCTCGGCGAACTGCTTGTACAGGTTCCGGTTGTCGTAGAGGACGTCGCCCTGGTTGGCGGGGCGGTAACCGGTGAGCGCCTTGAGCAGCGTGGACTTGCCGGAGCCGGAGGGGCCGATCACCGCGATGAGCGACTTCTCCGGGACGCCGAAGGAGACGTCCTTCAGGATCTGCTTGCCGCCGTCGACCGTGACGGTGAGGTGGCGTGCGGAGAAGGAGATCTCACCGGTGTCGACGAACTCCTCGAGGCGGTCGCCGACGAGCCGGAACGTCGAGTGACCGACACCGACGGTGTCGTTCGGGCCGATGAGCGCCGAGCCCGACTTGGGCAGCGGCTGGCCGTTGACGTACGTGCCGTTGTGCGAGCCGAGGTCGCGGATCTCGAAGCGGCCGTCGGGGGTCGCGTGGAACTCGGCGTGGTGGCGCGAGACCTGGAGGTCTGAGACGACCAGGTCGTTCTCGAGCGCACGACCGATGCGCATCACGCGGCCGAGGGCCACCTGGTGGAAGGTGGTCGGGCTCCGGTCACCGCCGTAGGCCGGCGGGGCCCCCGCCGCGCCGCCGCCCTGGGCCGGGACCTTCGGGGCGTACTGCTGCTGGGCGGGGCCGGCCGGGGCTGCCGCGCCGCCGCCGTGCGAGCCGTGCTGCTGCTGGTGCGGTACGTGGGGCTGCTGCACCTGCTGCGGATGCTGAGGCTGCTGCCAGCCCTGCTGCTGAGGGGCGGCGGCAGGCGCCTGATGCTGCTGCTGGGACCAGCCCTGCTGCTGAGCCTGGTGGGGCTGCTGCGGGTGCTGGGGCCCTGGGGAGGCCTGGGGCATCTGCGGGGCCGCGCCCTGTGCGTTGTACGCGGCGGCACCCGTGAGATTCAGCCGCGGGCCGTCGGTGGCGTTACCGAGGTGGACGGCCGACCCGGGGCCGAGCTCCATCTGCTGGATCCGCTGGCCCTGCGCATAGGTGCCGTTGGTGGAGCCGTGGTCCTCGATGAGCCAACTGCGGCCGTCCCACCTGATCGTGGCATGCCGCCACGAGACCCTTGCGTCGTCGATCACCAGGTCGCCCTGCGGATCCCGACCAAGGCTGTACGACCTGGACGCATCGAGCGTCCAGGTCCTTCCGTTCAATTCCAGTACGAGTTCCGGCACTCCATGCCCCACTAGTTGTCCCCCGAGTGACCCCCGTCGCGGGGAGTCTAGGGATGCGAACATCGTGGGAACTATTTCAGGCCCGGTCCCGTATTCGAAAGTCGGGCGGTGTGAAGAGGCCGCGCAGGCCTGCGCGATGGCACCCCCGACTGCGTACGGATCAGGATCGAACAGGGCAACTCGGATCTCCGTGGGAGTCGTTCGCACAGTACGGAATCGGTGGCGCCGGGACGCCACGCATACCGGGCCGGCTACGGAATCCGCAGGACCGGCACCACGCGCGGGTGGCCGGAGGGCGGGGGCCGGCCCGGCGGGGCTCGCACGGCTGTCCGGCACTCGGGACAGGGGAAGCCCGGGCCGCGTGGGCCGGATACGGTGGAGGGACCATGAGCGCATCGCAGACCTCCGACGTACCCACCCTTCTCGTCAAGATCTTCGGGAAGGACCGGCCCGGGATCACCGCCGGGCTGTTCGACACCCTCGCCGCCTTCTCCGTCGACGTGGTCGACATCGAGCAGGTCGTGACCCGGGGCCGCATCGTCCTGTGTGCGCTCGTCACCGAGCCCACGGTGAGCACGGAGGGTGAGCTGCGGGCCACCGTCCACAGCTGGGCGGAGTCGCTGAAGCTCCAGGCGGAGATCATCTCGGGTACGGGCGACAACCGGCCGCGCGGCGTCGGCCGCTCGCACGTCACCGTGCTGGGACACCCGCTGACCGCCGAGAACACGGCGGCCATAGCGGCCACGATCACCGGGACCGGCGGGAACATCGACCGCATCTTCCGGCTGGCGAAATATCCGGTGACGGCGGTGGAGTTCGCCGTGTCCGGTACGGAGACGGAGCCGTTGCGCACCGCCCTCGCCACCGAGGCCGCCGAGATCGGCGTGGACGTGGCCGTCGTGTCGGCGGGGCTGCACCGCCGCGCCCAGCGGCTGGTCGTGATGGACGTCGACTCCACGCTCATCCAGGACGAGGTGATCGAGCTCTTCGCGGCGCACGCCGGCTGCGAGGACGAGGTCGCCGAGGTCACCGCCGCGGCCATGCGCGGTGAGCTGGACTTCGAGCAGTCGCTGCACGCGCGCGTGGCGCTGCTCGCCGGGCTGGACGAGTCGGTCGTGGACAAGGTGCGGGCGGAGGTCCGGCTGACGCCGGGCGCGCGCACCCTGATCCGTACCCTCAAGCGGCTCGGCTACCAGGTGGGGGTGGTGTCGGGCGGCTTCACCCAGGTCACGGACGACCTGCAGGCCCGGCTCGGGCTCGACTTCGCCTCCGCCAACACGCTGGAGATAGTCGATGGCAAGCTGACCGGCCGCGTGACCGGCGAGATCGTCGACCGGGCGGGCAAGGCGCGGCTGCTGCGCCGGTTCGCCGCCGAGGCGGGCGTGCCGCTGGCCCAGACCGTCGCGATCGGCGACGGCGCCAACGACCTGGACATGCTCAACGCGGCGGGGCTGGGCGTGGCCTTCAACGCCAAGCCGGTCGTACGCCGCGCCGCGCACACCGCCGTCAACGTGCCCTTCCTCGACACGGTCCTCTACCTGCTGGGGATCACGCGCGAAGAGGTCGAGGCCGCGGACGGCGGCATGGCCTAGGGGGTGCGCGATCGCGTGACCGAGGGGGCCCGGACACCGAGCGGGTGTCCGGGCCCTTTGTCGTTCGTACGGGTGGAAGGGCCGGGGTGCGAAGGCCCAGGTGGCGAAGGGCCGGGTTACTCGTGCGGCGCCCAGTAGCCGGTGAGCGTGCCGACGCCGTGTTCCACCGACTTCCAGGAGCCGGCGAACTCCACGACCGCGAACGCGGCGGTCGGGAAGCCGCCCCGGCTCATCCGGGCCAGCGTGTCCCCCTCCGCGGTCCCGGCCAGGGCATCGGCGAGGGCGTGCATGCCCGGGTTGTGGCCGATGACGAGGACGTTGTCCACTTCGTCGGAGGTCTCGTTGAGCAGCGCGATGAGTTCGCCGAGCGAGGCTTCGTAGAGCCGCTCCTCGTACACGGTCTTGGGGCGGTGGGGCAGCTCCGACACCACGAGCTTCCACGTCTCGCGGGTCCTGACCGCAGTCGAGCACAGGGCCAGATCGAAGGTGATGCCCGTCTCGGCGAGCCGACGGCCGGCCACGGGTGCGTCCTTGCGGCCTCGGTCGGCCAGCGGCCGCTCGTGGTCGGACACCTGGGGCCAGTCGGCCTTCGCATGCCGGAGTAGCACGATCCTGCGGGGTGTATCGACGCTCATGGCCCCAGCTTCGCATGAAAGCCGCCACGGGGCGCAGGGTGTTGACCGGCTCTCCCCTCAGAGGGAGAGCGTCTGTTGGATGTGTTCGAGTATGCGTCCCACCGCTGGGTCCCCACCCGCCGCATGCGCCTCACGGCCCCCGGTGATCAGCACCAGCAGGGCGGCGAAGGCCAGCACCGGAAGGGTGAGGGCCCACCAGGTCAGCCGGGTGCCGACGCTTCCGGTGACGCCGCCGGTGGCGTGGGGCCGGGGGTGCGTACGAGCCGACATGGCCGCCTCCGTGGGTGCGTGGTCCGGAACCCGTGCTCCGGAATCCGTGGTCGTGGTCCGCGAGTACGCAGGGCCGCGGGGCCCGGCGTCTCGACGTACCTCAGACGTTACGGATCACGCAGGCCCCGGCCCATCCGGTGATCCACCCACTTCACCCTGAGCCCGGCCCCCTAGGGGACCGGGGGCTAGCCCCAGTGTCAGGGCGAGGCGATCGATGCGACGATGCCGATGATCAAGCCGATCAGCAGCATCGCGCCGAGCACACCGAGCAGCTTCTTCTGACCGTTCTGGGGGTTCGGGTCAAGCACAGGTTCCATGCCGCCCAGTCTCGCACCTCAGATTTCGTCCTCGATCGTGCGGTCCCGTCCGGCCAGGATGCCGACTGCCATCTGCGGCACCATCAGCCCGGCCATGAGGGCCAGCGGCACGTCCCAGCCGCCGCTGTGCTGGTAGAGCGCGCCGACCAGCGTCGGGCCCGGGATGGAGATGAGGTAGCCGACGCTCTGGGCGAAGGCGGAGAGCCGCACGACACCGCCACCGGTGCGCGAGCGCATGCCGATCATGGTGAGGGCGAGCGGGAAGGAGCAGTTCGAGACGCCCAGCAGGACCGCCCAGAGCCACGCCCCGCCGGCCGGGGCGAAGAAGAGGCCCGCGTATCCGCCCAGCCCGCACAGGCAGAGGGCGACCACGATGGGGCCCTGGTTCTTCATCCGGCCAGCCAGCCGGGGGATGACGAAGGCGAGCGGCACGCCCATCACCATCGTCACGGCGAGCAGGACGCCCGCGGTACCGGCGGAGACACCGGCGTCGCGGAAGATCTGCGGCATCCAGCCCATGGTGATGTACGCGCCGGTGGCCTGGAGCCCGAAGAAGACGCCGAGCGCCCAGGCGGTCCGGCTCCGGGTGATCCGCACGGTGGGCGCTCCGGCGGAACCGCCCGCCGCGGCACCACGCTCCGCCGTGCCACCCGCCGTGCCTTCCGCCTGGCGCTCCCCCGCGCCCTCCGCCGTCGCGGCGCTCCGCCCCCGGTCGCGTACGAGCGGCAGCCACGCCAGGGCCGCGAGGGCGGCGAGGGCCGCCCACACCCCCAGGCCCGTGCGCCAGCTGCCGCCCAGCGCGTCCGTCATGGGGACGGTCGCGGCGGCCGCGAGGGAGGTGCCGAGGGCCAGGGCCATCGAGTACAGGCCGGTCATGCTGCCGACCCGGTCGGGGAAGTAGCGCTTGACGATCACCGGCATCAGGACGTTGCTGAGGGCGATGCCCATCAGCGCGAGGGCGCTGGCGGCGAGGAAGGCCGCCGTACCGCCGGTGAAGGGCCGGACGGCCAGGCCGAGCGCGATGGCGGCCATGCCGGCGAACACGACCGCCGCCGGCCCGAAGCGGCGGGCGAGCCGGGGCGCGGTGATGCCGAAGACGGCGAAGCACAGCGGTGGTACGGAGGTGAGCACGCCGGCCACGCTGCCGCTCATGTGCAGCCCGTCGCGCACCTCTTCGAGGAGGGCGCCGAGGCTGGTGATGGCGGGGCGGAGGTTCAGCGCGGCGAGGACGAGTCCGAGGATGAGGAGCCGGGGCAGCCAGACGGCGGCCTTCCGCCCGGGCACGGTCGCCTCCTGGCCGCCCTCGGGTGCTGAGGCCGAGCCCATAGCGCCGGCTTGCCGGGGTACCGGCGAGGAGGTGGCGGTCGTGGTCGGGGTCGGCTTCGTCGTCGTGGTCTGGGTCAGCGGCTCGTCGGACATGGAAGCATCATAGAATCATGGGATGATTGGCTGTCCAATCCTCGTCAGCCACTTTCCGCCACCACGCCGAGGAGCACCCATGGCGCTCAACACTCCCCGCCGGTCCGGGCTCACCGATCAGGTGATCGCCGAGCTCCGCAACCAGATCACCTCGGGCGAGTGGCCGGTCGGTTCGCGTATCCCCACCGAGCCGGAGCTGGTCCAGCAGCTGGGAGTGGCCCGCAACACGATCCGTGAGGCGGTCCGCGCGCTGGCGCACAACGGCCTGTTGGACATCCGCCAGGGCTCGGGCACGTACGTCATCGCGACCAGCGAACTGGCCGGGGTGATGCACCGCCGCTTCTCCGGCGCCGACCCGCGGCACATCGCCGAGCTCCGCTCCACGCTGGAGTCGGCGGCCGCGCGCCTGGCCGCCGAGCGCCGCACCGACCGGGACATGAAGCAACTGGACGCCCTGCTCGCGCGGCGTGAGGAGGCCTGGGAGGCGGGCGACGCGGAGCGGTTCGTGGCGGCGGACTCGACGTTCCACCTGGCCGTGGTGGCGGCCTCGCACAACGACGTCATGACGGAGCTCTACGCCGACCTCGGCCATCTCGTACGCGACTGGCTGCGCGACGACGTGGGGCAGGAGCTGCGCCCGGAGTACCACATGGACCACGCGCGGCTGGTGGAGGCCATCCGCGCGGGCGACGCGGAGCGGGCGGCCTCGGAGGCGGCCGGCTACCCCTTCATGTGCCTGCGCGGATCCAGCGCGGCGGGGGAAGCACCGTAGGGCCGGGCTCAGCCGCGTACCGGCTCGTGAGTGATCCAGGCGGCGCGTACCTCTTTCCAGCACCGCTCGGTCAGCTCGGCGTAGGCGGTGGGGCCCACCTCGACGGCGGCACTGTCGGAGTCGATGTCCCACCAACGGTCGCACTCGACGTGCAGCCGGACCCGATCCGTGTGGGGGTAGGGGTTGTGACAGTGCGCGGTGACGCGGGAGCCCTCGACCGCGGTACGGCACGAGGCGACGTACCGTTCGTGGTTTTCGGCATAGGCCTGGGCGCTGAGGGCGGGCCCCCACAGGAGTGCCGCCACGGCCGCCAGGGCCAGGTGCTTCGTACGCACAGCCACACCTCCTCCCCGATCAACGGACACGAATATCCGTTCTGCACCAGTGTGCCGTGATCGCGGCGACTCTTCGACTCGAGCACCGGCCCGAGCCACACACGAAGGCCGCGCACAGGGCCACACACGAAGGCCACGCACGAAGGGCCGCGCCCCCGTCCGTGGCGGGGTGCGCGGCCCTTCGGGTCACCGGTTGCGCGTGACGCGGTGGGCTCAGGCGCCCATGATGTGCACGCCGCCGTCGACGTGGACGATCTCGCCGGTCGTCTTCGGGAAGAAGTCCGACAGCAGCGCGACGACACCGCGGCCGGCCGGCTCCGGGTCGGACATGTCCCACTGCAGCGGGGAGCGCTCGTCCCAGACCTTCGCGAGGTCGCCGAAGCCCGGGATGGACTTGGCGGCCATCGAGCCGATCGGTCCGGCCGAGATGAGGTTGCAGCGGATGTTCTGCTTGCCCAGGTCGCGGGCGAGGTAGCGGCTGGTGGCCTCCAGCGCGGCCTTGGCCGGGCCCATCCAGTCGTACTGCGGCCAGGCGTACTGCGCGTCGAAGGTGAGGCCGACGACGGAGCCGCCGTTCTGCATCAGCGGCAGGCAGGCCATGGTCAGCGACTTCAGCGAGAAGGCGGAGACGTGCATCGCGGTCGCCACCGACTCGAACGGCGTGTTGAGGAAGTTGCCGCCGAGCGCGTCCTGCGGGGCGAAGCCGATGGAGTGGACGACGCCGTCGAGGCCGCCGAGCTCCTCGCCGACCACGTCCGCGAGGCGGTTCAGGTGCTCGTCGTTGGTGACGTCGAGCTCGATGACCTTGGCGGGCTTGGGCAGCTTCTTGGCGATGCGCTCGGTCAGCGTGGGCCGCGGGAAGGCCGTCAGGATGACCTCGGCGCCCTGCTCCTGGGCCACCTTGGCGGTGTGGAAGGCGATGGACGACTCCATCAGCACACCGGTGATCAGGATCCGCTTGCCCTCGAGAATTCCGCTCATGTGATCAGTGACCCATGCCCAATCCGCCGTCAACCGGGATGACGGCTCCAGTGATGTACGAGGCGTCGTCGGACGCGAGGAACCGTACCGTGGCGGCGATCTCCTCGGGCTGCGCGTAGCGGCCGAGCGGCACCTGGGCGACGATGCCCGCGCGCTGCTCCTCGGTCAGCACCTTGGTCATGTCGGTGTCGACAAAGCCGGGTGCGACGACGTTGAACGTGATGTTGCGCGATCCCAGCTCACGGGCGAGCGAGCGCGCGAAGCCGACGAGCGCGGCCTTGGAGGCGGCGTAGTTCGCCTGGCCGGCCGAGCCGAGCAGGCCGACCACGGAGGAGATGAGGACGACGCGGCCCTTCTTGGCGCGCAGCATGCCGCGGTTGGCACGCTTGACCACGCGGAAGGTGCCGGTGAGGTTGGTGTCGATGACGGAGGTGAAGTCCTCCTCCGACATGCGCATCAGCAACTGGTCCTTGGTGACACCGGCGTTGGCCACCAGCACCTCCACCGGACCGTGCTTCTCCTCGATCTCCTTGTAGGCCTGCTCCACCTGCTCGGCGTCGGTGATGTCACACCTGACCGCAAGGAACCCTGCGTCGGCGAGCTCTGCCGGATCGCCGGACCGGTACGTGATCGCGACCTTGTCGCCGGCGTCGGCGAACGCGCGGGCGATGGCGAGGCCGATGCCCCGGTTTCCTCCGGTGACAAGAACCGAGCGGCTCAACAGATCACCCTTTCCCTTGCATGGTGCGGTACCCCGAAAACCTATCGGTCCGCCGGGGCGTACGCGGAATCGCCCTCCGACAGTGGCGTACGGGCCGCACTGTCGGGTCCCTACAGAAAGCCCCTCCCGCGATCACGGAAAGCACTGGGCAGGGAACCGTGCGGCGCGACATGATCGGGGACGACCGGTCTCATACGACAGGAGACATTCGTGCCTCATTCCATCGACGAAGCCTTCACGGCGCTGCCGCTGCGGGCCCTCGCCGACGCGGCGCTCGCGCGGGCCCGGGCGCTCGGCGCCGAGCATGCCGACTTCCGTTTCGAGCGCGTACGCAGTGCCTCGTGGCGGCTGCGGGACGCCAAGCCCGCCGGGTCGTCGGACACCACGGACCTCGGGTACGCGGTGCGGGTGGTGCACGGCGGGGCGTGGGGGTTCGCGTCGGGCGTGGACCCGACCATGGACGCGGCCGCGAAGGTCGCCTCGCAGGCCGTGGCCATGGCGAAGCTGTCGGCGAAGGTCATCGCGGCGGCGGGCTCCGACGAGAGGGTCGAGCTCGCCGACGAGCCGGTGCACGCGGAGCGCACGTGGGTCTCGGCGTACGAGATCGACCCCTTCACCGTGCCGGACGCGGAGAAGAGCGCGCTGCTGGCGGAGTGGAGCGCGCGGCTGCTGCGCGCGGACGGGGTGGCGCACGTGGACGCGTCGCTGATGACCGTCCACGAGAACAAGTTCTACGCGGACACGGCCGGGACCGTCACCACGCAGCAGCGCGTACGGCTGCACCCGCAGCTCACGGCGGTGGCGGTGGACGCGACGACCGGTGAGTTCGACTCGATGCGGACGCTCGCGCCGCCGGCCGGGCGCGGCTGGGAGTACGTGACCGGCACCGGCTGGGACTGGGACGCGGAACTGGAGCAGATCCCGGAGCTGCTCGCGGAGAAGATGCGGGCGCCGAGCGTGGAGGCGGGCAGGTACGACCTGGTCGTCGACCCGTCGAACCTGTGGCTGACCATTCACGAGTCGATCGGGCACGCCACCGAGCTGGACCGGGCGCTCGGCTACGAGGCGGCGTACGCGGGCACCTCCTTCGCCACCTTCGACCAGCTCGGCAAGCTGGTGTACGGCTCGCCGATCATGAACGTGACGGGCGACCGGACCGCCGAGCACGGCCTGGCGACGATCGGGTACGACGACGAGGGCGTCGAGGCGCAGAGCTGGGACCTGGTCAAGGACGGTGTCCTCGTCGGCTACCAGCTGGACCGGCGGATCGCGAAGCTGACGGGGCTGGGCCGGTCGAACGGCTGCGCCTTCGCGGACTCGCCGTCGCACGTGCCGGTGCAGCGGATGGCGAACGTCTCGCTCCAGCCGGAGCCGGGCGGCCTGTCGACGGAGGACCTGATCGGGGGCGTGGAGCGCGGCATCTACGTGGTCGGCGACCGCTCGTGGTCGATCGACATGCAGCGCTACAACTTCCAGTTCACCGGGCAGCGGTTCTTCCGCATCGAGAACGGGCGGCTGGCCGGTCAGCTGCGCGATGTCGCGTACCAGGCGACGACGACGGACTTCTGGGGCTCGATGGAGAAGGTCGGCGGCCCGCAGACGTACGTCCTGGGCGGCGCCTTCAACTGCGGCAAGGCCCAGCCGGGCCAGATCGCGGCGGTCTCGCACGGCTGCCCGTCGGCCCTGTTCCGGGGCGTCAACATCTTGAACACCACGCAGGAGGCCGGTCGATGAGCCCCGTCAGCAAGCCGTACGAGATCGTCGAGCGGGCCCTGGAGCTGTCCCGCGCGGACGGGTGCGTCGTCATCGCGGACGAGCAGTCGTCCGCGAACCTGCGCTGGGCGGGCAACGCCCTGACGACGAACGGCGTCACCCGGGGGCGGACGCTCACCGTGATCGCCACCGTCGACGGGGCGCAGGGCACCGCCTCCGGTGTCGTGTCCCGGTCCGCGGTCACGGCCGAGGACCTGGAGCCGCTGGTGCGGGCCGCCGAGGAGGCGGCGCGGGCGGCCGGGCCCGCCGAGGACGCGCAGCCGCTGGTCTCCGGGGCCGAGGCGTCGCCGGACTTCACGGACGCGCCCGCCGAGACGTCCTCGGCGGTCTTCGGGGACTTCGCGCCCGCGCTGGGCGAGGCGTTCGGCCGGGCCCGCGCGGGCGGCCGCGAGCTGTACGGGTTCGCGTACCACGAGCTGACGTCCACGTACCTGGGTGCGTCGACGGGCCTGCGGCTGCGGCACGACCAGCCCTCGGGGACGCTGGAGCTCAACGCCAAGTCGCCGGACCGGACGCGCTCGGCGTGGGCGGGGCGTGCGACGCGGGACTTCAAGGACGTGGATCCGCTGGCGCTGGACGCGGAGCTGGCGCGGCGGCTGGGCTGGGCGGAGCGGCGGATCGAGCTGCCCGCCGGGCGGTACGAGACGCTGCTGCCGCCGACGGCCGTGGCGGACCTGCTGATCTACCAGATGTGGTCGTCGGCGGCGCGGGACGCGGCGGAGGGGCGCACCGTCTTCTCCAAGCCGGGCGGCGGCACGCGGCTCGGCGAGACGCTCTCCCCGCTGCCGCTGACGCTGCGCAGCGACCCGCACGAGCCGGGCCTGGAGTCCGCGCCGTTCGTGATCGCGCACGCGTCGGGCGACGACTCGTCGGTGTTCGACAACGGGCTGCCGCTGGAGCCGACCTCGTGGGTACGGGAGGGGCGCCTGGAGCGGCTGATGACCACGCGGCACAGCGCCGGGCTCACGCGCCTGCCGGTGGCTCCGGCGATCGGCAACCTGGTGCTGGACGGCGGGGGCGAGCGGTCGCTGGAGGAGATGGTGTCCTCCACGCGGCGCGGGCTGCTGCTGACCTGCCTGTGGTACATCCGCGAGGTCGATCCGGCGACGCTGCTGCTGACCGGGCTGACCCGGGACGGGGTGTACCTGGTCGAGGACGGTGAGGTCGTCGGCGAGGTGAACAACTTCCGGTTCAACGAGTCGCCGGTCGACCTGCTGTCGCGGGCCACCGAGGCCGGACGGACCGAGAAGACGCTGCCGCGTGAGTGGAGCGACTGGTTCACCAGGGCCGCGATGCCGCCGCTGCGGGTGCCGGACTTCAACATGAGTTCGGTCAGTCTGGGCGTGTGACCCCCATAGACTGGCAGGGAACACCGCACCTGTTCGATCCCACTTCGCTCAAGGAGAGACGTCACCGTGACGGACATCGTCGACGAACTGCAGTGGCGGGGGCTCATCGCCCTCTCCACTGACGAGGACGCACTGCGCAAGGCGTTCGCGGACGGTCCCGTCACGTTCTATTGCGGCTTCGATCCGACGGCACCGAGCCTGCACCTGGGCAATCTGGTGCAGATCCTCACCATGCGCCGGATCCAGCAGGCGGGGAACCGTCCGCTGGGTCTGGTCGGCGGGGCGACGGGTCTGATCGGCGACCCGAAGCCGAACGCGGAGCGCACGCTGAACTCCCCCGAGGTCGTCGCCGGCTGGGTGGAGCGCCTGCGGGCCCAGATCGAGCGGTTCCTCGATTTCGAGGGGCCGTACGCCGCGACCATGGTGAACAACCTGGACTGGACGGCGGGGCTGTCGGCGATCGACTTCCTGCGGGACGTCGGCAAGTACTTCCGGGTCAACAAGATGATCACCAAGGAGGCGGTCGCGCGGCGGCTGAACTCCGACGCCGGCATCAGCTACACCGAGTTCAGCTACCAGATCCTCCAGGGCATGGACTTCCTGGAGCTGTACCGGCGCCACGGCTGCACGCTGCAGACCGGCGGCAGCGACCAGTGGGGCAACCTCACCGCGGGCACCGACCTGATCCACCGGGTCGAGCCCCACGCCGCCGTGCACGCCCTGGCGACGCCGCTGATCACCAAGGCCGACGGCACCAAGTTCGGCAAGACCGAGTCCGGCACCGTCTGGCTGGACCCGGAGCGGACCACGCCGTACGCGTTCTACCAGTTCTGGCTGAACGCGGACGACCGGGACGTCTCCAAGTTCCTGCGGATCTTCAGCTTCAAGTCCCGCGAGGAGATCGAGGAGCTGGAGAAGCTCACCGAGGAGCGGCCGCAGGCCCGTGCCGCCCAGCGCGCGCTGGCGGAGGAGCTGACGACGCTGGTGCACGGCGCGGAGCAGTGCGCCGCGGTCATCGCCGCGTCGAAGGCGCTCTTCGGGCAGGGTGAGCTGGCGGAGCTGGACGAGGCGACGCTGGCGGCGGCGCTGGCCGAGCTGCCGCACGCCCGGGTCGCCGAGCTCGGCGCGGTGGTGGACCTGTTCGTCGAGGTCGGTCTGGCGCCGAGCAAGTCGGGGGCCCGCCGCACGGTGAAGGAGGGCGGTGCCTACGTGAACAACGCCAAGGTGACCGCCGAGGACGCCGTGGTCGCGGCCGACGAGCTGCTGCACGGACGCTGGCTGGTGCTGCGCCGGGGCAAGAAGAACCTGGCGGCGATCGAGGTCGCGGCCGTCTGACGCCCTTCAGGCGAAGACGAAGAGGGTGAGGCGGCCCGGGCGCGGAGAGCGCGTCCGGGCCGCCTCACCCGTTCCCGGGGTTGCCCCGGGCGGTCAGGCCCGCTGTCTCTTGCCGCGCATCGACATGTAGAGCATGTCGCCGACTCCGACGATGACCACCGCCGCCACGACCTGCAGGGCGTGCCGGCCCCAGTCGATGCCGGGTGTGGCCTCGATGCCGAACGCCCGGGCGAGGGCATTGCCGACGATTCCGCCGATGATGCCGAAGATGGTGGCCAGCCACAGGGGGCTGTGCTGCTTGCCCGGCAGGATCGCCTTGGCCAGCAAGCCCAGCACGAACCCCACGATAATCGCCCACAACCAGCCCATGGCTGCCTCCTCGGTACGGATCGGTACAGATCGACATGAGCAGTCATCGACAGTTTGAGGTGCTGCGCCGTACGGCGCATGTCGGAGCGAGCCGTACGCGCTACGCAGGGGGCGTATGCACTGGTGAAGGGGTGCCCCGCTCTCGAACGGGGCGCAGGGCGGGCGTACCGTGGAAACAGGTCCGGTCCGGGGAGAGTGTCCGGCACAGACGTCGGGTGGTGGAACGCGATGCGGAAGCGCGGTCATGACGAGGTCTTCCGGATCACCGGCGCCCGCCAGGGCTTGGCGGACGACGTACGGGGCCGGCAGCGCCGCTATGTGATCTCGATGTCGGTGCGGACGCTCGCGGTGATCGCGGCGGCGTCCCTGTGGAACGTGCAACGGCATGTGGCGATCGTGGCGTTGGTGCTCGGTGCGGTGCTGCCGTACATCGCCGTGGTGATCGCGAACGCGGGCCGGGAGACCGCGCCCCCGGCGCCGTCGAGCTTCGTGGTCACGCCGACGCCCACGCACCCGATGCTGGAGGCGTCGGAGCACGCGGAGGACGGCGACCGTGAGCCGGCACAGCCGCCCGTACGGGAACAAGCGGAACGTCAGGCGGAAGGCGGACAGGAACGGCAGTACGAGCAGAGCTGACACGCCGCCGCCCGGGAGGCCCCGGTCGGCGGGCATACAAGCTCAAGAAAAGCTCAGATCAATCATGACGTTCCGGTGCACCACGGTGGGGTGCGCGTGACATACTGCGTAGGCGCTCCGCATCCCCCGTCGGAGCGACGGACCGACGCCGGGCAGCTCCCCCCGTGGCTGCTCGGCGTCGCCTTTGTTCGGGCCGTTTGTTTGGACGTGTGGTGAGCGACGAAACCCAGCCGGAGACTCAGCGGGACGCTGAGCGGGAGACCCGGCCCATCTGTTCCGCCAAGGGCTGCCGGACGGCCGCCGTGTGGGTGCTGGCCTGGAACAACCCGAAGCTGCACACGCCCGAGCGCCGCAAGACCTGGCTGGCCTGTGACGAGCACCGCGAGCACCTGTCCCAGTTCCTCGGGGTGCGCGGGTTCCTCAAGGACGTGGTGACGCTCGCCGAGTGGGAGGCGCGCGGCGCTTAGGTCCTGTCCGGTCGATCAGGCCGGGGCGGGGCCTAGCCCCCGATCGCGGACATCGGGCGGTCCGGCTGCAGGAAGCTCGGGTCGTCCAGGCCGGAGCCGGCCTTCTTGCCCCACATGGCGAGCTTCCATATCCGGGCGATCTCCTCGTCCGGCGCGTCCGAGCGCAGGGCGGCCCTGAGGTCGGTCTCCTCCCGGGCGAACAGGCAGGTGCGCACCTGGCCGTCCGCGGTCAGGCGGGTGCGGTCGCAGGCCCGGCAGAAGGGCCGCGTCACGGAGGCTATGACGCCCACGCGGTGCGGGCCGCCGTCGACGATCCAGCGCTCGGCGGGCGCCGACCCGCGTGCCTCGTCGGGCTCGGGCGTCAGCGTGAAGCGCGTCCGCAGGGACTCCAGGATGTCGCCGGCGGTGATCATGCCGTCGCGCTTCCAGCCGTGCTGGGCGTCGAGCGGCATCTGCTCGATGAAGCGCAGCTCGTAGTCGTTCTCCACGGCCCAGGCCAGCAGGTCGGGGGCCTCGTCCTCGTTGAGCCCCGGCATGAGGACGGCGTTGACCTTCACCGGGGTGAGGCCGGCGTCGCGGGCGGCGGTGAGCCCGTCCAGCACGTCGTGGTGGCGGTCGCGGCGGGTGAGGGTCTTGAAGACGTCGGGCCGCAGGGTGTCCAGCGAGACGTTGACCCGGTCCAGGCCGACCGCCTTGAGGGCGGTGGCGGTGCGCTTGAGCCCGATGCCGTTGGTGGTCAGGGACATCTTGGGGCGGGGCTCCAAGGCGGCGCAGCGCTCGACGATGCCCACGAGTCCCGGGCGCAGCAGCGGCTCGCCGCCGGTGAAGCGGACCTCGGTGATGCCCAGGTCGGTGACCGCGATGGTGATCAGCCGGACGATCTCGTCGTCGGTGAGCAGGTCGGGCTTGGCGAGCCACTGCAGCCCCTCTTCGGGCATGCAGTACGTACACCGCAGATTGCAGCGGTCCGTGAGCGAGACCCGCAGGTCAGTGGCCACACGGCCATAGGTGTCGATGAGCACTGGGCCCCCTCCCCCGCGTTACCGGGATCCGTATACCAGCGAGACTACGCGACACCACCGACAACGACACGGGCCATTGTCCACAGGAGCGGCGGGGCCGCGTCGTAGGGATCTACGACGCGGCCCGCCTGCCCGTTTCGTACGGTGTCCGCCTCAGTGCGCTCCGACACCGGTGAGGGACTTGACCTCGAGTTCCGCGAACTTGCCCTTGTTCGGCTCCTCCTTGGAGAGCAGGGAGCCCAGCCAGCCGAGGAGGAAGCCCAGCGGGATGGAGATCAGGCCGGGGTTCTCCAGCGGGAACCAGGCGAAGTCGGCGTCCGGGAACATCGAGCTGGGCTTGCCCGACACGACCGGCGAGAAGAGCACCAGCGCGACGGAGGCGATCAGGCCGCCGTAGATGGACCACAGGGCGCCCTGGGTGGTGAACCGCTTCCAGAAGAGGCTGTAGAGGATCGTCGGCAGGTTGGCGGAGGCCGCGACGGCGAAGGCGAGCGCGACGAGGCCGGCGACGTTCAGGTCGCGGGCGAGGGCGCCGAGCGCGATGGAGACGATGCCGATGAAGACGGTCGCCCAGCGGGCCGCACGGACCTCCTCCTTCTCGGTGGCCTGGCCCTTGCGGATCACGTTGGCGTAGATGTCGTGCGCGAAGGACGAGGACGAGGCGAGGGTCAGCCCGGCGACGACGGCGAGGATGGTGGCGAAGGCGACCGCGGAGATAACGGCCAGCAGGATCGCGCCGCCCGCGGAGTCGACGCCGCCGATGTGCAGGGCGAGCAGCGGTGCCGCGGTGTTCCCCGCCTTGTTGGAGGCGGTGATCTCGGCGGGGCCGACGATGGCGGCGGCGCCGAAGCCGAGGGCGATGGTCATCAGGTAGAAGGCGCCGATGATGCCGATGGCCCAGTTGACGGACTTGCGGGCCGCCTTGGCGGTGGGCACGGTGTAGAAGCGGATGAGGATGTGCGGCAGTCCGGCGGTGCCGAGGACGAGCGCGATGCCGAGCGAGATGAAGTCCAGCTTGGACGTCTCCGTGGCGCCGTACTTGAGGCCGGGCTCCAGGAAGGCGGCGCCCTTGCCGCTGTTCTCGGCGGCCTTGCCGAGCAGGTCGGAGATGTTGAAGTCGAACTTCCACAGCACCAGCAGGGTGATGAGCAGGGTGCCCGCGATGAGCAGGACGGCCTTGACCATCTGCACCCAGGTGGTGCCCTTCATACCGCCGATGGTGACGTAGACGATCATCAGGAGGCCGACGAGGGCGACGATCGCGACCTTGCCGCCGTCCGAGGTGATGCCGAGCAGCAGCGAGACGAGCACGCCCGCGCCCGCCATCTGGGCCAGCAGGTAGAAGATCGAGACGACGATCGTCGACGTGCCGGCGGCGGTGCGGACGGGGCGCTGGCGCATCCGGTACGCCAGCACGTCGCCCATGGTGAAGCGGCCGGAGTTGCGCAGCGGCTCGGCCACCAGGAGCAGGGCGACGAGCCAGGCGACCAGGAAGCCGATGGAGTAGAGGAAGCCGTCGTAGCCGAAGAGGGCGATGGCTCCGGCGATGCCGAGGAAGGACGCGGCGGACATGTAGTCGCCGGAGATGGCCAGGCCGTTCTGGAAGCCGGTGAACTGCCGCCCGCCCGCGTAGAAGTCGGCGGCGCTCTTGGTCTGGCGGCCGGCCCAGACGGTGATGAAGAGGGTGGCGACGACGAAGCACGCGAAGAGCGTGATGATCAGCGGCCGGTGCTCCGAGGCGTCGCCGGCTCCGGCCGCGAGCAGCACGGTGGTGTGAGCGGCGCTCATACGTCGGCCTCCATACGGGTCTTGATGGCTTCCGCCTTCGGGTCGAGCTTTTCGGCCGCGTGCCGGGAGTAGAACCAGGCGATGAGGAACGTGGTGACGAACTGGGCGAGGCCCAGGACGAGCGCCACGTTGATGTTGCCGAAGAGCTTGGTGCCCATGAAGCCGCCCGCGTAGTTGGACAGCAGGACGTACAGCAGGTACCAGGCGATGAAGGCGATGGTCAGGGGGAAGGCGAAGGAGCGGTACGTGCGGCGCAGTTCGCCGAATTCAGCACTCCCCTGCACCTCGACGAACGACTCGGTCGTGGGCTGGACAGGGCTGGTGTCCGTACCGCCCCGAGGGGGCGGCGGTGCATCGGTAGCCACGAAATACTCCTCGCGACGCGGATGGGCTGGGCAGGGACGGGAGAACCTCGCGGTTCTCCCCTGTCAACGGCACGGGGAGCCGGGCGAAGCGGTTCACCTCCGGCCGTTTTTTCCTCGTGCCGTCTCCGGATCGGCCAACTCGTTGATGCGCCGGGATGATCGGCGATAGCTTCGCTGGTCATGTACCCGCCCATCCCTCACCGGGTCCGGGCGGCCGTCACGGATGATGTGGAGAACCCATGGCTCATCTGGCATCCCGGCGCGGGCGCCGCCACCCCGCCCTGCCCGCCGGTCTGGCGCTCACGGCGTCGCTCGGCCTGCTGCTTCCGGCGGGCGCGGCATCGGCGGCACCGGCACCGCTCGCCCCCGCACAGGCCGCAGCGGCGTCCGGGACGGTGGCCGGAACGGCCGACGGCCCCGCGATGTCGTACGTCGTCAATGTGACGGGCGGCCAGGCCACCGCCGCCTCGGTGAAGCGTGCGATAGCCGCGGCCGGCGGCACGGTGGTCATCGCGTACGACCAGATCGGCGTCATCGTCGTCCACGCGAGCGACCCGGGCTTCGCGGCGCGGATCCGCACGGTGCCGGGCGTGGAGTCGGCCGGGGCGACGCGGACCGCTCCGCTGGCGGCCCAGACCAGTGACGCCATCGCGGCCGACCAGCCGCTGACCGCCGCGGAGGCGCGGGCGGCGACAGCACGCGCGGCCACCTCCACCGCCGACGACGACCCGCTGCAGCCGCTGCAGTGGGACCTGCCCGCCATCAAGGCGGACAAGGCGCACCAGAGGACGCTGGGCAGCCGGAGCGTGACGGTCGCCGTGCTCGACTCGGGGGTCGACGACACGCACCCGGACATCGCCCCGAACTTCGACCGCGCGGCGTCGGCGAGCTGCCTCGGCGGCGTACCGGTGCAGAAGGACAACGCCTGGCGGCCGACCGCCGAGGAGAGCGACCACGGCATGCATGTGGCGGGCACCATCGCCGCCGCCAAGAACGGGGTCGGCGTCACCGGCGTCGCCCCGGGGGTGAAGGTCTCCAGCCTCAAGGTGGCGGAGCCCGCCACCGGCCTGTACTACACGGAGGCGGTGGTCTGCGGCTTCGTGTGGGCGGCGGAACACGGCGCCGACGTGACCAACAACAGCTATTACACGGACCCCTGGCTGTTCAACTGCACGACGGACGCCGACCAGAAGGCGCTCGTCGAGGCCGTCACCCGCGCCTCCCGGTACGCGGAGCGCAAGGGCGTGGTGAACGTGGCCGCGGCCGGCAACGCGCGTACGGACCTGGCGTCGGAGACCGTGACCGACAAGACCAGCCCGAACGACACCACCCCGGTGGAACGGACGATCGACACGCGCGACTGCTTCGACATCCCGTCGCAGCTCCCGGGTGTGGTGACCGTGTCGGGGACGGGCGCGCAGGGGCTTAAGGCGTCGTACTCCAACTACGGGCTGGGAGTCGTGGACATCGCGGCGCCGGGCGGTGACTCGACGGCGTACCAGCCGCCCCAGGCACCGGCCACGAAGGGCGGGATCCTGTCCACCACGTTCCGCGGCGGCCACACCTACGCCTACAAGTCGGGTACGTCCATGGCGTCGCCGCATGTGGCGGGCGTCGCGGCGCTCATCAAGTCCGTACGTCCGCACGCCACGCCGGCGCAGGTGAAGGCGCTGCTGTACGCGCGGGCCGACGCCATGCCGTGCACCGATCCGTACGACATCGACAAGAACGGCACGGTGGACGCGGTGTGCGAGGGGGTCACGCAGCGGAACGGGTTCTACGGCGTCGGCATGGTCGACGCGCTGGACGCGGTGCGCCGCTGAGCCGGTCGGCAGGCCGGGCGTAGGACCTTCCCCACTATGGCACTCAGTGCCATAGTGGGGGCATGGATCCGACCCTTCCGACCGGTACGGAGTCCGCTTGGGCGGCACTGGGTGCCGATGCCGCCCTCCTGGACCGCGTCGCGTTCGGTGGCCCGTCCGGCGGGCTGCCGTCGCGGCTGCCGGTCATGGAGCTGGCCCGTACGACGGTGGCGGTCTGCGCGCTGGCGGCGGCCGAGCTCGGCGCGGTCCGCACCGGCCGGCCCGTAGCGCGCGTACGGGTGGACGACGGGGCGGTCGCGACGGCGTTCCGCAGCGACCGGCTCGTACGGCTGGACGGGCGCCCCTGGGACGGGTTCGCGCCGCTGTCGCGGTTCTGGCGGGCGGCGGACGGATGGGTGCGGACGCACGCCAACTATCCGCACCACCGGGCCCGGCTGCTCACGGCGCTCGGCCTGCCGGACAGTGCCGGGCCGGACGCCGTCGCGGCGGTGCTCGCCGAGCGCCCGGCCGCGGCGGTGGAGGACGCCGTGTACGCGGCGGGCGGGCTGGCCGTCGCGGTACGCGGCCCCGCCGAGTGGGCGGCCCACGAGCAGGGCGCCCTGGTGGCGCGGCAGCCGCTGCTGACGCTGGAGCGCCTCGGTGACGCGCCGGGGCGCGTGCTCCCGGCGCGCGTGCCCGGGACCGCGCCGCTGCCGTGTTCCGGGCTGCGGGTGCTGGACCTGACGCGGGTCCTCGCGGGCCCGGTGGCCACGCGCACGCTGGCGCTGCTGGGCGCGGACGTGCTGCGGATGGACGCGCCGCAGTTGCCGGAGGCCCAGGAGGCGCACAACGACACGGGGATGGGCAAGCGGTCGACGGCCCTGGACCTCGGGCGGAGCGCGGACCGGCGGGCGTTCGAGGAGCTGCTGGCGGCGGCCGATGTGGTGGTCACCGGCTACCGGCCGGGCGCGCTGGACCGGTTCGGGCTCTCCCCCGAGGCGTTGGAGGAGCGCCGTCCGGGCCTGGTGGTCGCGCAGCTCTCCGCGTGGGGCCGGTACGGGCCTTGGGGCGGGCGGCGCGGCTTCGACAGCCTGGTGCAGGCGGCGACGGGCATCGCTCTGTTGGAGGGCTCCCCCGAGCAGCCGGGCGCCCTGCCCACGCAGGCCCTGGACCATGGCACGGGCTACCTGCTGGCCGCCGCCGTCCTGCGCGCGCTGACCGAGCAGCACCGGGCCGGCGGGACGCGCCTCGCGCGGCTCGCGCGGCTCGCGCTGACGCAGACCGCGCACTGGCTGACGCACGGCCTCGCCAAGGGCCCGGAGGGCGGCGGCCCGTACGACCCGGAACGGTGGCTGGCGGAACGGGACAGCCCCATGGGGCGGTTGCGGTACGCGCTGTCGCCCGTGTCGTACGAAGGGGGCCCGGTGGACTGGGCCCGGCCGCCCGGCCCGCTGGGAGCGGACCGCGCGGAGTGGCTCAGTTCCTGACCGACTGCCGCAGCACCCCCTGCACCAGCAGGTACTGGGCGGCCGTGTAGGTGAGCATGATCCAGAAGTCGGGGACCGGCGGCTGCGGCCAGTCGGCGACCCCGGCGGCGATGAGCGTGTCCGACAGCAGGAACAGCGCGCCGCCCACCCCCGCGGCGAGGCCGAGCCCACTCGCGCGGTACGCCATGGCCGTGAGCAGCGCCGCGTACCCGGCGACCGGGATCCTCAGGTCGGCCGGGAGGCCGGGCCAGAGGAGGACGACCGTGACGACGAGAGCGGCACCGTAGACGGCAGCCAGCGCCGGCGACGTACGGGCACGGCGGAACAGGAACAGGTAGCACACGTGTCCCGCGGCGAAGGAGCCCATCCCGACGAGGAAGGCCCACTCCGCGTCGGACAGCAGGAACACGTCGCCGCCCCAGCCGAAGAGCAGGGCGGCGAGCAGCGGCCGGGGCAGCGGCCGGGGCGCGCCGCTCGCCACCGCGTACGCCGCGAGCAGCGGCATGAGCAGGGGCTTGGCGATCCGGTGCCCGGTCTCGGACCCGGCGAGGAGGACGGCCAGGTCCACGGCGACGGCCCCCACGAAGGCGAGGAGCAGCCAGCGGGCCGGGCCCCTGGGGGTCAGGTTCACGCGGTGCGCTCCGGAACCTGCGGCGGGACCTCGGCGTCCCGTACCGCCGGCTGCCAGCCGGGTCCCCCGAAGACCCGTCCCGCCCGTTCGCGCCAACCCCGGGCCGCACGCAGGTCCCGGGCTATGGCCGCGTACTCGTGGGTGGCGACGCGCAGCGGGTTGTACGTGTGGATGTTCTTGGTGAGTCCGTAGACGGGCCGCTCGGTCTCCGCCACGAAGGACCCGAACACCCGGTCCCACAGGATGAGGATGCCGCCGAAGTTCCGGTCCAGGTAACCGCCCTGGGAGGCGTGGTGGACGCGGTGGTGGGAGGGGGTGTTGAAGACGTACTCGATGGGGCGGGGCAGCTTCCCGATCCGCTCGGTGTGCACCCAGAACTGGTAGACGAGGTTGGCGGAGTAGCAGAAGAAGACCGCAGCCGGGTGCACCCCGAGGGCCACCATCGGCAGGAAGAAGGGCCACACGGTGAGCGAGGTCCACGGCTGGCGCAGCGCGGTGGTGAGGTTGAACTTCCGGCTGGAGTGGTGGACGACGTGGCAGGCCCACAGGATCCGGATGACGTGGTGGCCGCGGTGGGACCAGTAGTAGAGGAAGTCCTGCGCGAGCAGCATCAGCGGAACGGTCCACCACAGGACGGGAACGCGGAGGGGCGTGAGCTCGTAGACGGCGGTGAAGAGCGCGAGGGCCGGGATCTTCCACAGCAGGTCGAAGACGATGCTGCCGAGGCCCATGCCGATGCTCGTGGCGGCGTCCTTCACCTCGTACCCGGCGGCGTCCTCGTCGGGATGCAGCCGGTAGCTGACCATTTCGAGGACGGTGAGCAGGACGAACGCGGGTATGGACCACAGCACGACATCGGGCAGGTTCGGCGGCATGCGAGCACCGTAGGGCCGGGGATCGCGGCGCGGCTAGAGGTGGTTACCGACAAGTATGCGAGACGACTTGTCAGCGGGCTTTGGCGACTTCCACCAAGGGCGGCGTCGTACGATCCGGTGGCAGGGGCAGCGTGAGGGGGGCCGATCACCGTGCAGGGCATGGAACTTGCCGTCGTTCGTCTCGCCGGTACGGTGCTGGGCGCGGTCGCGCGCTCGCTGGTCGCCCCCAGGGCGGGCGCGGGGCTGGTGGACCGCCCGCTGCGACCGCTCCCCCGCCCGGCGAAACCGGACCGGCTGGCACGGGTCCTCTCCGAGCGGCTCACCGCGTCGTACGGCTCCCTCCCCGAACACGAACGGCTGGCGGCGGTCGACTCCGTACGGGAGACCTTCACGGCCGTCGGCGAGATCGGCGCGGAACGCCTCTTCCGGCTCGACCTCGATCCGGGGCGGCTGGCCGGTGAACTGCGCGCACCAGCGGAAGGGCTGAGCACACGCGCGCTCGACCTGTACGAGGAGCTGCTCGCGCTGTGCTGCGCGCACCTGGTGGAGCAGCTGACGGCCCACCCTTCGTTCCCCGCCCGTGCGGCGGTCGAGCAGACCCGTGCGGCCGGTCGCACCCGAGCCCTCGTGGAAGACCTGGCCACAGCCCCGTACCGCCGCCAGGACGCGGCGGCCCTGGAGTTCGAGGAGAGGTACGCGGCGTACGTGACGGCGACGTACGGGCGGCTGGAGCTGTTCGGGCTGACGCTGGGGCGGTCGGCGAGCGAGTGGCCGCTGGACACGGCCTACATCAGCCTGACGGTGAGCGACACGGGCGGCGCGGAGCGGCGCGACGCCATGGACCTGCCGCACGCGGGCCGGGGCGCCGTCACGGCCGAGCAGGCGCTCGCCGAGTCGGACCGGGTCCTGCTGCGCGGCCCGGCGGGCTCCGGCAAGTCCACGCTCGTGCAGTGGCTGGCGCTCAACGCGGCCCGGCGCACCTTCCCCGCCGAGCTGGCCGACTGGAACCGGTGCGTGCCGTTCGTGCTGCGGCTGCGCGCCTTCGCCTCGGCGGAGTCCTTGCCGCTGCCGGACGACTTCCTGCGGGCGGCGGGCGTACCCCTGCACGGCGCGGCCCACGCGGGCTGGGTGGTGTCGCTCATGGCCTCGGGGCGGGCCCTGGTACTGGTCGACGGCGTCGACGAAGTGCCGGCCCGGCTGCGCGGCCGGACCGTGGCGTGGCTGAAGTCGCTGATCGCCGCCTTCCCCGACGCGCGATACGTCGTCACCACGCGGCCGTCCGCCGTGCCGGAGGACTGGCTCGCGGCCCAGGGCTTCGTGGCCCGCTCCCTGCTGCCGATGGACCGCGAGGACACCCGGTCGTTCGTGGCGCACTGGCACGCCTCCGCGCGCCTGGAGAGCCCGGCGGAGGCGGAGCTCCTCGACACGTACGAGCAGTCGCTCCTCCAGGCCGTCACGACCCGGCGGGACCTGGGGCGGCTGGCCACCAACCCCCTGATGTGCGCGCTGCTCTGCGCGCTCAACCGCGACCGGCGCATGCACCTCCCGCGCGCCCGCAAGGAGCTGTACGACGCGGCGCTCGACATGCTGCTCGTACGGCGGGACATGGAGCGTGAGATCGGCTGCGTGGAGGGCGTGTCCCTGTCGCGCGAGGAGCAGACCGCGCTGCTCCAGCGCCTGGCGTACTGGCTGGTGCGCAACGGCCAGGCGGAGGCGGCGCGCGAGGAGGCCGTCGAGATGGTGGGCGAGTGGCTCACCGCGATGCCCCAAGTAACCGCCGGTCCGGACGCCGTCTTCGCCCACCTGCTGATCCGCAGCGGCCTGCTGCGCGAGCCGGTGCTGGGCTCCGTCGACTTCGTCCACCGCACCTTCCAGGACTACCTGGGCGCCAAGGCTGCGGTGGAGTCGCGGGACTTCGGCGTGCTGGTGCGCAACGCGAACGACGACCAGTGGGACGACGTCGTCCGCATGGCGGTGGGCCACGCCCGTGTGGAGGAACGCGCCCGCCTGCTGCGCGGCCTCCTCCGCCGCGCCGACCGCGCCCCCCGGCTCCGGCACCGGCTGGTCCTGCTGGCCGCCGCCTGCCTGGAGCACGCGCCGGAGCTGGACCCGGAGGTACGGGGCGAGGTGGAGGCCCGCGCGAAGGAGCTGGTGCCGCCGCGCGCCCAGAGCGAGGCGGAGGAGCTGGCCAAGGTCGGCGAGCTGGTGCTGGAGCTGCTGCCGGGGCCGGAGGAGGCCCTGGAGGAGCACACCGCGGCGGCCGTGGTGCGTACAGCAGGTCTGGTCGGCGGGGACGCGGCGTTCGAGTTGGTGGCGCGGTTCCGCGAGGACACGAGGGTCCCGGTTGCGTATCAGGTCTCCCAGGCGTGGGTCTCGTTCGACGCGGAACGGTACGCACAGGAGGTACTGACAGCCGGACCATGGAACACGTCTTACCTGCATGTGCAGAGCGACGCGCAGCTGCAGGCTTTGCGGCACGTGCCGAAAGCCCGTCGCCTGCACGTCACCGGCAATTATGCCGACCTCAGCCCTCTCCTCGTGGTCGAGGATCCTGAGTGGCTCTTCGTACTGGGCAACGACGCGCTGACCGACCTGTCAGTACTCAGCCGATTCCCTCGGCTCCAAGAGGTCGGATTGAGTCGGTGCGCCCAGCTTCGGGACCTGTCGCCACTCGCCGGGCCGTCGTTGCGGCACTTGTCCTTGTACGAGGTCCATCCCACCATCGCGCTGGAGCCTCTGCGGGATATGCCGGGCCTGAAGAGCGTGATGCTGTCCCAGCCGCTGCTCATCGAGAACCTCACCGAGGTGCCCATCGGGCCTCAGCTGTTGCATCTGGGGCTGCACCAACAGACCCGCTACGTAAGCCTGGAGGGCTTGGACCGCTGGCCTGAGCTGCTCTCCCTCTCCTTCGCCGGGCAAGGCCAGCTCCGGCAGCTGTCCCGGATGCGGCTGCCGGCCTCCCTGGCGAGACTGGCTCTCTACGAGCTGGACCCGCTGGAGCCGAGCCTGCTGACCCGGTTCAGTCACGTGCGGGACCTCTATCTGTGGCGGTGCGAGATCCCTGTCGGCCTCGCGGTCCTCCGTGAGATGCCGGCTCTGACCAGGCTGACTCTGAGTCAATGCGCACCCTCCGGGTCCCCTATCGACGTGAGCCCCTTGGCGGCCATGGAGCAACTCACCCTCGAGGTCACCGACGACACGCCGGTCATCGGCACTCACCTCTTCGCTCCTGAGCGCATCACGGTGCGCCGCGTGAGGACCTGACCTCGTCACACCCCCGCCGCCCCCAGCAGCGACCCCGCCCCGTACGTCACCGCCATCGCCAGCGCGCCCCCGCCCACCACCCGCAGGATCGCCGGGCCGGCCGGGGCCGCGCCGAGGCGGGCGCTGGACCAGCCGGTGAGGGTGAGGGCTGCCAGGACGGAGAGCACCGTGACGGTCAGGCGCAGGGGCGCGGGGGGCAGGACGATGGCGAGGAGCGGGAGGAGGGCGCCGACCGTGAAGGCGAGGAAGCTCGCGGCGGCGGCGTGCCAGGGGTTGGTGAGCTCGTCGGGGTCGATGCCCAGCTCCACGCGCGCGTGGGCGCGCAGGGCGTCGCGTTCCGTGAGTTGCTCGGCGGCCTCGCGGGCGACGTCGCGGCTCAGGCCGCGGGCCTCCAGGAGGTCGGTGAGCTCGTCGAGTTCGGCGTCCGGCTGCTCGCGCAGTTCGCGCTTCTCCTGGGCCAGGGCGGCCTTCTCGGAGTCGCGCTGCGTGGAGACGGAGACGTACTCGCCCGCCGCCATGGACATGGAGCCGGCCAGCAGGCCCGCGAGGCCCGCCGTGAGGAGCGTGGCGCGGTCGTCGGTGGCGCCGGCGACGCCGACGACGAGTCCGGCGGTGGAGACGACGCCGTCGTTGGCGCCGAGGACGGCCGCGCGCAACCAGTTGAGGCGGGTGCCGAGCGCGCCGGCGTGCGCCTCGTCGTGGGGTGGTGCATCGGTCACCCGGTGAGGGTCTCACCCGCGTGGGCCGTACGCCCGCCGGCGACCGCCGCAAAGGGGTAACCGCCCTGAATAGGCAACCGCCGTAAAGAGGCGAGCCGCCGTAAAAGAGGCGAGCCGCCGTAAATTCGGTGGCGGCCCCGTACAGGCGTTCCCTAGAGTCCGTGCACGCGGGGACGGCTCCGCACGCGTGCTTCCTTCTCATCTGACTCTCACAGAATCCGTAGCGCGCCCACTCTCCGTCCCCGCTTCACACTTCCAGGGGGTCTGTTTGTCCGTGCTGTCGTCCGTACTGCTCCGCCGTCTGCGCACGGTGTACGTCGACGGGGCGGGGCCCCGCCCCGGTGAGGGGCCGACGGCGGCAGGGCTCGTCGCCCTCGAAGCCGAGCTCCTGGACCGCGGGTTCGCCCCGACGGCGCGGCTGCGCGCGGCGCTCGCGTGGCTGGGACCGGCCGGGCTCGCGGAGGCGGGCAAGGAGCTGCTGGGCCGGCTGGACGCCGAGCTGGGCGCCGACCGCACCCATATGCCGCTGTTCCGCGACTTCCCGGTCTCCGTGCCGGACGACACCGACCGGCTCTATGTGGACCGGGTCTTCGCCCTGCTGCTCCAGTCGCCCGCCCAGCCGTGCGTGCTGTGCGGCACGGTCGGCGGCGTCGAGCCCGTCTCGCCCTGCGCGCATCTGGTGTGCCGGGTCTGCTGGGACGGCGCCGACTACGCCGGCTGCCCCCTCTGCCACCGCCGGATCGACCCGGCGGACCCGTTCCTGAAGCCTGCCGCACCGCGCCGCCACACCCACGAGGCGCCCGGCGGGCCGCTGCGCCCCCTCGACCTGGGCACCGACCCGTCCGCCGACGCCGCCAAGGCGCTGGGCGCCCTGCTGACCCGCCGCACGCCCCTGCCGCCGCAGGACCATGACGACCTGAAGGTGCTCCTGGCGTACGCGCCGCCCGCACTGGACTGGCTGCCCGGAGACGTTCCCGTACGGGAGACCAAGGCGCTCGTCCTGGGTTCGCTGCTGCTGGACCCGCGCACGCGGGAGGCCGTACGCCCCCTGCTGGACGAGCGGCTGACCACCGCGACCGACGTGCTGCGGCTGCTCGCCGTCTGGTCGGGCGGCGAGCCGGACCTGCTGGAGCGGCACCGCTTCCGGTCCCTGCCGCGCGGTCTGCGCCGGCAGCTGCTCGCCGTCCTGGACCGGCTGGCGGTCGCGTCGCTGGTCGAGGACGTGCTGCGGTACCCGGGGCCCTGGAAGCGGGCTGCCGAGGTCCTCCACCCGTACGAGCGGCACGGCGACCACCCGAGGGCGGCCCTCGCCTTCGCGGTGCTGCGCGCCACCGACACCTCGGCCGTCTCCCCCTCCCTCGGCGAGGCGCTGCGGCGCACCGCCGCCGAGCACCCGCGTGCGGTGCGCGTCGACGGCACGCGCGTCAGGGCGCACACGTGGTCCGCCCGGGTCGAGGAGGCCCTGTGCGCCCGCGACCGCTCCACGGCCCTCGCCCTGCTGCTCCAGCGGCCCGGAGAGCTGCTGCGCCGCCTGGACCACCTCCTGCGCCTGGACGGCGACGCCGGCGCGGGCCTGTCGGACGCCGAGGCCCGGGCGCTGACCGAGGCGCTGCCCGGCGCGGGTCCCGGCCCGCTGCTGGCCGCGCTCGGGCGGCTGCGGGAGCGTCATCTGCCCGCCGGGCGAAGGGTCTTCTTCCCGCGGGGCCGGGTGACCCACTCGTACACGGTCGACGACACGCGTGCGCCGCTGCCCGTCGCCGTCACCGAGCGGGTGTGCGGGCTGCTGGAGGCGGAGGTGCTGCGCCGGCTGTCCACCGCCTCCCGCTTCCGGCTGGCGGTGCTCGACGCGGGCCTGTCCGGGCTTGCCGTCCCCTCCGCCGAGGGTGCCGCCGCGAAGGCCCTGGTGTCGGTTCCGCGCGGCAGCACGCAGCCGCTGCCGGAGGGCGAGGTGCTGCGGCTGTTCCTGCACTGGACGCAGCCGCCGGGGACGCGGGTCGACCTGGACCTGTCGGTCGCGCTGTACGACGCGGAGTGGACGTACCTCGGCCTGTGCGACTACACGCGCCTGGTGTACGGGCGCAGGGCCGCCGTCCACTCCGGCGATCTGACGTCCGCGCCGGCGCCGGACGGCGCGACGGAGTACGTCGACCTGGACCTGGCCGAGCTCCGGGCGGCGGGCGTGCGGTTCGCCCTGCCCCTCGTCTTCAGCTACAACAACGTCCCCTTCGACCAACTCGTGGACGCCTTCGCCGGGTTCATGGCGCTGCGGTCGAAGGAGGCCAGGAGCTCGCGGTACGACCCGAAGGCGGTGCGCCAGCGCTACGACCTGGTGGGCGACTCCAGGATCCATGTGCCGATGCTGGTCGACCTGGAGCGGGGCTCGTTCCTGTGGACGGATCTGCACCTGCCGCCGTCCGAGGGCTACCACAGCGTCGCGCGGCACAGCCGCGAGTTGGGCCGGATCGGGAAGGACCTGTTCCAGTACTTCTCGGGCGGGCGGACGACCCTGTGGGACCTGGCCGTGTGGCACGCGGCGGCGCGGGCCGAGGAGACCGCCGTCCTGCGCGGCGGGGAACTGCTGTACTTCACGCGGCACGTCGGGGAGACCCTGGGCTCCTACGCCCGACGTATCCGTACGAACCGGGCACCGGACGCGCGGCGGGCCGGGGAGGATCTGGTGGCGATGGCCGCCCGGGCGGCGGCCGGGAGGCGTGTCCTGCTGGCTCTGGTGGACGGCGCGGTGGCACCCGAGGGGGCGTCGGGCACGGTCTACCGGCTACTGCCGGGCGCGGTCGACGGCTGCGGCCTGGAGCAGGCGGCGGCCGGAGACCTGGTCGCGGCGCTCGGCTGACCGCCGCCCGAACCGCCCTCCAACTGCCGGTCCCGGTAAGGGAACAGTGGTCCGGAGCGTCAACACGACGGCACGGCCGGGGCATGCGCGGGGGATGCCGGGGACGGCGTTGTCAGTGGCGGCCTCTATTCTCAGTGACCATGCTCGACGACCGCACGACCGCAGCAGCGTGGCCGACCGCCTACCCCCAGGAGGGGTACGCGGTCGTCGACGTGGAGACCACCGGCCTCGCCCGCGACGACCGGATAGTGTCGGCTGCCGTCTACCGGCTCGACGCGCAGGGCAATGTCGAGGACCACTGGTACACGCTGGTCAACCCCGAACGGGACCCGGGCCCGGTGTGGATCCACGGCCTGACGACCAGCGTGCTGGAGGGGGCACCGCTCTTCGCGGACATCGTCGGCGAGTTCTCGCAGCGACTCGACGGCCGGGTGCTCGTCGCGCACAACGCCATGTTCGACTGGTCGATGATCGCCCGGGAGTACGCCCGCGCCGAGCACACCGCGCCCGTACGCCGGCGGCTGTGCACCATCGCGCTCGCCAAGGAGCTGGCGCTCCCGCTGCCGAACCTCAAGCTGGAGTCGCTCGCCGCGCACTTCGGCGTCGTCCAGCAGCGCGCGCACAACGCGCTGGACGACGCGCGCGTGCTGGCGGAGGCGTTCCGCCCGAGCCTGCACGCGGCGGCCGAGCGGGGCGTACGGCTGCCGCTGCTGGAGTGCCGCCCGCTGACGGAGTGGACGCCCTCGCCGTCCGCGACGACGCCCCGCATCGGGCAGCAGGCGACGTCCTCGTACCGCTCGAACAGCTGGCGGCCGTCGCGGAAGCGGCCGGCGTGCCCGTACCCGAACCCGGGACGCTACGAATCCGACAAACCACTCAAGCAGGGCATGCGTGTGGCCTTTTCGGGCGACACGTCCGTCGAGCGGGAGCTGCTGGAGGACCGTGCCGTCGAGGCGGGCCTGCACGTGGCCACCAGCGTGTCGCGGCTGACCAGCCTGCTCGTCACCAACGACCCGGACGCGGCGACCTCCAAGACCATCAAGGCGAAGTCCTTCGGCACGCCGATCATCGACGAGGCGGCGTTCACCCATCTGCTCCGTGACGTGGCCCCGGCCGAGGGCTCGCAGGACTCAGCAGACGAGTGACGGTCCGGGCGTTGCGCCGCCCCTTCCCCGGACGCACACCGCACCCTGTGGCGCATGGCACGTTGTGAGGTCTGCGGAAACGACTACGGCATGTCCTTCGAGGTGCACGCGCAGGGCGCGGTGCACGTCTTCGACTGCTTCGCCTGCGCCATCCACCGCATGGCGCCCATCTGCGAGCACTGCCGGGTCCAGATCATCGGTCAGGGCGTCGAGGTCGACGGCCAGTGGTTCTGCGGCGGGCACTGCGCCCGCGCGGAGAAGGGCCAGGTGGGCATCGTCGACAAAGTGTGACTCACCCCCCATCCCGCACCCCCCTCGGTGCACCCCACGGGCCCGGTTGTACGGTCGTGGGGTGTACCGCTTCCTGTTGTCCCGGCAGTGGGTGATCCTCACCCTCCTCGCCCTCGTCCTCATCCCCGTGATGATCGAGCTGGGCTTCTGGCAGTTCCACCGGCACGAGCACCGGGTCGCCCAGAACGCCCTGATCGCGGACAACCTCCGGGCGAAGCCCGTCCCCGTGGCGGAGCTCACGTCCCCCGGGCACACCGTCCCGCGCGCCGACTACTGGCGCCAGGCCACCGCCACCGGCACCTTCGACACCGCGCACGAGGTCGTCGTACGCCGCCGGACCAACGCCGACGACAAGGTCGGCTTCTTCGTCCTGACGCCCTTCCTCCTCACCGACGGCCGCGTCGTCCTGGTGAACCGGGGCTGGGTCCCCGCCGCCGCCGACCAGGCCGCCTTCCCCGAGGTGCCGCCCGCGCCCAAGGGTCAGGTGACGGTCACCGGCCGCCTCAAGGCCGACGAGTCGACCGGCGCCAGCGGCATCAAGGACCTCAGCGGTCTGCCGCCCCGCCAGGTGATGCTGATCAACAGCGAGCAGCAGGCCGAGCGCCTCGGGCGCGAGGTCCTCGGGGGCTACCTGGAGCAGACGGAGCCGCGGCCCTCCGGTGACATCCCGGAGCTCATCCCCGAGCCGGACCACGACTCCATCGGGGCCCACATGGCGTACGCCGTGCAGTGGTGGCTCTTCGCGGCGGGCGTCCCGGTCGGCTGGGTGGTGCTGGTGCGCCGCGAGAAGCGCGACCTCGCGGCGGCGGCGGCCGCCGAAGAGCCCGCCGAAGCCTCCACTGTGCCGGAGCCCTCCGCCCCCTGAGACCCGCCTGCCACCCGCCGTTTCCCGGCCCGGCGCTGCGCCCTGCTTAACCGAACGCCGGTGCGGGAACACGCCAGGGGTGACGCAACGCATCGAGGACTACGCCCTCATCGGCGATCTCCAGACCGCGGCGCTGGTGGGCAAGGACGGCTCCATCGACTGGCTGTGCCTGCCCCGCTTCGACTCGTCGGCCTGCTTCGCGGCCCTGCTCGGCGACGAGAACAACGGCCACTGGCGGATCGCCCCCAAAGACGCGACGGTGTGCACCCGCCGGAGCTACCTGACCGACTCGCTGATCCTGGAGACGGTGTGGCAGACCCGCACCGGCACGGTCCGGGTCCTCGACTTCATGCCGCAGCGCGACGAGGCGCCCGACGTCGTACGGATCGTCGAAGGCGTCAGCGGCGTGGTCGAGATGGCGGGCGTGCTGCGGCTGCGCTTCGACCACGGGTCGATCGTGCCGTGGGTGCGCCGCTTGGACGGGCACCGGGTGGCGGTCGCCGGACCCGACTCCGTATGGCTGCGCAGCGAGCCCGAGGTCAAGACGTGGGGGCAGCAGTACAGCACCTGCTCGTCCTTCACGGTCCGGCCGGGCGAGAAGGTGGCGTTCGTGCTGACGTGGCACCCCTCGCACCGGCCGCGCCCGCCGCTGGTCGACCCGTACGAGGCGCTGGAGCACACGCTGGAGGACTGGAAGGCCTGGGCGGCGCAGTGCGTGTACGAGGGGCCGTACCGGGAGGCGGTGCTCCGCTCGCTCATCACGCTGAAGGCGCTGACGTACGCCCCGACGGGCGGGATCGTGGCCGCGCCGACGACCTCGCTGCCGGAGGAGCTCGGCGGCGTACGCAACTGGGACTACCGCTACTGCTGGCTGCGCGACTCGACGCTCACGCTCGGCGCGCTGCTGTCCGCCGGGTACCTGGAGGAGGCGTCGGCGTGGCGGGACTGGCTGCTGCGGGCGGTGGCGGGCGACCCGGCCGACCTCCAGATCATGTACGGGCTGGCGGGCGAGCGGCGGCTGCCGGAGACGGAGCTGCCGTGGCTGCGCGGCTACGCCGGTTCACGCCCGGTGCGGATCGGCAACGCCGCGGTGCACCAGCTCCAGCTCGACGTGTACGGCGAGGTCATGGACTCCCTCTACCTGGCGCGCCAGGCGGGGATGACGGCGCAGCCGTACGCCTGGAACCTCCAGCTCAGTCTGCTGAACTTCCTGGAGTCGGCGTGGCGGCGGCCCGACGAGGGGCTGTGGGAGGTACGCGGACCGCGCCGCCACTTCGTGCACTCGAAGGTGATGGCGTGGGTCGCCGCCGACCGGGCCGTACGGACGCTGGAGGAGCACCCGAAGCTGCGCGGTGACTCGACGCGGTGGCGGGCGATGCGGGACGAGATCCACCGGGAGGTGTGCGAGAAGGGGTACGACGCCGACCGGAACACCTTCACGCAGTCGTACGGTTCGCGGGAGCTGGACGCGGCGACGCTGCTGATCCCGCGGGTCGGCTTCCTGCCGCCGGACGATCCGCGGGTGGTGGGGACGGTGGACGCGGTGCGGCGGGAGCTCAGCCACGACGGTTTCATCCGCCGGTACAGCACCGAGGGGGTGGCGGTCGACGGTCTGCCGGGCGACGAGGGAACGTTCCTGGCGTGCTCCTTCTGGCTGGCGGACGCGCTGCGCATGACGGGCCGGCCCAAGGAGGCGCGGGAGCTGTTCGAACGGCTGCTGGCGCTGCGCAACGACGTGGGTCTGCTGGCGGAGGAGTACGACCCGTCGTCGCGGCGGCAGCTGGGCAACTTCCCGCAGGCGTTCAGCCATGTCGGACTGGTCGGGACCGCTCTGGCGCTGGCGCGGGAGGAGGCGGGCGGAGCAGGATAGGGCGCATGGATCTTGGACTGAAGGACCGTGTGTACGTCGTGACGGGCGCGTCACGGGGCCTGGGCAACGCGTCGGCGCGGGCGCTGGTGGCGGACGGGGCGCGGGTCGTGCTCTCGTCGCGCGACGAGAAGGCGGTCGCTGAGGCGGCGGCCGAGCTGGGGCCCGGCGCCGTGGGCGTCGCGGCGGACAACGCCGATCCGGCGGCCGCGGAGCGCCTGATCGACACCGCGCGGACGCGTTTCGGCCGTTTCGACGGCATCCTGATCAGCGTGGGCGGCCCGCCACCCGGCTCGGTGGCGGACAACACCGACGAGCAGTGGCGGGCGGCGTTCGACGCGGTGTTCCTCGGCGCGGTGCGGATGGCCCGCACCGCGGCGGCGGCGCTGGGCGAGGGCGGAGTCATCGGGTTCGTGCTCTCCGGCTCGGTGCACGAGCCGATCACCGGCCTGACCATCTCCAACGGGCTGCGCCCGGGCCTGGCCGGCTTCGCCAAGTCGCTCGCGAACGAGGTGGGCCCGCGCGGCGTCCGCGTCGTCGGTCTGCTCCCCTCCCGCATCGACACCGACCGCGTCCGCGAACTGGACGCGCTGTCGGGCGACCCGGTGGCGTCGCGCGCGGCCAACGAGGCGAACATCCCGCTGCGCCGGTACGGCACCCCGGAGGAGTTCGGCAACACGGCCGCGTTCCTGCTCTCGCCGGCCGCCTCGTACCTGACGGGCGTCATGCTGCCGGTCGACGGGGGCGCGCGGCACGGATTCTGACGCTCTCCGAGGCTCCCAGGAGGCGGGGGCGGATCAGTTCACCCGGCGCGGGGCCTGCTTGACGGCGCGCAGGCGGGCTTCCGCCGGGAGGTCCGCCAGGCGCGCCGAATTGCGGGCGCGGGCGAGGGTCCCGGAGGACAGCTCCCGGAGCGTGTCGGCCGGGGACGCGTGGGGCTCCAGGAGGAGGGAGACGCGGGCCGTCGGGGCGGTGCGGCGCCCGGTGAGGCGTACCCGGGCGCGGGCCACGCCGTCCAGCGTCTCCGCCTCGGACTCGACGGCGTCCTCCAGCGCCCGGCCGCGCAGCACCGCGCCCTCCCCGTCGCCCGTGTCGACGAGCACCTCGCTCAGCCGGCGCTGCCTCAGCTGCGCCAGCAGCCACACCAGCGCCAGCAGCACCAGGACGGCGAGCACCGCGACGACGACGGCCCACCGCCACTCGCCCCGCCCGCGCCGGGCCTCGCTGAGCAGCACCTCGTCCGGGCCGTGCCAGGGCAACCAGGACGGCACGCCCAGGTCCAGCCCGGCCGCCAGGACGGCGCCGCCCACGCAGAGCAGCAGCAGCCCGGCGAGGGCGACGAGCACGCGGTTGACGGTACGGAGCACTCCGGCCACCTCCTCTGTCACCTCCTCTTCGCAGGGCGCCTGACGCGCACGGACAGCGCCGGCGGCCGCGTGAGGCCGAGTTCGGCGATCCCGTCGTCGAGCGCCGTGCGCACGTCGTCCCGTACGTCGTCGAGGTCGCGGAAGTGCGACACGGCGCGCACCGCGACCGCCCGTCGGCGTGCGCGTACGCGTACGGAGCGCACGCCCGGCACGGCCTGCGCCCGGTCCCGCAGGACGAGCGCCACCGCGTCCCGGTCGAGCCCGGCCCGTACGGGCACGGCGTCGCGCCGCATCGGCAGCAGCCGGCGCAGCCCGGGGGTGAGCGCCAGCACGAGCAGCCACAGCCCCAGCGCCATCGCGACCCCGGCACCCACGAGCACCCACACGTCGTCCAGGGGGCGGCGCTCCAGCTCGTCGAGGAGCACGCGCCGCCAGCGCATGCCGGGCCGCCCCGCCCGTACCGACGCGACGTCGTACAGCAGGATCCCCGCGCCGCCGAGGACCACGAGCGCGACGAGGGCGGCGGGGACGCGCCGTACGGACCAGAAGCGCCCGTTCACGCGAGCCTCCCGCGGGTGTGCTGGGGTGAGTGGAGCCGCTCGACCTGGACCGCCACCTCCGGCACGCTCATGCCGGCGAGGGCCTCGACCCGCCGGGTGACGTGACGGCGCACGGCCCCGCACTGGGCGCCGAGGTCGGAGGGGTAGCCGAGCTCCAGGCTGATCCGGATCCGCGCGCTGTCCCGGTGCACGACGACCGACGCGTGCGGCGGCCTGCCGCCTTCCGGTACGCCGCCCTCGGGGGCGTCGTCCAGGGCTTCGCGCGCCGCCCGCGCGGCGATCTTCGCCACGACGCGGTCGGCGATGACCGTCGCGCCGCGCTCGGCCGCCCGGACGGCCGTGTCCGCCGGGGCCGTCGCGGCCGTGGTGTCCCCCGCCACGGCGTCACCGCCGCCGGTCGTCGCGGTCGCGGCCCCGGAAGAGGTCCCCGGGCTCCAGGTCTCCGTCGACGAACCGGCCCACCACGAAGCCGACCGCGCCCAACGCGGCGACCAGCAAAAACGCGCCGAAGCCGCCGAAGTAACCGGCGAACCCGAGCGCCATACCGGCCAGCAGGCCGATCACCGCCATGCTCATCGTGCGCTCCTTCGCGTCATGGGGCGTTGTGTGTGCAGCGCCGGCGCGTTTGCCCGGCGGCTACTGGATCCGGGTCTCCGGCTCCTCTTCCTCCTCCTCGGGCAGCTTCACATCGCTGACGGCGATGTTGACCTCGACGACTTCGAGGCCGGTCATCCGCTCCACCGCGGAGATGACGTTCTCGCGGACGTCGCCGGCCACGTCGATGATCGAGACGCCGTACTCGACGACGATCTCCAGGTCCAGCGCGGTCTGCACCTCGCCGACCTCGGCCTTGACGCCGCGCGTCACACCGGCCCGGCCGCCGGGGACCCGGTCGCGCACCGAGCCGAAGGTGCGGGAGGCCGCGCTGCCCATGTCGTGGACGCCGTCGACGTCGCGGGCCGCGAGGCCGGCGATCTTCATGACCACGCCGTCGGCGATGGTGGTGCGGCCGCGCGAGGCCTGGTCACCGCCCGCGCCGCGCCGCGTCATCGAGCTCTTCCGGGCGGCCTCGGCCGCTGGTTCCTTGATCTGTGCGGACTTCGCCTGAGCCGCTTGCGCAGTCTGTGAGGTGTCGCTCATCACCGTTCGTCCCTTCCGGGCGGATTTGCGCTCCGTTGACCACACTAAGGGCGGTTGCCGGGTTCCGCGCCGGGGATGCGGCAGGCTGGTGGAATGACGACGGCTGAGGGATGGGCCACGACGGTACGCAGTCGGCTCGGCCTGGGGCGGCTGCTGCCCCTGGGCGACCCGGTGGACGGGGCCTGGCTGGCGGAACGGGCGGCGGACGCGGTGCTGCGCCGGGCGGCCCGGCGGGTGCCGGGCGTGTCACCCGGTCGGCTGCGCATCGGCCTCGCGGAACCGGAAGCGGAACCGGAAGCGGAACCGGAGCCGGAGCCGGAGCCGAACGCGGAAGCAGCGGCGGAAGCGGTGTTCCCGCGGCCGCCGGGCGCCCTGCCGCCGGGACCACTGCGCATCACGGCGGAGTTCGCCGCGACCGGCGGCGCCGGCGTACCGCTCCCGCAACTCGCCGCGGGACTGCGTACGGCCCTGTTCGCGGCGTGCGAGGAGCGGCTGGGGCTGGTGGTGACGGAGGTGGACCTCCGGGTGACGGCGCTCCTGGACGGTCCCGCGCCGGCACCCGAACCGCCGGCACCCGAACCGGCCGCACCCTCCGAGGAACCGGCGGGCGCGGTCGACCTCTCCGACCCGGCGGCCGTGGCGGCCGCGGCCGTACCGGGGGTGCGGCGGCTGACGACGGTGCTGGGCCCGTCCGTGCACCGGGCGGCCGATCACCTGCGTATCGAAGTGGCGACCGCGCCGGACCACCGCGCGCTGGACGTGGCGCGAGCGGTCCGGGCAGCCGTCGGCGCGGCGCCGCCGGTGACCGTGCTGGTCACGGACGTCGCCGTGGCAGCTCCTTAGTCGGCGAGGCCCGCGAGGTCGCGCAGGCGCCGCGCCTGGGCGGCGCGCTCCGCTACGCGCTGGTCCTCGTAGGTACGCTCCTGCGCGCCCCGCAGCAGCGCCTTGGTCTCGACGACGGCGTCCCGCGGGGCCGCCAGCAGCGCGGCCGCCAGGTCGCGTACGGCAGCGTCGAGCTCCTCGGCGGGCACGACCAGGTTGGCGAGGCCGATGCGCTCGGCCTCGACGGCCTGGACGAAGCGGCCCGTGGCGCAGATCTCCAGCGCGCGGGCGTAGCCGACCGCCGCGACGAGCGGGTGCGTACCGGTCAGGTCGGGGACCAGGCCGAGGCTCGTCTCGCGCATGGCGAACTGCACGTCCTGCGCGACGACCCGCAGGTCGCAGGCGAGCGCGAGCTGGAACCCGGCACCGATGGCGTGCCCCTGGACGGCCGCGATCGACACGAGGTCGTTGCGGCGCCACCAGGTGAACGCCTCCTGGTACTCGGCGATGACGGCGTCGAGCTCCTCGTCCGAGCCGCGTGCCAGGTCAAGGAAGGACGGCTCGCCCTCGAAGCCCTCGGGCGTGAACGCCTGCCGGTCGAGCCCCGCGGAGAAGGACTTGCCCTCGCCGCGCAGGACGACGACCCGCACGCTGCCCGGCAGCGACCGCCCGGCCTCCACGAGCGCCCGCCACAGAGCGGGCGACTGCGCGTTGCGCTTGGCCGCGTTGGTGAGGGTCACCGTGGCGACGGCGTCCTCGACGGTGAGCCGTACGCCGTCCTTGTCGAACACTTCGAGGACTGGGTCGAGCGAGGTCATGGGGCGCCTCCGGATCCGGTGCGGCGGCTGTGCAGCAGCCGATGACAGCCGATTAAGTGACTGCACAGTAACCACCCGGCCGACACGCCGGTCGACCGGGTGGCCCTGCCGGATCCCTTGGGCCGGATGAGCCCGCTCGGACGGCGAACGCCAACGCGGGGACCGTCAGGCCGAAGGGGCCTTCTTGCCTCGCGTGGCTCCGCCGCGTCCCCGCAGCGACACTCCGGACTCGCTGAGCATCCGGTGGACGAACCCATAGGACCGGCCGGTCTCTTCGGCCAGTGCCCGGATGCTCGCACCGGAGTCGTACTTCTTCTTCAGGTCTGCCGCGAGCTTTTCGCGCGCGGCGCCGGTCACCCGGCTGCCCTTCTTCAGAGTCTCGGCCACCCGTGCCTCCTCATGGGAAGTGCGCCTCTGGACTCTCATGATCACCCCTCCGCGGCCACATGGCCAGCCATTCGACAAGGTCCGTGCCGCAAGGTTTCGCCAACCCGCGGTCACCGGAGGGTCACCTTCCCGTCCCGGAAACCGCGCGCGGCGCGGACTCGGCGACGAAGTGCCAGGTCAGGGAGGTGGAGGGAACGACAGCGCGGCGTGGGAGCGGAGGATGGGAATCCACCGGTCGCCACGCCGCGGTATGAGACGCACTCACTCAGATGAAGGATCACGCGTAAGCCGAATGATCCATGCGGGGATGATCAGGCGGGGGTCAGGCGAGGGCGACCAGGTCCGCGTAGTCCTGGCCCCACAGGTCCTCGACGCCGTCCGGCAGGAGGATGATGCGCTCCGGCTGGAGGGCCTCGACGGCTCCCTCGTCGTGCGTGACGAGGACGACGGCGCCCTTGTACGTGCGCAGCGCGCCGAGGATCTCCTCGCGGCTGGCCGGGTCGAGGTTGTTGGTCGGCTCGTCGAGGAGCAGCACGTTCGCCGAGGAGACGACCAGGGTGGCCAGCGCCAGCCGGGTCTTCTCGCCGCCGGAGAGCACGCCGGCCGGCTTGTCGACGTCGTCGCCGGAGAAGAGGAACGAGCCGAGCACCTTGCGGACCTCGACGAGGTCCATGTCGGGGGCGGCCGAGCGCATGTTCTCCAGGACCGTGCGGTCCGGGTCGAGGGTCTCGTGCTCCTGGGCGTAGTAGCCGAGCTTGAGGCCGTGCCCCGGGGTGACCTGGCCGGTGTCGGGCTTCTCCACGCCCCCCAGCAGGCGCAGGAGCGTGGTCTTGCCGGCGCCGTTGAGGCCGAGGATGACGACGCGGGAGCCCTTGTCGATGGCGAGGTCCACGTCGGTGAAGATCTCCAGCGAGCCGTACGACTTGGAGAGCCCCTCCGCGGTCAGCGGGGTCTTGCCGCAGGGCGCCGGCTCGGGGAAGCGGAGCTTGGCGACCTTGTCGGAGGCGCGGACCTCCTCGAGGCCGGCGAGCAGGCGCTCGGCGCGGCGGGCCATGTTCTGCGCGGCGACGGTCTTGGTGGCCTTGGCGCGCATCTTGTCGGCCTGCGCGTTGAGCGCGGCGGCCTTCTTCTCGGCGTTGGCGCGCTCGCGCTTGCGGCGCTTCTCGTCGGCCTCGCGCTGCTGCTGGTAGAGCTTCCAGCCCATGTTGTAGACGTCGATCTGCGACCGGTTGGCGTCCAGGTAGAACACCTTGTTGACGACGGTCTCGACGAGGTCGACGTCGTGGGAGATCACGATGAAGCCGCCGCGGTACGTCTTGAGGTAGTCGCGCAGCCAGACGATCGAGTCGGCGTCGAGGTGGTTGGTGGGCTCGTCGAGGAGCAGCGTGTCGGCGTCCGAGAAGAGGATGCGGGCGAGCTCGACGCGGCGGCGCTGACCACCGGAGAGGGTGTGGAGCGGCTGCCCGAGGACGCGGTCCGGGAGCCCGAGGGCGTGCGCGATGGTGGCGGCCTCGGCCTCGGCGGCGTACCCGCCCTTGGTGAGGAACTCGGTCTCCTGGCGCTCGTACTGCCGCAACGCCTTCTCGCGGGTGGCGCCCTGGCCGGAGGCGATCTTCTGCTCGTTCTGCCGCATCTTGCGGATCAGGACGTCGAGGCCGCGGGCGGAGAGGATGCGGTCGCGGGCCAGGACGTCGAGGTCGCCGGTGCGCGGGTCCTGCGGGAGGTAGCCGACCTCACCGGAGCGGGTGATGGTGCCGGCGGCGGGGATGCCCTCGCCGGCGAGGCACTTGGTGAGGGTGGTCTTGCCGGCGCCGTTGCGGCCGACGAGGCCGATGCGGTCGCCCTTGGCGACGCGGAAGGACGCGGATTCGATGAGGACGCGGGCGCCGGCGCGCAGCTCGATGCCGGAAGCGGTGATCACGGACAGACTCCAGGGCGGATGGGACGGCGGGAAGGACGACGGATGCGGTGGCTTCGACGCCGGCTAATGCACAGGGAGAATGGCCATGCAGGCCAGTCTAACGGGCGGGTGCAACTGGTTTTCCGGCCGCGGCGGGCGGCCGCGCGCCCGGAAGGTGAGCGGAATCGCACCTTCCGGTGAGCCGGTGGAACGCCGGGGTGCGTTGTCGGTGGCGGGTGCCAGACTGGGGATCAACTGAGATCCGGATCACATCGCAGTCGGAAGGCCGTATCGAGCACCGAATCGGAGAGTGACCAGCATGGCCGACGTACCGAGCATCTATCCCACGCTCCTGTACGAGGACGCGAAGGCGGCCATCAGGACGCTGAAGGAGGCCTTCGGGTTCACCGAGGTGAGTGTCTACGAGGGCGAGGACGGCCAGATCGTCCACTCCGAGCTGGCCTATGGGAACGGCATGGTGATGCTGGGCACGAAGAGACGCGAGGGAGTCTTCGCCAAGGCGATGGCGGGCGCGGGCCCGGTCGGGGTGTACGTGGTGGTGGACGACGTGGACGCGCACCATGCCCGCGCCGTGGAGCACGGCGTGGAGATCCTGATGCCCCCGACGGACCAGGACTACGGCTCCCGCGACTACATGGCGCGGGACGCCGAGGGCAACGTCTGGAGCTTCGGCACGTACGCGCCGGGCGCGGCGGGGTAGCCCCGCCGCGGAGGCGCGCCGCGCCCCGGGACGGTCAGGCGCCGCCCGTGTGGACCTGGAAGGCGGCCCGGCGGACGGCTTTGGCGAAGGCCGGGTCGGGGTGGGCCGCGGCCAGGGCGACCAGGACCTGGACCGTACGGGGGTGGCCGACGGCGCGGACCTCGTCCAGCAGGGCGGGGACCGTGCCCTGGACCGCGGACTCCAGGTGGCGTACGAGGAGCGTGGCGTCGCCGTGGTCGGCGACGGCCGCGGCGGTGTCCACCCAGAGCCAGGTGGCCTCCTCGCGGGTGAGGACCTCGGTGGCCTCGTCGGGGTCGGCGCCGTCGTGCTCGGCGAGCCAGAGCAGGGCGTAGGGGCGCAGCGTGGCCTCCTCGGCGGCGGCCCGCACCCCGGCCTCGGCGGCGGAGCCGACGACCCGCAGCGCCTCGAAGGCGAGGCCGCGCAGCAGGGCGTCCTGGCCGCGCGCGGCGTCGAGGAGCTCGGTGACGGCGCTGCCCACGGGGCGGGCGGCGAGCCAGGCGCGGTACTCGACGCGGGCCGGGCCGGGGGTGAGGCGGGCGCAGGCGCGCAGCATGTCCTCGGCGGACTGCTCGATGTGGCCGGCGGGGCTCTGCGCGGCGACGCAGATCTGCTCCAGCTTGACCCACACGGCCCAGTTGCCGAGCGGGGTCAGGGTCGCCTGGCCGTCGCCGAGGGTGAGGGCACCGACGGCGGCCAGACCCTCCAGGGCCCAGTCGAGCAGGCGCGCGAGCGAGTCGGGCCCGGGCGGCGGGGCCGGAACGTGCTGCGGGGGTACGGCGCCGGGCGCCGCGCCGGGTTCGTCCCGCGGCGGGGCCGGCACCTCGCAGCGCTCCTCGCGGAGCTCGGCGACGCGCTGCTGGAGCAGGTCGAGGAGCGACGGTACGGGCACGGGGCCCGCGGAGAGCTGGAGCAGGGAGAGGACCTGGGGGACGGCTTCCACGACCTCGGCCACGGCGGCGGGCTCGACGTCGCCCGGGGCGGGGTGGACGAGCGACCAGGCGTCGAAGAGCGCGACCCAGCCGCGCAGGACGGCCGAGTCGTCGCGGTCCCAGGCGCGCAGGCGCCAGCCGGGGCGGGCGGTGCCGCCGTGCAGCTCGACGAGTCCGGCGAGGCGGGCGCGGTCCCAGCCGGCGCGCACCTGGTCCGGTGTCAGGCCGAGGGCGGCCGCGGCCCGTTCCTGGGCGGGGGTGGCGTCGGGCTGGCGGTCGACGGCGGCCCAGCGGGCGATGCGTACGGCGTCGTGGAGGACTGCTCTCGCCTGACGGGCCAGCTCGGCCGGGGGCGGCGTGCCCTCGGGCGGCCGCGACGCCGGCCGCGTACGCCGGGTCGTCACAGCCCGTCGGGCCGTGGTCAGGGGCCGCGGACGGACGAGTCGGAGTCTGGAGTTGCGCGCCAATTGCTCATCAGGCTTTCGAGACGTCACGGGGGCAGTCTTCCCGCTGACGGCCCGAAAGCCCAAACGGAATCGGTTTCGCCGGACGGCGGGGGCTACAGAAGGGGGGTGAGGAAGCGGCGGAGGGCCTCTTCGTAGCGGTCCGGGCCGGCGTTCCACATGGCCGCGTGCGGCGCGTTCGGGACGGTGTGCAGGGTGACCAGGTCGGGGCGGCGGGCGGCGAGCTCGCGGGAGCCCTGCCAGGGGGCGAGGTGGTCGTCCGGCCCGTGGAAGAGGAGGGTCGGCACGCGCAGCCCGTCGGCGTCGGCGGCCTCGGCGATGCGGTCGCCGTGCACGCCGGTCCTGCCCTGGGCGGCGCGGACCGCGAGCGGCAGCAGCGGCGCGGGGGTGCGGCGGGCGGCGGCCAGGGCGCGCAGGGTGGTTTCCCAGTCGAGGACCGGGGAGTCGAGCACCAGGCCCCTGATGCGGTCGCGGACGCCGGAGTTGGCGGCGGCGTGCAGGGCCATGGAGGCGCCGACGGACCAGCCGTACAGGATGACGCGGTCGGCGCCGCGGCGCAGGGCGTGGCGCATCGCGGCGTCCAGGTCCCGCCACTCGGAGTCGCCGAGGTGTCCGAGGCCGTCGGAGGGGCGCGGGGCGCCGTCGTCGCCGCGGTAGGCGAGGTGGAGGACGGGGAGCTGGAGGGAGTGGAGGAACCGCGTCACGTTCAGGGGGTGTTCGCGGGTGGTGCCCAGGCCGTGGACGGCGATCACCCAGGTGGAGCGGGTCGAGTCGACGAACCAGGCGGGCAGATTGCCCAGTTCGCCAGGGATGTCCATGTCCTCGTGGTCGAGGCCGAGCGCGGTGGCGGGGGTGCCGGTGTGGAGCTGCGGGGTGAGCCGGACGCGGCTGCCCACGTCGAGGGTGCCGCGCCGGACGCTCTCAAGCCGGCGTACGACGGTGTCGGCGGAGTGCGGCACGTCGTCCAGGACGGGGCCGACGACCGCGTGGACGTCGGGGCCCGTGAGGCCGTAGGTGCCGGGCCGCAGGGAGGCCAGGTGGCGGGTCAGGGTGACCTGCCCGGCGGCGGTGGCGTGCACCGTGAGCCGGGGGTCTCCGGGCAGGGGCCGGTCAGGCCGGGGCCTGAGCGCGGCGTCGCTGGCGTACCGGCCGGCCGCGATCGTGGCCGCGCCGGCGCCGATCAGGGTGGTGACGGCCGCCGCCGTCGCTGTAGCCGGGCGCACCGCTCCAGTGTGGGCAAGGGCGCGGTGCGGTGCCAGTGGGCGTGGGCCGCCGGGGGCACGGTCGCGCGCCCTCGCCCCGTGCTCACCGTGGCGCTCGGCGCGACTGACCGTACCCGCGGAGCTTGCCGGCCGCCTCGTCGAGCTCCGCGGCGGACAGCAGTGCCGGGGTGCGGCCGGGCACGGAGGTGGCGGTGAGCCAGAGGCGGCACATCCACTCCAGCTGCGCGGTGCGGTCGTACGCCTGGTCGAGGGTGTCGCCGTAGGTGACGGTTCCGTGGTTGCCCAGCAGGCAGCCCGTGCGGCCCTCCAGGGCGCGCAGCATGTTCCGGGCCAGTTCCTCCGTGCCGTAGAGGGCGTACGGGGCGACGCGGACGGGGCCGCCGAGGGCCCCCGCCATGTAGTGGATCGGGGGCAGCTCGGGGACGAGGGTGGAGACCGCCGTGGCGTGGACCGCGTGGGTGTGGACGACCGCGCGGGCCGGGGTGTGGCGGTAGACCGCCAGGTGCATGGGGAGCTCGCTGGTGGGCGTGAGGGTTCCGCGTACCTGTGTGCCGTCGAGGTCGACGGCGGTGAGGTCGGCCGGGGTGAGCCGGTCGTACGGCACGCCGCTGGGGGTGACGAGGACGAGGTCGCCGACCCGGGCGGAGACGTTGCCGGAGGTGCCGACGACCAGGCCGTCGGCGACCGTCCTGCGGGCGGTGGCCACCAGCGCGTCCCAGGCCCGCTCGACCGCCTGCCCGGTCCCCTGCTCGACCGTTTCCTGTGTCATGGCACCGATCCTGTCAGGCCGTACGACGACGGCCTACCGGAAGTCGATCAGATGACAAAAATCTCGTCGTCCGAGCCTCGACCGACATCCCCGGCCACCGGCGCGAACCGGGTGAACGGCGGAAAAAGCCCGTGGATACGGGCATCCCGCCCGCCCGGCGGGGCACCGACGACGAAGCGGTGGCAGCGCTTCCGGATCTTCGGTCACCATGATGCCGGACCCAGTTCACCTTCCGTTCACTCAGGTTGCTTACGTTCGCCGAGCCACTGACGTCGAACGATTGCCTGGGTAAATGGAACACATCACGCTGCTGCTCGCCATTGTGGTCGTGACAGCTCTCGTGTTCGATTTCACGAACGGTTTCCATGACACCGCCAACGCGATGGCCACGACCATCTCGACCGGCGCCCTGAAGCCCAAGACGGCGGTGGCCATGTCCGCCGTGCTCAACCTGGTCGGCGCGTTCCTGTCCGTCGAGGTCGCCAAGACGATCTCCAGCGGCCTGGTCAACGAAGAAGGAATCAGCCCAGAGGTGATCTTCGCGGCGCTCGTCGGCGCCATCCTCTGGAACCTCCTGACCTGGCTGGTGGGCCTGCCCTCCAGCTCCTCGCACGCCCTCATGGGCGGCCTCGTCGGCGCCACCATCGCCTCGGTCGGCCTGAGCGGCGTCAACGGCGGCGTCGTCGTCACCAAGGTCCTCATCCCGGCCGTCGCCGCGCCGCTCGTCGCCGGCCTCGCCGCGATGCTCGCCACCCGGCTGACGTACAAGGCCGGCGCGAACATCGACGAGAAGACCGGCCGCAAGGGCTACCGCGCCGGGCAGATCGCCTCCGCGGGCCTCGTCTCGCTCGCCCACGGCACCAACGACGCCCAGAAGACGATGGGCATCATCACCCTGGCCCTGGTCGCCGGCGGCATCCTCGCCCCCGGCTCCAACCCGCCCCTCTGGGTGATCGTCTCCGCCGGTCTGGCCATCGCGCTCGGCACCTACCTCGGCGGCTGGCGCATCATCCGCACCATGGGCAAGGGCCTCACCGACCTCCAGCCGCAGCAGGGCTTCGCCGCCCAGACCAGCGCGGCCACCGTCATCCTCGCCTCTTCGAACCTGGGCTTCTCGCTCTCGACGACGCACTCCTGCTCCGGCGCCGTGATGGGCGCGGGCCTCGGCCGCAAGGGCGGCGTCGTCCGCTGGTCCACCGCCACCCGGATGTTCGTCGCCTGGGGCCTGACCCTGCCGGCCGCCGGTCTGGTCGCCGCGGGCTCGGAGCTCGTCACCCGCCAGGGTGACTGGGGCGTCGCCGCCGTCGTGGTCTTCCTGATCGCCTCCTGCGCCGCGATCTGGTTCATCTCGCGCCGCCAGGTCGTCGACCACACCAACGTCAACGACGTCGACACCGCCACGGCCGACGGCGACAGCGAGCCCGCGGGCGTCGTGACCACCGCCATCGCGGCCGTCACCCCTCCCCCGGCCGGCACCGTCGCCATGACCGCCGGTGACCTCACCGCCGACCTCCAGGCCACCATCCCGGCGACGGCGCCGGAGACCTCCCCGGCGGCCGCGGCCGCACCCGCACCCGCCGCCACGGTGTAAGGAAAGAACAGCATGAAGATCGACTGGGCAGCTCTCGGCTCCGTGTTCGGCGTGAGCCTCCTGGCCACCGTCGCACTGGTGGGCCTGTTCACCCTCGGCATCCTCGGCCTCTCCAAGCAGGAGCAGGCGGCGGCGAGCGGTGGCTCGGCCGTCCTCGCCCGCACCGGCGCGTACGCGGCCTTCGCGGTCTGCGCGGCGGCGATCACCTTCGGGATCTACCTGATCGTGACCTGACGTGTGAACGTCCGGCTCCGGGCCGGTCGCACCTTCACGGGTGCGGCCGGCCCTGCCGCGTTCCGGCGGCCCTGCCACGTTCTGTGGGGCGCAGCACACTCTCCGACCGCAGGTCAGCGGCGAGTTGACGGGCGTTCGCGGAGCGTGGTGGACTGCCGGGGCCATTTACGGCGGCAGAAGAGGAAGCCGGTGCGAATCCGGCGCGGTCCCGCCACTGTGAGTCCGGCCCCGGGCAGTCCCCAGGGCCGGATGAGTCAGGAACTCTCGTCGCCGGTCACGTCGAGCCAGGGCGCGGACCCTGAGTGAGGACATCGCCATGCCCGGCTGCCTTCGCGCTGCCCCGGAAGCCCTGAAAGCTCAGGAAGCCCCGGAAGCCTCCAGCCCATCGAGCACCCATGCGCGGTGACCGCGTCTTCGCGTACGGCGCGGCCGTCGGGCTCGCCGCCGACCTGCTCCTCGCCGACCCCCGCCGCGGGCACCCCGTGGCCGCCTTCGGGCGCACGGCCGCCCGCGTGGAGCGCGCGCTGTGGCGCGACGACCGCGCCTGGGGTGCGCTGCACGCCGCCGTGTGCGCCGGAGGCGCGGCCGGTGCGGCGGCGCTCGCGGCCCGCGCGGTCCGCGGGCGGCGCGCCGCGTCCGTCGCGCTGACCGCCGCCACCGTGTGGTCCGTCGTCGGCGGTACGACGCTGGGCCGCGAGGCCCGCGCCATCGGCGGCGCGCTGGCCGCCGGGGACCTGGAGGTGGCCCGAGAGCGGCTGCCGCACCTGTGCGGGCGCGACCCGCAGGCCCTGGACGGCCCCGGCATCGCCCGCGCCGTCGTGGAGTCCGTCGCCGAGAACACCTCCGACGCCGTCGTCGGCGCCCTCGTCTGGGGCGCGGTCGGCGGCGTACCCGGGCTCGTCGCCTTCCGGGCGGTGAACACGCTGGACGCGATGGTCGGCCACAAGTCGCCGAAGTACCGCCGCTTCGGCTGGGCCTCGGCGCGCCTCGACGACGTGGCCGGCTGGCCCGGCGCCCGGCTGACGGCCGCCCTGGCGGCGGTCGCGGGCGGGAACCCGCGCGGCGCGGTACGCGCCTGGCGGGCCGACGCCGCCAAGCACCCGAGCCCCAACGCGGGCCCGGTCGAGGCGGCGTTCGCCGGCGCGCTGGGCGTACGGCTCGGCGGCACGCTCTCGTACGGCGGACGGGTCGAGCACCGGCCGGTGCTCAACGGCGGCGGGCGGGACGTCGAGGTGGCGGACATCGAGCACGCGGTGCGGCTGTCGCGCCGGGTGAGCGCCCTCACGCTCGCGGTGTGCGCGGGTGGGCGACTGGCGTACGGGGCGATCAAGCGGAGGCGTACATGAGCAAGGGTGGGGGGCTGCTCGTCGCGGGCACCACGTCCGACGCGGGCAAGAGCGTCGTCACGGCCGGCATCTGCCGCTGGCTGGTGCGGCAGGGCGTGAAGGTCGCGCCGTTCAAGGGGCAGAACATGTCCCTCAACTCCTTCGTCACGCGCGAGGGCGCGGAGATCGGCCGGGCGCAGGCCATGCAGGCGCAGGCCGCCCGCGTGGAGCCGACCGCGCTGATGAACCCGGTGCTGCTCAAGCCGGGCAGCGACCGCTCCAGCCAGGTCGTGCTGATGGGCAAGCCGGTCGGCGAGCTCAGCGCCCGCGGCTACCACGGCGGCAAGCAGCGCGAGCTGCTCGAACCCGTCCTGGACTGCCTCCAGCAGCTGCGCGACACGTACGACGCCGTCATCTGCGAGGGAGCGGGCAGCCCCGCCGAGATCAACCTGCGGCGCACCGACATCGTCAACATGGGCATCGCGCGCGCCGCCCGCTTCCCCGTCGTCGTGGTCGGCGACATCGACCGGGGCGGGGTCTTCGCCCAGTTCTTCGGTACGACGGCGCTGCTGGCGCCCGAGGACCAGAACCTGGTCGCGGGCTACCTCGTGAACAAGTTCCGGGGCGATGTGACGCTGCTGGAGCCGGGCCTGGACATGCTGCTGGGCCTCACCGGCCGCCGCACCTTCGGCGTCCTGCCGTACGCGCACGGCCTCGGCATCGACGAGGAGGACGGGCTGCGCGTGTCGCTGCGGGGCGCGGTGCGCGAGTCGGTCGTCGCGCCGCCGGTCGGCGAGGACGTGCTGCGGGTCGCCGTCTGCGCCGTACCGCTGATGTCGAACTTCACGGACGTGGACGCGCTGGCGGCCGAGCCGGGCGTGGTCGTGCGGTTCGTGGACCGGCCCGAGGAGCTGGCCGACGCGGACCTGGTCGTCGTGCCGGGGACGCGCGGCACGGTGAAGGCGCTGGCGTGGCTGCGCGAGCGGGGCCTGGCGGACGCACTGGTCCGGCGCGCCGCCGAGGGGCGCCCGGTGCTGGGCATCTGCGGCGGCTTCCAGGCCCTCGGCGAGCACATCGACGACGAGGTCGAGTCCCGCGCCGGTGAGGTGCCGGGCCTCGGGCTGCTGCCGGTACGGGTGCGGTTCGCGCCCGGCAAGACCCTCGCGCGGCCGGTCGGCGAGGCGCTCGGCGAGCCGGTCGAGGGGTACGAGATCCACCACGGCGTCGCGGACGTACGGGGCGGGGACCCGTTCCTGGACGGATGCCGGGTCGGGGCCGTGTGGGGCACGCACTGGCACGGCTCCCTGGAGAGCGACGGCTTCCGCCGCGCCTTCCTCCGCGAGGTCGCGAGCGCGGCCGGCAGACGTTTCGTCCCGGCGCCGGACACGTCGTTCGGCGCGCTGCGCGAGGAGCAGCTGGACACGCTCGGCGACCTGATCGAGGAGCACGCGGACACGGACGCGCTCTGGAAGCTGATCGAGCAGGGCCCGCCCACAGGACTTCCCTTCATCGCACCCGGAGCACCTTCATGAGCGCTGCACCCCACTACCCCTTCACCGCCATCGTCGGACAGGACGACCTGCGGCTCGGGCTGCTGCTGAACGCGGTGTCCCCGGCCGTCGGCGGTGTCCTCGTCCGCGGGGAGAAGGGCACCGCCAAGTCGACGGCCGTCCGTGCCCTCGCGGCCCTGATGCCGGACGTGGACGTCGTCCCCGGCTGCCGCTTCTCCTGCGCGCCCGGCTCCCCCGACCCGGGGTGCCCGGACGGGCCGCACACCGCCGCCGAGGCGGCGAGCCGCCCGGCCCGCATGGTCGAGCTGCCCGTGGGCGCCTCGGAGGACCGGCTGGTCGGCGCCCTCGACATCGAGCGGGCGCTCGCGGACGGGGTGAAGGCGTTCGAGCCGGGCCTGCTGGCGGACGCGCACCGGGGCGTGCTGTACGTCGACGAGGTCAACCTCCTCCACGACCACCTGGTGGACCTGCTGCTGGACGCGGCCGCCATGGGCGCCTCGTACGTCGAGCGCGAGGGCGTCTCCGTACGGCACGCCGCCCGCTTCCTGCTCGTCGGGACGATGAACCCCGAGGAGGGCGAGCTGCGGCCGCAGCTGCTGGACCGGTTCGGGCTGACCGTGGAGGTGGCCGCCTCGCGGGAGCCCGAGCAGCGGGTCGAGGTCGTACGGCGCAGGCTGGCGTTCGACGACGACCCGGCCGGTTTCGCGGCGCGGTGGGCCGATGAGGAGGCCGCACTGCGGGAGCGGATCGTGGCCGCGCGGGCGCTGCTGCCGTCCGTGACGCTGGGGGACGCGGCGCTGCGGCAGATCGCGGCGACGTGCGCGGCGTTCGAGGTGGACGGCATGCGCGCCGACATCGTGATGGCGCGGACGGCGACGGCGCTGGCCGCGTGGGCGGGGCGTACGGACGTCACGTCCGACGACGTCCGGCAGGCGGCGCTGCTGGCGCTGCCGCACCGGCGCAGGCGCAATCCCTTCGACGCGCCTGGGCTGGACCAGGACAAGCTGGACGAGACGCTGGAGGAGTTCAAGGGCGACGACGACCCGGATCCGGACCCCGACCCGGGGCCCGACGGGCCCGGCGGCGGTCCCGGTGGTGGCGGCGTGCCTCCGCAGGGCGGCGAGCCGGAGGTCGCCCCCGACGAAGCCTCGGCTCCGGCCGACGCTCCCGCGCCCGCTCCCGCGCCCGGCCCCGGCGGTGCCGAACAGGCGCCCGTAGCGGCCGCCGAGCCCTTCCGTACGAAGGTGCTGAGCGTGCCCGGCCTCGGCGAGGGTGCGGCCGGGCGGCGTTCCCGGGCGCGTACCGCGCACGGCAGGACGACCGGGGCGGTGCGTCCGCGCGGGGCGCTGACCAAGCTGCACCTGGCGGCGACCGTGCAGGCGGCCGCCCCGCACCAGCGGGCGCGCGGCCGGTCCGGGCCCGGGCTCGTCGTACGGCGTGACGACCTGCGCCAGGCGACGCGTGAGGGGCGCGAGGGGAACCTGGTGCTGTTCGCGGTGGACGCGTCCGGGTCGATGGCGGCCCGGCGGCGGATGAGCGCGGTGAAGGGCGCCGTGCTGTCGCTGCTCCTGGACGCGTACCAGCGGCGCGACAAGGTCGGCCTGGTCACCTTCCGCGGCTCGTCCGCCGAGGTCGTGCTGCCGCCCACGTCGTCCGTGGACGCGGCGGCGGCGCGGCTGGAGCAGCTGCCGACGGGCGGGCGCACCCCGCTCGCGGCCGGGCTGCTGAAGGCGCACGACGTGCTGCGCGTGGAGCGGCTGCGCGACCCGTCGCGCCGCCCGCTGCTGGTCGTCGTCACCGACGGCCGGGCGACCGGCGGCCCGGAGCCGCTGGCGCTGGCCGCGCGGGCGGCCGGGCTGCACGCCGCCGAGGGGACCGCGTCGGTGGTCGTGGACTGCGAGGCCGGGCCCGTGCGGCTGGGTCTTGCGGCCGAGCTGGCCGCCCGGCTGGGCGGCGCCGCCGTCACGCTCGACGAGCTGCGCGCGGACTCGATCGCGGGTCTGGTCAGGGACGTACAGGGAACTTCGAGGAGGGCCGCTTAATGCCGCAGGGACAGCCGACCGTCGTACCGGACGACGGGCTCACCACCCGCCAGCGCCGCAACCGCGCGCTGGTGATGGTGCACACGGGCGTGGGCAAGGGGAAGTCGACGGCCGCCTTCGGGATGGCGCTGCGCGCCTGGAACCAGGGCTGGCCGATCGGGGTGTTCCAGTTCGTCAAGTCGGCGAAGTGGAAGGTCGGCGAGGAGAACGCCCTCAAGGCGCTCGGTGAGACCGGCAAGGGCGGGACCGTCACCTGGAACAAGATGGGCGAGGGCTGGTCCTGGATCCAGCGCGAGCCGGCCGAGGGCGAGCAGTCGCACGAGGACAAGGCGCGCGAGGGCTGGGAGCAGGTCAAGCGCGACCTCGCCGAGGAGAGGTACAAGTTCTACGTCCTCGACGAGTTCGCCTACCTGCTGCACTGGGGGTGGATCGACACCGCCGAGGTGGTGGAGGTGCTGAAGAACCGGCCCGGTCAGCAGCACGTGGTGATCACCGGCCGCAACGCGCCGCAGGAGCTGGTGGACTTCGCCGACCTCGTCACCGACATGTCGAAGGTCAAGCACCCGATGGACGCGGGTCAGAAGGGCCAGCGGGGCATCGAGTGGTAGCGCGTCTCGTCATCGCCGCGCCGTCGTCGGGCGCGGGCAAGACCACGGTCGCGACGGGCCTGATGGCCGCGTTCGCGGGCCGTGGCCTCGCGGTGTCGCCGCACAAGGTCGGCCCCGACTACATCGACCCGGGCTACCACGCGCTGGCGACGGGCCGCCCGGGCCGCAACCTCGACGCGTACATGTGCGGTACGGAGCTGATCGCGCCGCTCTTCGCGCACGGCGCGCGCGGCTGCGACCTGGCCGTCGTGGAGGGCGTGATGGGCCTGTACGACGGCGCCGCCGACCAAGGCGAGCTGGCGTCCACGGCACAGGTGGCGAAGTTGCTGCGGGCGCCGGTGGTGCTGGTGGTGGACGCGTCGTCGCAGTCGCGGTCGGTGGCGGCGCTGGTGCACGGCTTCGCGTCCTGGGACCCGGAGGTGCGGATCGGCGGGGTGATCCTGAACAAGGTGGCCACCGACCGGCACGAGCACCTGCTGCGGGAGGCGCTCGGGGAGTCCGGCGTGCCGGTGCTGGGCGTGCTGCGGCGCGCCCCCGCGGTGTCGACGCCCTCGCGGCACCTGGGCCTGGTCCCGGTGGCCGAGCGGCAGGCGGCCGCCGTGGAGGCGGTCGCGGCGCAGGCCGAACAGGTGCGGCGGGGTTGCGACCTGGACGCGCTGCTGGCGCTGGCCCGGTCGGCGCCGCCGCTCGCGGCGGAGGCCTGGCGCCCGGACGTGGAACCGGTCGCGGGTGCCCGGCCCGTGGTCGCGGTCGCGGGCGGGGCGGCGTTCACCTTCTCGTACGCGGAGCACGCCGAGCTGCTGGGCGCGGCCGGCGCGGAGGTCGTGCCGTTCGATCCGCTGCGGGACGAGGAGTTGCCGGCGGGGACCCGCGGTCTCGTCATCGGCGGCGGCTTCCCCGAGGTGTACGGCTCCGAACTGTCGGCCAACGCGCGGCTGCGCGAGGCGGTCGCGGGCCTGGCCGCGTCGGGGGCGCCGGTCGCGGCCGAGTGTGCCGGACTGCTGTATCTGGCGCGGTCGTTGGACGGGCAGCCGATGTGCGGGGTGCTGGACGCGGACGCGCGCATGTCGGAGCGGCTGACGCTGGGGTACCGGGACGCGGTCGCCGTGAGCGACAGCCCGCTGGCGGCGGCCGGGACGCGGATGCGGGGGCACGAGTTCCACCGCACGGTGCTGGAGCCGGCGGCGGGGCCGTCGCCGGCGTGGGGCCTGCGTCAGCCGGAGCGCCGGGTGGAGGGCTTCGTACAGCGGGGCGTGCACGCGAGTTACGTGCACACGCACTGGGCGGCCGTGCCGGAGGCGGCGCGGCGGTTCGTGGAGTACTGCGCGCGGTGACGTGGCTGGTGGTCGTCGGGGTGGGCGCGGGGCGGGGAGTCTCCGCCGACGCGGTGCTCGGGCTGATCGAGGAGACGCTGCGGGAGGCGGGGCTGCCGGTGGGCGAGGTGGCCGAGGTGGCCACGCTCGACACGAAGGCGGACGAACCGGGCGTCGTGGCGGCGGCGGCGCGGCTCGGGGTGCCGCTGCGGGGGTACGCGGCACGGGAGTTGGCGCGCGTCGCCGTACCGCATCCGTCGGACGCCGTGCGCGGCGCGGTCGGGACGTCGTCGGTGGCGGAGGCGGCGGCGCTGGCGGGCGGCGGCGAACTGCTCGTGCCGAAGCGGAAGGCGGCCGGGCGGCCGGCGCGGGTGACGTGCGCGGTGGCGCGCAGGCGGTTGTTGAATGTGGTGCCCGGGTACACGGGTGGGGAAACGGCGTTGACAGCACGGCCGGCGCCGGAGTCTTTAGACAGGGAACGCACAGGAAGTCCGTCCACCCCCTGAGGCGACCTCCGGGTCACCCTCCGGGTCGTCCTTCGAGTCATCCCCCGGGTCACCCCTTGAGCCAACCTTGAGTCACCCCTTGAGCCACCCCGGTGATCCGTCCCCCACTCCCCCACCCACCCCCCATGGCGGCCATGCATACCGACACTGACACCCACGACCTGCGGCACCACGGTGACGCGGAGGTCCGCGACGAGAAGCTGACCGACCTCGCGGTCAATGTCCGCGCCGACACCCCGCCGGACTGGCTGCGGGAGCGCATCGCCCGGTCGCTGACCGGGCTCGCCGCCTATCCGGACGGCCGGGCGGCGCGGGCCGCCGTGGCGGCGCGGCACGGACTGCCGGTCGACCGGGTGCTGTTGACGGCCGGGGCGGCGGAGGCGTTCGTGCTGCTGGCGCGGGCGCTGCCGGTGCGCAGACCGGTGGTGGTGCACCCGCAGTTCACGGAGCCGGAGGCGGCGCTGCGGGACGCGGGGCACGAGGTGCGGCGGGTGCTGCTGCGCGAGGAGGACGGCTTCCGGCTGGACCCGGCGGCGGTGCTCGAGGACGCCGACCTGGTGGTGGTCGGCAACCCGACGAACCCCACGTCCGTGCTGCACCCCGCCTCGGTCCTCGCCCGGCTGGCCCGGCCGGGGCGGACCCTGGTGGTGGACGAGGCGTTCATCGACGCGGTGCCGGGCGAGCGGGAGGCGCTCGCGGGCCGCACCGACGTACCGGGGCTCGTGGTGCTGCGCAGCCTCACCAAGACGTGGGGCCTCGCGGGCCTGCGGATCGGGTACGTACTCGCCGACCGGGACACCGTGGCCGCCCTGGAGCGGGCGCAGCCCCTGTGGCCGGTCTCCACGCCCGCGCTGGCGGCGGCGGAGGCCTGTATGTCCCCGGCGGCCCTGGCCGAGGCGGCGGACGCGGCTCACCGGATCGCGGCGGACCGCGCCCATCTGCTGGCGGGCCTCGCGGAGTTCGAGGAGGTACGGGCCGTGGCGGCCGCGCAGGGCCCCTTCGTCCTGGTCCGCATCACTGGCGCCGACGCCGTCCGCGACCGCCTCCGCTCCCTCGGCTTCGCGGCCCGCCGCGGCGACACCTTCCCGGGCCTGGGCCCCGACTGGCTCCGCCTGGCGGTCCGCGACCGGGTGACGACGAACCGATTCCTCCAGGCTCTGGACCAGGCGTTGGTGATGGCGGGGAGCGCGGCGAAGGGCTGACACCCCCTAGAGGGCGGCGAGGCGGGCGAACTCCCACGGGTCGTGTGCGCTGAAGACGGTGACCTCGTCCGCGCGGTCGCGGCGGAGGCCGCGCAGCCGGTCGCGGACAGCGGCGCGAGCCGCGGCATCCGTCTGCGCTCCCTGCTGGACCGGCTCCAGGACGGGGTGGGCGAGCGGCGGGGTGTGCTCGAGTTCGCCGTGGTACATGTACGCGTCGCCCGCGTGCAGCAGCCACCTGCCGTCGCCGTCGCGCACGGCGACGCCCGCGTGCCCCGCCGAGTGGCCGGGCAGCGATACGAGCAGCAGCTCGTACGCCAACCCCTGCGGGCGCGCCACGCCCGGGAAGCCGAACCACTCCGTAGGCCCGTCCACGAGCGCGGGCGTCAGCAGCGGCCCGTGGGCCCGGTGTGCCGGCATGAAGCGGTCGAGGGTGTGCCGGTGGTGTGCGGCCGCGGGGTCGGTGACGGCGCGGTACTCGTCGGGGTGCACGTGCACCCGTGCGTGGGGGAAGTCCGGAAGTCCTCCCGTGTGGTCGCGGTGCAGGTGGGTGAGCACGATGTGCCGCACGTCCCGGGGCGCGTACCCGAGGCGGACGACCTGCCGCAGAGCGCTCTCCGCGGGGTCCAGCGCGGGCTGGGCGTAGGCGACCCAGTCCGCGCCCAGTGACCGTTCCGGGTGTCGCAGGTCGGCGGTACCGAGGCCGGTGTCGACCAGGACCAGGCCGTCGGCGTCCGTCTCGATGAGCAGGCAGTGGCATACGACGGCCGCTTCCCGGTCGCCGGCACCCGGCGTGGGTGCGTCGCCGGGAGACGGAATGCTGCGGAGCGAACCGCAGTTGAGGTGATGGATGCGCATGAGGCCCCTGGGTTCGAGTGGGCGGGATGTCCTCGACGGACGGTAGGAGGGGCCTTCGTGACTCACCAAACGGTTGGACACGCACCGGTGGCCGATCGGGACGGACCGCTGGCGGACTGCCCGGACAGCGCACTCGTTCCGCCGGGCCCCGAACCGCGCTGCCCCGTCGACATCACCCTCGCGGCGCTGAGCGGCCGCTGGACGCCCCTGGTGCTCCGCGAGTTCCTGCGCCGCGGCCGGGCCACGTACTCCGAGCTGTCCGCCGCCCTGCCCGCCCTCTCGGACAAGGTCCTCTCCGACCGGCTGGCCCAGCTGACCGCCGCGGGGGTCGTCGAACGCCACCGCACCCCCGGTTGGCCTCCCCGGGTCCACTACCTGCTGACCAGCCGGGGCCGGGAGCTGGAGCCGGTGGTGCGGGGCATGTGGGAGTGGGGCGCGGCCCGAGGGGACGCCGGGCCTGGCCGGTAGGCGCCGGGGCGGGGTCAGGCGCGTCGGCGGCGGCGGAGGGTGAGGAGGGCCGTCGTGCCCGCGGCGAGAAGGGTCAGGGCGCCGGCGGCGATGTACGGGGTCGTCGGGCCGGCGCCCGTGGCCGCGAGGTCGGGTTGGGCGGGGGCCGTGGCGGCGGGTTTCGTGGCGGCCGTCTGGGGCTGGACGCCGGCGGCGGGCTTCGCGGGGGGCTTGGGGGCCGTGCAGGAGGCTTCGGCGAGGGTCAGGGTGCCGTTGACGTCGGCGACGTTGAGGCTGAGGGGGTTCACCGTGACCTTGAGGGACAGGGCGGTGGCCGCGGCCGTGCGGGTGGTGGTGTCGGACTTCGAGAGGTGCAGCGTGACCTCGCCGATGCCGGGGGCCTGCACACGCGTGGGGCCGCCGGGGGTGAGCGTCACCCTCTTGCCGAGGACCGTCACCTTGCCGAGGAGGTTCGCCTCGGCGACCGGGCGTTTGCCCGCCTCGCACACCGCGCGGGCGGTGACCTGATCGGCCTCGACCAGGGAGAGCAGCGGCAGGCCGGGGACGTGGAGCCGGACGCGGGCGAGGCGGGTGGAGGCCTCGGCGCGGCGGGAGTCCGCCGTGGCCTTCGCGGTGGCGGTGTCCGCGCGCAGCAGGGTGAAGGGCCTGCCCCGGTCGACGCCGTCCAGCGTGACGGTGAGCGCGGTCTTCTCCGCGCTCGCCGGGGCGCCCGCCGGGGCGGCGCCCGCCGGGGCGGCGCCCGCCGGGGCCTGCACCGCGTTGAGCGTGGCCGTGAGCGGGACGTTCACGGTCTTGTCGAGGAGCGAGACGTCGAGGGCGGTACGCAGGACGGCCGCGTTCGCCCGGCCCTCCGCGGAGCCTGTGCCGGGTGTGGCGTGCGCCGGGCCGGCGGTCAGCGTGCCGAGCGCCACGAGGGCGGTGGCGGCGGGCAGGTGGAGCCGGCGGGAGGCGGTTCTGATCGTGTTCACGGTGGTTCCCCATGGAGACGGTGGGAGGCATGGCGTCGCCGCCGCCTCGAACCACGGGGACACGTGGGGCGCGGCGGCAACGCGGGACACCGGAATCCTGGCGGGACGGGGGTGAAACGTCAGGCGCGTAACGGGAGTTCACACCAAGGGGTGGCATGCGCGCCCATGTTCGAATGTGGCCGGATTGCTTCTCGAACGACCATGTCTTAAGTTAGGCCAGCCTAACCTAAAGAGATCGGGACAAGAGTGAGCATCGAGGTCTACCGGGACGCCTGGGGAATCCCGCACCTCCGCGCCGCCGACGCGCAGGAACTCAGCTACGCCCAGGGCCGTACCACCGCCCTCGACCGCGCCTGGCAGCTGGAGGTAGAGCGGCACCGGGCCCAGGGCACCACGGCCTCCTTCCTCGGTGCCGAGGCCCTCGACTGGGACCTCTTCGCCCGCCGCGCCCGGCTCGCCGACACCGCGCGACGCTGCTACGACGCGCTCGACGACAAGACCCGTACCTGGGTGGACGCGTACGTCGACGGCGTCAACGACGGCCTCGCGCACGGCGAAGCGCAAGGTGTCCGCCTCTCCCCCGAGTTCGCCGCCACCGGGCTGGTCCCCGGGCGCTGGGAGCCGTGGACGCCGCTCGCCGTGTGGCTCTCGACGCACATCCTCTTCGCCGGCTTCCCGACCAAGCTGTGGCGCGACACCGTCGCCCGCCGCCTCGGCGAGGAGCACATCGAGCTCTTCGCCACCGACGGCCCCGCCACCTCCGGCAGCAACGGCTGGCTCGTCACCGGCGAACGCACCGCCACCGGGGCCGCGCTCATCGCGGGCGACCCGCACCGGTTCATCGAGGCGCCCGGCGTGTACCAGCAGATCCGGCTCGCCTGCCCCGCGTTCGACGTCGTGGGCCTCGCCGTCCCCGGCGTACCCGGCATGGCGCATTTCGGCCACACCGGTGCGGTCGCCTGGGCCATCACCAACGCCATGGCCGACTACCAGGACCTGTACCGCGAGCGGCTCCGGCGCACCGGGGACGGCGGCGTCGAGGCCCTCGGGCCGGACGGCTGGGAGCCCGCCCGCGTCCACACCGAGACCATCGAGGTCAAGGACGCCGAGCCGGTCGAGGTGGAGATCGTCGAGACCGGGCGCGGCCCCGTGATCATCCCCGAGGACGCCGAGGGCCCCATCAGCCTGCGCTACCCGCCGCGCGTCACCGGCGAACTCGGCTTCACCGCCCTGCCCGCGCTGCTCGCCGCCCGCACCGTCGCCGACGTCGACCGCGCCTTCGACCGCTGGATCGAGCCGGTCAACGTCGTCCAGGCGGCCGACACCGAGGGCGGCTCCCTCCACCGCGTCGCCGGCTACGTCCCGCTGCGCCACCGCGACAACCGGCTCCGCGTCGTACCCGCCTGGGAGCCCGGCCACGAATGGACCGGGCACCACGCGCCGCTGCCGCGCGAGGCCGTCGACGGCGTCGCCGTGATGGCGAACGCGCGCGGCCTCGCCGCGCCCCTGGGCGTCGAGTTCGCGCCACCGCACCGGGCGCGGCGCATCGCGCGGCTGCTGGACGCCTCCGCCGACTGGACCGCGCCCGCCATGGCCGCCGTGCACACGGACACGCACCTCGCCTCGGCGCGCCCGCTGCTCACCCTCGTCGCCGGAGCCGCCGACCTCGGCCCCGAGGCGGTCGCCCTGCGCGACCGGCTGCTGTGCTGGAACCGCCGCATGGACGCCGACAGCACGGACGCGGCGGCGTTCGCGGCCGTCCGCGCCGAGGTCGTACGCCGCCTCGCCCGGCACCCCGCGCTCGCGGAACTCGCCACGCCGCCCGCGTACCCCGCGCTCTTCCAGCCCTGGCTGGCGTTGGTGCCGCGCGTCGCCTACGCCCTGGAGACCCTGCTGACCGGCGGGCCGGTCCCGGAGGCCGACCGGCTGGCCGTCGTCCGCGAGGCGCTCGTGGCGGTCGCCGACGCCGGCGTGTCCGACGAGCCCTGGGGGGCGACGCACCGGCTCGCGCCGTGGGCCGCGCTGCCGGACTCCACGGCCGACTGGCCCGGGCTCGACGGCGACCACGACTGCGTGTGCTCCACGTCGTCCGTGCCCGGCCTCACCGACCGCGCCGCCCGCGGGCCCGCCGCCCGCTACGTGTGGGACCTGGCCCGGCGCGAGAACAGCCTCTGGGTGGTGCCGTTCGGCGCCTCGGGCGTCCCCGGCGACCCGCACCAGCGCGACCAGCTGCCCCTGTGGCTGCGGGGCGACCTCGCCCCCGTCATCACCGACTGGAACCAGCTCACCGAGGAGCGGCATGACCACCACTGAGACCGACTGCGTGTACGAGCAGACCGTCGACGGCTTCGGGACCGTCCGGCTCGTCCGCATCGACCCCGACCGGGACGCGGAGCTGCTCCACAGCTGGGTCAGCGAGGAGCGGGCGCGGTTCTGGGGCATGCGGGACGCCACCGTCGACGACGTACGCGAGATCTACGCGCACCTCGACTCGCTCACCACGCACCACGGGTTCCTGGCGTACCGGGACGGCGTGCCGGTCGCGCTCTTCCAGACGTACGAGCCCGAGGCCGACCGCGTCAGCGAGTGCTACGACGCGGAGCCCGGCGACATCGGCGTGCACCTGCTGCTCGCGCCCGCCGGTACGCCGGAACGCGGCTTCTCCTCCCGGCTGGTCTCCGTTTTCGTCGCGTACGCGCTGAGCGGGCACCGGCGGATCGTCGCCGAGCCGGACGCGGCGAACGACAAGGCGATCGCGCTGCTCGTGCGCAACGGGTTCGAGCTGGGCCCGGAGGTGGTCCTGCCGGAGGTCGTGCTGCCGGAGGTGCACATCGCGGAGAAGCGCGCGCGGCTGCTGTTCCTGTCGGCCTGAAGGGCCTCAGCCGCTGAGGCGTCGCCTGTTCCCGGGCCGCCGATGCGTCAGCCGACGACGCGGCCGCGCAGCACCACCCGGCGCGGGGCCGCCAGGACGCGGACGTCCGCGCGCGGGTCCTCCTCGTAGACGACCAGGTCGGCCGGGGCGCCCTCCTCCAGGGCCGGGCGCCCCAGCCACGCCCGCGCTCCCCAGGCCGTCGCCGACAGCGCGTCTAGCGGCGGGATGCCCGCCTTGACGAGCTCCGCGACCTCCGCCGCGACCAGGCCGTGCGCCAGCGAGCCGCCCGCGTCGGTGCCGACGAAGACCGGGACGCCCGCGTCGTACGCGGCGCGCACCGTGTCGTACCGCCGCTCGTGCAGCCTGCGCATGTGGTCCGCCCAGCGCGGGAACTTGGCCTCGCCGCCGGCGGCGAGCCTCGGGAACGTCGCGATGTTCACGAGCGTCGGGACGATCGCGACGCCGCGCTCCGCGAAGAGCGGGATGGTCTCCTCGGTGAGGCCCGTGGCGTGCTCCACGCAGTCGATGCCCGCCTCGACGAGGTCGCGCAGCGACTCCTCGGCGAAGCAGTGGGCCGTCACGCGCGCGCCGAGCCGGTGCGCCTCGGCGATCGCCGCCTCCACCTCGGCGCGCGGCCAGCAGGCGCCCAGGTCCCCCTTCTCCCGGTCGAGCCAGTCGCCGACCAGCTTCACCCAGCCGTCGCCTCGCCCGGCCTCGCGGGCCACGTACGCGACGAGGTCGGCGGGCTCGATCTCGTGCGCGTAGTTGCGGATGTAGCGGCGGGTGCGCGCGATGTGCCGGCCCGCGCGGATGATCTTCGGCAGGTCCTCGCGGTCGTCGATCCAGCGGGTGTCGGCCGGGGAGCCGGCGTCGCGGATCAGCAGCGTGCCCGCGTCCCGGTCGGTGAGGGCCTGCTTCTCGCTGGTGGCCTCGTCGACGGCGCCGTGGGCGTCCAGGCCGACGTGGCAGTGCGCGTCGACGAGGCCGGGGAGCGCCCAGCCGGTGACCGTCCGGACGTCCGCCGCGGCCGCGCCCAAGGGGCGGTCGTAGGTGACGCGCCCGCCGACCACCCACAGCTCGTCCCGTACGTCCTCCGGGCCGGCGAGCACCCGTCCCTTCACGTGCAGCACCACGTCGTTGGTCATGTGCAGCACTCTACGAGGGCGTGGGTAGGCTCGGGCGGGCCGGCCGTAAGTGACGTAAGAGATACGAAGAAGAGAGCTGTCCGTCGTGAACCATCCCCTCCTCGACCTGCCCCCGCTGACCGCCGACCGCTTCGCGGCCATCGAGCGGCGCGTGGGCGCACTCCTCGCCACCGAGCAGGACGTGGTCATCACGCAGGGCGAGGCGCTGCTGCCCCTGGAGGGCTGCATCCGCTCGGGCGCCCGGCCCGGTTCCACCGCGCTCAACGTCATCACCGGGCCGTACGGGCAGACCTTCGGCAACTGGCTGCGGGACTGCGGTGCGCACGTCGTCGACCTGGAGGTGCCGTTCCACGCGGCGGTCACCGCCGAGCAGATCGCCGACGCGCTGGAGCGGCAGCCCGAGATCGACTTCGTCTCGCTCGTGCACGCGGAGGCCGCGACCGGAAACACCAACCCGGTCGCCGAGATCGGCGAGGTCGTACGGGCGCACGGCGCGCTGTTCATGCTCGACGCCGTGGCCTCGGTGGGCGCCGAGCCGCTGCTGCCGGACGCGTGGGGCGTGGACCTGTGCGTCATCGGCGCGCAGAAGGCGATGGGCGGGCCGGCCGGGGTCTCGGCGGTGTCGGTGAGCGCGCGCGCCTGGGAGCGGTTCGCGGCCAACCCGCGCGCCCCGCGCCGCTCGTACCTCTCGCTCCTCGACTGGAAGGAGCGCTGGATCGACGGGGGTCGGCGGGCGCTGCTGCACGCGCCCGCGCAGCTGGAGATGCTGGCGCTGGAGGCGTGCCTGGAGCGCATCGAGGCGGACGGGCTCGACGTGGTGACGGCCCGTCACGCCTCGGCGGCCGCGGCCACGCGCGCGGGGGCGCTCGCGCTGGGCGGCGGGCTGGAGCCGTACGTGCGCGAGGCGCGCGACGCGGCGCCGGTGGCGACGACGCTGCGGGTGCCGGACGGCGTGGACGCCTCGGCGGTCGTGGGCGCGGCGCTGGCCCACGACCCGGCGGTGCCGCTGGTCGCGGGCGGTGGCGCGCTCGCGAAGGAGATGATCCGGGTGAACCACTACGGCCCCGACGCCTCGCCGGAGACGGTCGCGTCGTCGCTGGCGGCGCTGGGGGCGGCGCTGCGGGAGGCGGGCGCGGTGGTGGACGTGGAGGCGGCGCGGGGCGCCGTCGCGGAGGTGTGGGGGTAGGGCTCGGCCCCGTCCCCCTGGCGGGTGCGGGGGGTCGGCACGACACCGTCCGTCAGCGGAACCGTCGTCAGTGGCACTGTCGTCAGCGGCACCGCCGTCAGCGCGTCCAGCAGGGCCTGGAGCGCCGGCGGCGGCGGCCCCGGCGGGGTGGCCAGGGAGACGGGGACCGTGAGGGCTGGGAGGGGGCGGAAGACCACGCGGGTGGTCGGGGGGAGGTTCCCCACCGGGTAGAACACCGTCCAGGACGGGTCCTGCCCGGCCGCCAGGTCCGTGAGGGTGTCCTGCAGCGTGGTGAACGGCGGCCCCGGCGTCATCCCGGGAAGCGCGGACGTGATCAGGTCGTGGAAGGCCGGGTTCGCGGCGCGGGGCGCCAGCCGCAGGGGCAGGTGCGCGAGAGAGTCGAGGCTCAGCACGTCGGCCGCCGCGAGCGGATGCCCGGCGGGGAGCGCGGCGATCAGCGGGTCGCACCACAGCGGGTGCAGCGCCACCCCCTCGGCCTCGCGCACGGTGCGTACGAGTGCGGCGTCGAAGGTGCCGGAGCGCACGGCCGCGAGCCGCGCCTCCTGCGGCGCCCGCTCCAGCCGGACGCGGAGCCCCGGTCGGCGCGCTGCCAGCGTGTCGAGCGCCCGGTAGACGCGGTCGGCGAACGCACGGGTGGTGCCGAGCCGGATCAGGCCCTCGGTGCCGGCGGCGATCCCGGCCGCGGTGCGGCGGATCAGGTCGGCCGCGGCGAGCGCGGCGCGCGCCTCGGGCAGCAGCCGCTCACCGGCGGCGGTGAGCCGCACGTGCCGGGTGGAGCGGTCGAAGAGCCGCAGGCCGAGCTCGCGCTCCAGGCGGGCGATCTGCTGGCTGACCGACGCCTGGACGATGTGCAGCCGCTCGGCGGCCCGGCCGAAGCCGAGCTCCTCGGCGACCGCGACGAAATACTCCAGCTGACGCAGCTCCACCTGGTCCCCCCACCCATCACCTTTGATGATCACTGTGCGGGTCAACCGCTTCTTGGTCACGTCTTCTTCCCGCCATGTACTGGAACCCGGACGTACGGACAAGGGAGCGGTCATGACTCAACGGGTGGTGCGGGAGCGTGCGGCGGAGACGGTGGAGCCGCCCTCGGGAGCGGTGTTCCGGCTGCTGGTGGACGGCGGCGCGGCGGGCGTGAACCGGCTGACGCTGCCCGCCGGGGCCGACGGTGCGAAGCCGCACCGGCACCTGCGGTCGACGGAGCTCTTCTACGTGCTGGACGGCGCGCTGGAGGTGCTGCTCGGCACCGAGGTGGTGACCGTCACGGCGGGCGACCTCGCGGTGGTGCCGCCGGGCATGCCGCACGCGTTCCGCGCGGCGCCCGGGCGGGAGGCGGACCTGCTGGCGGTCCTCACGCCCGGAGTGGAGCGGTTCGGGTACTTCCGGGCGCTGGGGCGGATCGCGCGCGGGGAGGACCGCTGGGAGAACCTGCTGCCCAGGCAAAGGGAATTCGACGTCCATTTCACGGCAGGGAATTGGTGAATTACTCGGGGGGTAGCTTCCCGCATTCTTCTGCCCGGTTTCCGGGAGGTTAAACAGGCGGATTTCAGGGACCTGATCAAGGTGTGACGGAGTCCACAAGCTGTCTGATTTATGCAGGTAATAGCAGGTCAAAACGGGCTGGTCCGCACACGCGCGAATAACACATGAGGGGCGCCGGTCCAACCCCGACCGGCGATGCAATTTCAGAATTTGCTGGGTAAGTTCAATCCGCATGACCGCCGCGCAAGCAGACGTTGCACGAGCCCGAAACGAATTCCTCGAAGTCGACGCTCCCCGTGTCGAGGACGGAGCCGCGATATGGCGCATCGCCCGCGACTCCAAGGTCCTCGACCTGAACTCCTCGTACAGCTACCTGCTGTGGTGCCGGGACTTCGCCGGCACCTCGCTGGTGGCGCGCGGGGCCGACGGTGAGCCGATCGCCTTCGTCACCGGCTACATCCGGCCCGAGCGGCCGGGGACCCTCGTCGTCTGGCAGGTCGCCGTCGACCACGCCCACCGCGGGCGCGGCCTCGCCGGTGTCCTGCTGGACGCGCTGACCGTGCGCCTCGCCGGGCGCGGGGTCCACACCGTCGAGACGACGATCACCCCGGACAACACCGCGTCGGATCGGCTCTTCACCTCGTACGCCGAGCGCCGGGGCGCCTCCGTGGAGCGCGAGGTCCTCTTCGACGGGGGGCTGTTCCCGGAGGGGACGCACGAGCCCGAGGTGCTCTACCGCATCAGCCCGATCGCCGCCTGAGACCCTCCGCGCCCGAGACCCCCGCGCCTGAGACCCCACTCTTCCGAGGAGACCGTCGTGACCATCACCCCGCCCGCCCTGAGCGTCTTCGAGACCCTGGAATCCGAGGTACGCAGCTACTGCCGCGGCTGGCCCGCGGTGTTCGACCGCGCCCAGGGCGCCCGCCTCACGGACGAGGACGGGCACACGTACCTGGACTTCTTCGCCGGAGCCGGCTCACTCAACTACGGCCACAACAACCCCGTGCTGAAACGCGCGCTCCTGGACTATCTGGAACGCGACGGCATCACCCACGGTCTGGACATGGCGACCACGGCCAAGCGCGCCTTCCTGGAGTCGTTCCAGAACGTGGTGCTGCGGCCGCGCGACCTGCCGTACAAGGTGATGTTCCCGGGCCCGACCGGGACCAACGCCGTGGAGGCGGCGCTCAAGCTGGCCCGCAAGGTGAAGGGGCGCGAGTCGATCGTGTCGTTCACCAACGCCTTCCACGGCATGTCGCTCGGCTCGCTGGCCGTGACCGGCAACGCCTTCAAGCGGGCCGGTGCGGGCATCCCGCTGGTGCACGGTACGCCGATGCCCTTCGACAACTACCTCGACGGGCGGGTGCCGGACTTCCTCTGGTTCGAGCGCCTGCTGGAGGACCAGGGGTCGGGCCTGAACAAGCCGGCCGCCGTGATCGTGGAGACCGTGCAGGGCGAGGGCGGCATCAACGTGGCCCGGCCCGAGTGGCTGCGGGCGCTGCGGGAGCTGTGCGACCGCCAGGACATGCTGCTCATCGTCGACGACATCCAGATGGGCTGCGGCCGCACGGGCGCCTTCTTCTCCTTCGAGGAGGCGGGCATCACGCCGGACATCGTCACCCTGTCGAAGTCGATCAGCGGCTACGGGCTGCCCATGTCGCTCTGCCTCTTCCTGCCGGAGCTCGACGTGTGGGGCCCGGGCGAGCACAACGGCACCTTCCGCGGCAACAACCCGGCCTTCGTCACCGCCACCGCCGCGCTGGACACGTACTGGGCCGACGGGCAGATGGAGAAGCAGACCATCGCGCGCGGCGAGCAGGTCGAGCAGGCGCTGCTGACGATCTGCGACGAGAACTCCGCCCACGGCGCCCACTACCGGGGCCGCGGGCTGGTCTGGGGCATGGAGTTCGCCGACAAGGCGCGGGCGGGCGCGGTCTGCCGGCGCGCCTTCGAGCTGGGGCTGCTGCTGGAGACCTCGGGGCCGCGCAGCGAGGTGGTCAAGCTGCTGCCGCCGCTGACCATCACGCCCGACGAGCTCGACGAGGGGCTGCGCACGCTGGCCCGCGCCGTCCGCGAGACCGCCTGACCGCCCGGGCCCCCACACACACGCACAGAAAGGCACTGCACGTTGATCGTCCGTTCGCTGAAGGACATCGAGAACACCGACCGCCATGTGAAGGCCGCGTCCGGCACCTGGGAGAGCAAACGCATCGTGCTCGCCAAGGAGAAGGTCGGTTTCTCCCTGCACGAGACCGTGCTGTACGCCGGGACCGAGACGTCGATGTGGTACGCGAACCACATCGAGGCCGTCCTGTGCGTCGAGGGCGAGGCCGAGCTGACCGACCACGAGACGGGCGAGACGCACTGGATCGAGCCGGGCACCATGTACCTGCTCGACGGCCATGAGCGGCACACCCTGCGCCCCAAGACCGACTTCCGGTGCGTGTGCGTCTTCAACCCCCCCGTCACCGGACGGGAGGACCACGACGAGAACGGCGTCTATCCGCTGCTCACCGAGGAGGGCTGACACCATGACGATGACCGCTGTGCAGGACCTGTACCCGACCCGGGGCGCCTCCGAGGTGATGACGCCCCGCCAGGACCCGGTGGTGTGGGGCACCGTCACCCCGGAGCTCCGGTCGTACGAGCGGGACGGCTTCCTCGCGGTCGACCAGCTCATCACGGACGACGAGGTCGCCGTCTACCGCGCGGAGCTGGAGCGGCTGATCGCCGACCCCGCGGTGCGCGCCGACGAGCGCTCCATCGTCGAGCCGAAGTCCCAGGACGTGCGGTCGGTGTTCGAGGTCCACAAGATCAGCGAGGTGTTCGCCGGTCTGGTGCGCGACGAGCGCGTCGTCGGGCAGGCGCGGGAGATTCTCGGCTCGGACGTGTACGTCCACCAGTCGCGGATCAACGTGAAGCCGGGCTTCGGCGCCTCGGGCTTCTACTGGCACTCGGACTTCGAGACCTGGCACGCGGAGGACGGTCTGCCGCGGATGCGGACGGTGTCCGTGTCGATCGCGCTGACCGAGAACTACGACACCAACGGCGGTCTGATGATCATGCCGGGGTCGCACAAGACGTTCCTGGGCTGCGCGGGTGCCACACCGAAGGACAACTACAAGAAGTCGCTCCAGATGCAGGACGCGGGCACGCCGTCGGACGAGGCGCTGACCAAGTTCGCGGACGCGCACGGGATCCGGCTGTTCACCGGCCGGGCGGGGTCGGCCACGTGGTTCGACTGCAACTGCATGCACGGCTCGGGTGACAACATCACGCCGTACCCGCGGAGCAACGTCTTCATCGTCTTCAACAGCGTGGAGAACGCCGCGGTGGAGCCGTTCGCGGCGCCGGTGCGCCGACCGGAGTTCATCGGGGCGCGGGACTTCACGCCGGTGCGGTGACGCCGGTGCCGTGAGGCCGCGGCGTACGGGAAGGGGCGGGACCGCCGGGCGGTCCCGCCCCTCCGCGGGTCTCAGGCGGTCAGCGCGGGGTAGTCGGTGTAGCCGCGGTGGTCGCCGGCGTAGAAGGTGGACGGGTCCGCGGTGTTGTACGGGCCGCCCGCCTTCAGCCGGGCCGGCAGGTCCGGGTTGGCGATGAACAGCGCGCCGAAGGCGAGGATGTCGGCCGTACCGTCCTCGACGAGCGCGAGGTCGGCGGCGCTGGTGGGACCGTCGGTGAACGGGTTCAGGACGAAGGTGCCGGAGAACCGCTTGCGCAGCGCCAGCGTGATCTCGCGGCTCGCCGGGGCGCTCTCCAGCACGTGCAGGTAGGCGATGCCCACCGGCTCGATGGCCTCCAGCAGCGCCGCGTACGTGGGCTCCGGCTCGGGCTCGTCGATGTCGTTGAAGGTGCCGCCCGGCGAGACGCGCAGGCCCGTGCGCTCGGGGCCGATCTCGGCGGCGACGGCCTTGACGACCTCGGCCGCGAAGCGGACGCGGTTCTCGACCGAGCCGCCCCACGCGTCGGTGCGGCGGTTGCTGCCGGGGGCGAGGAACTGGTGGATGAGGTAGCCGTTGGCGCCGTGCAGCTCGACACCGTCGAAGCCGGCGTCCACGGCGTTGCGGGCGGCGGTGGCGAAGTCGGCGATGGTGGCGCGTACCTCGGCGTCGGTCATCTCGCGCGGGACGACGAAGTCCTTGAGGCCCTCGGAGGTGAAGACCTGCCCCTTGGCGGCGATGGCTGAGGGGCCCAGCGGGTGCAGGTCGCCGGGGTGGTCGGCCACCACGACCGGGTGCCCGATGCGGCCCGCGTGCATGATCTGGGCGAAGATCCGGCCGCCCTTGGCGTGGACGGCGTCGGTGACCTCGCGCCAGGCGGCGACCTGCTCGGCGCTGTGCAGGCCGGGTGTGTTCGGGTAGCCCTGGCCGACCGGGGAGGGCTGGACGCCCTCGGTGATGATCAGGCCGGCGGAGGCGCGCTGGGCGTAGTACTCGACGGTCAGGGCGGTCGGCACGCGGGTGTCGGCGGTGGCCCGGCTGCGGGTCATCGGCGCCATGGCTATGCGGTTGGCGAGCTGCGTACCGGCGAGGTCGATGGGGTCGAAGGCGGTGGTCATGGGAGACTCCCGAAGCATTAAGTGGTCGGCCAAGCAATTGCCCGGGTGCCACTGTAGCGCATTTCTTTGGCCGACCAAGGTAAAGTGGAAGGAACCTCAGGAGGAGGAGTCGCGATGACCGCCGAACCCGCCCGCAGCGACGCGCTGCCGGCCGCCGCGCGCGGTGGCCCGGTCAGCCACACCCTCGCCCGGGTGGCCCGGCTGCACCGGATCGCCGCGGGCCGCCTGCTCAAGGCCGCCGGGATCTACCCCGGCCAGGAGTTCGTGATGATGTGCCTCTGGGAGAGGGGCCCGGTGCGCCAGTCCGAGCTGATCAAGGCGGCGGACCTGGACCCGTCGACCGTCACCAAGATGCTCCAGCGCCTGGAGCACACCGGGCTCGTCCGCCGCTCCCCCGACCCGGCCGACCGGCGCGCGGTCCTCGTCGAGGCGACCGACTCCAGCTGCGCGCTGCTCGCCGAGGTGTCCGCCGCCTGGTGCGACCTGGAGGAGCACACCCTCGCCGGGCTGGACCCGCGCGAGCGGGCCGAGCTCGTACGGCTGCTGGCGAAGGTCGAGGCGAACCTGTGCCGGGAGGCGGGGGACTGCCCGGTCGCGGGGGCTCAGGAGGAGGACAGCACGTCCAGCGCCCGGTCGACGTCGGAGACCGCGTTGTAGAGGTGGAAGGAGACCCGGAGGTTGCCGGCGCGGGCGGAGACGAGGACGCCCGCGCGCGCGAGCTCCGGCTGCCGCCCGCCGAGGCCGGGCACCGCCACGACGGCCGAGCCGCCGGGGCCCGCCGCGACCGGCTCGTGGCCGAGGTCCACGAGCCCGGCCCGGAAGCGCGCGGCGAGCGCCGTGGCGTGGGCGTGGATCGCCTCGATACCGGTCTCCTCCAGCACGCTCAGGGACCGCTCGGCGCCGTAGTACGCGAGGAAGGAAGGCGGCTCGTCGTAGCGCCGCGCCGTCGGGGCGAGCCGGTCGACGGGGCCGTACGTGCTGGTCCACGGGTCCTCGCCGGCGACCCAGCTCGCGTGGGCCGGCACCAGGGACTCCTGGGCCTCCTCGCTCACCGTCAGGAAGGACGCGCCGCGCGGGCAGAGCAGGAACTTGTAGCCCCCGGCGACGGTGTAGTCGTACGCGCCCGCCTCCAGCGGCAGCCAGCCCGCCGACTGCGACGCGTCCAGGAGCGTACGGGCGCCGTGCGCGGCCGCCGCCTCCCGTACGGCCGCGATGTCCGCGACCCGCCCGTCCGCGGACTGCACCGCCGAGAACGCGACGAGCGCGGTCCCCGGCCGCACCGCGCCGGCCAGCTCCTCCAGCGGCACGAACCGCGTCTTGAGGTCGCCGCGCACCGTGAACGGCATGATCAGCGAACTGAAGTCGCCCTCCACGAAGAGCACTTCGGCGCCCGGCGGCAGCGACGCCGCGATCAGCGCGACGTGCACGGCGACCGATCCCCCGAGGGCCACCCGGTCCGCCGCCACGCCCACGAGCCGGGCGTAACGCTGCCGCGCGACGTCCACCACATCGAAGCTGCCGGGTCCGTCCGCCCGCCCGGCCGCGTTCTGCTCGGCTAGCGCCGTGACGGCGTCGACGGTCCGGCGGGGCAGCAACCCGGAGGTGGAGGTGTTCAGGTACGTCTGCGCGGGCGCGAACTCGGCGCCTCCGAGAGGGGTTTCCATCCCCCCACCCTGAGCTTCCCCTGACCTCTCGTCAATTGCGTATTTTTCCGCGCTTCCTCTTAGGAACGCTTATGGAGGCCCGGCGTCTAGGACTCGCACGCGCCGCCGACACCGCACGCGGCCGCGCCCTCGTCGTCCCCGGCGGGGCCGAGCGGCTGCAGGGCGCGGCCCTGCCAGGCCTGCTCCAGGGCTCGGGTGAAGACCTCGGCGGGCTGGCCGCCGGAGACGCCGTAGCGGCGGTCGAGCACGAAGAAGGGGACGCCCGTCGCACCCAGCCGGGCGGCTTCCTCCTCGTCGGCGCGCACGTCGTCGGCGTACACCGTCGCGTCCGCCAGCACCTCGCGGACCTCCTCCTCCGCGAGCCCCGCCGCGACGCCGAGCCGCGCGAGGGACTCGAGGTCGTAGACGGACCCCTCACCCGCGAAGTTGGCCCGGTAGGCGAGGTCGAGGAGCTCACTCTGGCGTCCGCGGGCCTTGGCGAGGTGCAGGAGGCGGTGGATGTCGAAGGTGTTGCCGGTCATGCGCCCGGCCGTGTCGTACGGCAGCCCCTCACCGCGCGCCGTGGCGGCCACCTGCTCCTCCATCGCCACGGCCTCCTCGCGGCTGCGGCCGTACTTCCTCATCAGCGCGCCGACGACCGGCTCGACGTCCCCCTTGCCCCGGTGCGGGTCGAGCTCGAAGGACCGGTGCACGACCTCGACCTCCTCCCGGTGCGCGAAGGCCGCGAGCCCCTTCTCGAAGCGCGCCTTGCCGACGTAACACCAGGGGCAGGCGATGTCGCTCCAGATTTCCACGCGCATCTGTTCTCTTCCTCCACGATCATCACGCGACAGGCGGTCCGGCGCGGAGGCCACCTCCGCCCAGCACCCTGAACGCGCCCGGGGGGTGGCTCATTCCGCGGGGGCGAGGGTGTGAGCGGGAGCACGCGTCGGGCGACGTACCCCCTGCATACTCCAGCCGTGGATCAGGATCTTCTACGGCTGGAGGACGAGGTCGCGCTGATACCAGGTGCCTGGCTCACCGTCGAGGTGGGCCGGGTCGGCGGGGCCGACGGGGACGAACCCGGCCTTGGTCAGCACCCTCTGGGACGCGGCATTCCGGCGGGCAGTGGCCGCCCGCAGGGTGCGCAGCCCGTGCTGGGCCGCCGCCAGCCGGCACAGCTCCCGGACGGTCGCGGTCGCCACGCCACGGCCGGCGACACGCTGGGCGACCCGGTAGCCGAGTTCCGCTGTGTGGTCTTCGATGTCGACCAGATTGAACCTGCCGAGTACCGAGCCGTCCTCGGCGACGAGCACGTGGAAGGCGCAGACGCCGGCCGCCTGCTCGGCCAGCAAGGCGTTGTACCGGGCGGTGAACTGGTCGAAGAACTCGTCGCCGCGGTCGGGGACCGAAGCGGCGAAGTAGGCGCGGTTCGCCGACTCGAAGGCCAGGACCGCCGGGGCATGACCGGCATGCAGCCGCTGCAGCTTGGGCATTGCCCCACCTTATTCAGGTGGCGCACCGTGGTCACTTGAGTTGAGGACGGGCCGCACGGGGGCATGGGGATCAATGGTCGGACCGTTCACGACGGGGACCGTGTGTCGAGTCGGGCACGAACAGACTCAGTCGGTACGTGGTCGCCTGCTCCAGGCGCCCACAGAAGGTGTCCACCCGAGTCAGAGCCCAGTCGATCCGCTGCGGCCCGGCACGCAGACGACGCAGGTGGGAATGCCACTCCGACTCGTCCTGCGTCTCGAAGAGCACCTCCCAGCGGCCTGCATCGAGACTGGTGTGGCCTGCACCCCGCTGCTGACGTTTCCTCTTCCGCTGTCCTGGCACCGGCCCAGCATCGCCGGCTCGACACCACCGCAGCAAGAAGGCCGTTCCCGGCACAGCACTCCCCTGTTATCGTGCGCCGATGTCGTCGATCAAGCAGTTCCAAGTCACCTTCGACTGCGCGGACCCGGAGCGCGTCGCGCGCTTCTGGTGCGAGGTGCTGGGGTACGAAGCGCCGCCGCCGAAGGGGTTCGCCACGTGGGACGAGTTCCACGGCTCCCAGGCTCCTGAGGATCGCGGTGCCTGGTTCGCCTGCGTTGATCCCTCGGGGGTGGGACCGCGGCTGTTCTTCCAGCGCGTGCCCGAAGGGAAGGTCGTCAAGAACCGGGTGCATCTCGACGTGCGGGTGGGGACCGGGCTCGTGGGCGAGGAGCGCCTCGCCGCGCTCGAAGCCGAGTGCGCGCGGCTGATCCCGCTGGGCGCGGTGCGCGTGGAACTCCTGTATGACGGCCATGACGCGTGCATCGTGATGCAGGACGTCGAGGGCAACGAGTTCTGCCTCGACTGAGGGGACGTGTGGTGCACGTGAAACCGATACGACCGATACGACCGATGCGCCTGCCGGCCGCCGCCGGTGTCGTCTGCCTGTCGCTGCTGGTCGCCGGGTGCGGTACCGAGCGCGTCAGAGAGGCCGGTGCCTCCGTGGCGAGTCCGTCGGCCCCCTCCGCCGCCTCCGAGGATCCCGAGGCCCGGCACGACCGGCTGTTCCCCGGCCTCACCACGCGGTGCGCCGGGCTCGCGGCGAGCCCCTCCCCCCGTGCGTCCACGAGCACGGAGGCGCTCAGCCCCGAGGCGCGGAAGTACGCGGAGAACCACGCTTTCAAGCAGCAGCGGCGGCTCGGCCCCCGGGCCGAGTGCCGGGGCCGGGCGCACGCCGATCGCATCGGCGGGGGCGTCGGCGGCGCACGCACCGAGGCGGAGCTGCGGGCGGCCCTGGAGAAGCTGGGGTACGCGGCGGACGACGTGCAGACGTACGGCTCCGGGGCCGGTCTCGGTTTCGCGGTGTTCGTGCCGGGCGCGGGGCCCTGCGTCAGCGGCCGGGTGGGGCCGCCGCTCTCCGTCGAGGTGCACGGGCCGTACGCGGAGGGCGGCTGCGTGGAGCCGCGGGGAGGGCACTGAGTCAGTCGAGGACGAGCTGCGGCAGATGGCGCCGGAGGGCTTCGCGGCCCTCCGGCGTCACCGTTATCAGGCGGGTGCGCTCCTCGCGTACGAGCCAGGACGCGTCCAGTGCATGGCGCAGCAGCGCGGCGGCCACCGCGCCCGCGAGGTGCTGGCGCTGTTCGGTCCAGTCGAGGCAGACGCGGACGTGGGCGCGGTGCGCGGTGCCCGGGCGGGTGTCGGCGATGCCGAGCCCTGACAGCCAGGCGGCGCCGGAGGTCGTGAGAGCGGGGCCGTAGTCCCAGGTGAGGAAGCCCTGCGCGGTCATGGCGTCGGTGAGCGCTACGCCCAGGGTGCCGGCGAGGTGGTCGTAGCAAGTACGGGCGTACGCCAGCGCCTTGCGGCGGCGGGCGTCCGTGAGGGAGCGGACGGGGGTGCGGCGCCGCGGGGCGTGGGCGGCGAGGCTCTCGATCATCTCGGCGGTGTCCGGGCCCGCGAGGCGTACGTAGCGGTGCCGCCCGCGCCGCTCCTCGGCGAGCAGCCCGCCCGCGACCAGCTGGTGCAGATGGCTCGTCGCGGTGGAGGGGGCGACGCCGGCGAGGCGGGCGAGCTCGGTCGGCGTCCAGGCGCGGCCGTCGAGCAGCGCGAGGCAGAACGCGGCGCGCGTACGGTCGGCGAGGAGGGCCGCCAGGGAGGCGAGGTCGGGGACGTCGGGGCTGTCGAGGGCGTCCGGGCTGTCGAGGTGCACCCCGGTATTGTCACGCGGGCACGTTTCGGCCACCGTCGAAGTGTTACGCGCCTAGCGTCCTGCCCATGACGACAGATACACAGCGCGTTGATACGCGGCACACGGTGGTCCGGCCGAGCATCCTCTACTTCGGGACGCCCGTGGCCCTGCTCAGTACGGAGAACGAGGACGGTTCCGCCAACCTCGCGCCCGTCTCCTCCGCCTGGGCCCTCGGGCAGTACGTGATGCTGGGGCTCGGGCGCGAGAGCCACACGGCGCGGAACCTCGCCGCCCGGCCCGAGCTGGTGATCAGCCTGCCCTCGCCCGGCCTGTGGGAGTCCGTGGAGCGGCTGGCCCCGCTCACCGGGGCGGATCCCGTACCGGAGGGCAAGCGGGCCGTGTACCGGTACGAGAAGGACAAGTTCGCCGCCGCCGGGCTGCGGCCGCTCTCCTCGGAGCTGGTGCGGCCGCCCCGGGTCGCCGAGTGCCCGCTGCAGTTGGAGGCGCGGGTGACCGCGATGACGCCGGGCGGCGGCGGGCTCTTCTTCGGCGTGGAGTGCGAGGTGCTGCGGGTGCACGCGGAGGAGCGGATCGTGGTGCCGGGGACGCACCACATCGACCCGGCTGTCTGGAGCCCACTCATCTACAACTTCCGGCACTATCACGGTCTTGCACCCGAGGTCGGCCACGGCTTCCGCTCGGAAACGGCCTCCGGGAGCCGGCCGCGGTAGTACGTGGCGCGGGGCTCGCGGTGGAGGGCGGCGATGGTGTCGAGGTCGCCGGGGTTCGCGTACCGGAGGGTGGTCTCGATCGGGCCGCCGGGGACGCGGGCGCGCGGCCCCCGGTCGCGAGGTGGCTGAAGGTGGCGCGGTAGGCGCTCGGGGTGAGGCCGGTGCGGCGGACCAGGTGCTTGCGCAGGGAGTCGGCGGTGCCGAGGCCGCAGGCGTGGGCGACCTGGTCCATGGGGAGTTCGGTGGTCTCCAGCAGCTCCTTGGCACGCTCGATGCGCTGGTGCAGCAGCCACTGCAGCGGGCTGACCCCGCTCTCGGCGTGGAAGCGCCGGGTGAGGGTGCGGACGCTGACGCCCGCGTGCCGGGCCAGGTCGGTGAGGGTGAGCGGCCGGTCCAGGTGGCGCATGGCCCAGCCGCGGGTGTCGGCGCAGGCGGCGCCGCGTTCGGGCGGCAGCGGGGTCTGGGTGAACTGCGTCTGCCCGCCCGGGCGTACGGGCGCGACGAGCGCGAGCCGGGCGACCTCGTTGGCGACGGCGGCGCCGTAGTCGGTGCGGATCAGGTGCAGGCACAGGTCGATGCCGGCGGCGTACCCGGACGACGTCGCGATGCCGTCCTCGTCGACGAAGAGGACGTCCCGGCGGAGGTCGACGGCGGGAAATCGCTCGGCGAGCTCATGCGTGTACTGCCAGTACGTCGTCGCCTCGCGCCCGTTGAGGAGACCGGCGGCCGCGAGGACGAACGCGCCCGTGCAGAAGGAGGCGATGCGCTTGCCGGCGCCGGCGGCGCGCCGCAGCGCGTCCACCACGCGCGGATCGGGGCTCTCGCGGGATCCGGCGCCCGCGATGATGACGGTGTCGGCGTCCTCCACCGCGTCCAGGCCGCGCGGCACGTGGAGGGCGAGCCCGCCGCTGGTGGGGACCGGGCCCGGGTCGGGGGCGCAGATCACCGTCTCGTACCCGGGCCCGCCGTCGAGCTCGACCTTTCCGAAGATCATCTCGGGGAGGGCGAGGGTGAACATCGACGAGGGCGGCGCCGCGATGACGGCGACGCGGCGCGGACCCCGCACGGGCTGCACGGGCTGCATGGCCAGATCCTCCGGACGTATGGCAATCGGGCCACTACTGTACGGCTGCGAAGATCGCGAAGGTGTACGTCATGGACACGGAAAGCTCCTTCACACCTGCCGCTCCCGCCGCACGCCCTCCCGCGAGAACCAAGCCCGCGCGAACCACGCCCGCGAGCAGCGCACGCGCGCTGGCCGCCGCGCTGCTCGGGTTCGCGCTGATCACCCTCGACACCTCCGTGGTCAATGTCGCCCTGCCCGCCATGGGCGGAGACCTGGGCACCGGGATGACGGGTCTTCAGTGGGTGATGGACGCGTACACGCTGGCGTTCGCCGCGCTGCTGCTGTCCACCGGCGCGCTCGCCGACCGGATCGGCGCGAGCCGGGCGTACGCCGGGGGCATCGTGGTCTTCACGCTCGCCTCGGCGGCCTGCGGCCTGGCGCCCGGACTGCCGGCGCTCGTCGCCGCCCGGGCGGTGCAGGGGATGGCGGCCGCCGTGATGCTGCCCGCGTCGTTGGCGCTGGTCCGCGAGGCGTACGCCGACCCGGGGCGGCGGGGCCGCGCGGTGTCGCTGTGGGCGGCGGGCGGCACGGTCGCGATGGCGCTCGGGCCGGTCGTGGGAGGGGCGCTGACCAGCGCGTGGAGCTGGCGCTGGATCTTCTTCGTCAACGTGCCGCTGGGGCTGCTCGCGCTCGTGCTGCTGCGGCGCGTGGCCCGCTCACGGCCGCGCCCGGTCCCGCTGGACGTAGCGGGGCAGCTCACCGCGACGCTGGCGCTCGGCGCGCTGACGTTCGCGGCGATCGAGGGCGGGGCCGCGGCCTGGTGGGCGCTGGGGGTCGCGAGTGTGTCGTTCACCGCGTTCCTGCTGATCGAGGCGCGCCATCCGCATCCGGTGGTGCCACTGGGGATGTTCCGGTCCACCACGGTGGCCGTGTGCGTCGCCGCCGGGTCGGCCGTGAGCGTGGCGTTCTACGGCATCGTCTTCGTCCTCAGCCTGTACTTCCAGCAGGTGCTGCACCTGTCCGCGCTGGCGGCGGGGCTGATGTTCCTGCCCATGACGGGCCTGTTGGCGTTCGTGAACGTGTTCTCCGCGAGGGTCGCCGCCCGCCGGGGCCCGCGCCTGCCGATCGTCGTCGGCCAAGTCGTCGCGGTCGCCGGGCTCTTGCTCCTGCTGTACGCGGACGGGTCCACGCCCCTCGCCCTGCTGGCCGTGTCACTGGCGCCCTTCGCCCTGGGTTGCGGTTTCGCGCTGCCGCCGCTGATCGCCGCCATGATGGAGGCGGTTCCGGCGGAGCGGGCGGGCACGGCGGCCGGGCTGCTGAACGCGGCGCGGCAGACGGCGGGCGGGCTGAGCATCGCGGTGTTCGGCTCGCTGGTCGCGGGCGGTTCCGGCTCCGCGGGCGGGGAGGCCCACCTCGGCTCCGGTTCCGGCTCCGCGGGCGTCTTCGTGGACGGCATGCACGTCAGCCTGGTGCTGAGCGCGGCGCTGCTCGCGGTGACCGCGCTGGCGGCCACGCGGCTCGGCCGGCCGGCGCCACGCGCGGGTGGTGTCCGGCCGGCCGAGCGGCCTCAGCCCTCCCGGCGGCCGTCGACGCGGCGCGGCAGGCCCAGCGGGTTGTCGTCCCGCAGCTCGGGCGGCAGCAGCGCCTCCGGCGTCGACTGGTAGGTGACGGGGCGCAGCCAGCGCTCGATCGCGGTGCCGCCGACGGAGGTGGAGGTGGAGGTGGTGGCCGGGTACGGGCCGCCGTGGTGCTGGGCGGGGGCGACGGCGACGCCGGTGGGCCAGCCGTTGACGAGCACCCGTCCGGCGAGCGGGGTGAGTTCGGCGAGGATCGCGGATCCGTCGCCCGCGCCCTCGGTCTCCTCGGAGGAGAGGTGCACGGTGGCGGTGAGGTTGCCGGGGAGCCGCGACAGGACCGACGTGACCTCGTCGCCGTCCTCGTACCGGGCGACGACCGTGACGGGGCCGAAGCACTCCTCCAGGAGCAGGTCGTGCGGGCCCTCGGCGGCGAGCCGGGCGGCCGGGACGGTCAGGAACCCGGCGCGGACGGTGTGTTCGTCGCCGGCGCCCGGTGCGATGGGCGCCTCCACCTCCGGCAGGGCGGCGCGCTCGGTGACACCCGCGACGAAGTTGTCGCGCATCCGGTGGTCGAGGAGGACGCCCTCGCCGACCCCGGAGACGGCGTCGGCGAGCGACTTGACGAAGTGGTCGCCTGCCGGGCCGGCCGGGGCCAGTACCAGGCCGGGCTTGACGCAGAACTGTCCGACGCCGAGCGTCATGGACCCGGCGAGCCCGGTGCCGATCTGCTCGGCGCGCTCGGCGGCTGCGGCCTCGGTGACCACGACGGGGTTGAGGGAGCCGAGTTCGCCGTGGAAGGGGATGGGCACGGGGCGGGCGGCGGCCGCGTCGAAGAGCGCCCGGCCGCCGCGTACCGAACCGGTGAAGCCGGCCGCCGCGATCAGCGGGTGGCGGACCAGCTCGACGCCCGCCTCGAAGCCGTGGACCAAGCCGACGACCGCCTCGGGGAGGGAGTGCTCGGCGGCGGCGCCGCGCAGGACCTCGGCGGCCACCTCGGAGGTGGCCGGGTGGTCGGGGTGGGCCTTGACGACGACGGGGCAGCCGGCGGCGAGCGCGCTGGCGGTGTCGCCGCCGGGCACGGAGAAGGCGAAGGGGAAGTTGGAGGCGGAGTAGACGGCGACGACGCCCAGCGGCACCTTGTAGCGGCGCAGGTCCGGGACGGGCGGGGTGGCCGTGTCGTCCGGGTGGTCGATGATCACGTCGAGGAAGGCGCCCTCGTCGACGAGGTCGGCGAACGCGCGCAACTGGTAGCACGTGCGGGCGAGTTCCCCGGTGAGGCGGGTGGCGCCGAGCGCGGTCTCGGCGTCGGCGGCCGCGATGAGCCGGTCCTTGGCGGCGTCGAGGCGGTCGGCGGCGGTCCGCAGGAAGGCGGCGCGCACCGTGCGGTCGGCGAGCGCGCCCCGGGCGGCGTGGGCGGCGCGTACGGCGCTGTCGACGTCGGCGGCTGTGGCCTCCACCGCAACCTGCTCCCGTCGCTTCCCGGTCCGGGGGTCGACGCTCCAGACTTGTGCTGCTGACACCGCGACGTCCTTTCAGCCCTGCGTGGTTGTTCGGTATTCTGAACGGCGTTCCTGATGATGAATGGGACTCTATTAACGGGCGCGGCGTGCCACAAGAGGGGCGAGGTCCAATGTCAGCTACCGAATCCGGCGGAGCGCAGGTCAAGTCCGCCGTACGCACGGTGGAACTGCTCGAGTACTTCGCGGGCAGCCCCGGCATGCACTCCCTCGCCGCCGTGCAGGAGGCCGTCGGCTACCCCAAGTCCAGCCTGTACATGCTGCTGCGCACGCTGGTGGAGCTCGGCTGGGTGGAGACCGACGCGACGGGCACGCGGTACGGCATCGGCGTCCGCGCGCTGCTGGTCGGTACGTCGTACATCGACGGCGACGAGGTGGTGGCCGCCGCCCGCCCGACCCTCGACCGGCTCTCCGACGACACCACGGAGACCATCCACCTGGCCCGGCTCGACGGCACCAACGTCGTCTACCTCGCCACCCGCCAGTCCCAGCACTACCTGCGGCCGTTCACCCGCGTCGGGCGCCGGCTGCCGGCCCACTCCACCTCGCTCGGCAAGGCGCTGCTCGCCACCCACAGCGACGAGCAGGTGCGCAAGATGCTCCCCGAGACGCTGCCCGCGCTCACCGAGCACACCCTCACGGACCGCGAGAAGCTCATCGAGGAGCTCCGCGTCATCCGCGAGCAGGGGTACGCCGTGGACCGCGAGGAGAACACGCTGGGCCTGCGCTGCTTCGGCGTCGCCATCCCGTACCGCACCCCGGCGCGCGACGCGATCAGCTGCTCGGTGCCGGTGGCCCGGCTGACCCCGGCGCACGAGCAGCTGATCAAGGACGCGCTGTTCGACGCGCGCGACCGGCTGACGCTGGCGACCCGGAGGCTGTGACCGGCCTCCTCCCGAGGACTCCTCCCGGCGACTCCCCCCAGGGCCTCCTCCCGCGGACCGGGGCCTCTCCCCCGTCCGGCGGAGGCGGTTCGTCGGCAGGCAGGAGGCGTGGGGGGCGGTGCGGCCGGGAGGGTGGGGGCATGACAACGCCACCGCCCCTCAGTCCCGCTCGTCGAGTGCTGCGCGCCCTCGCCGTCGTCTCCTGCGTGCCCTACCTCGCCCTCAAGGCCGCTTGGATCGCCGGGAGTCGCGTCGGCATCCCGGACGGCAGCATGCTGCTGGAGGACCGGGCCCTGATGGCCGCCGTCAACGGCGTCACCGTCCTGATGGACTCGTGCGTCATCGTGCTGGCGCTGCTGCTGACCCAGCCCTGGGGCCTGCGCGTACGGGCCTGGCTGCTCGCCCTCCCGATGTGGGCGGCGACCGGCCTGCTGGCGCCGATCATGGTCGGCTTCCCGGTCCAGCTGCTCAGCCGGGGAGACTCCGCGCCGGCGCCGAAGGAGGCGTTCCTCGACGCGTGGGTCTTCGGGGTGGTGTACGGCGGCTTCATCGTGCAGGGCCTCGCCCTGGGGGCGCTGTTCCTCCTCTACGCGCGGGACCGCTGGGGGCGCGTGTGGCGGGCCCCGGCGACCGGGCCGGCCGCGTCGTGGGTGCGGCTCGTCGCCGTGGGCGCCTCGGTGCCGCTGGCGGCGGTGTGCGCGGTGCACCTGATGTGGGCGCTCGGCTCGACCACCGGCCTGCCCGCGGGCCTGATCGCCCAGCGCTCGTCCGACTACCACGCCCTGGAGGGCGTGCGGGCGCTGTTCGCCGCCGTCGCCGTGGTGGGCGTGCCGGCGCTGGTGTACGGCGCGGGCCGGAGCCGGTCACGCGCGCCCAAGGTGCCGCTCGTCGCGGCGTGGGTCGGGTCGGGCGCGGTGGCGTGCTGGGGCGGGTTCCTGCTGCTCACCCTGCTGATGCCGCAGGACGATCCGGCGGACGCGCCCACGGCGCTCATGGCGCTGGCCTACGCTGGCGAGATGATCACGGGGACACTGCTCGCCTGCTGCCTGGCCGCCTGCCTTCGGCGGCGTGCCGCGTGACCGTGCTCCGGGGCGCGCTGTGGCCCGACCGCCGGGCGCGACTGCGCTGGCTCCATCTCGTCCTGGGCGGCGCCCTGTTGATGCCGTACTGGCTCGTGGGCACGCTGGTCGTCGCACCGTTCACGAACCCGTCCGGTGGCCTGTTCGGCACCTCCGTGGCCGCGCAGTTCGCGGCGTACGCGGTCGCCCTGCCGCTCGCCGCGGTCACGGCGCTCTTCCCGCTCGCCCGGCCGCTGTCGGTGGCGGCGGCGCGGAGCCTGTGCGGGGTGGCGCCGGAGCTGTACGCGGACGGCCCGGCGAGGTCGTGGGCGGCGCGCAGGCGCACGGCAGGCTGGTTCACGCTCCACGTGGGCGTGGGCGGGCTGGTCAGCGGGGCGTCGCTGGCGCTGCCGCCGTTCGCGGTCACGCTGATGGTGCTGCCGTTCTCGGCGTCGCTGCGCGCGTCGGAGGCCGCCTCCTCCTGGTCGCTGGACCAGGCGTGGCTGGTGTGGGGCGGTCCGCCCGCCGGGCTGCTGTCGCTCGCCGCCCTCGTGGCCGCGGCCGCCGGGGCCGGGGCGCTGCTGGCCGGGCAGGCGCCGCGGCTGCTGGGGCCGACGCCCGCGGACCGGCTCGCCGCGGCGGAGCGGCGCGCCGCCGAGCTGGCCGTACGCAACCGGCTCGCGCGCGAGCTGCACGACTCGGTGGGCCACGCGCTGAGCGCGGTCACGCTCCAGGCCGGGGCGGCGCGCCGGGTCCTGGACACCGACCCCGCCTTCGTACGGGAGGCGCTGGCCGCGATCGAGGAGACCACGCGGCGTACGGTCGGCGAACTCGACTCCGTACTGGGGGTGTTGCGGCAGGGTGAGGACGACGCGGCGGATGCGCCCGGGGTGTCCGGGCCGGGCCTGGAGGCGCTGGAGGGGCTGGTGTCGGCGACCGGCCTGGAGGTGGCGCTCGGTGTGGAGGGCGGCGCCGACGTCGCCGGCGTACCGGGGCCGGTGTCGCGCGAGGCGTACCGGATCGTGCAGGAGGGACTGACGAACGCCGCCCGGCATGCCGCCGGGGCGGCGGTGTCGGTGCGTATCGCCCTCAAGGAGTACGGGCAGGAGGAGTTGGAGATCGTCATGGAGAATCCGCTGCCTGCCACACCCGCCGTCGCCCGTCCCGGCGGCGGCCACGGCCTGCGAGGCATCGCCGAACGGGCCCGGCTGCTGGGCGGCACGTCGGCCGCCGGGCCGGTGGACGGCGTGTGGCGGCTGACGGCACGGCTGCCGCTGGCTGGGGGCGCCCGGTGATCCAGCCCGTGAACCCACCCGTGCCCCCGCCCGCGACCCCGCCCGTCATCCGTGTCGTCCTTGCGGACGACGAGCGAATGGTGCGCACCGCCCTGCGCGTCGTCCTGGACGCCGAACCGGACGTCGAGGTGGTCGGCGAGGCGTCGGACGGCGCCGAGGCGGTGACCGTGGTGCGCGAGCTGCGCCCCGACGTGGTGCTGATGGACGTGCGCATGCCCGGGATCGACGGCATCCGCGCCACCGAGCGGCTGGTCGCCTCGATGGGCGGGGCCGCGCCGCGGATCGTGGTCGTGACGACCTTCGAGAACGACGCGTACGTGTACGACGCGCTGCGCGCCGGGGCCGCCGGGTTCCTGCTGAAGCGGGTGGCGGTCGAGGAACTGGTCGGCGCGGTGCGGCTGGTGGCGCGCGGCGACTCGCTGCTGTTCCCGTCGGCGCTGCGGGGCCTCGCGGCGGCGTACGGCCCGAGGGGGCGCGCGGCCGCCCCGCCGTGGGCGGCGCGGCTGACCGACCGGGAGGCGGACGTGCTGCGGCTGATGGCGAGGGGCCTGACGAACGCGGAGATCGCGGCCCGGCTGGACGTCGGCCCGGCGACGGTGAAGTCGCACGTGGCGGCGGTGCTGGCGAAGACGGGGACCCGGGACCGTACGCAGGCGGTGATCGCGGCGTACGAGTCGGGCTTCATCGTGCCGGCCGAGCAGTGGTGATTCCGGGTGGGGATTGACTGAGAGATGAGGATTCCCTGAGAAACGCGCCGTCCCGGAACGCCTCCCGGCGTCCCGTTCGTCCTCTTCGACGGAATGAACAAGACGATCAGAAGAGCCGCGGTCTTCTCCCTGCTGCTGGTGCTCTCGCTGCTGCTGAGGGCGACGTGGGTACAGGCGTACGAGGCGAAGGCGCTCGCGGACAACGCGCACAACCGGCGGAACGTCATGGAGCAGTACGCCCGGCCGCTCGGGGACATCGTCGTGGCCGGTTCGCCGGTCACCGGGTCGAAGCGGACGGACGGTGGCGACCTGCGCTACCAGCGCGTCTACACCGAGGGGGAGCTGTACGCGGCGGTCACGGGGTACAGCTCGCAGGTGTACGGCGCCACCCAGCTGGAGGGCGTCTACCGTGACGTCCTCGACGGCACCGACCCGCGGCTGAAGAACCCGCTCGACGCGCTCACCGGTACGTCCACCGAGCCGGGCGACGTGCTGACGACGATCGACCCGGCGGTGCAGAAGGCCGGGTACGAGGCCCTCGGCGACATCAAGGGCGCGGCCGTCGCCCTCGACCCGAAGACCGGGCGGGTCCTGGGCATGGTCAGCACCCCGTCGTACGACCCGTCGACGATCGCCGGGTCGGCGGACGGCGACGCCTGGCGGAAGCTGACCACCGACGCGGACAAGCCGCTGGTGAACCGGGCGATGCGGCAGCCGGTGGCGCCGGGCTCGACGTTCAAGCTGGTCGTCGCGGCGGCGGCGCTGGAGGACGGGCTGTACGGCTCGGTCGACGAGCTGACGCGGAGCCCCGACCCGTACACGATGCCGGGCACGGTCAGGCCACTGGAGAACGAGAACCGGTCGGCGCCCTGCGAGAACGCCTCCCTGCGCACCGCGCTCCAGTACTCCTGCAACAACGTCTTCGGCAAACTGGCCGTCGACCTGGGGCAGGACAAGGTGCGGGCCATGGCGGAGAAGTTCGGCTTCAACGACAAGAAGCTGGACATACCGGTGCGGGCGTACCCGAGCGTCTACCCGACCGGGCTGAACCCGTCGCAGACGGCGCTGACGGGCATCGGCCAGTTCGACGTGACGGCCACGCCGCTGCAGATGGCGATGGTGTCGGCGGCCCTTGCCCACGACGGCGTGCTGGAGTCGCCGCACATGGTCTCCCGCGTCGTGGACGCGGACGGCGACACGCTCGTGTCGTACGACGACACGGACGCGCGCCGGATCGTGTCGTCCGCCACCGCCGAGCAGTTGCGCAGCGCGATGGTCACGGTCGTCGAGGACGGCACGGGCGGCAACGCCCGGATCGACGGCGCGGAGGTCGGTGGCAAGACGGGCACGGCCCAGCGGGGCGTGGACAACAGCGAGAAGCCGTACGCCTGGTTCACGTCGTACGCCAAGGACCCGGCGACGGGCAAGGAGGTCGCGGTCGCGGTCCTGATCGAGGACTCGCACGCACAGCGCGCGGAGGTCAGCGGCAACGGCCTGGCGGCGCCGGTGGCGCGGGCGATGATGGAGGCGGCGCTGACGTAGCGGACGGAGGGCGGGAGTTGACGGCCCCGGGCGCGGACGGCTGCCCGGCGCACGGTATGCAGGGGACACCACCCCTGCACTCCCCTGCACCCCCTGCCTCTGGAGGCCCTCGTGCGCGCGCTGCCCCACCCCCGTCCCTTCCCCTCCCCCGTCCCGCGCTCCCTCTCCGGCTGGACCATCGCGGTCTTCGGCCTCTGCGCCACGGCACTCGGCGCCCTCGGGCTGGCCGCTCCGGACGCGCTGCTCACGGTCATGGGCTTCGAGGCCATACCGGACGCCCGGCGCGCGGAGGGCGACCACACCCTGACGTTCCTGACCGCCTCCTCGATGGCGGCGGTCAATATGGGCGTCTACTACGTCCTGGCGGCGCTCGCCGACTGGAAGCCCTTCTTCCGGTGGACCGTGCCGTTCCGGCTCCTGACGTGCGCGGTCTTCACCGTGGCGGTCCTCACGGGCCGCGCCCCGGCCGGATTCCTCGCCGTGGGCCTGTGGGAGGGCCTGGGCGCGGTGGTGACGGGGGCCGCCCTCCGGTACGAGGGCCGGGCACGGCAGAATGCGGCGGCATGACACACCGGTTCGCCCTGCTCGGCGGGGATGACGACGCCAAGGTCTGGGACGAGCTCTGGAACGACCTCTGCCACCAGGGCTGCGTCTACGACGACAGCTTCGCGGCCCTGCCGTTCCTCGCGGCCATCGCGACGGGCCGCGCCCCCGGCGACCGCGAGCAGGCGGTGCTGATGGCGGGCCTGATCGCCTCCGCCGCCGACGAGGAGCGCCGGGCCCGGTACGCCACCGAGATCGCCGAGCTGCTGCCGGTGGCCCGCGCGTGCCTGGCCGCCTGCCCGGCGGACGACGCGAGCACCTTCGTCTACCTCACGCAGTGCCTGCTGGCGTTCGAGGGCGAACCCGTCTGGTCGGACTCGCTGGAGGGACTGTTCACCGAGGAGTTCGAGGTCGAGTGCCCCGACCCCGGGTGCGGGGCGATGCCCTTCGTCATCTTCGGCGACCACGCCGAGGACGACGAGGCCGAGACGCACCCCGCCGACCCGTCCGAGCTGACGGGCATCGCGCAGCGGCTGCACCGGATGGCGAGCGAGGCCGGGCAGACCGGGGTCGCGCGAGGCGTCACGTACCTCTTCGGGCGGGCGACCTGCCCGGAGTGCGACACGGAGTTCTCGGTCTCCGAGCGGGTCGCCGCGCCGGCCACGGGCGGCTGAGGCGGGGCGGGGCGGGGCGCGGGGTACGACCCCGGACTCCCGCCCCTACGCGCCGAACAGCTGCTCGATCGGGTCGATCGCGAAGTACACCGCGAACAGCGCCGCCGCACCCCACAGCAGCGGGTGCACCTCACGGGCCTTGCCCAGGGCCGCCTTGAGGGTGACGTAGGCGAGGAAGCCCGCGCCGATGCCGTTGGTGATGGAGTAGGTGAACGGCATGACGGCGATCGTCAGGAACGCCGGGATCGCGATCTCGTACGACTGCCAGTCGATGTGCCGCACCTGCGCCATCAGCAGGAAGCCGACGGCCACCAGGGCGGGCGCGGCGGCCTGGGCCGGGACGACCGTGGCGAGGGGCGTGAGGAAGAGCGCGAGCCCGAACAGGGCGCCGGTGACGAGCGAGGCGAAGCCCGTACGGGCGCCCTCGCCGACACCGGCGGCCGACTCGATGTAGGAGGTGCCGGAGGAGGCGGACGCCGCGCCGCCCGCGACCGCCGCCGCGCCGTCGATGAGCAGCACACGGCCGAGGTTCGGCACCCTGCCCCGCTCGTCGAGGAGCCCGGCCTCGCTGGAGACGCCGACGACGGTGCCCATGGTGTCGAAGAAGTCGCTCAGCAGCAGCGTGAAGACGAGCAGCACCAGCGTCACCGCCCCGACCTGCTCGAACGCGCCGAAGAGGCTGAAGGAGCCGACGAGTCCGAAGTCGGGGAGGGCGACGATGTCGTCCGGGAACGACGGGACGGTCAGCCCCCAGGCGAGCGGCCTCATCTCGGCGAGCTCGTTGATGGCGATCGCGACCGCCGTCATGGTGACGATGGAGATGAGGATCGCGCCGCGCACCCCGCGCGCCATCAGCGCGATGGTGAGCAGCACACCCAGGCAGAAGACCAGGACCGGCCACCCCGAGAGCTGCCCCGTGGCGCCGAGCTGGACGGGCACGGACCCCGTCTCACCGGGGATGCGGGTGGCGAAGCCGGCGTCGATGAAGCCGATGAACGCGATGAACATGCCGATGCCGACGCTGATGGCCTGCTTGAGCGGCTTGGGGATGGCGTGCATCACCGCCTCGCGCAGCCCGGTGACGACGAGCAGGCAGATGAGGATGCCTTCCAGGACCACCAGCCCCATCGCGTCGTCCCAGCTCATCAGCGGCGCGAGCTGATAGGCGACGACGGCGTTGAGCCCGAGCCCGGCGGCGAGCGCGAGCGGCAGGTTGCCGCCGAGCCCCATGGCCGCCGTCATCACGGCGGCCACCAGCGCGGTCGCGGTCACGAGCTGCCCGGTGGACAGCTGGGTGCCGAACTTGTCCTCGGTACTGCCCAGGATCAGCGGGTTGAGGACGAGGATGTAGGCCATCGTGAAGAACGTGGCGAACCCGCCGCGGACCTCGCGCGCCACGCTCGATCCGCGCTCGCTGATACGGAAGTAGCGGTCGACGGCCTGTGCTGCCGGCATGGGACTCCTCGCGGGAGGTCGGAGCGGACGGGGCGGGGGGGGGACGCGCGGGGGTGGCCCGATTGTCGCCGCGCGGGGCCCGGTCCAGGTTTACGGCGTGTAACACATGAGATCAACCGGTGCGGCGCGGGCGTGTCCGGTGCTTCGATGAACCCCTGATCGACTCCGCCCGAGCCCTGGAGGTCATGCGATGGCGGCGAACGGACGCTCAGCCCCGCCCACGCTGGAGGAGGTGGCCGCGCTCGCCGGTGTGGGGCGGGGCACGGTGTCGCGGGTCATCAACAACGCGCCGGGGGTCAAGGAGGCCACCCGGGTGCTGGTGAAGCAGGCGATCGACCGGCTCGGTTACGTACCGAACCGGGCCGCCCGCGCCCTGGCGGGGAGCCGCAGCGACGCGGTGGCGCTGGTCATCGCGGAGAGCGCGCGGCGGTTCTTCACCGAGCCGTTCTTCTCGGACATCGTCCACGGCGTCACGGCCGGGCTGGCGGACACCGAGATGCAGTTGCTGCTGACGCTGGTGCGCGGCGACAAGGAGCGGCAGCGCTTCGTCCAGTACGCCCGCGCCGGGCGGGTCGACGGGGTGCTCCTGGTGTCGGTGCACGACGACGAGCCGCTGCCGGACATGCTGGCGGAGCTGGAGGTTCCGACGGTGCTCAGCGGGCGGCGCCGCAGCGACGAGTCGGTGTCGTACGTCGACTCCGACAACGTCGGCGGCGCGCGGGCGGCCGTGCGGTACCTGGCGGGCTCGGGGCGGCGTGCCATCGCCACGATCTCGGGACCGCTGGACATGTACGGGGCGCGGTGCCGGCTGCGCGGTTATCAGGAGGAGATGCGGGAGGCGTTCGGCCGCGAGCCGGACCCGGCGTGGACGGCGCGGGGTGACTTCACCGAGGAGAGCGGGCGCCGGGCGACGCAGGAGCTGCTGGAGCGCCACCCCGGGCTCGACGCCGTCTTCGCGGCGTCGGACGTGATGGCGGCCGGTGCCCTCCAGGTGCTGCGGGCGGCGGGTCGGCGGGTTCCGGAGGACGTGGCCGTGGTCGGGTTCGACGACTCGCCGATCGCGCAGCACACCGATCCGCGGCTGACAACAGTGCGCCAGCCGGTGGAGGAGATGGGCCGGGCCATGGCCCGGGTCCTGATGGAGAGCATCGACGAGCGCGGCGCCGCGGCGGGTGCCGGGGCCGGGGGCGGGGGCGGGACCGCCTGGCGGCACGTCATCCTGCGGACGGAGCTGGTGCGGCGGGCGTCGGCCTGACCCCGTCCCCGCACTGGCCGTTCCGGCGCAGGGCGGCGATCGCGCTGTCGGCGCCCCGGGCGTACGGGGCGAGCTGGTCGGGCGTCATCGCGACGCGCCAGCGGCCGTCCTCGTGCCGCATGCGCAGGGTGCCCGACGTGCCGCCGCCCCGCCAGTGGGCGTCGACGGTGCGGGCGTCGGCGGCGACGGCGCGCTCCACCTGGAGGGGGACGGCGAGCAGCGGGTGGCAGGCCCGGTGCACGCGGACGTAGGTGTCGCGCGGTACGCGCTGCCGGGCCTCCCGGCCGAAGTCGGCCCAGGCGCCGGACCAGTCGCCGCCGGAGAGCAGGCCGAGGTGCCTCTGCGCCGCGGCCCGGGCGGCCTGCTCATCGGCCCCCCGGCCGGCCGCGCTCCCGGTCGCCGGCCCGCCCGCCGGCCCCGTCGTCGCGGCGTCCTGCGCGCGGCTGACCCACACGGCGGCGAGGAGGGCGGCGGCGACGGCCACCGGGGCCAGGCGCCGGCGCCATGGGCGGCGGGGGCGGTCGGGTCGGTGCATGGAGCGCGCGCCTTCCGCTGAGCGGGCAGCCGCGTGACCGGGGGTCGGCGCCCCGGTCACGCGGCCTGGTGGGTGGAGGTCCTCGGAACCGGAGGTCAGTTGGCGTAGCGGGTGGTGCCGTACTTCTTCACCAGCTCGGTGTTGGAGGAGACGCCGAGGTCCGCGGTGAAGCGGATCGAGTCGCGCGTCGTCTCCAGGGCGACGGCGCCCTGGTTGGGCCCGCCGAGCTTGTACGTCCAGGTGTGGCCGGGGTCGATGCCGCGCTGGGGCAGCGACACGTCGTGGAAGCCGAGGCGGGCGATGTAGAACGAGGTCCCGTCGCCGCGCTTGACCTCGACGAAGTCCTGTTGCGGGTGGCCGAAGGCCTGCGAGGCCGCGTAGTGGTGCTGGTCCGAGCCGGACGGGGCGAGGAAGACCAGGACGCCGCAGTCCAGGTGGATCGGCTTGCTGGAGCGGTTGGTGAAGACCAGCTCGCGCACCCCGTAGCCGGTGGTGCTGTCGGCGCGGACGCTCACGGAGAGCGGCACGTTGGCCGTGAAGGACCGGGTGAGCGGCTCGTCCAGGATCGGGTTGCGGCCGGAGAGCGGATAGCTGGGGCTGGTGTGGCAGCGCTCCAGCGGGGTCGTGTACTGCGAGGCTCCCCCGGTCGGGAGCGCCTGCGTGAAGGTGTCGGGGCCGCCGCTGACGACGGTGGTCTGTCCGGCCGCGGCGGTGGCCGGGCGGGAGACGCCGAGCTGCACGGCGATCGCCGCGACGACGAGGGCGAGCGCGGCGGACGCCACCAGGGCTAAGTGGACGGCGGATCCGCGGAGTGCGGTTCCGCGGACGACGGCTGGGCGCATGGGGGGTGCCTCCTGGGCGGGTGGGAGGGCGGCGCGGCGGAAGGGTTCGGCGGTTCCCGGCCGTCGCGCCGCCCAGGGGTGAGGGCGGCAGGTTTTTGGGAGCGCTCCCGCCCTCGGCCTCCACTGTGGAGACTTGAGCGGCTCACGTCAATGCATGCGTCGCACCGTCTTGCCGGAGTCACAGGGGCCTTCTACAGTCCAGTGGCAGCACAAAATTGGGAGCGCTCCCATCAATTCGGCATCCATCGGTACCCCCGCCCCACCGAAGGGACCCGCATGCCGCGCATGCCCCGCATGAACTCCCTGCGCCGCCGCGCCCGCTCTCTGGGCACGGCAGCCACCGCCGCATTCGTCACGCTCGTCACGCTCGCCTCGCTGGTCTCGCTGACCGCCGTCGTCACGGCGGCCGCCACGCCCGCGCAGGCCGACACCCTCATCTGCGAGCAGTTCGGCTCCACGGTCATCCAGGGCCGTTACGTCGTCCAGAACAACCGCTGGGGCACCAGCGAGGCGCAGTGCGTCAACGCGACGACCACCGGCTTCGAGCTCACCCGCGCCGACGGCTCCGTCCCGACGAACGGCGCGCCCAAGTCCTACCCGTCCGTCTTCAACGGCTGCCACTACACGAACTGTTCACCCGGTACCAACCTGCCCATGCAGGTGAGCGCCATCGGCTCGGCACCGACGAGCATCTCGTACGGCTACGTCTCGGGCGCCGTCTACAACGCCTCGTACGACATCTGGCTCGACCCGACGCCTCGCACCGACGGGGTGAACCGCACCGAAATCATGATCTGGTTCAACCGGGTCGGGCCCATCAATCCGGTGGGGTCCAGGGTCGGTACGGCCACGGTCGCCGGGCGCGGCTGGGAGGTGTGGACCGGCAACAACGGCGCGAACGACGTCATCTCCTTCGTCGCCCCCTCCGCGATCGGCAGTTGGGGCTTCGACGTGATGGACTTCGTCGACCAGGCCGTCGCCCGCGGCCTCGCCCAGCCGTCGTGGTACGTCACCAGCGTCCAGGCGGGCTTCGAGCCGTGGCAGAACGGCGCCGGGCTGCGCGTGAACTCCTTCTCCTCCAGCGTCAACGCCGGCAGCGGCGGCGACCCCGGTGGCCCCGGCGACCCGGGAACCCCGGCCGGCGCCTGCCGGGTCACGTACACCCCGAACGTCTGGCCCGGCGGCTTCACCACCAACGTGACGGTCGCCAACACGGGCTCGGCGCCCGTCAGCGGCTGGAAGGTGGCCTTCACGCTGCCGTCCGGCCAGCGCGTCACCAACGCCTGGAACGCGGCCATCTCCCCCTCCTCGGGCGCGGTGACCGCGACGAACCTCTCCTCCAACGCCCAGATCCCCCCGTCCGGCAGCCAGTCCTTCGGCTTCCAGGGCACGTACACGGGCACGTTCACCGCGCCCGCGCAGTTCAGCCTCAACGGAACGGCGTGCTCGGTGGCGTAACCCTCGAAGAGGAGCAGAAGGAGAAAAGAAAAAGGGAGGAGGAGGCCGTGAACGCCACGGCCTCCTCCTTCGGCGTGCCCGTAGGCTGCGCCGTCGTGAAGAGAGAACACCGCAGGTGTGCGGCCCGGGAGTTGGTGGACGCCGCGTCGATCGGCCGCACGAGCCGCGTGAAGGCGCTCCTGCGCGCGGGAGCCGATCCGGCGATGCCCGACCCCGACGGCACCACATTCCCTGTACGCGGCGGCCGTCCACGGCGCCGCCAGGACCGTCCGCGTCCTGCTGTCGGCCGGCGCCCCGCCCGACGTCGAGAGCGGGTACGTCACCGAGGGCACTGCCCTGTGCGCGGCCGCGTGCTGGGGGCACATCGAAACGGTGCGGGCCCCTCGCCCACGGCGCCGATCCGGACCTCCGCGAGGACGGCGGCACCGGTCTCTCGCCGCTCGGATGGGCCCTCCGAGGCGGGCATGCGGAGACGGCCGCCGCGCTCCGCGCCGCGGGCGCGCACGACGACGGCCGGCCGTCCCCCCGTGGGCACGGCCGGCCGCTCACCGCGCCGGTTCGGTAGGTGTTCGGTGAGTGTGCGGTGAGTGGAACCTGTCCGCCCGGCCCGGCACGTCCAACAGGGCGGGGCGGACAGGGGTCTGGCGGGATCAGGCCGGGGGCGCGCCCCAGGCGAGGGTGGTGCCGGTGTACGCGGGTACCGCGGGGGCGTCGGCGTACGCGGTCACCGTCGAACGGCTGTAGTCGTCGGCCTCGTTGAAGTTGGACCAGTCCGACTTGGCCATGCGCAGCTGGATGTCACCGGTGTCCCGCCCGGCGGCCAGCGAACCCGCCGCGAAGGACACCTCCAGGTACGCGTCCGCACCCGCCACCGGCGTGCTCAGCGGCACCACGCGCAGCTTCACCTGCGAGCAGCCGACCGCCGCGTAGTCGCAGTAGGCGTTGACGGAAGCCGAACCGTCGCGGGTGAAGTAGTAGCGCAGCGACACCGTGCTCAGGTCCACCGCCGAGGTGCCCGTGTTCGCCACCTGGAGCGAGGGCCGGATGGCGTTGTCCGTCGCCGAGGAGTCGTTGTTCTTGTAGCGGACCTTCACCCCGCCGGTGGGCGTGGGGTCGCCGCCGCCCGCCGAGGTGGTGACGGACAGGGCCGCGGAGGCGGCCGAGACGTTGCCCGCCGCGTCACGCGCCCGCACGGTGTAGCTGTACGCCGTCGAGGCCGCCAGGCCCGTGTCGGTGTAGCTCGTCCCGGTCACGGGCGCCGCGTTCACCTTCGTACCGGCCCGGTACACGTCGTACCCGCTCACACCCACGTTGTCGGTCGACGCCGTCCACGACAGGGTCACGGAGGAGGACGTCTTCGCCGGGCTGGTCAGGCCGGTCGGCACGGTGGGTGCGGTGGTGTCCACGGGAGGAGGCGTGTCACCGCCGCCGATGGCCGGGTGGGCGTTCTGGACCAGCATCGCGAACTGGTTGTGGAACCAGTGTCCGGCCAGCGGCGCGTCGGGCATGGCGCCGGTGGGGTTGTTGCCCGCGTTGGGCGCCGTGTAGGCCGGGTTGCACATCGGGTCCGGGCGCTTGCCCTCCTCGTTCGGGATGTCCTTGCTGGCGCCGTCCGACTCCCCCGGCGGCTTGATCCAGAGGAACGCGTCGAGGTGCGAGTCCGGGTAGCCGGCGGGCGAGGCCTGCGGCGGCTGCCCGATGCCGGCGCCGTTCACGTTGCACCACAGCCCGCGGTGCGTGCGGCGGTCCACCTTGGACTGGGTGACGTACGTGTCGAGGACGGTGCTCGTGGACTCCGCGGTCGGCCGCGCGGCGCCACCCCAGCCGTTGCGGGAGGTGTCGACGACCATGCCGGTGGACGCCGGCCAGCCCTGGGAGACCAGGGCGCTGTGGATCGCCTTGGTGAAGTCGGACTCGTCGAAGTTCGGGTTCCACTCGTAGTACTTGCCCGACTTGATCATGTTGCCGCCGACCGTCTTGTTCGGGTCGGTGAGGAACGGCTCCGCGAGCGGCGTGTAGTTGGAGACGTTGGTGATCAGGCCGTCCACGCTCGCCAGACCGGCCGTCGTGCCCTTGACGACGTCCGTGTACAGCTGGGTGGTCTGGGAGAGGTTGTTGTCCCAGCCGAGCCAGCCGGAGTGGGCGAAGTCCATGTACGTGTAGACGTTCGGGATGGCGTGCAGCTTGTTCAGGGCGTACCGGATGGCGTCGACCTGGATCCCGCTGCTCTTGGCCTGGGCGCACTCGGGGTCGGCGAGGTTGGTGACCAGGTTGGGCAGGCCGTCCGGCTCGATGACGGTAGTGATGCGGATGTCCTGGTACTTGGGGTTGGCGAAGACCGAGGCGATGGCGTCGATGTACTCGGTCTTGTAGCGCGCCAGGCCCGCGGCGGTGAGGGGAAGTTCACCGTTGGAGGCGAGTGCGGCGCAGTCGCGGCCCGGGAGGTCGTACACGACGAAGGTGGCGACGAGCGGCTGGCCGGGCTTCTTCTGGGCGAGGGCCAGGTCGAGGTGGTCGGCGAGGCTCTTGCGGCCCGCGTTGACCTCGCCGCCGTGGATGGCGGCGATGCGGTCCAGCCAGACGGCGGTCGGATAGGTCTTGACCTTCTCCATCTTGGCCTTGAGCGCCGTGTCGCTGGTCTGCGCGATGGAGCCGTCGACCAAGCGGGCGTAGTCCGGGTTGACGTAGAAGGAGGCGCCGGTGAACGGGTTGTCGACGTGGGCCTCGGCCGCGGCCGCCGCCGGCGCGGAGCCGAGGAGGCCGGCCAGGCCGAGCATGAGGGTGGTGGCGGTGGCGGCGGCCACGGCGGTGCGCCGCCGCTTGTGCCGCTTTCCCTTGCGTGTCTCGTGCGTCACGTGCGTCACGTACGGATCTCCCTTTTCAGAAGGGTGCGGGGGCAGGGACGGGAGCGGGTCGCGATGGGAGCGCTCCCATTTACAAGCAATGAATCAGCGGGGGGCCTTTCTGTCAATGGACATGACAAGTCCCGAAGGAACCGGGGGCATACGGGCTTCCCGTGGCGGTGAACCCGAACGAGACGGACGCGCCCGGTGCCACGGCGCCGTTGTAGGCGACGTTGCGGACGGTGGCGCGGCCCGCCGCCGTGCTCAGGGCGCCGTTCCAGATGTTCGTCACCGTTGTCCCGGCGAGGTCCCAGGCCACCGACCAGCCGCTCAGCGGCGTGGTGGAGCCGTTCTTGACGGTGACCTCGGCCTGGAAACCGCCGGACCAGGAGTTGGTGACCTTGAGGTCGGCCGTACAGCCGGGCGTCGGAGTCGGGGTGGGCGTGGGGGTCGGGGACGGGGTGGGCGTGGGGGTCGGGGACGGGGTGGGCGTGGGGGTCGGGGACGGGGTGGGCGTGGGGGTCGGAGTCGGGGTCGTACCGTCCGGCGTGGCGCCCCACTGCTTCTGCGCGCCCTCCATCAACACGATGTTCGGCGCGTCCACCGGCGTGGACCCGGGCGTCGTCGCGGAGGACGGGTACGACCAGTCGTTGGCGGGGTTCCACGCGCCCGCCGAGCTGATCCGGAACTGCACCTCCTTGCGGTACGCCGACTGCCCCGCCGGGGCGATGGTGGCCTCCGAGCAGTCCACGGTCACGTAGTACACGTTGTCCTTGTACTGCGTGGGCCCGCTGACCCGGCCGCACTGGTTGTAGTTGGTGGTGTAGCTGATCTGGTCCGGGGTGACGCCCGGTTCCAGGGTGAAGTAGTAGCGCAGCGAGGCGTCGGTCAGCGCCCGCGCCGGCCACGCCGACTTGTTGACGAGGTACGCCTTGATCTCGGTGTGGTTCGGCCCGGTCGAGTTCACCGACGCCTGGACGAGGACCTCCGGCCCGTCGGGCTGCTCGGCCTTCGGGAAGTCGGCGAGCGGGGTTCCGCCGTACTCGGCGTACAGGCGGGCGAGCGCGCCGGTGAAGGCCGCGTTGTAGTCGGTGGCGACCTCGTTGTTCACGTAGTTCGACCGGTCGTCGGTGTACGCGTCGTCCGGTGCGCTCGGCCCGCCGACCAGCGCGCCGTACAGCGTGTGCCTGCTCTCGACCGGGTTGTTGATCTGGTCGGACCACGAGCCGTGGGCCGTGCGGTGGTGCGGCTTGGTCGGCGGGTTGGCGCCGAAGCCGACGACGTAACTGGACTTGCGCGGGTTGTCGCCGAGCGCGTAGCCGATCTGCCGTACCGCGAAGTCGTGGTACCGCGTCACGCGCTCGCTGTCACCGGTCTGCTTCAGCCAGTCGGAGTACTGGAGCGCCGCGAAGGCGGTGTTCGCCGCGTACCGCAGGGAGCCCCAGCTGTCGAGGACGGCCTGGCCGCCGGGCGAGTAGCGCACGCGCTGGCCGTTCACGCCGACGGTCCACCAGTCGAGCCAGCGGTTGGCGTCGTCGACGTACTTCCGCTTGCCGGTGAGCTGGGCGAGCAGCACGTAGGCGCCGTAGGAGTTGTCGTCCCAGGAGAGGGTCCACCGATAGGAGCGGGTGGTGGTCTGCGGCTCGGTGGAGAGGTTGTCGTAGTACGTCTCCGCCTTGGCGAGGTAGGCGGCGTCGCCGGTGGCCTTGTGGAGCCAGACCGCGCCCCACACGAGCTCGTCGTGGTAGCCGCTCCAGGAGTTGTAGTACGCCTTCGCGTCCGTGATGCAGTCGCTGTACTTGCCCCGGTAGGTGTCGGCGAAGGCGTACAGCTGCTTGGCGTGCGTGACCAGCTTGTCGGCGTAGGCCGGGTCGCCGTCCCTGAAGACCAGGGAGGAGGCGGCCATCGCGGCGGCGGTCTGGCCGGCGAGGTCCGAGCCCGGACAGGAGGCGTCGATCTTGTAGGCGGGGCGCGCCATCGGCATGACCTCGGCGGGGCCCCACCACTTGTGGTCCTCGGCGCCGTTGCCGATCTGGCCGTAGAGGACGTTCGGGGTGGGGTGGGCCTTGAGGAAGTAGTCGTTGACGAAGCGGAGGCTGTTCTTCAGGTACGGCAGCTGGCCGGAGGAGGTGTACGCCTCCTTCTCCGCCACCCCGCCCCAGGCGAGCATCGTCGCGGAGAAGGCCATGGGCAGGCCGAACTTCACGTGGTCACCGGCGTCGTACCAGCCGCCGGTCAGGTCCAGGCCGACGTCCTTGCCGTCGTCGAGGCCGGAGTCGCCGCGCCAGCCGACGCGGTTGGTGTCGGGGAGCTTGCCGGACTGCTGGGCCTCGTAGAAGAGGAACGACTTCTGGAGCGCCTCGCCGTAGTTGAAGGCGGGGGCGGCGGAGGCGGAGGCGGCGTCGGCGGCCGTCCCCGGCTCGGTCGCCGCCCACCCGGCGGGTCCGGCCGCGCCCAGTAACCCGACCGTGACGACGGCGGCGGCGTGCGCCCTGACACGCCGGAGCGGCCCGCGCGGGCGCCCGGCCTTCCTCGGTGGTGACTGTCCCACTGTGTGCCCTTCTGCCGGAGTACGGGAACGAGAAGCACGTTCAGTTGTGGGAGCGCTCCCAATAGCGCGCTGTTCATGAAGCCAGGAGCCACAGGAGGTGTCAACCTCCCCGACAGGATCCGATCGCCGCGACGGCTCCCGCGGACGGAGCGCCACCCGGGGTCCCGACCGAAAATTCTTCTGTCGGGAGCGCTTCCGAAAAGGGACTTGACTGCCCCTCGGTGGGACTGATGGCCTTTCCCCGCTTGACACCCAACTCAACGCTGCGCGCGAAAGGTTGACCCCTCATGCAGTTAATCGAGCGCATATCAAGCACATTCGGCTCCCTGCGACGACCGGGCCCGCACGAGCTCCGGGAGGCCTGGGAGAGCATCGACGCCTCGCTGGACGAGATCCTGCCCTACGCGGGCGACCCGGGCGTCTACCCCTACGGGCGCAAGAAGCTGTATGCCACCGGGGACATCGAGATCCTCGCCATGAACTGGGCGTCCCACCGCCCCTGCGCCCCGCACGACCACGGCCACTCCTTCGGGTGGATCAACGTCATGGCGGGAACCGTCCGGCACACCCTCTACACCCTCGATCAGGACGACATCCCGGTCTCCTTCCTCACCCGCGACGAGCAGTGCGGCTCCCGGTACTTCGCGCCCCGCGGCATGATCCACAGCATGGAGAACCCGACGGACGACCTGACGGTGACCCTCCACCTCTACGCGCCGCCCATCACCGGCATGCGCGTCTACGACCTCGAGCGCTGCGCCGCCTGCGTCGTGAGCGACGACTGCGGCGCGTGGTGGCCCGAGGAACAACGCCAGCTCGTCCAGGAGATCAAGCTCAGCCGCACCCGGACCGTCCGAGAAGAGGCCCTGTCGTGACCACGGCGCCCCGCGTGCACCACGCGATCTCGCTGAAGAGCGTCCTCGCTCCCGACACGGCCTGGAGCGAGCTGCGCTCCACCCTGGCCACGGGTTCCGTGGACACCGACTCCTTCGCCGGCCTGGAGGAGGCCCGATGTCTGCCGGACGGCAGGACGGTCGCCCGGCGATGTATCGCCGGGCCGGTGTGCTTCACCGTCTCCGACGAGGCGTTCCTCATCGTCGTCTCCGGCCGGGTGGAGCTCGTCACGCTCGCCGACGAGGCCTCGGGCGAGGTCGTGGGCGAAGGGCAGGTGCGCCGGCTCGTCCACGGCGTGGCGGCCGGAGTCCGGCCGAGTGCCCATACGGACACCGCCGTGGTCGTGGAGGTGTCGAACGTACCCGGCGCCCTGAAGGAGCAGCCGGAGTCGCTTCCGCGCCTCGCGGAGGTCCCCGCGCTGCCCGACTACTACTACGGGTACTCCGACCGGTACGCCCGGGTCTACGAGGCCGGCGCGCCGCTCTGGGAGCCGCCCGAGCCCAACGAGGCGCTGGTGCACGCCCTGGAGGTCATGGGCGTCGAGCCCTGCTCCGTCATCGATCTGGGCTGCGGCGAGGGCCGCGACTCGAACTACCTGGCCGGACGGGGCTTCGACGTGGTCGGCGTCGACGTCGCCCGCCCCGCGCTCACCAAGGCACGGGAGCGGGCCGCCGCCCAGGGGGTGGGGCCGACGTTCCTCGAACGGGACATCTGCGTCCTGGCGGACCTGCCCCGGCAGCGGTTCGACCTCGCGATCAACATGGGCTGCCTGCACATGATCCCGGACAGCGACCTCCGCTCCGCGCACCTGAAGCGGGTGCACGAACTCCTCGCCCCCGACGGCCTGTTCCTGGTGGCGCACTGCCGGGAGCGGTGGCTCGACGGGTTCTTCTCGGTACCGGACTACGAGTCGGTGGGCCCGGTGGTCCCCGGGCGGGTCATCCCGCGGCGCATCCGCCTGGAGGACGGCAGCACCACGGAGCTGATGCTGCCGCTGGTGCCGTACAAGGAGAGCCCGACAGCCGAGCTGATCGACGAGATGAACGCGCACGGCTTCACGCTCGCGGCCGACCTGAGCAGCCGTACCGAGGCGTTCGGCAGCACCAGCGTGCTGGCGCTGCGCAAGCGCCCCCCTCATGCCTGAGCGGGGCGGAGGGGGAAGGAGCACCGCCTTCGTGTGGCTGGTCTTCACCACCCTCTGCATCGCATGGGGAAGCACCTGGATCGCGATCCGGGTCGGGGTCACCGCGATGCCCCCGCTCTGGTTCGCCGCCACGCGCTTCGTCGTGGCGGGGCTGATCCTGCTGCTGCTCGCGCGGTGGCTCGGCGGCTGGAAACCGATCGCCCGCTCCGACATCAGGCCGCTGATGGTGATGTCCTTCGCCGCCATCAGCGTGTGCTTCGGGCTGATCTTCTGGGGCGAGCAGTACGTCGAGTCGGGAACCGCCGGGGTCATCGTCCAGGGGTTCGTCCCGATCGGGCTGTTCTTCTTCGCGGCGCTGATGACCCGTGAGGTGATCGGCCGGACGCAGTGGGCCTCGCTCGGCATCGGGCTCTGCGGTGTGGTGCTGCTCCTCTACGGGCAGACCAGCAGCGACTGGTCGCTCCGCAAGGCGCTCGCGGCCCTCGCGATCGTCGTGGGCACGCTCGTGTACGACTGGGCGGCGGTGTACGGAGGGGATGTGCTCTCCCGCTACCCCTCGGCGCTCATGTCCGCGTTCGAGAACCTGGTGGGCGGTCTGCTCCTCCTGCCGTTCGCGTTCCTCCTGGAGGGCGGACGGATCCTGGAGCATCCGCTGCCGGAAGCCCCGTCCACCTGGCTGAGCTGGGGCTATCTCGTCCTCGTGGGGTCCGTGCTCGGCTTCACCGCCTACACGTACCTGCTGCGGGCCTGGGGTCCCACGCGTACGTCCGCGTACGCCTTCGTCACCCCCGTCATCGCGCTGCTCCTGGGTGCGTGGCTGGCGGACGAGCGCATCACCTGGCAGCACGTCGTGGGTACCGTGCTGATCCTCGGGGCGGTGGCCGGGATCACCCGGCGGCGGAACCGGTCCTCGCGCACCGACGCGTCGAACGGCCCCCTCCACGAACCCGTCGAGGCCTGAGGGTGGCCTCCCTCTCCGGGCGTCCCGCCCCGCACGGCGGCCGCCCGGAGAAGGAGGCCGGGATCAGCGGAGCCGGCCCGCCCCCGCTCGCGCCGTGACGAGTCCGGGAAGGGCACGCGGGTCGTCGACCCTCGCCCGCAGGGTCGGGGTCCAGCCCGCCCCCGGCGTCAGGGTCTCGCCCGGTATCTCCGCGTTGTGGACGGCGATGAGGTCGACCGGCCGGCCGTTGACGTAATTGCCGACGGCCGTCACCGGGGCCTCCTTCCACTTCTTCAGGATCCGCGCCGCGCTGACGCCCGCCGGCAGGCTGAAGGAGTTCTTCTCGGCGTGGAGCCGCGACTCGTGCCCGATGCCGAAGGTGTACGCGTAGGGCTGCCCCTTCCTCACCACGTGGTGGTTGTTGTACGCGTCGACCTGGCCGAAGCGGACGCGCGGCGCGCGCTCGACGACACCGCTGAAGAGATTGTGGTGGAGCGTCACCTTGAGCTTCCCGGCGTCTGTGGCGGCCGCACTGTCGCTGTTGCCGATCATCAGGGTCTTGTCGTGGTCGGCGAACACGTTCCAGGAGGCGGTGATGTGGTTGGCGCCCCGCACGATGTCCAGTTCGCCGTCGTGCTGCTGGTACACCTCGCCGTAGTAGTGGGGCAGGGAGCTGTCGGGGTACCGGCCGTCGGTGAAGGTGTTGTGGTCGATCCACACATGGGTGGAGCCGTACACGACCATCGCGTCGTACTCGGAGTTCCAGGCTCCGGTGGCGCCGTCCGTCGGGTCCCACTGCGGGAAGCAGTCGAGGGGGCTCTCCAGGGTGAGGTTGCGGACGATGACGTCGTCGACGTGCTGGATCTGGAGGCTGCCGCCGGTGATGCCGGCGTCGTCACCGACGCCCACGATGGTGGTGCGGGCGGGGACGGCGGCCTTGATGGAGGCGGCCTGCTTCTTGGCGGAGGCGGCGCGCAGCTCCTCCTGGGGGCCGCTGACGGGAGTGTCGCGGCCCCACACCGCCGGGTCGTAGTCGGCGAGGTACCGCTCGAAGTCGTACCCGTCGGCCTCGAAGGACGCGCAGCCGCCCTCGGTGGCGTTCAAGGTGCCCACCACCCGGATGATCCTCGGGGCGCCGCCCGTGTCGGCGGCGAGCGCGGCCTTGAACCGGGCCCAGGTGGTGACGGTGTACACGTGCTCGGGCGCCGCGGCGGCCCCGCCCGTGGTGCCCGCGCCCTCGGAGGCCCAGCCGTCACCGGCCGGGAGGGTCTGGCGGGCGAGGTCGCGGGGCCCGGGCACGGCGGCGGCGTGCGTCGCGGCGGTGGCGTGTGCCGTGCCCGTACCCGTCAGGGCGAGCACCAGGGCGGCGCATCCGGCGAGCACCGGCGCGGATCTGTAGGGACGCATTGCGGCTCCTGTCCTGTCATCTCATGTCATGTCTGGGGGGAGGTCGCGGGCTCGGGCCAGCCGATCCACTCGGCGGGTACGGGGTCCTCCAGCCGCCGCACGTGTCGCGGTTCCAGCACCCCGGCCGCCCGCAGGCCCGCGGCCACGAGCCGCGCCACCTCGATGGCGCCGCGCGGCCGGAAGTGGGTGTTGTCCTGCTCGCCGTCCGGGAAGTTCGGGGACTCGCCCGGCGCGAGCCACAGGAAGTACTCCTTGGACGGCTCGGGGCCGAGCCTGCGCCACTCGGCGAGACTCGCCTCCTGTACGTCGACGAGGGTGACGCCCTCCTCGGCGGCCAGCGCCCGCATGGCCGCCGGGTACGCGCCGTGCGTGGGCACGGGACGGCCCGACGCGTCGAACTTCCGCCGCTCGACGGAGGTCAGCAGCACCGGCCGGGCCCCGCGCGCTCGGGCGCCGGTCACGTACTGGCGCAGGTGGTCCTGGTAGGTGGTCCACGGCTCGGTGTAGCGGGTGGGGTCGGCGGACTTCTGGTCGTTGTGGCCGAACTGGACGAGCAGGTCGTCGCCGGGGCGCAGCGCCTCCAGGACGGCGGCGAGGCGCCCTTCGTCGATGAAGCTCTTCGAACTGCGGCCGTTGACGGCGTGGTTGGCGACGGCGAGGCCGGGCGTGAGGAAGAAGGGGAGCGCCATGCCCCACCCCGTCTCGGGCGCGGCGTCCGCGTACTTCTGCGCGGCGGTGGAGTCTCCGGCGATGTGGAGGGTGCGCGGCCGGGGGCGGGGCAGGGGCTGGGCCCGGGCCTCCCCCGCGGCGGCGGGCACCAGCGGCAGGGAGGCGGCGAGCGCCGCCACGGACTGCACGGTCTGTCTGCGGCTCAGGGACATGGGTGCGTGCTCACTCTCGTACGGCGATGCGGAGAGGGGGGAGAGGAGGGACAGGGGGTGGAGCGGCCGGTGGCGGGGGGCGCGACCTGGTCACCGCCACCGGCCGGTTCAGGGGCCGGACCGGACAACCGGCTCAGCTCTTGTTCTGCTCGTTCCACTCGGCGCGCGCCGTGTCGAGCTGCTTCGCGAGCGTGTCCAGGAACTGCTTGGCGGTCATCTGGCCGAGCAGCACCTTCTGGAAGTTCGGCTCGTTGTCGGCCTTGCTGATCTTGTTCCAGTCGGGGAGGTAGTACGGCAGTTCCACGATCTTGGTGGAGCCGTCGGTGAGTGCCTGCGCGCCGAGCTTCGTCGCCTCGGCGTCCCCCAGCCACGGGTCGGCCTGGGCGTCCTTGTTGGCCGGGATGGCGCCGGCGGAGGCGTTCCACTTGCTGTTGGACTCGTGCGAGACGGCGAACTCGATGAACTTCCACGCCGCGGCCTTGTTCTTGCTGGTCCTGAAGAGGCCGAGGCCGTCCACCGGGTTGGAGACCTGGACGCGCTTGCCGTCCGGGCCGACGGGGTTCGGGATGCCGGCGAACTTGTCCTTCCCGAGCGACTTCACGTGGTCGGTGTAGGAGCCGAGGTTGTGGCTGAGCATGCCGATGGTGCCGGTGTCGAACTGCGCGACCATCTTCTTGAAGTCGTTGTTGACGTCCGCCGCGGGCGTCGTCTTCTTGTACAGGCCGACGTACTTCTCCAGCGCCGCCACGTTCTTCGGGTCGTTGACGGTGGTCTTGTCGCCCTCCCAGAAGGAGGTGATGCCCGACTGCCCGTACATGGCGTCCAGCGCCTGGGCGATGGACCCGGACCCGCCTCGGATCGTGTAGCCGAACTTGTTGCTCTTGGCGTCGGTGAGCTTCTCGGCCGCCGCGTAGAACCGGTCCCAGGTCGTCGGCGGCTCCAGACCCGCCGCCTTGAACAGGTCGGTGCGGTAGTAGAGCGTGCCGTTGCTGGCGGAGGTGGGCACGGAGTACAGCTCGTCGCCGCGCCCGCCGGCCGACTTGACCGAGTCGACCATCGTCTCCACCAGCTTGCCCTTGAGGGAGGAGTCCTCGATGCGGTCGCCGACCGGGTCCAGGGCGTTCTGGGCGACCATGTTCGCGAGGTAGGCCGCGCCGACGCCGCCGACGTCCGGCAGGCCGCCGCCCGCGATGGCGGTGTCGTACTTGGACTGCACGTCCTCGCTCGGGACGGGGACGTACTTGACCTTGATGTCCGGGTTCTTCGCCTCGAAGTCCTTGATGATCTCCTGCCAGACGGCAGTGCGGACGCCGCCGTTGTTGTCCCAGAAGGTGATCGTGCCCGTGCCGGAGCCCTCGCCGCCGCTGCCGCCGGTGCCGTCGTCACCGCACGCGGTGGCGGTGAGGGCGAGCACCGCGGTCAGGGACACGGCGGCGACCGCCGTACGTCTGGTGCTGCGGCCGGTGCTGTGGTGTGGCTTGGTCATGGTCGGCTCTTCTCTCTCGGTGCGTGCGGGAGTCACGGGAATCGCAGGAATCACGGGTGTCACGGAAGTCGCGGGGAGCGGTGCGGGGCCCAGCCGTCCCGGCCCGCGAGGTAGTCGGCGACCTCGTGGCGGGCCGCGTCGGCGTCGGACATCTGCGGACGGTCGGCGGTGACGGCGGCGCCCGGTCCGTACGTGCGGTACTCGCTGAAGCGGGCGTCCTTCCACGAGAAGCCGCCCATGTCGGTCCACGGCGACGCCTTGATCGCGGCGGGCAGCTCCGTCTCCCGGAAGAGGACCTGACCGATCGCGTCCGGGTTGCCGCCCGGGTGCCAGGGCCGGCCGAGGTGGAAGGAGCCGGCCGGGGCGTCGCTGACGACGCGGGAGCGGGTGATGAGGAAGCCGTACGGGTTGTCCTTCCAGGTGCTGGCGGCGGTGACGTACCCGTTGTTCGTGGTGGAGCCGCGGCTCAGCGCCCGGATCAGCGAACCCTCGATGACCGTGGTCGCCCGTCCGTAGACGAAGTCGACGTCGCCCTCGATGTACGAGTCGCGGATGTAGACCCGGCTGATGGCGTCCAGCCGGGGGCTGTCGGTCATCAGGGTGTCCTGGTTGCCCTTGAAGGCGGTGTTCTCGAAGACGATCCGGTCGCCGGTGGTCTTCATCGCCAGCGCCTGCTCGGCGCTCAGCTCGACCGCCGCCTCGTCGAAGTCGTTGACGAAGGTGAGGTTGCGGGCCGAGACGTCGGAGGCGGCGATCAGCACGGTGGCGCTGGCGCTGGACCCCCCGTACGCGTTCGGCGTGTCGTACACGATCACCGTGTCCGCCCGGTCCCGGCCCGTCCCGGCCAGGGCGATCCTCGGCTTGTCGGCGGGGACGCGGACCTTCTCGCGGTACGTCCCCGGCGCGATCCGCACCGTCACGAGCCCGTCGTTTCCGGCCGGCACGGCGTCCACGGCCGCCTGGACGGTGGGGTACGCGGCCGGCACGTCCAGCACGGTGTCGACACCGATGGTCTTCTGCGGGCCGGCGAAACGCTTCACCAGGGCGGGCACGGCGGCGGCCGGGTCGAGCCGGTAGGCGTAGAAGGCGCGCGGGTCGAAGGCGGACCCCCACTCGTCCCGGCGGCCGGTCGTGTCGCGCAGGATCGAGCCGCGCTCGACCAACTCCGCGGTGGCGTCGGCCTGGTAGGGGTGCTGGACGTCCTCGTAGAAGCTGTTCTCGATGACCATCCGGGTCCGGCCGCGGGCATAGGTGCCGTACGACCAGACGGGGTCGCCGTCCGCGACCTGCGCGGAGAGGTAGTTGTTGTAGAGGTGGGCGTAGGCGCAGTTGTCGGCGGACGGGTTGCGCTGCTTGGTGCCGCTGAACCAGTTGTGGTCGATGGTGATCTGGGTGGTGACGTTCTCGGTCCAGCCGATGCCGAACGCCTTGTTGTGGGTGTCGAAGCGGTTGTAGGAGACGGTGACGTACTGGCTGTCCTTGCGGACGTCCAGCAGCCCGTCGCCCATGCGCGTGAAGCGGTTGTGGTCGATCCAGACGTGGTGGACGGAGTCCATCTGGATGGCGTCGAAGTCGCTGGTCTTGCCGTCCCAGTCGCCCTCGACGTACGAGTCGCGGATGGTGAGGTTGCGGATGATGACGTTGTGCGTGCCGGGCTTGAGCTGGAGCTCGCCGTGGACGATCTCGCCGCTCGTGCCGACGCCGACGATGGTCTTGTCGGAGGCGACGGTGATGGACGATCCGAACGGCTCGACGTCGATCGCGCCCGCGACGCGGATGACGTACGGCTCGGCGGCGCCCGCGTACTTCGCCAGGTCGGCCTGGGTGCGTACGGTGACGACCTTGCCGCCCTTGCCGCCGGTGGTGCCGCCGGCGAGGGAGGCGAATCCGTGGGGTTCGTCGGCCCAGTGCCGGTTGGCGTGCTGCTGTACGGGGGCGGGCGCGGGCGCGGCCTCGGCCGGGGCGATCGCGCCCAGACCGAGCGCGGCCGCGAGGGCGGCGACCGCGGCCAGGGCCCTGCTTGGCAAGCGCTTGCTGCGCGGGTACGGCATGGCGGCTCCCATCGACGTGCAGGAAGAGATCAGCTGACGTGGAACTCGGTGAACGTGGCCGTCCCGGCGTCGCCCTGTCCCGGGGGCGCCACCGCGAACAGGCCGAGCAGGGCTCCCACCCAGCGCCAGGGCGTGGCGGCGAAGACCTGGCCGGAGGGCCGCCGGCCCTCCCCGGTGCCGGTGTCGTACGAGAACCGGCAGCGCGCGCCCGGCGACACCTCGACGCGCAGCCGTACCCGCCCGCCGCCGGCAACCGGCACCACGCGCGCGTGCGCCGCGTCCCGTTCCCGCTCGGCGACCGGCTCGGCGAACCGGTGGACCAGCCGCAGTTCGCCCTGGCCGCCCCGCTCCAGCCCGATCCACGAGAAGGCGTCGCCCAGGACGGCGAGCCCGGCGCGGGCCCCCGGTTCCGCGGACTCCAGGGCCAGGGTCACCTCGGCGGTGAACGTCTCGGCGGGCAGCCGCTGCGTGAGGACGTTCGGCAGGAGGCGCAGGTCGTGGGCGTGCTCGGTCCGGACGCAGGCGAGGCGCAGCCCGTCGCCGCCGTGGGCGACGGTCCAGCCGGGCTCGGGGTTCGCGGTCCACTGCCACTGGCGCCCGTACCGCCCGCCGGGGAAGGCGTCGTCGGTCGCCGGGGCCTCGACGGGCTGGGGCGGTCCTGCGGGCTTGCGGTGGACGCGTACGGGCTCGCCCGCGGCGCCGATCACCGGCCAGCCGTCGTCCACGTCCCACGCCATCGGCTGGAGGTGGACGACCCTGCCGTACGCGCCGCGCGCCTGGAAGTGCAGGAACCAGTCCTCGCCCGCCGCGCTGCGCACCCAGCCGCCCTGGTGGGGCCCGTTGACGTCGGTGGCGCCCTGGGCGAGCACGACCTTCTCCTCGTACGGGCCGAAGAAGTCCCGCGAGCGGAAGGCGCCCTGCCAGCCGGTCTCCACTCCCCCGGCCGGGGCGAGGATCCAGAACCAGCCGTCGTGCCGGTACAGCTTGGGCCCCTCCAGCGTGAACCAGCCGGGGATGCGGTCGCCGTCGACGATGATCTTGCCGTCGTCGAGGAGGGCGCGGCCGTCGCGGCTCATGCGGTGGCCGGTGAGCCGGTTCTTCACGCCGGAGCGGGACTTGGCCCAGGCGTGGACGAGGTACGCCTCGCCGGTCTCCTCGTCCCACAGGGGGCAGGCGTCGATGAGGCCCTTGCCCGCCTTGAGGAGGTACGGCTCGCTCCACGGGCCCCGGATGTGCTCGGCGTTGATCTGGTAGATCCCGTGGTCCGGGTCGCCCCAGAAGATCCAGAAGCGCCCGTCGGCGTGGCGCAGGGACGGCGCCCACACCCCGCGGTCGTGGCGCGGCGCGGCGAAGTCGGCGGCCGGCTCCAGCCGGTCCAGGGCGTGCCCGAGGAGCGACCAGTTGACGAGGTCGCGGGAGTGGAGCAGGGGCAGCCCGGGGGCGCGGCCGAAGCTGGAGGCGGTGAGGTAGAAGTCCTCGCCGACGGCGATGACGTCGGGGTCGGACCAGTCGGCGTTGAGGACCGGGTTGCGGTAGGTGCCGTCGCCGAGGTCCGCCGTCCATACGGGTGGGGTCACGACAGGGCCTTCCGTACGAGGGCGGCGGCCCCGTCGCGCTCCAGCGGGCCGTCGGCGACGACGGTCACCACGCGGCGGACGACCGTGGCGCCGGCCGGCACGGGCAGCCGGGTGTCCCAGGCGAGCGCGGAGCCGACGCCGGGGTACTCCTCGGTGCGGACGAACCAGGGGTCGCGGCGGGTGGCGTCGGTGGCTCCGGCGAAGACGAGCGTCCAGTCGGGGCCCGCCAGGGCCAGCCAGTCGGCGGTGCGCCCGTGCACGGCCGGCTCGCCCTCCGCGTCGGCGGTGAAGACGCCCGGCGACGCCGGGCCCTTGGGGGCCCGCCAGAAGAAGCCGCCGTAACCGGCGCCGGGGCGGCCGTTGGTGGCGGGCGATCCGATGGAGAGGCCGTCGGGGCCGGGGTTGGTGAGGGAGTAGGTGAAGTCCAGCGCCCAGGCGGTGGGGGTGAGTGCGGTGGCGGCGACGGTACGGCGCTCGCGCAGCAGCTCGCGGCCGTCGGCGCGCCAGACCAGGTCCTCCATGAAGCCGTCCGGGTCGCACAGCTTCCAGTCCTCGTGGCGCTGTTCGCCGTGGTTGTCGAGGTCCGTCGGTCCCCGGCCGCGTACGAAGGTGCGCCCGCCCCAGAAGTTGCGGCCGGCGACGTCGGGGACGGCGACGGAGACGCCCAGGTGGTGGAGGTGGTCGTCGGGGAGCTCCTCGGTGACGGGGGTGCCCTTGAGGGTGGTGACGGGATGGAGGTACGGGCGGGGCGCGAGGTCGGGGGCCAGGGCGGCCGGCTGGTAGAGGTAGCGGCCGACGGGCCGTCCCGCGCAGCGCAGGACGAGGTCCTTGGCCGTCGTCGGGGACGACATGGGGGAAGGGCTCGGGGAAGTCATCGGGGATTCGCCTCCAGCTCGGAGAAGAGGGAGAGGGTGTCGGCGCTGGCCCGGACGAGCGCGTCGATGCCCTTCACCACCCGGCGCGGGGCGCTTTCGCCGGGTGCGGCGTACCAGGCCCCGGCGGGCAGCTGCCGGGGTTCGGGGGCGGTGCGGACGGCTTCGACGAGCCGCATGAAGGCGCCCGTGCGGTGGGGCGGGACCAGCAGCTCCTCGCCGGCGGTCAGATGGCCGACGAGGTTCTCCAGCAGGTCGGTGCGGCCGTGGAGGGTCTCGGCTGGTCCGTGTCCGGCGCGCTGCACGAGCACGCGGTCCTGCTTGTACCAGAGGGTGACGCGGCCGCGGGTGCCGTGGACGACGACGTACGGCTCGCCGGGCTCCTCGGCGCAGAGCGTGACGGCGACGGTGACGCGGGTACCGCGTGCCGTGGTGAGGCGTACGCAGGAGGTGTCGTCGGCCTCGATGGCGTTGGCGCGAGCGAGCTCCAGCTCGATGGCGGCGACGTCCTCGGCGTGCGGGCTGCCGTCGAGGGCGAGGGCGGTGGCGACGGCGTGGGCCAGGGGGTTGGTGAGCACGCCGTCGACGACGTCCGTGCCGTCGTCGAGGCGCCGCTTGCCGGCCCACGGGGAGCGGCGGAAGTACGCCTCGTCGCGCGCCCAGGCCCCGGCGGCGCCGATGCCGGTGACCTCCCCGACGGCGCCCTCGGCGACCAGCGAGGCGATGGCGGGCAGGGCGTGCGAGCCGAGCGACTGGAAGCCGATCTGGCAGACGGTGCCGGCGGCCCGTACCCCGTCGGCCATTCGCCGGAACTCCGCGAAGGAGGGGGCGGGCGGCTTCTCCAGCAGGATGTGCGTCCCGCGCGCGGCGGCGGTGAGGGCGAGGTCGGTGTGGGTGTCGATGGGGGTGCAGATGACGGCGATGCCGCCGTCGCCGGCGCCCGTCGCGTCCAGCAGGGCGCCGAAGTCGTCGGACTGGAGCGGGGGCTGGAGCGGGGAGCCGAGGCCGTCGAGCTCGGCGGCGTCGAGGGGGCGCAGTTCGCAGACGCCCGCGAGGCGCACGAGCCCGGCCCGCTGGAGGCGGTGGATGTTGAGCAGGTGCCAGCGGCCGTGGCCGCGGGCGCCCGCCAGCACCACCGGGATGGGGTTCCTCATCCGTGCTCAGCCCTTCACCGCGCCGGCGCTGAAGCCGGTGATCAGCCACTTCTGGATGAAGGCGAAGACGATGACGACGGGTACGGCCGCGACGACACCGCCCGCCGCGAGCGCGCCCAGGTCCACGCTGTCGGCGCCGATGAGGGTGTTGAGGCCGACGGGGATCGTCTGCTTGTCCTGTTCGCTGAGGAACATCAGGGCGAAGAGGAAGTGGTTCCAGCTGTGGACGAAGGCGAAGGAGCCGACCGCGATGAGCCCGGGCCGCAGCAGCGGCAGGACCACGGCGAGGAAGGCGCGCAGCCGCGAGCAGCCGTCCACCCAGGCGGCCTCCTCCAGGGAGACCGGCACGTTCTTGATGAAACCGCTGATGAGGATGATCGACAGGGGCAGCTGGAAGACGGTCTCGGCGATGATGACGCTGCCCAGCGAGTTGATCATCTGGAGGTTGCGGAAGATCTCGAAGAGCGGCACCAGCATCAGCGCGCCGGGGATGAACTGCGAGCACAGCAGCGCCAGCATGAAGCCGTTCTTGATGCGGAAGTCGAAGCGGGCGAGCGCGTAACCGCCGCAGAGGGCCACGAGCGTGGTCGTCACGAGCGTCACCAGGCCGACGATCATGCTGTTCTCGAAGAAGATCCCGAAGCTGCGCTCGGTCCACACCTTCTCGAAGTGGTCGAAGGTCATCGGCCACGGCAGGAGGGAGGTGGAGCCCGCGGGGCGTACCGCGAACAGCAGCATCCAGTAGAACGGGACGAGCGTGAACAGCAGGTACAGCCCGAGCGGGAGGTAGATCTGCCAGCGCGGTACGTCGTCGAAGGCGCGCTCGCGCTTGGGGGCGCGCGACCGGGACGGGGGCGGCGGGCCGTCGGGCGAGGCCATGGGGGCGCGGGTGCCCTTCTCGGCGAGTTGGGCGGTCATGAGCGGTCGCCTCCGAACTTGCTCAGGCGCAGATAGAGAATCGAGCAGAAGAGGAGGATCACGAACGCGACGGTGGTCAGCGCGGAGGCGTAACCGAAGTCGTGGCCCTCGATACCGGTGTTGGCGATCATCAGCGGCAGGGTCGTGGTGACCCCGGCCGGGCCGCCGCCGGTGAGCGTGTAGAGCAGGTCGACGTTGTTGAACTCCCAGACGCCGCGCAGCAGCGTGGAGAGGATGATCGCGTCCTTCAGGTGCGGCAGCGTGATGTGGAAGAACTGCCGCAGCCGTCCGGCCCCGTCGACCGACGCCGCCTCGTACAGGTCCCTCGGGATGGACTGGAGGTCGGCGAGGATGAGGATGGCGAAGAAGGGCACGCCGCGCCAGAGTTCGGCGAGGACCGCCGCCCAGAAGACGGTGCCGGTGTCGGAGAGCACGGAGGTGCCGTACGCGCCGATGCCGGCGTCCGCGAGGTAGCGGCTCAGCCCGGTGGAAGGGTTGTAGAGCAGCATCCAGATGGTGGTGGTGAGGACGCCGGAGACGGCCCACGGGGAGAAGACCAGGGCGCGGGCGAAGGCCCGGCCGACGAAGGTCTGGTTGACCAGCAGCGCGAGGACGAGCCCGAGGGCGAGCTGCAGGCCCACCTGGACGACGACCCACTTGGCGCTGAAGCCGAGGGTGGACCAGAAGAGTGGGTCCTCGGTGAAGATCCGGGTGAAGTTGTCGAGGCCGGCGAAGCCGTTCTTCCAGGGCTTGGTGACGTTGTAGTGCTGGAGGCTGTAGTAGAAGACGCTGAGCACCGGGTAGGCGATGAAGCCGAGCATCAGCAGAGCGGCGGGCGCGATCAGCAGATACGGCAACCGGCGTGGTACGGCCGTGGCGTGGGCCATGGCAAGTCTCCGTTCATCGAGCATGGGGAAGCGCTTTCCGGATGCCGTTCGGTATCTCGGATGTACGGATCTCCGGGTACGGGTCGGTTCAGCCCGCGTAGGGGTCCGGCACCTCACCGCTCCGGGCGAGGAACGCGAAGTCGCAGCCGGTGTCGGCCTGGGTGATGTGCTCGCTGTACAGGGCGCCGTAGCCGCGTTCGTACCGGACCGGCGGCGGCGTCCAGGCGGCCCTGCGGCGCGCCAGCTCCTCGTCGTCCACGTCCAGGTGGAGGGTGCGCGCCTCGACGTCGAGGGTGATGAGGTCGCCGGTGCGGACGAGGGCGAGCGGCCCGCCGACGTACGACTCGGGCGCGATGTGCAGCACGCACGCGCCGTAACTGGTGCCGCTCATCCGGGCGTCGGAGATCCGCACCATGTCCCGCACCCCCTGCTTGAGCAGGTAGTCCGGGATCGGGAGCATGCCGTACTCGGGCATGCCGGGGCCGCCCTTGGGTCCGGCGTTGCGCAGCACCAGCACGTGGTCGGCGGTGATGCCGAGGGCCGGGTCGTTGATGGTGCGCTGCAGGGTGCGGTAGTCGTCGAAGACGACGGCGGGGCCGGTGTGCTTGAGCAGGTGCGGCTCGGCGGCGATGTGCTTGATGACGGCGCCGTCGGGGCAGAGGTTGCCGCGCAGGACGGCCACCCCGCCCTCGCTCGCGAGCGGGTTGCCGCGCGGCCGGATGACGTCGTCGTCGTGGACGAGCGCGCCGTCGAGCTGTTCGCGCAGCGAGTCGTGGGCGACGGTGGGCCGGTCCAGGTGGAGCAGGTCGGTGATGCGGGAGAGGAAGCCGGGCAGGCCGCCGGCGAAGTGGAAGTCCTCCATGAGGTGGCGCCCGCCGGGGCGGAGGTTGGCCAGCACCGGTACGGTGCGGGCGATCCGGTCGAAGTCGTCGAGGGTGAGCGCGACCCCGGAGCGGCCCGCCATGGCGATCAGGTGGATGACGGCGTTGGTGGAGCCGCCGAGCCCGAGGACGGTCGTCACGGCGTCCTCGTACGCCTCCCGGGTCAGGATCCGCGACAGCCGCAGGTCCCGGCGGACGAGCTCGACGATCCGCATCCCGGAGGCGGCGGCCATCCGGTCGTGCCCGGAGTCGACGGCCGGGACGGAGGAGGCTCCCGGCATCGTCACGCCGAGCGCCTCGGCGGCGGCCGTCAGGGTGGAGGCGGTGCCCATGGTCATGCAGTGGCCGGGCGAGCGGGCCAGGCCGTTCTCCAGCTCGGCCATCTCGCAGTCGCCGATGAGCCCGGCGCGCTTGTCGTCCCAGTACTTCCACATGTCCGTGCCGGAGCCGAGGACCTCGCCGCGCCAGTGGCCCGGCAGCATCGGCCCGGCCGGTACGAAGACGGCGGGCAGGTCGGCGGAGGCGGCGCCCATGAGCAGCGCGGGCGTCGACTTGTCGCAGCCGCCCATCAGCACGGCCCCGTCCACCGGGTAGGAGCGCAGTAGCTCCTCCGTCTCCATGGCGAGGAGATTGCGGTAGAGCATGGGGGTGGGCTTCTGGAAGGTCTCGGAGAGCGTGGAGACCGGGAATTCGAGCGGGAAGCCCCCGGCCTGCCACACGCCCCGCTTCACGGCCTGGGCTCGGTCGCGGAGGTGGACGTGGCAGGGGTTGATGTCGGACCAGGTGTTGAGGATCGCGATGACCGGCTTGCCGAGGTGCTCCTCGGGGAGGTAGCCGAGCTGGCGGGTGCGGGCGCGGTGGCTGAAGGAGCGCAGCCCGTCCGTGCCGTACCACTGGTGGCTGCGAAGCTGTCCGGGGTTCGAGGTTGTCGGCCGGTTCATATCTCCCAGCCCTTGACGATGTCGGCGATCTCGGCACGGCGCGCCTCGGGCAGCGGGCGGCTCGGCGGGCGCACGTCGCGGCGGCACAGCCCGAGCACCTCCAGGGCCTCCTTGACGACGGTGACGTTGTTGGCGGACTGGTCGGCGGCGCGCAGCTCCTCGAAGGGGCGGATCCGCTCCCACACCTCGGCGGCGGCCGCGTAGTCGCCCCCGCGCAGGGCGTCGCGCATGGCGAGGGAGACGGCCGGGGCGACGTTGACGAGCCCGGAGGTGAAGCCGGTGGCGCCCATGGCCCAATAGGGGGGCGCGTACAGCTCGGCGAGGCCGGCGATCCACACGAACCGCTCCAGCCCGGCGTCGCGGGCGACGGCGCCGAAGCGGGCGGCGTCGGGGACGGCGTACTTGACGCCGATGACGTTCGGGCACAGCTCGCCGAGGCGGGCGATGGCGGCGCCGTCGAGGAGGGGGTTGCGGACGTACAGCACGACGCCGAGCTCGGGGACGGCGTCGGCGATCTCGCGGTGGTAGTCGATCCACCCGTCGCGCGAGACGTACGGGTGGACGGGCTGGTGCACCATCACCATGCCGGCGCCGGCGTCGCGGGCGTGCCGGGCGGCGGCGACGGCGGTGGGCAGGTCGTGCCCGACGCCGACGAGGACGGTGGCGCGGTCGCCCGCGTCCGCCACGGTCAGCTCGGTCACCAGGCGCCGCTCGTCGGGGGTGAGGGCGTAGAACTCCCCGGTGTTGCCGTTGGGGGTGAGGGTGCGTACGCCGCTGTCGAGCAGCCTGCGCAGCAGGGCGCGGTACGCGTCCCGGTCGACGCCGCCGTCGGGGCCGAAGGGGGTTACGGGGATCGCGACGACGTCCGCGAGCGCCGCCCTCGGTGATGCGTGGTCCATGCGGCTGTCCTTGTCTGTCTTCTCGGGAGGGTTCACGAGCGGAGAGTCCACGAGTGGGGAGTTCACGAGTGGGGGAAGGCACGCTCGACGAACGAGGCGATGTGCTGGTGCAGCGCCCGCGCGGCGCCCTCGGCGTCCCCGGCGACGGCCAGGCTCAGGATCCGGCGGTGCTCGTCGGCCTCGCGCTGCCAGGACGGCTCGGCGCTCCAGGCGACGGTCGACACGAGCGCGGCCTGGTCGCGCACCTCGTCGAGCATCCGCGCCAGCAGCGGGTTGCCGCAGTGCGTGTACAGGGCGCGGTGGAACTCCCGGTTGGCGAGGGACCGTTCGGCCTGGTCGGCGGCGTTGTCCGCGTCGACCAGCGCCTGCCCGGCGACCTCCAGGGACGCCCCCCGCCCGATGGTGCGCCGCAGCGCCTCGGGCTCCAGGAGGAGCCGTACGTCGTAGACCTCGCGCGCCATCGCGGCGTCGACGGTGCGGACGGTGGCGCCCTTGTACTGGCTCATGACGACGAGCCCGGTCCCGGCGAGCGTCTTCAGCGCCTCGCGCACCGGCGTCTTGGACACCCCGTACTGCGCGGCCAGTTCGGTCTCCACCAGCGCTTTGCCGGGGGCGAACCGCCCGGTGAGGATCGCGTGCTTGATCGCCTCCAGGACGTACTGGGTGCGGGACGGTATCGGGGTGGGGGCGGCGAAGGCCATACGGGCGGCTGCTCTCATATCTCGCGTATCGCGTCTCATATATGACGTACGAAGTACGACGGGTTGAAGGTAGGGCGGCGACAGGGGCACGTCAACGCTTCGGACGAAAAAGGCCCGGCCGGATCGGCCGGGCCGTAACGGCGCGCGTCCGCACGGGCGTTGGGCGCCGGGCGTCAGCGCAGGGCCCGCAGCGCTTCCTTCACCGCCGCCAGGTCCGGGGCCGAGGCCAGCCCCGCGTGGTAGAGGCGCAGGTCGGTGGCGCCGAGGGTGCGGGCGCGGCGGGCGTCGGCGGCGAGGGTGGCCGGGGAGCCGCCCATGCCGGAGACCACCGTGAAGTTCGCCGCCAGGACGGTGTCGCCGCGCGCGTACCCGGCGAACGGCGGGAGCACCGACTCCGCGCCGCCGCCCGTGCAGGGCAGGACGACGCCGTCCGCGACGGACAGGATGTGCGCGGGGTCTACGCCCGCGTTGGCGCCGGTGCGGTACGGGGAGGGGTCGGCGTGCAGCAGGACCCGGAAGCCCGGCGGCGCGGCCGCCCGGACCGCCGCGACGCACGCCTCCTGGAGGGCGCGGGCGGCGCGGGTGCGCCAGGCGAGGGTGGCGTCGGCGAACCCCGCGCCCAGCAGCTTCCCGACGGCCGCCCATCCGGCGCCGGCGGAACCACCGGAAGCCCACACCGGCTCCAGGGCGCGGCGCACGGCGGCGCCGAGCTCGTCCGGGTCCAGGCCCTCCCCGGCGTACCCGGCGCGGCAGGTGTCGCAGAAGCACAGCGACATCAGGTACTGCGCGGCGTCCCCGAGGGCGACGCCGCCGGTCTTGTCGTGGGCGTGCAGGTGGGCCATGCCGTACCAGCCGCACGACTCCAGCTCGGTGCCGCGCGCCCCGGGGCGTACCGCCGCTTCGGCGGCGAGCTCGACGAGGTAGGCCCGTACGCCGGGCCGGGCGATGCACGGCGCCCAGGGGTAGCGGTCGCCGTACGCGTTGACCACCGAGGTGTCCGGGTGCTCGGCGCCGAGGCGGGAGCTGTGCGCGAGGACGACCCAGCTGTGCACGTCGAGCCCGGCGTCCGCCAGGGCCTCGGCGGCCTGGCCGTACGCGTCGCCGGGCGCCCAGTCCCCGGCCGCGTACGGCCGCAGCGGGTGGCGGTCCCAGCGGCCGGGGTCCGGCGGGTAGAGGACGGCGGCGTACGCGGCGGTGACGACGCGGTGCCGCGGGTGGAGCGGGGTCAGGGCGCGGGTGGAGTGGTACGCGGAGGCGAGCGTGACCTGCCGGACGCCGAGGTCGGCGATGCGGGCAGGGGCGTCCGGGTCGCCGATGACGTCCCAGGGGTAGAGGAAGGCGGAGGCCTTCACCGCTCCCCTCCCGGGCCGGGGGTCAGCAGGGCGCGGCCGCGCTCGACGAGCCGGGCGAGCTCCTCGATGTGGGCGGGTGCGGGCTCGCTGAGCGGCGGGCGGACCTCGCCGACGTCCAGGCCGGCGAGCCGCACCCCCGCCTTGACGAGGGAGACGGCGTAACCGCGGCCCTGGGCGCGCAGTTCGACCAGCGGCCGGTAGAAGCCGTCGATGAGCCGGTCGGTGGTCGCGTCGTCGCCGTCCCGCAGCGCCCGGTGGAAGGCGAGGGCGATGTCGGGCGCGAAGCAGAAGACGGCGGAGGAGTAGAGCGTGACGCCGATGCCCCGGTAGGCGGGCGCGGTCAGTTCGGCGGTGGGCAGGCCGTTGAAGTACAGCAGGTCGAGCCCTTCGGCGCGTACGGCGCTGACGACGCGCTGCATCAGGTCGAGGTCGCCGTACCCGTCCTTGAGGCCGATGACGCCGTCGACGCGGGCGAGTGCGACGGCCGTGGCCGGGGTGAGGACGGCGTTGTCGCGCTGGTAGACGATGACGTCGAGGGAGGTCGCCCCGGCCAGCGCGGTGTAGTGGCGCAGCAGGCCCGCCTGGTCGGCCACGACGAGGTAGGGCGGCATGGCGAGGAGTCCGTCCGCACCCGCCTCCTCGGCGAGGCGCGCGTACCGGACGGCGAGCGCGGTGCCGTATCCGGTGCCGGCGACGACGGGCACCCGCCCGGCCGCCTCCTCGACGGCGGCGGCGACGCAGGCGCGGAACTCCTCGGGCGTGAGGGCGTGGAACTCCCCCGTGCCGCAGCAGGCGAAGACGGCGGCGGCGCCCGCCTCGATGCCGCCGCGCACGTGCGCGCGGAACGCGTCGAGGTCGAGCGCGCCGTCCGGCCCGTACGCGGTGACGGGGAAGAACAGCAGACCGTCGAGTCGGCCGGCGAGTGGGACTCGGCCGGCGAGCGGTGCTCGACCGGGGGACGGGGCAGAGGTCACGGGCGCTCCCTGAACAGCCGTCGCACACACTCGTGCACGATTCTGACCGATGTTTATATTTCTGAACACCGCCACGCTAGGGCAGCCGTCTTGGGCCGGTCAAGGCGCCACCTGGCCGAAAACCGCGACCATGGCGTGGAGTTGAGCGGGTACTCGTCCCCCCTTGACGCTGTTCGCGCCCGCTCTCTAGCGTGTCCACGCTTGTGAATGCCGTCTACGTCGTTGAGCTGAGGCGTCGACCTGTGCCGTCGAGCCGTCGGCCCTACCGAGGAGATCCGCCCATGCCCGCTCCCCGCACCGTCCTGCTCACCGGCGCCGCCGGCGGCGTCGGCACCCTGATGCGGGGCCTGCTGCCCGCGTACGGCTACGACCTCCGGCTCCTCGACGTGACGCCCATCGACGGCGAGCCGGACGCCATCACCGCGGACCTGGCCGACAAGGACGCCCTGCGCGAGGCGGTCCGGGGCGTGGACGCGATCGTCCACCTGGCGGGCATCTCCCTGGAGGCCCCCTTCGAGAAGATCCTGCGCGCCAACATCCAAGGCACCTACAACCTCTACGAGGCGGCCCGCGAGGCGGGCGTACGGCGGATCGTCTTCGCCTCCAGCAACCACGCCGTCGGCTTCACCCCGCGCCCGCACGGATCGGACCCGCTGATCCCGGTGGACACCCCGCACCGCCCGGACACCCTCTACGGCCTGTCCAAGTGCTTCGGCGAGGACCTGGCCCAGCTCTACTGGGACCTGCACGGCATCGAAACCGTCTCCGTACGGATCGGCTCCTGCTTCATGGAGCCCACCTCCGTACGGATGCTGTCCGTCTGGCTGAGCCCGGGCGACGGAGCCCGACTCTTCCACGCGGCCCTCACCGCCGAGGACGTACACCACACCGTGGTGTACGGATCGTCCGCCAACACGCGCCTGTGGTGGGACCTGTCCTCGGCGCGGGCACTCGGCTACGAGCCCGAGGACGACTCGGAGCAGTACGCCCCGAAGCTCGTCGCCGAGCACGGCGAGCTGGACGACGCCAACCCGGAGCACCGGGTCCTGGGCGGCCACTTCGCCACCAACCCGCCGCAGTGGCCGCACTGAGCCGTAACCGGAGTGGCCCAAGAGAGCGCAGGTAAGGGAACGGCAAAGCGGTCCCGGTCGTTACGCCTGGCATGACAGCTATGACCCCCGGCTCGAACATCCCCCTCGCCGTCACCCGGGTGGCGGTGGACGTCTCCGCGCCCGTGCGGCTCGACGTATCGGGCCTGCTGCTCACCGCCGAAGGCAAGGTGCGCTCCGACGACGACTTCATCTTCTACAACCAGCCCTCCGGCCCCGGTGTCACCTACCGGTCCGGCGGCGGCACCGCCCCGGACGCGGTGATCGTGGACACCGCCGCCGTGCCGCCGGCCATCGAGAAGATCGTCGTCACCGCCAGCCCGGACGCGGCGGGGCAGACCTTCCAGGGCATCGAGCCGACCGCGACCATCCGCGACGCCGACGGCGGCGCCGTCCTCGCCACCTTCACCCCGCCGCGGCTGGGCGCCGAGGCGGCGCTGGTCGTGGTGGAGGTGTACCGCCGGGGCGGCGCCTGGAAGGCCCGCGCGGTCGGCCAGGGGTACGCCGACGGGCTGGCGGGGATCGCGACCGACTTCGGCGTGTCGGTGGAGGAGGAGCCGGCCGCGGCGGCGGCCCCGGCGCCCGCCCCGGCACCGGTGGCGGCGGCGCCCGTGACCCCGGCGCCGGCCCCCGCCGCGCCCGCCACGCCGCCGGCCGCCCCCGCCTCCACCGGGAAGATCAACCTCGACAAGGGCCGCGTCAACCTCCAGAAGAACCAGACCGTCTCCCTCGTCAAGGGCGGCCGCCCGCTGCTCTCCCAGGTCAAGATGGGCCTCGGCTGGGAGCCCGCGTACCGCGGCAAGGACATCGACCTCGACGCCTCCGTCATCGCGTACGGCCCGCAGCGCAACCACCTGGACAGCTGCTACTTCGGCAAGCTGTCCATCCTGGGCGGCGCCGTCAAGCACTCCGGCGACAACCTCACCGGCGAGGGCGCCGGCGACGACGAGGTGATCACGGTCGACCTGGGCCGGCTGCCGGCCGACGCGACGGGCCTGGTCTTCACCGTCAACTCCTTCTCCGGGCAGAAGTTCACCGAGGTCGCCAAGGCCTACTGCCGGCTGATGGACGCGGCCACCGGCGAGGAGCTGGTCCGCTTCGACCTCACCACCGCCGAGCCGCAGACCGGCGTGATGATGGCGAAGCTCATCAAGCAGTTCTCGGGCGAGTGGGAGATGACCGCGATGGGCGAGTTCGTCAAGTCGCGCACGGTCCGCGGCATGGTGAAGCCTGCGGCGCAGGCGCTGTGACACCCGCGCCCCTGATACCCCCGGCGGACGGCGCGGCCCCCTCTCCCCCCGTGGCGTTCCCCGCCACCGGGCGCCGCGTCCTGGTCAGCGGCGCCTCGCGAGGTCTGGGCCGCGCCGTCGCCCTGGCCTTCGCGGCCAACGGCGACCGGGTCGCGGTCCACTACAACGCCCGAGGCGAGGAGGCGCGGCGCACCCTGGAGTCCCTCCCGGGCACGGGCCACGCCCTCGCCCCCGGCGACCTCTCCGACCCGGCGCAGGCGGCCCGCGTCGCGGACGCCGCGGCGGACGCGCTCGGCGGCCTGGACGTCCTGGTCAACAACGCGGCGGTCAACATCCGCCACCCCCTCGCCGAGACGCCGTACGACGCGTGGGTGGCGCTCTGGCAGCAGCACGTCTCCGTCAACCTGCTCGCCACGGCGAACCTGAGCCACCTCGCCGCGCGCCGCATGATCGACCAGGGCACGGGCGGCCGCATCGTGAACATCGGCTCCCGCGGCGCCTTCCGCGGCGAACCGGACCACCCGGCCTACGGCGCCACCAAGGCCGCCGTCCACGCCCTGGGCCAGTCGCTGGCGGTCTCCCTGGCGCCGTACGGCATCGCGGTCGCCTCCGTCGCACCCGGCTTCTTCGCCACCGAGCGCGTCGCGGACCGGCTGACGGGCCCGGAGGGCGAGGCGATCCGGGCGCAGAGCCCCTTCGGCCGGGTCGGTACGGCGGAGGAGATCGCGGCGGCGGTCCGGTGGCTGGCCTCACCGGAGGCCGAGTGGTCCTCCGGCACGATCCTGGACCTCAACGGCGCCTCGCACCTGCGCGGCTGAGTCGGGCCGGGCGGTACGCCGCGGGCTGGTGGCCGACCGGCAGGACGGCCGAAAGCCGGAAGCCGCCGCCCGCGGGGCCCGCGCCGAGCCCCCTCCCCAGGGGCACAGGGCACAGGCCCCGCGGCAACGCGAGCCCCCGCGGCTCACGCGCCCCCGCGCGACCGCGCCTTGAACGCGGCCTTCCGGGCCGCCTTCGCCACCCGCTTGTCGCGGTGCAGGCGGCCCATCGCCTCCAGCACCTCCGGCGTCGCCGGGTGCTCGACGCGCCAGGCGGTGTCGAAGAAGCCGCTGTGCTGGCCCGTCAGGCCCTCCACCAGGTCCTGGAGCTCCTCCAGTTCGCCCTGCGCGTCCAGCTGCGCCGCGATCGTGTCGATGGCCAGCCAGAAGATCATCGACTCCGGCGGCGCGGGCACGTCCGCCGCGCCCCGCTCCGCGAGCCACACCCGCGCGAGACCGCCCAGCTCCGGGTCGTCCAGCACCTCCCGTACCGCCGGCTCCGCCTCCGGGCCCGCCAGGGTGAGCGCCTGCTGGCAGTGGAGCCGCCGCAGGGGGGAGCCCGCGTCCGTGCCCTTCGCGGCGGCGAGCAGCTCGCGCGCCGCGGCCACCGGCTCCCGCCGGGCCAGCCACTCCCGCGTCTCGGCCCGCGCGGCCCCCTCGGGGAAGTGCGCGACGCCCGCCAGCAGCACCTCCGCACCCTTGTCCGCGAGGTCGCCGACCGCCGGCGCGGCCACACCGGCGTCCAGCATGCGCGCCCGGATGCCGTACAGGCCCAGCGGCGTGAGCCGCACCATCCCGTACCGCGACACGTCCTCGTCGTCGCCGACCGCGACCGGCTCGGCGTCGCCCGCCTCCGCCATCAGCGCCTCGTCGACGGGCGTGTACTCCACGAGCCCGATCGGCTCCAGCACCCGGAACTGGTCGTCCAGCCGCATCATCGCCTCCGACACCTGCTCCAGGATGTCGTCGGTCGGCTCCCCCATGTCGTCCGGAAGGATCATCGACGCGGCGAGCGCGGGCAGCGGCACCGGTCCCGGCGCCCGGCCCGTCTCCCCCGCGCCGCTCTCCGAGACGGTCAGCAGGTACAGGTTGCCGAGGACCCCGTCGAGGAACTCGGCCTCCCCCTCCGGGTCCCAGTCCAGCGCCTCCAGGTCGATCCGGCCGTCCTCGCCGATGACGTCCGCGAGGTCGTCGAGCAGCGGCGCGGTCGCGTCCGCGAACACCGTCTCCAGGCCGTCCAGCCACAGCGCCAGCACGTCCTGCGGCGAACCGCCGGTGATCAGCGGCAGGTTCTCCCCCGCCGCGACGGTTCCCTCGCCCTCCTCCTCCGGGTCCTCGACCTCCACCAGCCCGGTGTCGACGGCGACCCGCCACGCCTCGCTGGCGTACGCCGCGCCGTCCTCGTCCGCGGGCAGCCCGAGCACCTCGGCGGCGGCCGGCAGCAGCTCGTCGACGAGTTCGCCCCCGGCGCCGACCCGCGTCCCGGGCCCCGCCCAGCGGGCGAGCCGGACGGCCCGGGCCAGCAGCGGGGCGGCGAGCGCGTCGCGCGCCAGCTCCGCGTCCGAGGGCAGCCGCACCGGCGGCAGGGTGGGGCGGTCTGACGACATCAGGGGTCTCTCCTCGGGGCGCGGAAGGGTCCAGGCGGCCCCCAGCGTAGACGCATTTGGGTGCATGTCCGGTGGTTCATGTACCGGTCAACCCCCGTACACCCGCCAACCCTTGACAACTGCCCCGCACACACAAGACATTGACGCGCGTAGATCTCTTACCCGGATCACACCCCCACCTCCCACCACCATCGGAGCCTCTTCATGCGTCCTTCTCCCCTGCCGAGAACCGCCGCCGTCTCGGCCGTCGTCGCCGCCGCGCTCGCCGCGGGCCTGCTCGCCGCGTCCCCGTCCGCGTCCGCGTCGGGCAGCGAAACGGCCGCCGAGGCGATACGCGTGCACGACATCCAGGGCTCCACCCGCATATCCCCCCTCGCCGGCCGCCAGGTCACCGCCGTCCCCGGTGTCGTCACCGGTGTCCGCACGTACGGCTCCAAGGGCTTCTGGATCCAGGACACCCAGCCCGACGCCGACCCCGCCACCAGCGAGGGCCTGTTCGTCTACACCGGCTCCACCCCCACCGTCGCCGTCGGCGACGCGGTGACGGTCTCGGGCACGGTCACCGAGTACGTCCCGGGCGGCACGTCCTCCGGCAACCAGTCCCTCACCCAGATCAGCAAGCCCACCGTCACGGTGGTCTCCTCCGGGAACCCGCTCCCCGCGCCCACCACCCTCTCCGCGCACTCCGTGCCGTCGGTGTACGCGCCCGAGGGCGACCCGGCGGCCGGCGGCTCCATCAACGGCCTGCCGCTGCGCCCGGGTTCGTACGCCCTGGACTACTTCGAGTCGCTGGAGGGCACGAACGTCCGCATCGGCTCCTCCCGGGTCGTCACCGCCAGCAACGAGCACGCCGAGTTGTGGGTGACGGTGAAGCCGCACGAGAACCCGAGCGCCCGCGGCGGCGCGGTCTACGGCTCGTACACCTCCCAGAACACCGGCCGTCTGAAGATCCAGTCGCTGGCCCCGCTCGCCCAGCAGCCGTTCCCCAAGGCGAACGTCGGCGACTGGCTGACCGGCACGACCGAGGGCCCGCTGGACTTCAACCAGTACGGCGGCTACACCCTCACCGCCCGCACCCTCGGCACGCTCGCCGACCGGGGCCTGGAACGCGAGGTCACCGAGCGGCAGCACCGCAGTGAGCTGGCGGTGGCCACGTACAACGTCGAGAACCTCGACCCGGGCGACCCGCAGGAGAAGTTCGACGCGCTGGCGAAGGCGGTCGTGGAGAACCTCGCCTCGCCCGACATCCTGGCGCTGGAGGAGATCCAGGACAACAACGGCCCGAAGAACGACGGCACGGTCGCCGCCGACCAGACGCTGAAGAAGTTCACGGACGCGATCGTCTCGGCCGGCGGCCCGGCGTACGAGTGGCGCACCATCGACCCCGCCAACAACAAGGACGGCGGCCAGCCGGGGGGCAACATCCGGCAGGTGTTCCTCTTCAACCCCGAGCGCGTGTCCTTCACCGACCGCGCGGGCGGCGACGCGGCGACGGCGACCGGGGTCGTCCGGGAGAAGGGCCGCGCGGCGCTGACGCACTCCCCCGGCCGGATCGACCCGGCGAACCCCGCCTGGGACAACAGCCGCAAGCCGCTGGCGGGCGAGTTCACCTTCCGGGGCCGGACGGTCTTCGTGATCGCGAACCACTTCGGCTCGAAGGGTGGCGACGAGTCGCTGGTCTCGCACCACCAGCCGCCGAACCGTTCCTCCGAGACGAAGCGCCTCCAGCAGGCCCAGTCGGTCAACGCCTTCGTGAAGGACATCCTGAAGGCGCAGCGCACCGCCGACGTCGTCGTCCTCGGCGACATCAACGACTTCGAGTTCTCGGCGACGACGAAGGCCCTGACGGACGGCGGCGCGCTGTACCCGGCGGTGATGTCCCTGCCGCGCAGCGAGCGCTACTCGTACGTCTTCCAGGGCAACAGCCAGGTGCTGGACCAGATCCTGACCAGCCCGTCGATCCGGCACTTCGCGTACGACAGCGTGCACATCAACGCCGAGTTCGCGGAGCAGAACAGCGACCACGACCCGCAGGTGCTGCGCTTCCGCCCGTAAGGCCCTCGGTCACGCGCCCGGGCTGAGACTCAGCGCGGGCGCGTACCGCTTGACCACGCTCCCGACGAAACCGGGGTAGGACTGCACCTTGGCCCACTGGGGGGTGAGCGACCCCACCCCGTTCCCGGGGCCGGCGAGCGCGTTGATGTGGGCCTGGGCGCTGTCCCACTCGGCGTAGTTGAGGACGCGAGTGCCGTCGAGGCTGATGTGGAAGTGCGCGGAGATACCGCCGGGGTGCGGGCGCGGGTCGGTCTCCAGCGCCTCGAACACCCCGTCGACCCAGTCCCGCTGCCGCGCGGCGTCCGCGCCCTCGAACTCGACGTCGACGATGACGACGCATCCCGGCACGCGGCTCTCGCCCCCCGCCGGCCCGGACGTGCGGTAGAGCTCGTACGAACGGAGCTCCACGCGCTCGATGCCGGGCACGGCGGCGTCGATCTCGCCGTTGCGATCGTCGCGGTGGCGGGCGACGAACTCGCGGTACGCCTCCTCGTCGCGCCACTGGGAGTAGTGGAGGAGGGTGTCGCCGTCCTCCCCGGTGTACACGGTGTACGAGAGGAGGCCCTCGAACGGCCAGTCGCGGCTCTGCCACGTCCTGGCGAGGGCCTCCACGGCAGCGCGCTGCCGCTCGGGCGTCCCGACGCGCCAGGTGCTGACCATGACGGCACCGACGCCGGGCCGGGTGAGGGCGGGACGGGCGTCGGTGCCGAACATCGCGAGCGTCGTACGCGCCATGGCTGTTGCCTCTCGGTTCACTGCCGCCCCCGTTCGGTGCGGCCGAAACCCCATGATCAAACGTCAAGCACGCTTGAGGTCAACAGCCGGCGCTGACGGATTCTCACCCCGGCCAGGTACCGGTCAGCCGCCGGACCCCGACGGCGCCGGAGCGGTCCACGGCCGCCTTGACGACGGCGAAGATGGCGCCCTCGATCGCGGCCGCCAGCAGGATCTCCTTCCACTGGCGCTCCTCGTCCATGGCGTCCGGGGCGTCACCGTTTCCGACCGCCGCCCAGGCCCGTGAGAAGAGGGTGCTCGCGATGGCACCGCTCGCCATGCCGAGGAGGATGCCGACGGGCCGGTAGAGGAGTTTCTGCTTCCTCTTCTTCTTGTGCTGCTTCTTCTGCTTCTTCTGCTTGTCTTCCTTGTCGGCCATCCGCAGGCTCACCCCCACTTACCGCTGCGCCGCAGCTGCCAGAGCACGACCCCCGCGACCACCATGGCGGCGACGGCCGCGAGAACCGGACGCGGGTGGTTGCGCACGGGCTCGGGGGTCTTGTCGTGCACCAGGTGGGCGGCGCGCGCCTTCACGTCGGTCCTGGCCATCAGCTGGTCGATCGTCTCTCCCAGCTCCTGCCGCTTGCGCGCCGCTTCGCGCCGCAGCTCGTCAGGTCCGGGCGCCTTCCGCGTCTCCCGTGTCATCGGTGGACCCTCTCCTTGATCTCGTGGACGTCCGAACGCATCCCGTCGATCGCCCGCTCGGGCTTGGGCGGCACCGCGGCCTTCAGCTGCTTGCGGCCGAGGAGGGCCAGAATGCCGGCGAGCACCAGGAACACTCCGGTCGCGATGAGCACCGAGGCCCATACGTCGAGGGCCAGGTTCAGCAGCGCGGCCACGGTGGCCCACACCCCGATCAGCCCGACGTACCCGACCGCCGCCGCGGCTCCGAGCATGCCGCCGCCCTTGCCGGCGCGTTTGCCCTTCTGCATCATCTCGGCCTGCGCGGTGCGCATCTCGGTCCTGACCAGGTCCGTGAGCTGCTCCGACGCCTGCTTCACCAGCTCGCCGACCGACGGTTCTCCGGCCATGGCAACGCCTCCCATCTCGTACGGGGAGGATCGAGTACCCGATCGTCGGCGCTCGGAACTCCCCTACGACCGTTCAGCACTGCTTCCCTTTGGGGGTAAGCAAATCTAAGTAGACCTTCACATTCGCTACCGGTCACACTGCGTGCATGATCCCCACCACCCCCGACGCCCCGCCCTTCGGCCGCGCGCAGTGCGCGATGGTCACGCCCTTCACCGCTTCCGGCGAGCAGCTGGACCTGGACCGGGCGCAGGAGCTGGCGGCGCACCTGGTCGCCGAGGGCTGCGACGGACTCGTCCTGAACGGCACGACCGGTGAATCCCCGACGACGAGCGACGCCGAGAAGGCCGCGCTGGTACGGGCGGTCCGCGACGCCGTCGGTACGCGCACGGCCCTGGTGGCCGGGGTCGGCACGGCGGACACCCGCCACACCGTCGAGCTGGCCCGCCAGGCGGAGGCGGCGGGCGCCGACGGCCTCCTCGTGGTCCCGCCGTACTACAGCCGCCCGCCGCAGGCGGCGATCGAGGCGCACGTCCGGCGGGTGGCGGACGCGACGGGCCTGCCGCTGGCGCTGTACGACATCCCGGGCCGCACGGGCGTCCGCATCGAGCCCGAGACGGTCCTGCGGCTCGCGGACCATCCGCGGATCGTGGCGGTGAAGGACTGCGCCTACGACCTGCTGGGCTCGGCCAAGGTCATGGCGCGCACGTCACTGGCGTACTACTCGGGCTGCGAGGAGCTGAACCTCCCGCTGTACGCGATCGGCGGCGCGGGTTTCATCAGCACGGTCGCGAACGTGGCTCCGGGCCCCACCCGTGCGGTGTTGGACGCCTTCGACGCGGGCGACACGGCCCTGGCGGCCCGTCTCCACCAGCGCCTGCTGCCGCTGACGGAACGGATGATGGCGTCGGGCCTGCCGGGCGCGGTGACGGCCAAGGCCCTCCTCTCCGCCGGCCCGGTGCGGGAACCACTGCAGCCCGCCGACCGGCGGGCGGTCGACGGGCTGCGTGCGGCGTACGAGGAACTGCTCCGGCAACCGGCTCAGGAGCCGGTCACCCGATTGCTCCCGAGGATCGAGACGTGCTCCAGCACGTCCTCCATCGGGTCGTCGATCTGACCGATCGACAGCAGGGTGATGCGGTGCCCGTTGTCGGACCCGCTGTGACTCTCATCGGCCTGAGCGGCCGCGCCGGACCAGAACACGGCCGCCAGCGCGAGCACTCCGGGAACGATCAGCCTGCCGGTCTTCATATCAGCCGTCCCTCGCCTTGCCCATTCGTGTGATACGCGCCGACCTGTTTATCCGTCCTACGGACGGAAAGGTCACGCGAGGTCGTGCGAAGTCACCCGAATCAGCGGCCCTGGCCGGCGGCTCAGTTGTGGCTGTGCAGGATGTCGTTGAGGCCGCCCCACACCGCGTTGTTCGGGCGGGCCTCAACGGTGCCGGTGACCGAGTTGCGGCGGAAGAGGATGTTCGAGGCCCCGGAGAGCTCGCGGGCCTTGACGATCTGGCCGTCGGGCATGGTCACGCGCGTGCCCGCCGTGACGTACAGGCCCGCCTCGACGACGCACTCGTCGCCGAGCGCGATGCCGACGCCCGCCTCCGCGCCGACGAGGCAGCGCTCGCCGATGGAGATGATGACGTTGCCGCCGCCGGAGAGGGTGCCCATGGTGGAGGCGCCGCCGCCGATGTCGGAGCCGTCGCCGATGACGACACCCGCGGAGATGCGGCCCTCGACCATGGAGGTGCCGAGGGTGCCGGCGTTGAAGTTGACGAAGCCCTCGTGCATGACGGTGGTGCCGGAGCCGAGGTGCGCGCCGAGGCGGACGCGGTCGGCGTCGGCGATGCGGACGCCCGTGGGGACGACGTAGTCCGTCATGCGCGGGAACTTGTCGATGCTGGTGACCTGGAGGTGCAGGCCCTCGGCGCGGGCGTTCAGCCGGACCTTCTCGACGTCGTCGACGGCGACGGGGCCGAGGCTCGTCCAGGCCACGTTGGCGAGGTGCGCGAAGATGCCGTCGAGGTTCTGCCCGTGCGGCTTGACCAGCCGGTGGCTGAGCAGGTGCAGCCGCAGGTAGACGTCGTGCGCGTCGAGCGGCTTCTCGTCGAGGGAGCTGATGACGGTGCGTACGGCGACGACCTCGACGCCCCGGCGGGCGTCGACGCCGATGGCCTTGGCGGCGCCTTCTCCGAGGAGGTTGACGGCCTGGTCGGAGGTGAGCCGCTCGGTCCCGGCCGGCCCGGCGGCCTCGGTGAGCTCGGGCGCGGGGAACCAGGTGTCGAGAACGGTGCCGTCGCCGGCGATGGTGGCGAGGCCGGCGGCGACGGCGCCGGTGGTGCGAGGTGCAGACGGTGCAGAAGTCATGCAGGAAACCTAACCGCCGGTCCCCCGCTCAGGCGAACCGGTCTCACTGTACGGAGAAACGGCCGTGCCCTCCGGAAACGAACCGGAGGGCACGGCCGTAACAGGTCGCGAAGGGGCTCGGCTCAGACGTTGAAGCCGAGAGCGCGCAGCTGCTCCCGCCCGTCGTCCGTGATCTTGTCCGGGCCCCACGGCGGCATCCAGACCCAGTTGATCTTCAGCTCGCGGACAATGCCGTCCGTCGCCGACTTCGCCTGGTCCTCGATCACGTCCGTCAGCGGGCAGGCCGCCGACGTCAGCGTCATGTCGAGGGTCGCGATGTTGGAGTCGTCGATGTGGATGCCGTAGATGAGGCCGAGGTTGACGACGTCGATGCCCAGCTCGGGGTCGACGACGTCGTACAGCGCCTCGCGGATCTCTTCCTCGGTCGCCGGCTTCATCGGGGCCGCGTCGGCCGTCGCGACCGCCTCGGCCGCCTCGGCTGCTTCCACGGTCTCGGCCGTCTGGTTCTCGGTCATGCGGTCTTCCTCTCCGCGCCCTCACCCATCACCTGGGCCGTCGCGTCCTTCCAGGCCATCCAGCTCAGCAGGGCGCACTTCACCCGGGCCGGGTACTTGGAGACGCCGGCGAACGCGACCGCGTCCTCCAGCACCTCCTCCATGGCGTCGTCCGGCTCGATCCTGCCCTTGGACTGCATCAGCTCCAGGAAGGTGCCCTGGATCTGCTGCGCCTCGGCGAGTTCCTTGCCGACGAGGAGTTCATTCAGTACGGAGGCCGACGCCTGGCTGATGGAGCAGCCCTGGCCCTCGTACGAGACGTCCGCGATCCGCGTGCCGTCGTACTTCACGCGCAGCGTGATCTCGTCACCGCACGTCGGGTTGACGTGGTGCACCTCGGCGTCGCCGTCCCGCAAGCCCCGGCCGTGCGGGTTCTTGTAGTGGTCCAGGATGACGTCCTGGTACATCGAATCCAGCTTCACACCCGCTCCTAGCCGAAGAAGTTCCGGACGTGCTCCAGGCCCGCCACGAGGGCGTCCACCTCGGCCGGCGTGGAGTACAGATAGAACGACGCCCGCGTGGTCGCAGGAATTCCGTACCGCAGGCAGACCGGGCGGGCGCAGTGGTGCCCGACACGGACGGCGATGCCCTGCTCGTCGAGGACCTGACCCACGTCGTGGGGGTGGATGTCGCCGAGCGTGAAGGAGATCGCCGCGCCGCGGTCCTCGGCCGTCACCGGGCCGATGATCCGCAGGTCCGGGACCTCCCGGAGGCGCTGGATGGCGTACTCCGTGATCGCGTGCTCATGCGCGGCGATCTTGTCCATGCCGATCGAGGAGAGGTAGTCCACGGCCGCGCCGAGGCCGACGGCCTGCGCGATCGGGGGCGTACCGGCCTCGAACTTGTGCGGGGCGGGGGCGTACGTCGACGAGCTCATGGAGACCGTCTCGATCATCTCGCCGCCACCGAGGAACGGCGGGAGGTCCTCCAGCAGCTCCTGGCGGCCCCACAGCACGCCGATGCCCGTCGGGCCGCACATCTTGTGGCCGGTGAAGGCCACGAAGTCGGCCTGGAGCGCCTGCACGTCCAGCGGCATGTGCGGGGCGGCCTGCGAGGCGTCGATCAGCACCAGGGCGCCGACGTCCTGGGCGCGGCGCACGATCGCCTCGACCGGGTTGACGGTTCCCATGATGTTGGAGACCAGCGTGAAGGAGACGATCTTCGTCTTCTCGGTGATGATCTCTTCGATGTTCGACAGGTCGAGCCGGCCGTCGTCGGTCAGCCCGAACCACTTCAGCTTCGCGCCGGTGCGCTGCGCGAGCAGCTGCCACGGAACGATGTTGGAGTGGTGCTCCATCTCCGTGATGACGATCTCGGTCTCGTGGTCGACCCGGTAGGGCTCGTCGGCCCAGCCCAGCATGTTCGCCACGAGGTTGAGCGACTCCGAGGCGTTCTTGGTGAAGATCACCTCGTTGCGGCTCGGCGCGTTGATGAAGGCGGCGACCTTGTCGCGCGCGCCCTCGTACAGCGCCGTGGCCTCCTCGGCCAGCACATGCACGCCGCGGTGCACGTTGGCGTTGTGCTGTTCGTAGTACTCACTCAGCACGTCGATGACCTGGCGCGGCGTCTGCGAGGTCGCCGCGTTGTCCAGGTACACGAGCTTCTTGCCGTCGTGGAGCACCCGGTCGAGGATCGGGAAGTCCTTGCGGATCGCCTCGGTGTCGAGAAGGCCCGGCAGCTGTGTCACGCGGATGCGCCACCCTTCGTGTACGACTCGTAGCCCTCGGCCTCGAGCTTGTCGGCCAGCTCGGAGCCGCCCGACTCGACGATCTTGCCGCCGGCGAAGACGTGGACGTGGTCCGGCTTGATGTAGCGCAGGATGCGCGTGTAGTGCGTGATCAGCAGCGTGCCGACCTCGCCGGTCTCGCGGACGCGGTTGACGCCCTCGGAGACGATGCGCAGGGCGTCGACGTCGAGGCCGGAGTCGGTCTCGTCGAGAATCGCGATCTTGGGCCTGAGGAGCTCCAGCTGGAGGATCTCGTGGCGCTTCTTCTCACCGCCGGAGAAGCCCTCGTTGACGTTGCGCTCGGCGAAGGCGGGGTCCATGTTGAGGCGCTGCATGGCCTCCTTGACCTCCTTCACCCAGGTGCGGAGCTTGGGGGCCTCGCCGCGGACGGCGGTGGCGGAGGTGCGCAGGAAGTTGCTCACCGAGACACCCGGGACCTCGACCGGGTACTGCATGGCGAGGAAGAGGCCCGCGCGGGCGCGCTCGTCGACGGACATCTCCAGGACGTCCTCGCCGTCGAGGGTGACGGTGCCGCCGGTGATCGTGTACTTGGGGTGACCCGCCAGCGAGTACGCGAGCGTCGACTTGCCGGAGCCGTTGGGGCCCATGATGGCGTGGGTCTCGCCCTGCTTCACGGTCAGGTCGACGCCCTTGAGGATCTCCTTCGTGGCGTTGTCGGCCTCGACGGAGACGTGCAGGTCGCGGATTTCAAGCGTTGCCATGGGTGACTCAGGACTCCTGGGTGACGGAGACGAGCACATCGTCCCCTTCGATCTTTACGGGGTATACGGGGACGGGGCGCGTCGCGGGAAGGCCGGACGGCTTGCCGGTGCGGAGGTCGAAGGCGGAGCCGTGCAGCCAGCACTCGATCTGGCAGTCCTCCACCTCGCCCTCCGAGAGCGAGACGTTCGCGTGCGAGCAGATGTCGTGGATCGCGAACACCTCCCCCTCGGTGTGGACGACGGAGACCGGCGTGCCGTCGATCTCCACCCTCTTCGGGGTGTCCTCCTCCAGCTCGCTCAGGCCACAGGCGCGGACGAAGGGCATCAGAGCGACGCCTCCAGCTCGGCCTCGATCTTGGCGATGAGACGCTCCTCGACGTCCGGCAGGCCGATCTGCTGGACGAGCTCCGCGAAGAAGCCGCGGACGACGAGGCGGCGGGCCTCGATCTCCGGGATACCGCGGGCCATCAGGTAGAAGAGCTGCTCGTCGTCGAAGCGGCCGGTGGCGGAGGCGTGACCGGCGCCGGCGATCTCGCCGGTCTCGATCTCCAGGTTCGGCACGGAGTCGACGCGGGCGCCGTCCGTCAGAACCAGGTTGCGGTTCATCTCGTACGTGTCGGTGCCCTCGGCCGCGGCCTGGATGAGGACGTCGCCGATCCACACGGCGTGCGCGTTCTCGCCCTGCAGCGCGCCCTTGTAGGCCACGTTGGACTTGCAGTGCGGGGTGTTGTGGTCGACCAGGAGGCGGTGCTCCTGGTGCTGGCCCGCCTCGGTGAAGTACAGGCCGAACAGCTCCGCCTCGCCGCCGGTCGCGGCGTACTTCACGCGCGGGTGCAGGCGGACCAGGTCACCGCCGAAGGTGACGACGACCGACTTGAAGGAGGCGTCCCGCCCGACCAGCGCGTTGTGCTGGCCGACGTGGACGGCCTTCTCGTCCCAGTCCTGGATGGAGACGACGGTGAGCTTGGCGCCGTCGCCGAGGAGGTAGTCGACGTTGGCGGCGAGCACCGCGTCACCGGTGTGGTCGATGACCACGACGGCCTCGGCGAAGGCGCCGACCTCGATGACCTGGTGGCCGAAGGCGGTGCCGCCCTGGCCGTGCACGGAGATCCGGACCGGCTCGGTGAGCACGGTCTCCTTGGGCACGGTGACGACCGAGGCCTTCTCGAAGGCGGAGTACGCCTGGGCGGCGACCCGGTCCACCGGGGTACCGGCCTTGCCGAGCCGCGCGTCGTCGCGGCCGACGGTCTCGACGGTGACACCCTCGGGCGCCTCCACCTCGACGCGTACGCCGTCGCCGGTGGCGACCGCGGTGCCGTCGTGCAGGCCGCGCAGCCGCTCCAGCGGCGTGAACCGCCACTCCTCCTCGCGGCCGTGCGGGACGGGGAAGTCCGCGACGTCGAAGGACGGGGGCGCGCTCATGCGGGTGGCGACGGTGGACTCGGCGGCCACCGCGATGGAGCCGGCGGTGGTGGAGCCCGCCGGGATGTTCTGGGCCTCAGCCATGGCTGTCGTGTTGCTCTCTTCCTACGTAAAGACTGGTACGGACGGCGGGGGCGGCGTCAGCCGACCGCACCCTCCATCTGCAGCTCGATCAGCCGGTTGAGCTCCAGCGCGTACTCCATGGGCAGCTCCTTGGCGATCGGCTCGACGAAGCCGCGCACGATCATCGCCATCGCCTCGTCCTCGGAGAGGCCGCGGCTCATCAGGTAGAAGAGCTGGTCCTCGGAGACCTTGGAGACGGTCGCCTCGTGGCCCATGGACACGTCGTCCTCGCGCACGTCGACGTACGGGTACGTGTCCGACCGCGAGATCGTGTCGACGAGCAGCGCGTCGCAGAGCACGTTCGACTTGGAGCCCGGGGCACCCTCGCCGATCTCGATGAGACCGCGGTAGGAGGTGCGGCCGCCGCCTCGCGCCACCGACTTGGAGACGATGTTGGAGGAGGTGTTCGGGGCCATGTGGACCATCTTGGCGCCGGCGTCCTGGTGCTGGCCCTCGCCCGCGAAGGCGATGGACAGGGTCTCGCCCTTGGCGTGCTCGCCCATCAGGTAGACGGCCGGGTACTTCATCGTGACCTTGGAGCCGATGTTGCCGTCGACCCACTCCATGGTCGCGCCCTCGTACGCCACGGCGCGCTTGGTGACCAGGTTGTAGACGTTGTTCGACCAGTTCTGGATCGTCGTGTAGCGGCAGCGGCCGCCCTTCTTGACGATGATCTCCACGACGGCGCTGTGCAGCGAGTCGGAGGAGTAGATCGGGGCGGTGCAGCCCTCGACGTAGTGGACGTAGGCGTCCTCGTCGACGATGATCAGCGTCCGCTCGAACTGGCCCATGTTCTCCGTGTTGATGCGGAAGTAGGCCTGGAGCGGGATGTCGACGTGCACGCCCTTCGGCACGTAGATGAAGGAGCCGCCGGACCACACCGCGGTGTTCAGCGACGCGAACTTGTTGTCGCCGACCGGGATGACCGTGCCGAAGTACTCCTGGAAGAGCTCCGGGTGCTCCTTGAGCGCGGTGTCCGTGTCGAGGAAGATCACGCCCTGGGCCTCCAGGTCCTCGCGGATCTGGTGGTACACGACCTCGGACTCGTACTGCGCGGCGACACCGGCGACGAGGCGCTGCTTCTCCGCCTCCGGGATGCCGAGCTTGTCGTACGTGTTCTTGATGTCCTCGGGCAGGTCCTCCCAGGAGGCGGCCTGCTTCTCGGTGGACCGGACGAAGTACTTGATGTTGTCGAAGTCGATGCCCGACAGGTCGGAGCCCCAGTTCGGCATGGGCTTCTTGTCGAAGAGGCGCAGACCCTTGAGACGCAGCTTCAGCATCCACTCGGGCTCGTTCTTCTTCGCGGAGATGTCGCGGACGACGTCCTCGGAGAGACCGCGCTTGGCGGTGGCGCCGGCGGCGTCCGGGTCGGCCCAGCCATATTCGTACCGACCCAGGCCCTCGAGCTCGGGGTGGCTGATCTCGGTGGTCATGCGGGGTTCCTCCCGGCCGTGCTTGCGGATGCTGTTGGTGTGGTGTGCGTGGTGTGCGGGATGTACGTCGTGCAGACCCCGTCGCCGTGGGCGATGGTCGCCAGTCTCTGCACGTGCGTCCCGAGCAGCCGGCTGAAGACCTCGGTCTCCGCCTCGCACAGCTGCGGGTACCTCTCGGCGACGTGGGCCACGGGGCAGTGGTGCTGGCACAGCTGCTGTCCGACCGGCGCGTTGCGCGCCGTGGCAGCGTACCCGTCGGCGCTCAGCGCCTTCGCGAGCGCCTCGGCGCGCTCCTCGGGCGCCGCGGCCTCGACGGCCTCGCGGTACGCCTCCGCCTGGGCCTCGATCCGGTCGCGCGCGAACGCGGCGACGGCGGCTTCCCCGCCCGCGTTCTGCTCGATCCAGCGCAGGGCCTCGACGGCGAGAGTGTCGTACGACTGGTCGAAGGCGTCCCGGCCGCCGTCCGTCAGGGCGAACACCTTGGCCGGGCGGCCGCGCGTGCGCGCGCCGTAGACGCGCTGTTCGCGCGGGGCGACGACGTCGTCGGCGACGAGCGCGTCGAGATGGCGGCGGACGGCGGCCTGCGTGAGGCCGAGCCGCTGAGCCAGCTCGGCCACCGTGGACGGCCCGTGGTCCAGGATGGACCGCGCGACCCGGTTGCGCGTGGAGCGCTCCCCGGTCGCGAGCTCCTCCGCTGGAGCCTGCTGGGCGTGGCCGACGTTTTTCACAACGCCATTGTTGCGTAATTCGCGAGAGAGTGACAAGCGACGTCCTGACCAGTGGACGGTGCTCTGCGTCACTAAGGGAAGCCTCACCTGACCTGCGGAAACGATCATTGGTGGGATGATTTCCAGCCACCCGCCACCCCCTCCCCGGCGCCCCCTGACCGGGCCTTTCACGCCTCCTCGGGGGCCTGCGGGCCGGAGGGGTCCGCGGGCTCTTTAGACTTCCCGCATGCGATACGAGTCCGTCGTACGGGTCCAGGGCCTCGTCAAGCGGTACGGGACCAAGACCGCCGTCGACGGCCTCGACCTCGACGTCCGCGCGGGCGGCGTCACCGCCGTCCTCGGGCCCAACGGCGCCGGCAAGACCACGACCATCGAGACCTGCGAGGGCTACCGCCGCGCCGACGCCGGCACCGTGCGCGTCCTCGGGCTCGATCCCGTCGCCGACGCCGCCCGCCTGCGGCCCCGCATCGGGGTGATGCTCCAGTCGGGTGGCGTCTACTCCGGCGCGCGCGCCGACGAGATGCTGCGCCACATGGCGAAGCTCCACGCCCACCCCCTCGACGTCGACGCGCTGATCGAGCGCCTCGGCCTCGGCTCCTGCGGCCGTACGACGTACCGCCGCCTCTCCGGTGGGCAGCAGCAGCGCCTCGCACTCGCCATGGCGGTGGTCGGGCGGCCGGAGCTGGTCTTCCTGGACGAGCCGACCGCGGGCCTCGACCCGCAGGCCCGCCGCTCCACCTGGGACCTGGTGCGCGAGCTGCGCGCCGACGGGGTCACCACCGTCCTCACGACCCACTTCATGGACGAGGCCGAGGAGCTCGCCGACGACATAGCGATCATCGACGCGGGCCGCGTCGTCGCCCAGGGCAGCCCCGAGGAGCTGTGCCGCGGCGGCGCCGAGAACACCCTGCGCTTCACCGGCCGCCCCGGCCTGGACCTCGGCTCGCTGCTCAAGGCGCTGCCGGACGGCACCGCCGCCGCCGAGCTGACGCCCGGCGCGTACCGGATCAGCGGCACGGTCGACCCCCAGCTGCTCGCCACGGTGACCACATGGTGCGCGCAGCACGGGGTGATGCCCGACCGCATCTCGGTCGAGCGGCACACGCTCGAAGACGTCTTCCTCACTCTGACCGGCAAGGAGCTGCGTTCATGAGCACGAGCGCCGGGACCTACACGCCCCAGCCCGGAGCGGCGCCGATCGGCCGGATGATCGCGGCGCAGGCGGCGCTCGAGACGAAGATGCTGCTGCGCAACGGCGAGCAGCTACTGCTCACGGTCGTCATCCCGTCCCTCCTGCTGGTGCTCTTCTCGACCGTCGACATCGTCGACACGGGCGACGGCAAGGCCGTGGACTTCCTCGCGCCGGGCGTGCTGGCGCTGGCCGTGATGTCGACCGCCTTCACCGGGCAGGCCATCGCGACCGGCTTCGAGCGGCGGTACGGGGTGCTCAAGCGGCTCGGCGCGTCGCCGCTGCCGCGCTGGGCGCTGATGACCGCCAAGACGGTCTCGGTCCTGGTGACGGAGGTGCTCCAGATCGCGCTCCTGACGGTGATCGCACTGGCGCTCGGGTGGTCCCCGCAGGGCAGCCCGATCTCCGTGCTCCTGCTGCTCGTCCTCGGTACGGCCGCCTTCTCCGGGCTCGGCCTGCTGATGGCCGGCACGCTGAAGGCGGAGGCGACGCTGGCGGCGGCCAACCTGGTGTTCCTGCTCCTCCTCGTGGGCGGCGGCGTGGTCGTACCGCTGGAGAAGTTCCCGGACGCGGCGCGCGCGGCGCTGGAGCTGCTGCCGATCTCGGCGCTGTCGGAGGGGCTGCGGGACGTGCTGCGGGACGGAGCGTCGATGCCGTGGGGCGCGGCCGGGATCCTGGCGGCGTGGGCGGTGCTGGGGCTGGGCGCGGCGGCACGCTTCTTCCGCTGGGAATGACCGTATTGGGGGGCCTCGTGAAAGCGTGCACAAGCGGGCACCTACGATAGGGAACCGTGTTGACCCCCCTCGCCTTCATCGCCCAGCGCTGGACCCCCTCCCCCCGGACGGTCCGGCGCGCCGCGCTCGCCGCCGTCGTGATGAGCGTCGTCATCATCGTCACGGGCGGCGCGGTCCGGCTCACCGGCTCCGGTCTCGGCTGCGACACCTGGCCCAAGTGCACGGACGACAGCCTCTTCGCCACGCCCGCGCAGGGCATCCACGGCGCCATCGAGTTCGGCAACCGCATGCTGACGTACGTCCTGTCGGCGGCGGTCGGCTGGGCGATCATCGCGGCGCGCTCCACCAAGCCGTGGCGGCGCGGGCTGACCCGGCTCGGCTGGGCGCAGTTCTGGGTGGTGATGGTCAACGCCGTCCTCGGCGGCATCACCGTGTGGATGGGGCTGAACCCGTGGACGGTCGCGGGCCACTTCCTCGCCGCGAACGCGCTGCTCACGGTCACCGTGGTCACCTGGGTGCGCGCGGGTGAGGGCGACGGCCCCCGGCGGCCGCGCGTCCCGGGGCCGGTGCGCAAGCTCGGCTGGGCGCTGGTGGTCGTGTCCGGGCTGCTGATCGCGGCGGGTACGACGGTGACGGGCTCCGGCAAGCACGCGGGCGACAGCAGCGACGTGCCGCGCATGCCGTTCGACTTCGCGACGATGGCCCACCTCCACGCGATCTTCGCCTGGGTGGTGTGCGCGCTGGCGCTGGCGATGTTCTTCGTGCTGCGCGTGGTGGACGCCCCGGACGACACCCGGGCGCGCGCCCGCGACCTGCTGGTGGTGCTGCTGCTCCAGGGCGGGATCGGCTACGTGCAGTACTTCACGGGCGTGCCGGAGGTCCTGGTGGGCCTGCACATGCTGGGCTCGTCGCTCATGTGGATCGCGGTGCTGCGCCTGGTGCTGAGCCTGCGCGAGCGGCCGTCGGCCACCCCGGACGTCCCCGCCCCGCAGCAGTCCGACGCGGCGCTGACCGCCGCCTAACCGAGCCCGTACACCCTGCGGGCGTTGCCCGAGGCGATCATCTCGGCGACGCGTTGCGCGTCCGTACGGGACCACGCGCCGGCGTACACCCAGTCGTCCAGCACCCGCCCGAGCGCCTCGCGGAACACCCGCGCGCCCACCACGTGCAGCTCGGGCAGGCCGCGGGCACCGCTGGAGAAGAGCAGCTTGCCGAAGGGCGCGAGTTCCAGGGTCTCCGCCAGTACGGCGGCGGCCCGGGGCCCGGTCTGGGCGAGGGTGGCGCCGAGGTCGGCGTACACATGGGGGAAGACGCTCGTCAGATGGGCGGCCTGCCGGTGGTGCGGGTAGCCGTGCAGCAGCACCAGGTCCGTGCCGAGTCCACTGGTCGCGGCGGCGAAGTCGCCGAGCCGTATCGGGTCGTCGACCCCGACGTACAGCTGGAGCGGGCGGCCGGAGGCGACGGCTATCCACAGCAGGTGCCGCAGCAGGACGGGGTCGGTGAGCGGCTCTCCGGCGCGGCGGCCCGCCAGCCAGCGGCCGGCCGCGCCGCGCACCTCGCCGGGCCCCGGTGGGTCGGGGGCGAGGACGAGACCGTGCCGCAGGGCGGCGACGGAGGCGAAGGCGACGGCGGAGACGGCCGCGCCGTGGACGGCCTCGGCGAGGTTGGCGAGGAGCCCGTCGACCGTGCCGGAGGTGTCGGCGACCTGCTGGGCGAGCGGTTCCAGGCGGACGATCTCGTGGGCCTCGGCGTCGGCCGCGGCGCCCATCTCCACCGGTCCGGTGAGGTCGCCGGGCGGTCCGGTGTCCACCAGATAGGTGGAGATCCCGGTGGCCCGCAGGAGCCGCCGGCCCGACTCCAGGAAGCCGAGTTCCCGGCGGCGGGCCAGATAGCGGGCGGGCGGGCAGTGCGGCTCCAGGCCGAGGAGCGGCGGGCACCAGCGCCGTACCGCGAAGCCGGTCTGGGTGTCGAAGAACGTCGTGCCGGGCGCGGGCAGGCCCCCGGCCCTGCCGAGGTGCGCCTCGAAGGTGCCGAGGCCCAGTTCCGTGCGGAGCACCCCGTGGCAGTACTGGTCCACCAGTGGCGGGGTGTCGATCATGCGGGGGCTCCCTGTGATGGCTGCACCGTCACAGGTCCTAACGGGTGAACCCCGCGCAAGGTGTTGCCTCAGTCGTTGGACGGGCCGCCGAGCTGAATGCCGGCCATGCGGGTCCACTCGTACGGCCCGGTGCGGACCTTGGCCGCGAAGTCGCCGTCGAACTCCTCGTGGAGCGTGAGCCCGGCCTTCTCGGCCGCGCTCTTCGCGACCTCGTGGGTGGGCGCGACGAGGTCGCCCCAGCCGCCGTCCTCGCCGACGAGCACGATGCGGGTGCCCATCTGGCCGATGTACGCCAGCTGGCCCTCGGCGCCGCCGTGCTGCTTGGAGAACGCCTGGATCTGCTTGGCGAGCTTCGAGGCCCTGCGCTCCGCCTGCTTGGTGTCTGCCATGACTGAAATGCTACCGACCAGTAGCCGACCTGGCCAGATCCCCGGTCACTTCAGGAACGGGTCCACCGCGACCGCCACGAACAGCAGCGAGACATAGGTGATGGACCAGTGGAAGAGGCGCATCTCCTTGAGCTTGGCGCCCGTCTCCCCCGCCTTCGCGCGGGCCTGGAGCGCGTGCGCCTCCCACAGCCACCAGCCGCCGGTCGCCAGCGCCACCGCCGTGTAGAACCAGCCGGTGTAGCCGAGCGGCGTCAGCAGCAGGGAGACGGCGACCATCACCCAGCTGTAGAGGACGATCTGGCGGGCCACCACCTTGTTGGAGGCGACGACCGGCAGCATGGGCACGCCCACGCGTGCGTAGTCCTCCTTCACCTTCATCGACAGCGGCCAGTAGTGCGGCGGCGTCCAGAAGAAGATGACGAGGAAGAGGATGACGGCGGCCCAGGACATCGAATTCGTCACGGCCGACCAGCCGATGAGCACGGGCATGCAGCCGGCGATACCGCCCCACACGATGTTCTGCGCGGTACGCCGTTTGAGGATCATCGTGTAGACGACGACGTAGAAAAGCAGCGCACCCAGCGACAGCCAGGCCGAGAGCCAGTTGACCAGCAGGCCGAACCAGAGCGTGGAGACCACCGCGAGGGTGAGGCCGAAGACCAGGCCCTCGCGCGGCGAGACCATGCCGGTGACCAGCGGCCGCTGCGAGGTGCGGTCCATCAGGGCATCGATGTCGCGGTCGATGTACATGTTCAGCGCGTTCGCGCCACCGGCCGACAGGTAACCGCCGAGGCAGGTGGCGAGCACCAGCCACAGGTCCGGCACCCCCTGCTCGGCGAGGAACATCACCGGCACCGTGGTGATCAGCAGCAGCTCGATGATCCGCGGCTTGGTCAGCGCCACGAACGCCTTGACGCGGGCCCCGAATGGCCGCTTGCCGGTGCTCGTCCCGAGCACACCCGCCGGACGGGATTCGACGGCCGTCACGCACACCCCTGACAGAGACTCCCAGCGAGTCGCACCGGACGTGACGACAGGAGGCCGTGAAGGGCCGGTAAAGACTCGCGCGTACCACGCCACTGTAGACGTTGCCCATACCTCGCCCTCCGCCGGGGTCGGCCGTGTTGGGCCGGGTGAAGCAAAGGGCCTGGGCAGCGCTCGATTGAGCACTCGGTTGAGCGGCTCCTTATTCATTTGCCGAACACCGAAAGGGCCAGTCGGGAGGCGGGTGACACCCGATGACCACACTCTGGAATGACCCGAAAAAATGCGCGTTCTCACGGGGGTAGGCTCGACAACAGCCGGTGAGATCGACGTCACCGGCATTCGACATGTGGAACATGTGGAGAGGAGCCCTGACCCAGGGTGAGCACCAAGCCGACCACCACAGACCTCGAGTGGACCGAATTGGACCAGCGGGCCGTGGACACCGCCCGTGTCCTGGCCGCGGACGCCGTACAGAAGGTCGGCAACGGCCATCCCGGTACGGCCATGAGCCTGGCCCCCGCCGCGTACACCCTCTTCCAGAAGGTGATGCGGCACGACCCCTCGGACGCCGACTGGACCGGCCGCGACCGGTTCGTGCTGTCCGCGGGCCACTCCTCGCTGACGCTGTACATCCAGCTGTACCTGGCCGGCTTCGGCCTGGAGCTGGACGACCTGAAGGCGTTCCGCACCTGGGGCTCGAAGACCCCGGGCCACCCGGAGTACGGCCACACCGTCGGCGTCGAGACGACGACCGGGCCGCTGGGCCAGGGTGTCGCCAACGCCGTGGGCATGGCGATGGCCGCGCGCTACGAGCGGGGTCTGTTCGACCCGGAGGCCGCGCCGGGCACGTCCCCGTTCGACCACTTCGTCTACTGCATCGCCGGTGACGGCTGCCTCCAGGAGGGCATCTCCGCCGAGGCGTCCTCGACGGCCGGGCACCAGAAGCTCGGCAACCTGATCCTGCTGTGGGACGACAACCACATCTCGATCGAGGGCGACACCGAGACCGCCGTGTCCGAGGACACGATGAAGCGGTACGAGGCGTACGGCTGGCACGTGCAGCGCGTCGAGCCCAAGGAGAACGGCGACCTCGACCCGCAGGCGCTGTTCGACGCCCTCCAGGCCGCCAAGGCCGAGACCGAGCGCCCGTCGTTCATCGCGATGCGCTCGATCATCGCCTGGCCCGCGCCGAACGCGCAGAACACCGAGGCCTCGCACGGCTCGGCGCTCGGCGACGAGGAGGTCGCGGCCACCAAGCGCGTCCTGGGCTTCGACCCGGAGAAGACCTTCGAGGTGGCCGACGAGGTCATCGCGCACACCCGTGAGGCTCTGGACCGCGGCCGCGAGGCCCGCGCCGCCTGGGAGAAGCAGTTCGAGGAGTGGCGCACCGCCAACCCCGAGCGCGCCGCCGAGTTCGACCGGATCGCCGCGGGCGAGCTGCCGGCCGGCTGGGAGCAGAAGCTTCCGGTGTTCGAGCCGGGCAAGGGTGTCGCCACCCGCGCCGCCTCCGGCAAGGTTCTCCAGGCGCTCGGCGGGGTCATCCCCGAGCTGTGGGGCGGCTCCGCCGACCTCGCCGGTTCGAACAACACGACGATCGACAAGACGTCGTCGTTCCTGCCGAAGGGGAACCCGCTGCCGGAGGCCGACCCGTACGGCCGGACCATCCACTTCGGCATCCGCGAGCACGCGATGGCCGCCGAGATGAACGGCATCGCGCTGCACGGCAACACCCGTATCTTCGGCGGCACCTTCCTGGTGTTCTCCGACTACATGCGCAACGCCGTCCGCCTCTCCGCGCTGATGCACCTGCCGGTGACGTACGTGTGGACGCACGACTCGATCGGCCTCGGCGAGGACGGCCCGACGCACCAGCCGGTGGAGCACCTGGCCTCGCTGCGCGCCATCCCGGGCCTGAACATCGTGCGCCCGGCGGACGCCAACGAGACGGCGATCGCGTGGCGCGAGATCCTGCGCCGCTGGACCAAGGAGTTCGGCAAGGGCGCCCCGCACGGCCTCGCGCTGACGCGCCAGGGCGTTCCGACGTACGAGTGGAACGACGAGGCCGCGCGCGGCGGGTACGTGCTGTTCGACGCCGAGGGTGGTGAGCCGCAGGTCGTCCTGATCGGTACGGGCTCCGAGGTCCACCTGTGCGTCGAGGCGCGCGAGCAGCTGCAGGCCGCGGGCATCCCGACCCGGGTGGTGTCGATGCCGTCCGTCGAGTGGTTCGAGGAGCAGGACCAGGGGTACCGGGATGCCGTGCTGCCGCCGTCGGTGAAGGCGCGGGTCGCGGTCGAGGCCGGGATCGGCCTGACCTGGCACCGGTACGTGGGCGACGCGGGCCGCGTCGTCTCGCTGGAGCACTTCGGTGCCTCGGCGGACGGCAAGGTCCTCTTCCGCGAGTACGGCTTCACGGCCGAGAACGTGGCCGCCGCCGCCCGGGAATCGATCGAAGCCGCAGCGCGCTGACGCCGGTATACGACAAGTAGGAGATGCAATTCTCATGACAGACGCACTCAAGCGCCTCTCCGACGAAGGCGTCGCGATCTGGCTGGACGACCTCTCGCGCAAGCGGATCACCTCCGGCAACCTGGCCGAGCTGATCGACCAGAGCCACGTCGTGGGCGTCACCACCAACCCCTCGATCTTCCAGAAGGCGATCTCCGAGGGCCACGGTTACGACCAGCAGCTGGAGGACCTCGCCGCCCGCGAGGTCACCGTCGAGGAAGCCATCCGCATGATCACGACGGCGGACGTCCGCGACGCCGCCGACATCCTGCGCCCGGTCTTCGACGCCACGCAGGGCCAGGACGGCCGGGTGTCGATCGAGGTCGACCCGCGCCTGGCGCACAACACCAAGGCGACGGTCGCCGAGGCGAAGCAGCTGGCGTGGCTGGTGGACCGGCCGAACACGCTCATCAAGATCCCGGCCACCCAGGCGGGCCTGCCGGCGATCACCGAGGTCATCGGCCTCGGCATCAGCGTCAACGTCACGCTGATCTTCTCGCTGGAGCGCTACCGCGCGGTCATGGACGCGTACCTGGCCGGCCTGGAGAAGGCCAAGGAGCGCGGCCTGGACCTGTCGAAGATCCACTCGGTGGCGTCCTTCTTCGTGTCCCGCGTGGACACCGAGATCGACAAGCGGCTGGACTCGATCGGCACCGACGAGGCCAAGGCGCTGCGCGGCAAGGCCGCCCTGGCCAACGCCCGCCTTGCGTACGAGGCGTACGAAGAGGTGTTCTCGTCCGACCGCTGGGCGGCCCTGGACAAGGCGCAGGCCAACAAGCAGCGTCCGCTGTGGGCCTCGACCGGCGTCAAGGACCCGGCGTACAAGGACACGCTGTACGTCGACGAGCTGGTCGCGCCGGGCACGGTCAACACCATGCCGGAGGCCACCCTCGAGGCCACCGCCGATCACGGTGAGATCACCGGCAACACGATCGCCGGCACGTACGAGCAGGCGCGCGCGGACCTCGCGGCCCTCGAGAAGCTCGGCATCGGCTACGACGACGTCGTGCAGCTGCTGGAGGACGAGGGCGTCGACAAGTTCGAGGCGTCCTGGAACGACCTGCTCAAGTCGACCGAGGCGGAGCTCAAGCGCCTCGCACCTTCGGAGGCGTAAGAACATTGTCCGTTCTTCACGGAGCCAACCCGCTTCGTGACGCCGCAGACCGACGGCTCCCGCGCATCGCGGGGCCGTCGGGTCTGGTGATCTTCGGTGTCACGGGCGATTTGTCCCGTAAAAAGCTGATGCCCGCGGTGTACGACCTCGCCAACCGGGGCCTGTTGCCGCCGGGCTTCTCGCTCATCGGGTTCGCCCGCCGCGAGTGGGCCGACGAGGACTTCGCGGACGAGGTCTATCAGGCCGTCAAGCAGCACGCGCGCACGCCGTTCCGCGAGGAGGTCTGGCAGCAGCTGAGCCAGGGCATGCGCTTCGTCCAGGGCAACTTCGACGACAACGAAGCCTTCGAGACCCTCAAGAAGACGATGGAGGAGCTGGACCAGGCGCAGGGCACCGGCGGCAACTTCGCCTTCTACCTGTCCGTGCCGCCCAAGTTCTTCCCCGTCGTCGTCCAGCAGCTGAAGAAGCACGGGCTGGCCGACCAGAAGGAGGGCTGCTGGCGGCGCGCGGTCATCGAGAAGCCCTTCGGGCACGACCTGGCCTCCGCCAAGGAGCTCAACTCCATCGTCCACGAGGTGTTCGCCCCGGAGCAGGTCTTCCGGATCGACCACTACCTGGGCAAGGAGACCGTCCAGAACATCCTGGCGCTGCGGTTCGCCAACACGCTCTTCGAGCCGATCTGGAACCGGTCGTACGTCGACCACGTACAGATCACCATGGCCGAGGACATCGGCATCGGCGGCCGCGCCGGGTACTACGACGGCATCGGCGCCGCCCGTGACGTCATCCAGAACCACCTCCTCCAGCTGCTCGCGCTGACCGCGATGGAGGAGCCCGCCTCCTTCGACGCCGACGCGCTCGCCGCCGAGAAGACCAAGGTGCTGGGCGCGGTGCGGCTGCCGAAGGACCTCGGCAAGTCGACCGTGCGCGCGCAGTACGCCGCCGGGTGGCAGGGCGGCGCGCAGGCGGTCGGCTATCTGGAGGAGGAGGGCATCGACCCGAACTCCAAGACCGACACGTACGCCGCGATCAAGCTGGGCATCGACAACCGCCGCTGGGCGGGCGTCCCCTTCTACCTGCGCACCGGAAAGCGGCTGGGCCGCCGGGTCACCGAGATCGCGGTGGTCTTCCAGCGCGCGCCGCACTCGCCCTTCGACCACACGGCGACCGAGGAGCTCGGGCAGAACGCCCTGGTCATCCGCGTCCAGCCGGACGAGGGCGTGACCATGCGGTTCGGCTCCAAGGTGCCGGGCACTTCGATGGAGGTGCGGGACGTCTCGATGGACTTCGCCTACGGCGAGTCCTTCACGGAGTCCAGCCCGGAGGCGTACGAGCGGCTGATCCTCGACGTCCTGCTCGGCGACGCCAACCTCTTCCCGCGCACGGAGGAGGTCGAGCTGTCCTGGAAGATCCTCGACCCGATCGAGCAGTACTGGGACAAGCACGGCAAGCCGGCGCAGTACCAGGCCGGGAGCTGGGGGCCGGTCGAGGCGGACGAAATGCTCGCACGAGACGGACGGAGCTGGCGCCGGCCATGAAGATCGACCTTACGGACACCTCGTCTGGCAAGATCAACAAGGCCCTGGTGCAGGCGCGGCGGGCCATCGGCACGCCGGCCATCGGCATGGTGCTCACCCTGGTCATCGTCACGGACGAGGAGAACGCGTACGACGCGCTCAAGGCCGCCAACGAGGCGTCCCGCGAGCACCCCTCGCGCAAGCTCGTCGTCATCAAGCGGGTCTCGCGCTCGCCCCGGGACCGCGCCCAGGCACGCCTGGACGCCGAGGTGCGGGTGGGTACCGCCGCCGGGACCGGCGAGACGGTGGTGCTGCGGCTGTACGGCGAGGTGATCAACCACGCCCAGTCGGTGGTGCTGCCGCTGCTGCTGCCGGATGCCCCGGTGGTGGTGTGGTGGCCGGTCGACGCGCCGACCGACCCGGCGAAAGACCCGCTGGGCGCCCTCGGGCAGCGGCGGGTCACCGACACCTACGCCGCCGAGCACCCCATCGAGGAGCTGAAGGCCCGCGCCGCCGCCTACACCCCGGGCGACACGGACCTGTCCTGGACGCGGATCACGCCGTGGCGTTCCATGCTGGCGGCGGCCCTGGACCAGATCGCGTGCGAGGTCACGTCGGCCGAGGTGGAGGGCGAGGAGTACAACCCGAGCGTCGAGCTGCTGGCCATGTGGCTGGCCGACCGGCTGAAGATCCCGGTGAAGCGGTCGGGTTCGCAGGGGCCGGGGCTCACCGCCGTCCGGCTGGCGACCAACTGCGGTCCGATCGTGCTGGACCGGGCGGACGGCTCGCTGGCCACCCTCTCCATCGAGGGGCAGCCGAACCGGGCGGTGGCGCTCAAGCGGCGGGAGACCGCGGAGCTGATCGCGGAGGAGCTGCGGCGGCTGGACCCGGACGACACGTACGCGTCGGCGCTGCGCTACGGCGTCGACCGGCTGGGCGAGCCGGCTGCCGCGGCCGCTGCTGAAAAGCCTGCCGCGGAGGAGCCGGGTGCTCAGGAGGCCGGTGCTCAGGAGCCGGCCAAGAAGGCGGCCCCGGAGAAGGCGCCCGCGGGCGCGGCGAAGGCCCAGGCCAAGAAGGCGGCCGCCAAGTGAGCGCTCCGCAGCTCGTGGTCCACCGGGACAAGGAGCTCATGGCACAGGCCGCGGCGGCCCGGCTGATCACCAAGATCGTGGACGCCCAGGCCGCCCGGGGCTCCGCCTCGGTGGTCCTGACAGGCGGCCGCAACGGCAACGGCCTGCTCGCCGCGCTGGGCTCCTCCCCGGCCCGGGACGCGATCGACTGGTCGCGGCTGGACCTGTGGTGGGGCGACGAAAGGTTCCTGCCGGAGGGCGACCCGGACCGCAACGACACCCAGGCCCGCGCCGCCCTGCTGGACGGCGTCCCGCTGGACCCGGCGCGGGTGCACACCATGCCGGTGGCGGGCGGCGCGCACGGCTCGGACGCGGACGCGGCAGCCGCCGCCTACGCCGAGGAGCTCGCCGCGGCCGCCCGGCCCGACGACCACGGCCCGGTGCCCGCCTTCGACGTCCTCCTGCTGGGCGTCGGCCCGGACACGCACGTCGCCTCGCTCTTCCCGGAGCACCCGGCGACGCGCGAGACCGAGCGCACGGTGGTGGGCGTCCACGGCGCGCCGAAGCCGCCGCCGACCCGCATCTCGCTGACCTTCCCGGCGATCCGGGCGGCGCGTGAGGTGTGGCTGCTGGCGGCGGGCGAGGACAAGGCGAAGGCGGCGGCCATCGCCCTGTCGGGCGCGGGCGAGCTCCAGACCCCGGCCGCCGGGGCGTACGGCCGCTCCCGCACCCTGTGGCTCCTGGACGCGGCGGCGGCCTCCCGCCTGCCGCGCGCGCTGTATCCGCCTGCGTCGCCCTGACAGGCGGACGGACCGACCGTAACGGCCCGGCTCACCGAGAGGTGAACCGGGCCGTTCGTCATGTCCGCGGTTCGAGGAAGGGCTCCAGCAGCTCCGGCACCGCCTCCGCCGCGAAGCGGAGGCCCTCGGTCTCGTCGGCGTCGTGGACGGCGTACGCGCCGCTGCCCGCCGCCGTGGTGGCGGTCAGGGTGATCAGGCCCGCGCGGCGCTGGACGTACGACTGCTTGACCGTCCAGCCGATGACGCCGCCGCGCTGGAGGGCGACCGTCGCCCGGCGGAGGGTGCCGGAGCGGGTGACGAGGTAGCCGCCGCTGAGGCCGTGGCCCAGGCTCCGGTACGCGTCGAGGGCGAGGACCACCGCGAGCGGCACGAGCACCGCGGCGCAGACGGCCGCCGCGTAGAGCAGTACGTCGGTGAGGAGCGCACCGAGGAGGGCCAGGACCAGCACGGGCGGGAGTGCGGCGGCGAGGGCCCAGCGCAGGCGCCGGGTGCGGGCCGCGCGGGGGTGGGCGGTGAGCGGCGCACCGGTGGGGGCGGCGGGTTCGCGCAGCACCCGGGCGGCCACCGTGTCCGCGACGGCGCGCGGCGCGGCGGGCAGCAGTGTCCGCAGGTCGGCGTGCTTGTCCTCCTGGTCCTTGACCAGGCCGGTGGCGACCGCGTCGAGCCGGGCGGCGCCGCTCAAGCGCACACCGAGCGGTTCGACGAGTTCCACGCCGCGCAGCCGCCGCTCCTCGATGGAGACCGAGCGTGCGGTGAGCAGGCCGCGCCGGACCCTGAGGGTGCCGCCCGGCTCGCGCTCCAGCCGGTAGTTCCACCACATCTCGACCCACAGGCCGAGCGCGCCGACGGCGCCGGTGAGAACGGCGGCCGCGACGAGTGTCACCACGACCCACCCCACGGGCGTCTCGCGGAAGCGGTCCCCTATCCAGTGGATGACCTCGCGCCGGGCGCCGAACCACTCGCTGACCTGCATCACGGCACCGGCCGCCGCTCCGCCGAGCACCGGGGCGACGAACGATACCGGGGCGTACCGGATCCAGGCCGGGTCGAGGGCGGCCAGCTCGCCGTCCTGACGGTCGTCCTGAGGCCGGGTCAGGGTCCGGTCGAGGAGCTCGCGGCGCAGCCGCTCCCCCTCGGCCCGGGTGACGGCGTCGAGCTCCAGCGTCGACTCGCCGCCGCCGGTGTGCTCACCGGTTCCTATGCGGACCTTGACGAGTCCGAGGACGCGCAGCAGCGGATGGGCCGTCAGGTCGACGCTGCGGATGCGCTCCCTTGCCAGAGAGCGGCGCTTGACCAGGAGCAGGCCGGTGTGGAGTTCGGCGCGCTCGGGTCCGATGCGGTAGCGGGTCCTGCGCCAGCGGACGTAGTCGGCGGCGGCCGCGCCGGTGACGAGCAGCGCCGCACCGGCCGCCACGAGGGCGAGCGCCTGCCAGGCGGCCATCCCTCCGGCGAGGCCGAGGAAGGCGGGGACTCCGCCGCCGACGGAGACGCCGGCCATGACCAGGGCGGTGACGAGGACCGTCCGCTTGTCCAGCCGCCGCCAGTCGCCGTCGGCGTGCCGGCCGTCGGCGGGGCTCCCCGGGGTGCTCATGTCGCGTCGCCGGGGGTGGCCCGGGTGATGCGGGTCAGCCGCTCGGCGAGGTCCGCGGCCACCTCGTGGTCGAGTCCCTCGATGCGGAGGGCGCCCTTGGCGGAGGCGGTGGTGACGGTCACCGTGGCGAGCCGGAAGGCCTGCTCCAGCGGGCCGCGCACGGTGTCCACGGTCTGGATCCGGGACATCGGCGCGATCCGCCACTCCTGCCAGAAGTAGCCGGTTCGGACGTAGACGGCGTCGTCCGTCACCTCCCAGCGGTGGACGGTGAACCACCAGCGGGGGAGGAACGCGGTGCAGACGAGCCCCAGTACGGTCCCGGCCGCCGCGGCCGCGAGCAGCCAGGGCCGGGCGGGCCCGATGAAGCCGCCGAGCAGGACCAGCACGGCCACCGGTACCGCCGTCAGCAGCAGCAGCTGCGCCCGCCACCAGCCGATGGCCCGCTCGTTCAGCGTGTGTGCCGGCGGCCGCAGCCGCACCGCGTTCTCCCCCGTCATCGGATCTGCCTGTCTCTATGCCCTACGGCCGCGGAGCGCGCGGTACCGGTCGGCCAGCGCGGCGGTGGAGCTGTCCAGGCTCTCGCCGCCCTTGCCCTCGGTGAGCACCGGCTCGATCTTCTTGGCCAGTACCTTGCCGAGCTCGACGCCCCACTGGTCGAAGGAGTCGATGTTCCAGACGGCGCCCTGGACGAAGACCTTGTGCTCGTACAGCGCGATGAGCTGGCCCAGCACGGACGGCGTCAGTTCGTCGGCGAGGATCGTGGTCGTCGGGTGGTTGCCGCGGAAGGTCTTGTGCGGCACCAGCTCCTCCGGGACGCCCTCGGCGCGTACCTCCTCGGGCGTCTTGCCGAAGGCGAGCGCCTGCGTCTGGGCGAAGAAGTTGGCCATGAGCAGGTCGTGCTGGGCGACCAGGCCGGGCAGCAGGTCGGGGACCGGCTTGGCGAAGCCGATGAAGTCGGCCGGGATGACCTTGGTGCCCTGGTGGATCAACTGGTAGTAGGCGTGCTGCCCGTTGGTGCCGGGGGTGCCCCAGACGACCGGGCCGGTCTGCCAGTCGACGGGGTTGCCCTCGCGGTCGACGGACTTGCCGTTGGACTCCATGTCGAGCTGCTGGAGGTACGCCGTGAACTTCGACAGGTAGTGGCTGTACGGCAGGACGGCGTGCGACTGGGCGTCGAAGAACGCGCCGTACCAGATGCCCAGCAGGCCCAGCAGCAGGGGCGCGTTCTCCTCGGGCGGAGCGGTGCGGAAGTGCTCGTCGACGAGGTGGAAGCCGTCGAGCATCTCCCGGAAGCGGTCCCGTCCGATGGCGATCATCAGGGAGAGGCCGATGGCGGAGTCGTACGAGTACCGGCCGCCGACCCAGTCCCAGAACTCGAACATGTTCGCCGTGTCGATGCCGAATTCCTCGACCTTCCCGGCATTCGTCGACAGCGCCACGAAGTGCTGGGCGACGGCGTCCTGACCGGCCCTCAGCTCGGTGAGCAGCCAGTCACGGGCGGAGGTGGCGTTGGTGATGGTCTCGATGGTGGTGAAGGTCTTGGACGCGATGATGAACAGCGTCTCGGCGGCGTCCAGGTCGCGGATCGCCTCGTGCAGGTCGGCACCGTCGACGTTCGACACGAAACGGAACGTCAGGTCCCGCTGGGTGAAGGAGCGCAGCGCCTCGTACGCCATCGCCGGGCCGAGGTCGGAGCCGCCGATCCCGATGTTGACGACGTTCTTGATGGGCTTTCCGGTGTGGCCGGTCCACGCTCCGGAGCGGATCCGCTCGCAGAACGCGGCCATCTTGTCGAGCACGGCGTGGACGCCGGGGACAACGTTCTCCCCGTCGACCTCGATCACGGCGTCGCGCGGGGCGCGCAGCGCGGTGTGCAGCACGGCGCGGTTCTCGGTGGTGTTGATCCTCTCGCCGCGGAACATGGCGTCCCGCAGCTCGGCCACACCGGTCGCCGCGGCCAGCTCCCGCAGCAGCCTCAGCGTCTCGTCGGTGACCAGCTGCTTGGAGTAGTCCAGATACAGGTCGCCCACCCGCAGGGTGAACCGGCTGCCGCGCTCCGGGTCGGTGGCGAACAGCTCGCGCAGATGCGTCTCCCCCAGCTGCTCCCGGTGCTTGCCCAGAGCCGTCCACTCGGGCAACCGGTTGAGCCTGGTGCGTCCTTCTGCGTTCATCTCGGACATCAGCCCACTTCTTCTCGTACGTGCCTGCTTGCCCCGCTGCGACTCCAACCTAATTGATCCCGGGCGCCGGTGAGGCGATGAGCACGACGATAGAGGGCACCACTGACAACGGGCCCCGCCGGTGATGTTCACCGGCGAAGCCCGTCGTCCAGGTCAGATCTCGCCCCGCAGTTTGGCCAGCGCCTCGGCCAGGATCGCCTCGCCGTCCGCGTCGCTGCGCCGCTCGCGTACGTACGCCAGGTGCGTCTTGTACGGCTCGGTGCGCGGCGGGTCCGGCGGGTTGTCCCGGTCCTGGCCGGCCGGGAACCCGCACCGCGGGCAGTCCCAGGTGTCGGGAACCTGCGCGTCGCTGGCGAAGCTCGGCTGGGTCTCGTGCCCGTTCGAGCACCAGAAGGAGATCCGGAGACGCGGCGCGGATTCGCCCCGCTCGGCCTCCCCCATCGGCCCCGCCCCGACCCGGCTTCCCCGGATCGCGTTGCCACTTGCCACGGTCGTAACTCCCTGCGTGATGGTGCTCGAAGATGCCCCAGTCTACGTAAGGCCCAACGCGCGTCCAGTGGTGGGAGTTACACCCGGCCACGGGACACGGAACCGATGGCTCAGCCGTCCAGCTTCACCAGCAGCGCGAGGACGACGATGCACGCGAACCACAGCAGACCGACCACCACGGTGATGCGGTCCAGGTTGCGCTCGGCGACCGACGAGCCGCCGACGGACGACTGCATACCGCCGCCGAACATGTCGGAGAGGCCGCCGCCCTTCCCCTTGTGCATCAGCACCAGCAGCATCAGCAGCAGGCTGAAGACGATCAGGGCGATCGAGAACCCCATAACCACGGCTGGACCCTACTTCCTGGCAATTCTCGGACTACACCGACAAACGGACTTCTACGCACTGCGGGGGCACGGTGCCCGGATTCCGGGCCCCGGCCCCCGCAAGAGTACGACGGATCCGCTCTACCGCATACTTACTGGTCGCGGAAGCGCACGATCTTGACGAACTCGTCGGCGTCCAGCGCCGCGCCGCCCACCAGGGCGCCGTCCACGTCCGGCTGCGCCATGATCGCGGCGACGTTCGACGCCTTGACCGAGCCGCCGTACTGGATGCGGACCTTGTCGGCCAGCTCCTGCGAGTACAGCTCGGCGAGGCGCCCGCGGATCGCTCCGCAGACCTCCTGCGCGTCCTCGGGGGTGGCGACCTCGCCGGTGCCGATGGCCCACACCGGCTCGTACGCGATCACGATGGTCTCGGCCTGCTCGGCCGGGATGTCCTTCAGTCCGCCGTCGAGCTGCGCGAGCGTGTAGGAGACCTGGTCGCCGGCCTTGCGGACGTCCAGGCCCTCGCCGACGCAGAGGATCGGGGTCAGGCCGTGCTGGAAGGCGGCCTTCACCTTGGCGTTGCACAGCTCGTCGGTCTCGCCGTGGTACTGGCGGCGCTCGGAGTGGCCGACGGCCACGTACGAGCACTTCAGCTTGGCCAGCATCGCGCCCGAGATCTCGCCGGTGTACGCGCCGGACTCGTGCGCCGAGATGTCCTGGGCGCCGTACTTGATCTTCAGCTTGTCGCCCTCGACGAGGGTCTGGACGGAGCGCAGGTCGGTGAAGGGCGCGAGAACCGCGACCTCGACGGCGTCGTAGTCCTTGTCGGTCAGCGCGAAGGCGAGCTTCTGGACGTGGGCGATGGCCTCCAGGTGATTGAGGTTCATCTTCCAGTTGCCCGCCATCAGCGGGGTGCGGGTGTTGCTCATGTGGGGGTCAGTCCTCCAGTGCGGCGAGGCCGGGAAGCGTCTTGCCCTCGAGGTACTCGAGGCTCGCGCCACCACCGGTCGAGATGTGGCCGAAAGCGTTCTCGTCGAAGCCCAGGGTCCGGACGGCCGCGGCGGAGTCGCCACCGCCGACGACCGAGAAGGCCGGGGAGTCGGCGAGCGCCTGGGCGACGGCCTTGGTGCCCTCGGCGTAGTCAGGGTGCTCGAAGACGCCCATGGGGCCGTTCCAGAAGACGGTGGCAGCGTCGGCGAGCTTCGACGCGTACAGCTCGCGGGTCTTCGGGCCGATGTCGAGGCCCTCCTGGTCCGCCGGGATGGCGGTGGTGGCGACCGTGGTCGGGTGCGCCGGGGCCTTGGTCTTCAGGTCCGGGAAGTCGGCGGAGACCAGGACGTCGACGGGGAGCACGAACTCCACGCCCTTCTTCTCGGCGCGCGCCAGGTACTCCAGGCACACCGGGACCTGGTCCTCCTGGAGCAGCGAGATGCCGACCTCGTGGCCCTTGGCCTTGAGGAAGGTGTACGCCATGCCGCCGCCGATCAGGATGCGGTCGGCCTTCTCCAGCAGCTGGTCGATGACGCCCAGCTTGTCGGAGACCTTGGCGCCGCCGAGGACGACGACGTACGGCCGCCTGACGTCCTCGGTGAGCCTCTTCAGGACGCCGACCTCGGTGGCGATCAGGTACCCGGCGTAGCTCGGGAGCAGCTTCGGCAGGTCGTAGACGGAGGCGTGCTTGCGGTGCACCGCGCCGAAGCCGTCGCCGACGTACACGTCCGCGAGGGCGGCGAGGCGGGCGGCGAACTCGGCGCGCTCGGCGTCGTCCTTGGAGGTCTCGCCGGCGTTGAAGCGGAGGTTCTCCAGGACGGCGACCTGGCCGGCCTCGAGGTTGGAGACCGCGGAGTGGGCCTCGGAGCCGATGGTGTCGCCGGCGAAGGCCACCGGACGGCCGAGGAGCTCGCCGAGGCGCGCGGCGGCGAACCGCAGCGTGAAGGCCGGGTCCGGGGCGCCCTTGGGGCGGCCGAGGTGCGAGGCCACGACGACCTTGGCACCGGCCTCGGTCAGCGCCTTGACGGTCGGCAGGACGGCGCGGATGCGGCCGTCGTCGGTGATGGTGGTGCCGTCCAGCGGCACGTTGAGGTCGGCGCGGACGAATACCCGCTTGCCGTCCACTCCTTGGCGGAGAAGTTCGTCGATCGTCTTCATCTGTCCTGTTGCTCCGTACTCCTAGGAAGATCAACGCGAGGGAGGATCGACGCAAGCGACAGGGCCCGTACAGCGCGGCGTTGCGCTGCCCGAGCCCTGTGCTCACATCGTGATGCCTGCCCTGGTGGCTTTAGACTCTCAGAGCTGCTCGCCGACGAAGACGGTGAGGTCGACGAGTCGGTTGGAGTAACCCCACTCGTTGTCGTACCAGCCGACGACCTTGACCTGCTTGCCCTGGACCATCGTCAGCAGCGAGTCGAAGGTGCAGGAGGCCGGCCAGTTGACGATGTCCGAGGAGACGATCGGGTCCTCGGTGTACTCCAGGATGCCCTTGAGCTGACCCTCGGCGGCCTTCTGGAAGGCGGTGTTGATCTCGTCCTTGGTGACCTCGCGGTCGAGCTCGATGACGAGGTCGGTGACCGAGCCGGTCGGGACCGGGACGCGCATGGCGATGCCGTCCAGCTTGCCCTTGAGCTGCGGGAGGACCAGCGAGGTGGCCTTGGCGGCGCCCGTGGAGGTCGGGATGATGTTCTCCGCGGCGGCGCGGGCGCGGCGCAGGTCCTTGTGCGGGAAGTCCAGGATGCGCTGGTCGTTGGTGTACGCGTGGACGGTCGTCATCATGCCCTTGACGATGCCGAAGTTCTCGTCGAGGACCTTGGCCATCGGCGCAACGCAGTTGGTGGTGCAGGAGGCGTTGGAGATGACGTGGTGGTTGGCCGCGTCGTACTTGTCCTGGTTGACGCCCATGACGATGGTGATGTCCTCGTCACTGGCCGGAGCCGAGATGAGGACCTTCTTCGCGCCGCCGGCGATGTGCTTCTCGGCGTCGGCCTTCTTCGTGAAGATGCCGGTCGACTCGATGACGATGTCGACGCCCAGCTCGCCCCACGGGATGTCGGCGGGGTTGCGCTCGGACAGCACCTTGATCGTGTGGCCGTCGACCGTGATGGTGTCGGCGGTGTGGCTCACCTCGGCCTTGAGACGGCCCAGGATGGTGTCGTACTTCAGCAGGTGAGCGGTGGTCGCGGTGTCACCCAGGTCGTTGACAGCCACGATCTCGATGTCTGCACCCTGCTCCAGCAGCGCGCGGAAGTAGTTACGACCGATGCGGCCAAAGCCGTTGATGCCTACGCGGATCGTCACGAACCGATCTCCTCGTTAGGTACGCCGGGTTTCGACGCCGGCGAGTTTTATTTGGGATGTCCCCGACCGATTACGACCCTACCCCGCCTAGGGCGCGCTAGTGACATCCAGCGCATCCGTCCGACCCCGGGTCCCGTACCTACTGGTGGGTACGGTTCCCGGGGCCTCTCACCGGTTACGCAGGGTCAGCGGCGGAGCGCGGTGAGCGCCCTTCCGAGGAGTTGCTTGCGCTCGGCCGCGGTGGCCACGTGCTCCAGGCCGAAGCCGAGGAGCACGGTGTCGCGGGTGGCGACGGCCGCCTGGGAGTGGAACAGCGCGGGCGAGCGCGTCCAGTCGGCGCCGTTGCCCGGGCTGCCGGCCGGCGGGCCGGTGACGGTCCAGGGGCCCAGCGAGGCCTCGAAGCCCTCGCCGTCCTGCCGGGCGGAGCCGACGACCAGCTCGGTGTCGTCGACGAAGACGCCCATCCCGCCGGTGCCGGGGTCGGTGACGTACGAGAGGGAGAGCTCGACCTTCTTGCCCGCGTACGCGCTCAGGTCGACGGCGGCCTGGCGCCAGCCGTTGGAGGCGCCGGTGAAGGCGTGCCAGGCGCCGGTGGTGCCGGTGGCCGTGCAGCCGTCGGCGCCGACGGTGAGGTAGCGCGTGAGGAAGGGGTGGCCGGCGACGTAGAAGCCTTCGCCGCAGTCGGTCGGGACGGTGGTGGAGGTGTTGCCGTTGGCGTCGGGGAGGGTGGTCCAGTCGTCCTGCCCGGCGGTGTGGGCCTCGACGACGACGTTGTCGTAGCCGGGCTCGGTGTCGTGGCTGAGGGCGAAGCGGAGGGTGGGCTTCGAGGCGGCGTCGACACCGGTGAGGTCGATGGTGCGGGTGAGCCGCGCCCAGGTGTCGTCGGCGTGCCGGACGGCCGCGAAGGAGGTGCCCTCGGACGGTTCGAAGGGGGTGCGCAGGCCGGGGTAGTCGCCGGCGGCGGCGCTGCGGAACTGCGGGAAGCGGTCCGGCGGGAGGGTGTCGGAGGTGACGGTGTAGGCGCCGGCGTGGTCGAGGGGGTTGCCCGCGACCGGGCCGAGCGACGCGCTCGCACCGGCGAAGGGCCCGGCCCCGGTGAAGCCCGTCGGGTCCTTCAGCCCGGCGCGGTGGTACGCGCCGAGGTAGTACTGCGCGAAGTCGTTGGAGTCGGCGCGGCCGATGTCGACCAGGCCGCCCGCCTGCTCGCCCGCGTTGACGAGCTTGCCGCCCTCGTTGAGGTAGTCGCGCACGGCGAGCATGGTGGGGCCGGAGGGCGCGTTCGCGCCGGTGTACCAGACGACGGTCCCGAAGTGGCCGAGCACGCCGAGCGGGTGTGGGGCGCCCTGGGTGGCGACGTCCCAGACGGCGGCGCGGCGGCCGTTGTCCCGCACGGCCCGGGTGTACGCGGCCGCGTGCTGCGCGGTGCCGCCCTCCTCGGCGAGGACCAGTACGTCGCCGCGCGGGCGGGCGGCGATGGTGTACGTGAAGGGGGCCGAGGAGACGCGTTCGCCGTCGCGGGTGCGGCCGGTGAACCAGACCTCGACCGTGTCGCCCGGTTCGCCGTCCTGGACCTCGGCGCGGTACTCGTCGTAGTAGAGGTTGTCCTCGCCGCCGTACGTCTCGCCGCCCTCCCAGGCTTCGAGGCGCTGGTCGTGGGTGCGGCCGCCGTTGACGCGGTACTTGAGCTCCTTGTCCCGCAGGGACCTGCGCGCGGTGACGGAGACCTCCTGGTCGGCGCCGTCGTACGCGTACGAGGTGGTGAAGGCGTCGGGGACGAAGGGGGGCGCGTCGGCGCCGGTCGGGGAGACCGGGTTGTCCGGGCGGGCGGCGGATTCGGCGACGGCGAGCGCGAACGGGATGTTCTTGGCGAGCTCCTGCTGGATCAGCTTCTCGTCGTCGGGGAAGGTGAAGACGGAGGCGCAGTCGGCCGGTTCCCAGGGGTCGTTCGGGTCGACGCGGGAGGCGGTGGCGCAGGTCGACATCTCCGGGGTGAACATCTGCATGCCGTTGACGTTGGCGGCGTGGCCGTCGGCTTCGCCGTTGGTGGTGTAGAGCTCGGAGGAGACCTGGGGGCGGTAGCCGGGGATCGCGGGCTTGGCCGGTGTGCCGGCCAGCGCCTTGAGGGGCACGTCGTCGGGGGTGTCGGTGGCGACCTGCCAGCCCACGCCGTAGAGGATCAGCTGGGCGGCGGAGTGGTAGTTGATGCCGTACTGGAAGCCGATCCGCTTCTGGAAGGCGTCGAGCGCCTTCGTCTCCGGCTCGGACATGGGGCCGGTGCCGCGGTAGGTCTCGTCGGCGGGGTCGGGGGACGAACCCTCGTCGTCGTAACCCCACTTGTAGGAGAAGTTGCGGTTGAGGTCGACGCCGTCGCCGGGGGTGATCCGGCCGTCGCCGTTGTTGTCGCGGAGGTTCTTGCGCCACTGGCGGTTGGCGGGGTCGGCGTGTGTGAAGTCGTAGCCGTCGGGGTTGGCGGAGAGCACGAACCACAGCTCGGTGGTGTCGACGATCTTCGTGATGCGGGGGTCCTTGCCGTAGCCGGCGAGGTAGTGGTGGAGCAGCCGCCGGGTCATCTCGGGGGTGATCCACTCGCGGGCGTGCTGGTTGGACAGGTAGAGGGTGGCGGGCTTGGAGCCGTCCTTGGACTTCTGGGCGGCTTTGGTGAGCTTGAGGGCGAGGATGTCCTGGCCGCGCACGGTCTTGCCGATGCTGACGACCTTGGTGATGCCGGGGTGGGCGCGGGCGGTCGCCATGATCTCCGCCTTGAGCCCCTTCTCGCCGCCGTACGGGCGGAAGACGCCGTCCCCGGCGGCGTCGAGGCGCTTCTCGGCGGCGGCGGGGACGGTGTACTCGGTGAGGCTGACGCCCTTGTCGCGCAGGCTCTTCGCCTGCGGCCCGGTGAGGTACACCTCGACGGTGGCGGTGCCCTTGTCGGGGACGCGCTCGCTCAGCTCGTGTCCGTCGGCACCGGCCTCGAGGAGCAGCTGCACCTGGTCCTTGCCGACCTTCGCGTGCCATACGGACAGGCGGTCGCCGTCCGCGTCGTCGTTCGGTACCGCTCCGGCGACGGGTCCCGCCGCCAGTCCGGCGATCAGCAGTGAAGCCGCGGCGAGGATCGATCTCGCTCTGCGTCTCATTAGCCCCCCTTGCTGTTGTCTGCCACGAAAGTGAACAGCGCCAGGCTTGTGAGACTTCATGATCATGTCAATACCGCCTCGGGGAGACCGGCCAGGTCTTGTACGGGGCCGGCGCGGGGGCCGGCGCGGGGCCGGGAAACGCCGCTGCCGGCGCCCCGGGGAGGGGGCGCCGGCAGCGAATGACACACACCGGGTTCTCGGACGTCAGCCGACGAGACCGTCGGCCATCTCCTCCGTCAGGCTGGACTCCGTGCCCGGAATGCCCAGGTCCTGAGCCCGCTTGTCGGCCATCGCCAGGAGGCGGCGGATCCGGCCGGCGACCGCGTCCTTGGTCAGCGGCGGGTCGGCGAGCGCGCCCAGCTCCTCCAGCGAGGCCTGCTTGTGCTCCATCCGCAGCCGCCCGGCAGCCGCCAGGTGCTCGGGCACCTCCTCGCCGAGGATCTCCAGGGCGCGCTGCACCCGGGCGCCGGCGGCGACGGCCGCGCGGGCCGAGCGGCGCAGGTTGGCGTCGTCGAAGTTGGCCAGGCGGTTGGCGGTGGCGCGGACCTCGCGGCGCATCCGCCGCTCCTCCCAGGCCAGCACCGAGTCGTGTGCCCCGAGCCGGGTCAGCAGCGCGCCGATCGCGTCACCGTCCCGGACCACCACGCGGTCCACACCCCGCACCTCGCGGGCCTTCGCCGGAATGGAGAGCCGCCGGGCGGCGCCGACCAGCGCGAGCGCCGCCTCCGGTCCCGGGCAGGTGACCTCCAGCGACGAGGAGCGGCCCGGCTCGGTCAGCGAGCCGTGCGCCAGGAACGCGCCGCGCCAGGCGGCCTCGGCGTCACAGGTGGCGCCGGAGACGACCTGCGGCGGCAGGCCCCGGATGGGGCGGCCCCGGCCGTCCACCAGCCCGGTCTGCCGCGCCAGCTGGTCGCCGCCGGCCACCACCCGTACGACGAAGCGGGAGCCGCGCCGCAGACCGCCGGGTGCCATCACGATCAACTCGGAGTTGTGGCCGAAGATCTCCGCGATGTCCCGCTTCAGACGGCGGGCCGCCATCGCCGTGTCCAGCTCCGCCTCGATCACGATCCGCCCGCTGACCAGGTGCAGTCCGCCGGCGAACCGCAGGATCGACGAGACCTCCGCCTTTCTGCAGCAGGTCCGGGTGACGGGAAGCCGGGAGATTTCGTCCTTCACCGCTGCCGTCATCGCCATGGGCCGATCCTTCCATGCATCCGAAAAATACGGTCGTACGCGGCGGCCAACAGCTCCGGGTCGTGCTTCGGCAAGCCGTCCTTCCTGGCCACCGGGGCCAGCTCGACCGCGGCACCGAGCCGCTGGGCGGCGTCTGCGAGGGACTCGCGGTCGGGTACGGCGGCCTCGTCGGCCAGCACCACGTCCAGGGCGAGTTTAGGGGCGTGTCGTCCCAAAACCTCCAAATGACGCTGCGGGGAGAAGCCCTCGGTTTCACCCGGCTGCGGCGCCAGGTTGAGCGACAGCACCCGGCGGGCCTTCGTCTCGATCAGGGCGTCCAGCAACTCGGGCACCAGAAGGTGCGGTATCACCGACGAGAACCAGGAGCCGGGGCCGAGGACCACCCAGTCCGCGTCCAGCACGGCCGCGACCGCCTCGGGCACGGCGGGCGGGTCGTTCGGCACGAGGTGCACCGACTGCACCTCGCCGGGCGTGAGGGCCACCGTGGCCTGCCCGCGCACCAGGTCCACGGCGTCCGGGCGCTCGGGATCATGGCCCTTGACCAGCGCCTGGAGCTCCAGCGGCACGGCCGACATGGGCAGCACCCGGCCGTGCGCGCCGAGCAGCCTGCCGACCAGGTCCAGTGCCTGGACGTGGTCGCCGAGCTGCTCCCACAGGGCGACGATCAGCAGATTGCCGACCGCGTGCTCGTGCAGCTCGCCCTGCGACTGGAAGCGGTGCTGGATGACCCTGGCCCAGGTCTGGCCCCAGTCGTCGTCGCCGCACAGCGCCGCCAGGGCCTTGCGCAGGTCCCCGGGCGGCAGCACGCCGAGCTCCTCGCGGAGCCGGCCGCTGGAGCCGCCGTCGTCGGCGACCGTGACCACGGCGGTCAGGTCGCCGGTGATGCGGCGCAGCGCGGCGAGGGACGCGGACAGGCCCATGCCGCCGCCGAGGGCGACGACCTTGGGCTGCGCGCCGCGTCGGCGGAGCGTACGAGCGGACAGGGTGCTCGTACGCCGGCGGTACGGCCTCACTCGCGCCCCATGTCCCGGTGGACGACGACGGTCTCGACTCCCTCGGAGGCGAGGCGGGCGGCGAGCTTCTCGGACATGGCGACGGAGCGGTGCTTCCCGCCGGTGCAGCCGACGGCGATGGTGACGTACCGCTTGCCCTCGCGGCGGTAGCCGGTGGAGATCAGCTGGAGCAGCTCGGTGTACCGGTCCAGGAACTCCTTGGCGCCCGGCTGGTTGAAGACGTACCCCGAGACCTCTTCGTTGAGGCCGGTGTACGGGCGCAGCTCCGGCACCCAGTGCGGGTTGGGCAGGAAGCGGCAGTCCACCACCAGGTCGGCGTCGACGGGCAGGCCGTACTTGTAGCCGAAGGACATGACCGTGGCGCGCAGCTCCGGCTCCTCGTCGCCGGCGAACTGGGCGTCCATCTTGGCGCGCAGCTCGTGGACGTTGAGGCTGGAGGTGTCGATCACCAGGTCGGCGTCGCCGCGCAGCTCGCGCAGCAGGTCGCGCTCGGCGGCGATGCCGTCGACGATCCTGCCGTCGCCCTGGAGCGGGTGCGGGCGGCGCACCGACTCGAAGCGGCGGACCAGGGCGTCGTCGGACGACTCCAGGAAGACGATGCGGCGGGTGACCTGCTTGGCGTCGAGGTCGGCGAGGGACTCGCGCAGGCTCTCGAAGAACTGGCGGCCGCGTACGTCGACGACGACGGCGATCCGCGCGACATTGCCCTGGGAGCGGGCGCCGAGCTCCACCATGGTGGGGATCAGCGCGGGCGGCAGGTTGTCCACCACGAACCAGCCGAGGTCCTCCAGGCACTTGGCGGCGGTGCTGCGCCCGGCGCCGGACATGCCGGAGATGATCACCAGCTCGGGGATGGCCGCCTCGGCGGCCTCACCGGGCTCCATCGTCGTGCCCGTACTCACGTGTGCTGCTCCGTCTTCTCGCTCTGCCGCCGGTCCGGCTGCCGGTTCGACAGCTGGTCCGGCTTTCGGTCCGGTCGCCGGGTCGACTGCCGGTCCGGTCGCCAGTGGCTCGTGCTCAGTCATCTCTGCTTCCCCCGTCCTGTGCGGTTCCCCCGCCGTCGTCTTCAATGATCTCTCCTGTCGCGGTGTTCACGGCGGGAGCGGCCGGGGCGGCCTGAGCGAGGGCGACGGCCACGGCTTCGGCGGTCTTCCGGCCGAGGCCCGGTACCTCGCAGATCTGCTCGATTGTCGCCTGCCGCAGCCGCTTCACCGAGCCGAAATGCTTGATCAGCGCCTGCTTTCGGGTGTCGCCGAGACCGGGGACGTCGTCGAGCGGGCTGGTCCTGATCCGCTTGGAGCGCTTGCTGCGCTGGTAGCGGATGGCGAAGTCGTGCGCCGTGTCCCGGACGCGCTGGAGGAGGTACAGGCCCTCGCTGCTGCGGGGCAGGACGACCGGGTCCTCCTCGTCCGGCAGCCAGACCTCCTCCAGGCGCTTGGCGAGGCCGCAGACGGCGACGTCGTCGATGCCGAGCTCGTCGAGGGCGCGGCGGGCCGCCGCGACCTGCGGGCGTCCGCCGTCGACGACGACGAGCTGGGGCGGGTAGGCGAACTTCCTCGGCCGGCCGGTCTCGTCGGCGAGACCGAGGGCGGTCGGCGCCTCGCCGGGTGCGGGGACCGTGCCGGGGGTGGTGCCGTCGGCACCGCCTGCGGCTCCGTCGGGCTCCTCCACCGCCCACTCGCCGGTCCGCTCGCGCTCCGCCAGGTACCGCTTGAAGCGGCGGCTGACGACCTCGTGCATCGAGCGGACGTCGTCCTGCCCCTCGAAGCCTCTGATCTGGAAGCGGCGGTACTCGCTCTTGCGGGGCAGGCCGTCCTCGAAGACGACCATGGACGCGACGACGTCCTCGCCCTGGAAGTGCGAGATGTCGAAGCACTCGATGCGCAGGGGGGCCGTCTCCAGACCCAGCGCCTCGGCGATCTCCTCCAGGGCGCGGGAGCGCGTGGTCAGGTCGCTGGCGCGCTTGGTCTTGTGCAGGACGAGGGCCTGCTGGGCGTTGCGGCCCACGGTCTCCATCAGCGCCTTCTTGTCGCCGCGCTGCGGGATGCGCAGGGAGACGTTCGACCCGCGGCGGCCGGTGAGCCACTGGGTGACGGCATCGACGTCCTCGGGGAGGGCCGGGACGAGGACCTCCTTGGGGACGGCGTCGCCGGTCTCGTCGCCGTACAGCTGCTGGAGCGCGTGCTCGACCAGGCCCGCGGTGTCGACCGCCTCCACCTTGTCGGTGACCCAGCCGCGCTGGCCTCGGACCCGGCCGCCGCGGACGTGGAAGATCTGGACGGCGGCTTCCAGCTCGTCCTCGGCGACGGCGATCAGGTCGGCGTCGGTGGCGTCGGCGAGGACGACGGCGCTCTTCTCCATGGCCCGCTTCAGGGCCTCTATGTCGTCGCGGAGCCGGGCGGCCCGCTCGTACTCCATGTCCTCGGCCGCCACCATCATGTCCTTCTCCAGGCGGCGGATGTACGTGCCGGTGCGGCCGGCCATGAAGTCGCAGAACTCCTCGGCCAGTTCCCGGTGTTCCTCCGGGCTCACCCGGCCCACGCAGGGGGCCGAGCACTTGCCGATGTAGCCGAGGAGGCAGGGGCGGCCGGTGCGCTCGGCGTTCTTGAACACCCCGGCGGAGCAGGTCCGTACCGGGAAGACGCGGAGCAGCAGGTCGACGGTGTCGCGGATGGCCCAGGCGTGGCTGTAAGGGCCGAAGTACCGGACGCCCTTGCGCTTCTGGCCGCGCATGACCTGCACGCGGGGGAAGTCCTCGTTGAGGGTGACGGCGAGGTAGGGATAGCTCTTGTCGTCGCGGTACTTGACGTTGAACCGGGGGTCGAACTCCTTGATCCACGAGTACTCCAGCTGGAGCGCCTCGACCTCCGTCGACACCACGGTCCACTCCACGGAGGCGGCCGTGGTGACCATGGTCCGGGTGCGCGGGTGCAGGCCCGCCAGGTCCTGGAAGTAGTTGGCGAGCCGCTGGCGCAGGGACTTCGCCTTCCCGACGTAGATCACCCGGCGGTGCTCGTCGCGGAACTTGTAGACCCCCGGCGAGTCGGGGATCTGTCCCGGCTTGGGGCGGTAGCTGGAGGGGTCTGCCATGCCTCACACCCTACTGGCGCCCACTGACACTCCGGGTGGGCTCACAGGCCCCGCGGGGGCCGTCGCGCTACGCGTCGGGGCCCGCGACCAGCTTGCCGTCGGTGACCTTGACGGGGACCTCCGGCAGCGCGGCGGTCGCCGGGCCCTTGAGCGCCTTGCCGGTCGTGACGTCGAAGCGGCTGCCGTGGCAGGGGCAGTTGCCCTCGATGCCCTCGATCTTGTCGAAGACGCAGCCCGCGTGGGTGCACTGGGCGCTGAACGCCTTGTACTGGCCCTTGGCCGGGCAGCTCACGACCAGCCGCTGCTCGCGGTAGAGCTTGGCGCCGCCGACGGGCACCTCGTCCGCCGCGCCGAGGTCGACCGGGGCGGTGGGGGTCGGGGTCTTCGCGTGGCCGAGCTTGGACTCGGTGGAGCAGGCGGCGGCGCCCAGCCCGGCGGCCCCGGCGAGGGCGGCACCTTTCAGCACGGTGCGGCGGGCTGCGGGCTGGCCGGACATGGGCGCTCCACGGGTCTCACGGCGGAAGGGGACGTCGGCGAAGGAACCACTCGGTGCGCGCCGACTCGGTACGGATCCGACGATACCCGCGTAGATGTGCGGCCCTTCCGCGGGGGCTGTCCCGCCCCTCGGCGATGGGTTACGTTCGGCCCGTGATCGTCGTGGCAGGAGAGTCCCTGATCGACCTGGTCCCCGAGCCCGGTGCCGAGGCCGCCCGTCCGCTCGCGCCGCTCGTGCCGCGGCGGGGCGGCGGCCCGTACAACACCGCGGTGGCGGTGGGGCGGCTGGGCGCGGACGTCGCCTTCTGCTCCCGGATCTCCACCGACGCCTTCGGCGAGGCCCTGCTGGAGGGGCTGCGGGCCGCGGGCGTCGCCACCGGACTCGTACAGCGCGGTCCCGAGCCGACGACGCTGGCGGTGGCCTCGGTGGGGGCGGACGGGTCGGCGCGGTACGGGTTCTACGCGCAGGGCACGGCCGACCGGCTCTTCGCGCTGCCGGAGCGGCTGCCGGAGGGGGTGCGGGCGGTCTCCTTCGGGACGTGCTCGCTGGCGCTGGAGCCGGGCGCGAGCGCGTACGAGGCGCTGCTGCTGCGGGAGGCGGGGCGCGGGGTGCTCACACTGCTGGACCCGAACGTCCGGCCGGGTCTGATTCCGGACGCGGACGCCTACCGGGCGCGGTTCGCGGGGTGGCTGCCGTATGTGTCGGTGCTGAAGCTCTCCGAGGAGGACGCCCGGTGGCTGGGCGGTTCGCCGGAGGAGTGGCTGGCGAAGGGGCCCTCGGCGGTGGTGCTGACCCGTGGCGCGTCGGGGCTGTCGGTGTTCACCCGCGGCCTGGACGTCTCGGTGCCGGCGGTGCCGGTGGCGGTCGCCGACACGATCGGCGCGGGCGACACGGTGAACGCCGCGCTGCTGCACGGCCTGGCGGGCCGCGACCCGGATGCCGTGGACTCCTTGGATGCCGACGGCTGGCGGGCGCTCCTGACCTTCGCGGCCCACGCGTCGGCCGTCACCTGCTCCCGCCCGGGCGCGGAGCCGCCGTACGCGGCGGAGTTGCCACAGTCGCTGCTGCCGCACCGGTGAAACCGGCGCCGCCCGGTGGCCCTTCCGTGTGGGGAGGGGGCACCGGGCGGCGCGGCCTGCGGCCGGGCGTCAGGAGGCGCGGCCGCGGGCCGACGCCGTCTTCTTCGCCGGGGTCGTCCGGGCCGTGGCCGTCTTGCGGCGCGGCGTACCGTCCGCCGCCGCGACCGCCTTCTTCGGCGCGCGCTTGCGGGCCGACGGCACCGACGGGACCGCGTCGCTGATGCGCTCCGGGTCGAGGATGTCCCGCAGGAACTTGCCGGTGTGGCTGGCGGGGACACCCGCGACCTGCTCGGGCGTTCCCTCGGCGACGACCAGGCCGCCGCCGCTGCCGCCCTCGGGGCCCATGTCGATGACCCAGTCGGCGGTCTTGATGACATCGAGGTTGTGCTCGATGACGATCACGGTGTTGCCCTTGTCGACCAGGTTCGACAGCACCTTGATCAGCTTCGAGATGTCCTCGAAGTGCAGACCGGTGGTCGGCTCGTCCAGCACGTACACCGTGCGCCCGGTGGACCGCTTCTGCAGCTCCGAGGCGAGCTTCACGCGCTGCGCCTCGCCGCCGGAGAGCGTCGGCGCCGACTGGCCCAGCCGTACGTATCCGAGGCCGACCTCGGTGAGGGTGCGCAGGTGGCGGGCGATCGTCGGGACGGCCTCGAAGAAGTCGAGGGCCTCCTCGATCGGCATGTCCAGCACCTCGGCGATGGACTTGCCCTTGTAGTGGACCTCCAGGGTCTCCCGGTTGTAGCGCGCCCCGTGGCAGACCTCGCACGGGACGTACACGTCCGGCAGGAAGTTCATCTCGATCTTGATGGTGCCGTCACCGGAGCAGTTCTCGCAGCGGCCGCCCTTGACGTTGAAGGAGAAGCGGCCGGGCAGATAGCCGCGGACCTTCGCCTCCATCGTCTCGGCGAAGAGCTTGCGGACGTGGTCGAAGACACCCGTGTACGTCGCCGGGTTCGACCGCGGGGTGCGGCCGATGGGCGACTGGTCGACGTGCACGACCTTGTCGACGAGGTCGTCGCCGTCCACGCGCGTGTGCCGCCCCGGCACCGACTTGGCACCGTTCAGCTCGCGCGCGAGGTGGGTGTAGAGGATGTCGTTGACCAGGGTCGACTTGCCGGATCCTGAGACGCCGGTGACCGCCGTGAGCACGCCGAGCGGGAAGGAGACGTCGATGTCCCGCAGGTTGTTCTCGCGGGCGCCGTGCACGGTGAGCCGGCGGGACGGGTCCACGGGCCGCCGGACGTCGGGGGTCGGGATGGCCCGCTTCCCGGACAGGTACTGCCCGGTCATCGACTCCTTGTTGGTCAGCAGCTGCTTCAACGGACCGGAGTGGACGACCTTGCCGCCGTGCTCACCGGCGCCCGGGCCGATGTCCACGACCCAGTCCGCGACCTTGATGGTGTCCTCGTCGTGCTCGACGACGATGAGCGTGTTGCCCATGTCGCGCAGGCGCACGAGCGTCTCGATGAGCCGGTGGTTGTCGCGCTGGTGGAGACCGATGGACGGCTCGTCGAGCACGTACAGCACACCCACCAGGCCGGAGCCGATCTGGGTGGCGAGCCGGATGCGCTGGGCCTCGCCGCCGGAGAGCGTGCCGGCCGCGCGGTTCAGCGAGAGGTAGTCCAGGCCCACGTCCACGAGGAAGCGGAGCCGTTCGTTGACCTCCTTCAGCACGCGCTCGGCGATCTTCTTGTCGCGGGCGTTCAGCGTGAGGCGGCCGAGGAAGTCGGCGCACTCGCTGATGGACATCGCCGAGACCTCGGCGATGGACTTCTCCATGACCGTGACCGCGAGGACGATCGGCTTGAGGCGCGTGCCCTCACACGTGGGGCAGGGCACCTCGCGCATGTACCCCTCGAAGCGCTCACGGCTGGAGTCGCTCTCGGCCTCGCTGTGCCGCCGCTTGACGAAGGAGACGGCGCCTTCGAAGGCGGGGGTGGTGTACGCCCGCTCCCGTCCGTACCGGTTGCGGTAGCGGACCTCGACCTGGGTCTTGTGCCCGTACAGCAGGGCCTTCTTGGCGCGGGCGGGCAGCCCGGCCCACGGGATGTCGGTACGGAAGCCCAGCGCGGCGGCGAGCCCGCCGATCAGACGGCCGAAGTACTCCTTGGTGTGGCCGTGCGACCACGGGTGGATCGCGCCCTCGTCGAGGGAGCGCTCCTCGTCCGGGACGACGAGCTCGGGGTCGACCTCCATGCGCGTACCGATGCCGGTGCACTCGGGGCAGGCGCCGAAGGGCGAGTTGAAGGAGAAGGAGCGGGGCTCCAGCTCCTCGAAGGAGAGGTCGTCGTACGGGCAGTAGAGGTGCTCGGAGTACATCCGCTCGCGCTCGGGGTCGTCCTCGGGGAGGTCGACGAAGTCGAGCACGACCATGCCGCCGGACAGGCCGAGCGCGGTCTCCACGGAGTCGGTGAGCCGGCGCTTGGCGCTGTCCTTCACCGTCAGGCGGTCGACGACCACCTCGATGGTGTGCTTCTCCTGCTTCTTCAGCGTGGGCGGCTCGGCGAGGTGGATGGTCTGCCCGTCCACCCGGGCCCGGCTGTAGCCCTTGGTCTGGAGGTCGGCGAAGAGGTCGACGAACTCGCCCTTGCGCTCGCGCACCAGCGGCGAGAGCACCTGGAAGCGGCTGCCCTCGGGCAGCTCGAGGACCTTGTCGACGATGGCCTGCGGCGACTGGCGCGAGATCGGGCGCCGGCACTCGGGGCAGTGCGGCTTGCCGATGCGCGCGAAGAGCAGGCGCAGGTAGTCGTAGACCTCGGTGATGGTGCCGACCGTGGAGCGCGGGTTGCGCGAGGTCGACTTCTGGTCGATCGAGACGGCCGGGGAGAGGCCCTCGATGAAGTCGACGTCCGGCTTGTCCATCTGGCCGAGGAACTGCCGGGCGTAGGAGGAGAGCGACTCGACGTACCGGCGCTGCCCCTCGGCGAAGATCGTGTCGAACGCGAGGGAGGACTTGCCCGACCCGGAGAGCCCGGTGAAGACGATGAGGGAGTCACGCGGGAGGTCGAGCGAGACGTTCTTCAGATTGTGCTCGCGCGCGCCACGGACGATGAGACGGTCGGCCACGCCGGTCCGCACCTTTCTTGAGAGAAGCGGGGGCACAGCCCCCGTCCCAGACTGTTCAAGCCTACGGGGGGCCGCCAAACGGATGAGTGCCTGACTTTCAAGGATGCCTCCACCGAGCGTATAGCACGCGCATTCGATTTCCGGCCTTCCTCAGCCACCTTCACCCGATCGTGTGGCGGCGCTAGGGTCGGCGGCATGATCGACCACGTGCATGACCTGGCCTCTGTACGCGAGGCGACCGAGCGGCTGCTCACCGCGGCCACCAAACTGGACGACGCGGCCGTCGCCGCGCCCTCCCGGCTGCCGGGCTGGACCCGGGGCCATGTGCTGGCCCACCTCTCACGTAACGCGGACGCCCTCGTGAATGTTCTCCAGGGCCGTCCGATGTACGTGAGTGCCGAGGCCCGCGACGCCGACATCGAGCGCGACGCGCCGCGCCCGCTCGCCGCCCAGCTCGACGACGTACGGAAAAGCGCCGCGCGGTTCCAGGCGGAGGGCGAAGTCCCGGCCGACTGGGACCGGACGGTGGAGCTCCGCAACGGCGTGACCGACCGCGCCGTCCGGGTGCCCTTCCGCCGCCTCGTCGAGGTGGAACTGCACCACGTCGACCTGGGCATCGGCTACGAGCTGGAGGATCTTCCGCAGGAGTTCACGGAGCGGGAGATCGAGTTCCTCGCCGACCGGTTCTCCGGCAACGCGACGGTGCCGCCCACCCGGCTGCTGGCCGGTGGCCGGGAGTGGCGCACCGGCGGCGAGGAGGGCACCGAGGTGACCGTCTCGGGCCCGGCGGCCGACCTCCTCGGCTGGCTCGCCGGCCGCCGCGACGGCTCGGCCCTGGAGGTCCGCGGTGGCACCCTCCCGGCGCTGCCGCCGCTATAGCCTGGGTTCATGACGTACAGCGGAGCGGTCAGGGTCGGCGGGCCCGCGGATGCGCACGAGCTCACGGACCTGATCATCTCGAAGGTCGCCGTCGGCCCGATGGACAACAACTCCTACCTGCTGCGCTGCCGGACCACCGGCGAGCAGCTGCTGATCGACGCGGCGAACGAGCCGCGGACGCTGCTCCGGCTGATCGGTGACGACGGCATCGCCGCCGTCGTCACCACTCACCGCCACCACGACCACTGGCAAGCGCTCGCCGACGTCGTGGCGGCCACCGGCGCCCGTACGTACGCCGGGCGGTACGACGCCGAGGGCATCGACGTCCCGACGGACGTGCCGGTCGAGGACGGGGACACGCTCCGCGTGGGGCGGGTCGAGCTCACCGCGCGGCGGATGGTGGGGCACACGCCCGGCTCGATCGTGCTGATCTACGACGACCCGCACGGCCATCCCCACGTCTTCACCGGTGACTGCCTCTTCCCCGGCGGCGTCGGCAACACGCGCAAGGACCCCGACGCCTTCGCCAGCCTGATCCTGGACGTGGAGACGAAGCTGTTCGACGTCCTGCCGGACGAGACCTGGATCTACCCGGGCCACGGCAAGGACACCACGCTGGGTGACGAGCGCCCGCATCTGCCGGAGTGGCGCGAGCGCGGCTGGTGACCACCGTGGGGAGCGTGCGCGCTGTGTGCTTCCGCGCGCCCCGTGACGCGGCGTAACCATGGTGTGCGCGGGGTGGTTGGCGCGGCATGCGCCAGAGTCACACCGCACCCGCTCCGTCCGCGAACTCGGAAACGAACCCGTCCACGAACCCGTCCACGAACCCGTCCATGAGACGGCTCGCCCTAGCCGCCCTCGCCGGGACGGCGGTCGAGTTCTACGACTTCTTCGTGTACGGGACCGCCGCCGCGCTCGTCCTGGGGCCGCTGTTCTTCCCGACCTTCTCGCCGGTGGCCGGGACGCTGGCGGCGTTCGGCACGTTCGCGGTCGGTTTCCTCTCACGCCCGCTCGGTTCCGCGCTGTTCGGACACATCGGTGACCGGTACGGGCGGCGTCCGGTGATGCTCGCCTCGCTGCTGCTGACGGGCGCGGCCACGGTCGCGGTCGGCTGCGTACCGACGTACGCGACGCTCGGCGTGGCCGCTCCCGTCCTGCTGCTCGTGCTGCGGTTCGTGCAGGGGCTCGGGCTCGGCGGGGAGTGGGGCGGGGCGGTGCTGCTGACGGTGGAACACGCCCCGGAGCGGCAGCGGGCGCTGTGGGCGAGCTTTCCGCAGGTGGGGCCGCCGGTGGGATTCCTGCTGGCGAACGGGGTGATCCTCGGCCTGTCGGTCGGGCTGAGCGACGCCCAGTTCCGGGAGTGGGGCTGGCGGGTGCCGTTCTGGGCGGCCGGGGTGCTGGCGGCCGGCGGGCTGCTGCTGCGCCGTTCGCTGCGGGAGACTCCGCAGTTCGAGGAGATGGCCGAGACGGGGAAGCGGGCGAACGCCCCTCTGGTGGAGGTGGCGCGCGGCCACTGGCGGCTGGTGCTGCTGACGGCCGGGGCGCTCGCGGTCGGATACGCCGTCTTCTACGCGGTCTCCACCTGGGCGCTGGCGTACGGCACGGAGCGGCTCGGCGTAAGCCGTACGGTGATGCTGGTCTGCATCATGGCGGCGGTGGCGATCAGCGGCGTGGTGACGCCGTTCGTCGCGGTGCTGGGGGACCGCTTCGGGCGGCGGCCCATGTGCCTGGCGGGCTGCGCGGCGTCCGCGCTGTGGATGTTCCCGATGGTGGCGCTGTTGCACACCGCGCGGCCGCTGCTGATGTTCCTCGGGTTCTCCGGCGCACTGCTGGCCTTCATCACGACGTTCGCCGTGGTGGCGGCGTATCTGCCCGAGCTGTACGAGCCAAGGGTGCGGTGCACCGGTGCCGCGGTCGGCTACAACCTGGCAGGGGTGGTGGGCGGCGCGCTCACGCCGATCGTGGCGACGGCCGCGGCGGGGGGCGCCGGGCCGCCGTGGGGTGTGGCGGCGTATCTGAGCGGGATCGCGCTGCTGAGCTTCGGGTGCTTCGCGCTGCTGCCGGAGACACGGCCAAAGCCGGTGGCGGAGCCTGCCGGGGGCGAGGCCGTGGAGTCGGCCGGGGAGTCGGCGACGGTGTGACGAGGCCGCTCAGCGCAGGTCCTTCCACCACCGCCTGTGCGGGTCCGTTCCCCGTCCACACAAGCACCGGCCGGTGCGGGTCGCCATGCGAACCCGTACCGGCCGGCTGAGCCTGTGCCTGCTGCGGCGCGTACAGCGGCCGTCAGGCCTCGACGCTGTCCTTGTCCGCGGCGGCCTCGGCGGCCGCCTCGCGCTCGGCCTGCTTCTTCGAGGCGATCAGGCTGGTGATCGTGGTGATGATCAGCACGGCGCAGATGAAGGCCAGCGAGACCGGGATCGAGATCTCCGGGACGTGCACCCCGGACTCGTGCATGGCGTGGAGCACCAGCTTCACGCCGATGAAGCCGAGGATCACCGACAGGCCGTAGCTCAGGTGGACCAGCTTCTTCAGCAGGCCGCCGATGAGGAAGTACAGCTGCCGCAGACCCATCAGGGCGAACGCGTTGGCCGTGAAGACGATGTACGGGTCCTGGGTCAGGCCGAAGATCGCGGGGATGGAGTCCAGCGCGAACAGCACGTCCGTGGTGCCGATGGCGAGCATGACGACCATCAGCGGGGTCAGGATGCGCTTGCCGTTGTTGCGGATGAAGAGCTTGGTGCCGTGGTACCGGTCGGCGACACCGAAGCGGTTCTCGATGGACTTCAGGAGGCGGTTCTCCTCGAACTCCTCCTCCGGCTCGTCGGCCCGCGCCTCCTGGATGAGCTTCCAGGCGGTGTAGATCAGGAACGCGCCGAAGATGTAGAAGACCCAGGAGAAGCTGGCGATGATCGCGGCGCCGGCGGCGATGAATATCGCGCGCAGGACCAGGGCGATCAGGACGCCGATGAGCAGCACCCGCTGCTGGAGGTGGGTCGGCACCGAGAACTTCGCCATGATCAGGACGAAGACGAAGAGGTTGTCGACGCTGAGCGACTTCTCGGTGATGTAACCGGCGAAGAACTCGCCGGACGCCTGGCTCTCGCCGAAGACGAGCAGGCCCAGACCGAACAGCGCGGCGAGGACGATCCAGACGACCGTCCAGGTTCCCGCTTCCTTCACCGACACGTCATGGGGCTTGCGCCCGATGAAGAAGTCGGCCGCGATCAGGATGGACAGACCGAGAACGGTCGCCACCCACAGGTTCATTGAAACGTCCACTGCGCCTCCGGCGTCGTACGGCTACTGATCAGCGTCGTCGCTGCCGGAGGTCTCTTCCACCCGAGGCCCCGCCGGTTCTCACCGCCGGACGCCACACGGGCCGACGCCCCGGGACCGGTCGTGATCCGACCGTCCGTATTGACGGGAACGCCGCACGTGGGAGTACTCCCCTCCGCGCAAAGAACAGTACCGCATTCACCAAAGGAAGGTAAAGGGGAAAGTAAAGGGAGTCCCAAGTGTGCAGGTCAGGGACGCCTGTAAGGGCGGGCGTCGGCGACCTGGGACAGGACCTGGCGCAGGATGCCGCTGCCCTCCGGGACCCGAGGGGGCTCGTACGTCCAGGCATGGCCCACCCACGGGTCGGCGAGATGGTCGTCCGGGACGGGCGTGACCCGCAGCAGCGCACGCCACAAGGGGTCGAGCACCGGGCCGTACGCCCGGGCGTCGTCGCGGTCCGCGACCATCAGCAGGTGCACGCCGACGGCCGGGCCCTCGTCGGCGAGGTAGCGCAGCCGCGTGAGGGCCCGGTCGTCGAAGCCGTGCGGGAAGTCGTTGACGATCAGCAGCTGCTCGGCGGTGTCCAGGTCGGGCGGGAGGGAGTCGGCCGCCCCGCCGCGGACGGCCATCTGCACCAGGTCCACGCGGTCGGTGAGCCGGCCGAGGACGTCGGACACTCCCCCGGCGCCGGACGCGGGCGGCCCGGCGAGCACGCCGGAGCCGGTGAGCGGGGCGAGGGAGGCCGCCGCCGAGCCCGCCGGGTCGATGACGTGGACGGCGTACTCCCCCGCCGGATGGACCGCGACGATCCGCGCCGCGAGCGACACCGCCGTGTCCATGGCGAGCCGGCGCAGCACGGCGTCGTCCACGCCGGCGGCCTCGGCGGCCTCCGAGCGGCCGCTGTCCACCCACAGACCGCGCGCCAGCGGCAGCCGTACGAGCATCGGGATGCGCAGCTCCGGGCTCTCCGGGAGGTGGAGGTCACCGAGGCGCAGGGCCATCGGGGCCTCGGTGGGGACGCGGTAGGCGTGCCAGACGGGGTTGTCCCAGCCGGCGAACGCGGGCGGCAGGGCGGGCTCGACGACCTGCGCCTCGGCGGTGAGCTGCGCGAGGTCCCGGTCGAGCGCCTCGCGGGCCCGGGCGGTCAGCTCGTCGTGCTTGGCGCGGGCGGCGGCCCGTACCGCGTCGCCGCCGGCCCCGATACGGCTGCGCGGGTCGGACAGGACGCGCTCGAGCTCCTGGTCCATGCGGGACTCGGCGAAGTCGACGGCGCTGCGGTAGGCGGCTGTGGTGCGGGCCAGGTCCTCGAACATGCCCCAGACCTGGTTGTAGAGCCGCTCCTCCATGGTCCAGCCCGACGCGTCGCCGGCCACCGGCGCTGGGGGCTGTCGCGAGGCCGCCGGGACCGGGGCGGCCTGCTGCGGCGGGGCCTGGCGGCGGGGGTGCGTGTAGTCGATGGGGCCGGCCGTCGCGGGCGCGTCCCGGCGGGCGCGGTCGCCGTCGGCGGTACGCGTGGTCCGCACGGTACGCGGCGGGGGCGCGGCCACCGCGCGGCTCATGCCCTTCGCGACGGCCTCCTGGATGGCTCCCGCCAGGTCCGCGGCCGGGTCGAGCCCCTGGTCGGCGAGGAGCGCCGTGAGGCCGCCCGCGTACCCCTGGCCGACGGCGCGGACCTTCCACGCCTCCTGGCGGCGGTAGAGCTCCAGGGCGACGACGGCGGACTCGCGGTCGAGACCGGTGACGGTGTAGTCGGCGATGCCGGTGCCGTCGAGGGTGGTGACGGAGACGAAGGGCGCGGCGACGGCGCCGAACCGGTCCGGGCCGCCGAGGCCGAGGGGCAGGGCGAGCAGCACCGTGACCCGGTGGACGGCGGCCGGCAGCGCGTCGAGGTCGACGGCGAGCCGGTGGTCGGCGGCGGCCTGGCGGGAGACCTCCACACCGGGCAGGGCGGGCGCTCCGGGGTGGACGACCCACTCGGGACCGTGGACGCGGCCGTCCTCGTCGCCGAGCGTGGCACCGGCCATGACCGGCTCGCCGGCCGACACCCGGATCTCGAGTCGGGCGTGGGGCAGTGGATGGTTCTGTCCCCGGACCAGCTCGGCCGTCATGCGCCTGTTCCCCCTCGTAGCTGCGACAGCTCGAACGCTGCGGCAGCTCCCGGGGGCGACCTGGTGCCTCCGGGAGCTGCGGATGGACGCGGTGCTCGTCGCCGCGTGGGCGGCGACGAGCCGTGGTCTTACAGGTGCGGCACGATCGCCGGCATGAGGTCCTGGAACGTACGGCCGTTGGCCGGGTTGCCCAGAGCCGTCATCTGCCAGCCGGAGCCGGCCCGGTGCACCTTGGCCATGATCTGCGCGGTGTACTGGCCGCCGCCGTCGAGCGTGTAGCGGGCGAGCTCCTGGCCGTTCGTCTCGTCGACGATGCGGCAGAAGGCGTTCTGCACTTCCTGGAACGTCTGGCCGGTGAAGGAGTTCACCGTGAAGACGATCTGGTCGATGTGGACGGGAACGCGCTCGAGGTCGACGAGGATCGCCTCGTCGTCGCCGCCCTGGCCGGCGCCGCCCACCAGGTTGTCGCCGGTGTGGCGCACGGAGCCGTCGTCGCTGACCAGGTGGCGGAAGAAGACCACGTCGATGGGCTGCTTGTCGGCGAAGAGCACGGCCGAGGCGTCGAGGTCGATCTCCCGGGTGCGGGAACCGAACAGACCGCGGCGCGGCGCGGCCTGCCAGCCGAGCCCCATCCGCACGGCGGTCAGGGTGCCTCCGTCGCTCTTCTGCAGGTTGATGGCCTGACCCTTGGTCATGTTGACCGTCACCGCTGTCCCCTCTCGTTGCGTTCCCCCGCGACCGTCTGCGAGTGCGGTTGCCAGCACCCTACGCAGAACGGCCGGGACCGCAGCAGGCGCGGCCCTCTTTTGTGGCGGTGTTGCAACACAGCCGGTCGCCGCGGCGTCATTCGCCTCACTCGTGCGTCGCGGCGGACCGGCTGTGGCAGTGCGGCAGCCGACCGGCTGCGGGGTCGGCCGGCTGTGGGGGCGTCAGGCGATGCCCGCCTCCTTCATCTGCCGCAGCTCCTTCTTCAGCTCGCTCACCTCGTCGCGCAGCCGCGCGGCCACCTCGAACTGCAGCTCCGCGGCGGCGGCCCGCATCCGGTCGGTCATCTCCTCGATGATGCCCGCCAGTTCGGCCGCGGGGCGGTCGCTGACCAGCGCGCCCTTGGAGGCGGCCTTGGCCGCCTTGCCGCCCTTGCCGGCCTTGGCCGCCGTGGCGCCGCCGAGGGAGGGCACCGGCGCCTTGGCGCCCTTGCCGTCCTTGGACTTGCGGTAGCCGGTGCCGAGCAGCTGCTCGGTGTCGACCTCCTCGCGCGCGATGGTGGCCACGATGTCGTTGATCTTCTTGCGGAGCGGCTGCGGGTCGATGCCGTTGGCCTTGTTGTACGCGACCTGCTTCTCGCGGCGCCGGTTGGTCTCGTCGATGGCCTGCGCCATGGCGGGCGTGACGGTGTCCGCGTACATGTGGACCTGGCCGGAGACGTTGCGCGCGGCGCGGCCGATGGTCTGGATCAGCGAGGTGCCCGAGCGCAGGAAGCCCTGCTTGTCGGCGTCCAGGATGGCCACCAGGGACACCTCGGGCAGGTCCAGGCCCTCGCGGAGCAGGTTGATGCCGACCAGGACGTCGTAGTCACCGGCGCGCAGTTCGCGCAGGAGCTCGATGCGGCGCAGGGTGTCGACGTCGCTGTGCAGATAGCGGACCTGGATGCCCAGCTCCAGGAAGTAGTCGGTGAGGTCCTCGGCCATCTTCTTGGTGAGGGTGGTGACCAGGACGCGCTCGTCGCGCTCGGTGCGCAGCCGGATCTCGTGCACCAGGTCGTCGATCTGCCCCTCGGTGGGCTTGACGACGACCTCGGGGTCGACGAGGCCGGTGGGGCGGATGATCTGCTCGACGAAGCCGTCCGAGCGGGACAGCTCGTACTGTCCGGGGGTCGCCGACAAGTAGACGGTCTGGCCGATCCGCTCCTGGAACTCCTCCCACTTCAGCGGCCGGTTGTCGAGCGCGGACGGCAGCCGGAAGCCGTGGTCGACCAGCGTCCGCTTGCGCGAGGCGTCGCCCTCGTACATGGCGCCGATCTGCGGGACGGTGACATGGGACTCGTCGATGACGAGGAGGAAGTCCTCGGGGAAGTAGTCGAGGAGGGTGTTGGGCGGGGAGCCGGGCTCGCGGTCGTCGAAGTGCATCGAGTAGTTCTCGATGCCGGAGCAGGAGCCGATCTGGCGCATCATCTCGATGTCGTACGTGGTGCGCATGCGCAGCCGCTGCGCCTCCAGCAGCTTGCCCTGCTTCTCCAGCTCGGCCAGGCGCACCTCCAGCTCGCGCTCGATGCCGTTGATCGCCTTCTCCATGCGCTCCGGGCCCGCCACGTAGTGGCTGGCCGGGAAGACGTAGAGCTCCCGGTCGTCGCTGATGACCTCGCCGGTGAGCGGGTGCAGCGTGGACAGCGCCTCGATCTCGTCGCCGAACATCTCGATGCGGACGGCGAGCTCCTCGTAGACCGGGAAGATCTCGATGGTGTCGCCGCGCACCCGGAAGGTGCCGCGGGTGAAGGCGAGGTCGTTGCGCGTGTACTGGATGTCGACGAAGCGGCGCAGCAGCTCGTCGCGGTCGATCTCCTCGCCGACCTTGAGCGGGACCATCCGGTCCACGTACTCCTGCGGCGTACCGAGGCCGTAGATGCAGGAGACGGAGGCGACCACGACGACGTCGCGCCGGGTGAGCAGCGAGTTGGTGGCGGAGTGGCGCAGCCGCTCGACCTCCTCGTTGATGGAGGAGTCCTTCTCGATGTAGGTGTCCGACTGGGGGACGTACGCCTCGGGCTGGTAGTAGTCGTAGTACGAGACGAAGTACTCCACGGCGTTGTTCGGCAGCAGCTCGCGGAATTCGTTGGCCAGCTGCGCGGCCAGCGTCTTGTTCGGCGCCATCACGAGGGTGGGGCGCTGGAGCTTCTCGATCATCCAGGCGGTCGTCGCCGACTTGCCGGTGCCGGTCGCGCCGAGCAGGACGACGTCCTTCTCGCCCGCCTGGATACGGCGGGCCAGGTCGGCGATGGCCGTGGGCTGGTCGCCGCTGGGCTGGTAGGGGCTGACGACCTCGAAGGGCGCCACCGAACGTTCGATCTTGGAAACGGGCCGCATGCAACAACCGTACGACTCACCACTGACAGTCGGGGGCCGCCCGCGGGGTCAGCGGTGGCGGGAGCGCTCGCTGCGGCGGGGCGGACGGGCCGCCGACCAGTTGGCCGGCTCGCCGTAGGCGTGGCTCCCGTAGCTCCGGTGGTCCTGGTGGTCCTGGTGGAACTCGTCGGCCCGGCGGCCGTGGAGCCGGGCCGGCGCCCCGTGCCGGTGCGGAGGGCGGACGGCGGGCCGCCGCCCGCCGGGCTCGCCCAGGACCAGCAGCGGGTCGAAGAGCACCACGATCCCGGCGAGCAGCAGGAACGCCGCCGGGCCGATCAGGATCGGGGCGAGGAGCGCGGTGGTGTTCTCCGTGCCCGGCACCTGGCCGTCGCCGTGGAGGTGGACGTCGACCGCGGCCATGCCCGTGTAGTGCATGCCGGTGACCGCGACGCCCATGACCAGGCTGGCGCCCAGGGTGGCCGTGAAACCGCGGACCGATACCGCCGCCCAGAGCGCGGCCGTGGCCGCCACCACCGCGATCACGACCGAGAGGGCGACGGTGAGCGTGTCGTACTCGATCCGGCCCTGGAGCCGCATTCCGGCCATGCCGAGGTAGTGCATGGTGGCGATGCCGAGCCCGGTGATGGTGCCGCCGGTGACGAGGGCCATCGCGGTCGCGCCGCGGTAGCCCACGAGGAAGATGCCGATGCCGACCATGACGATCGCGACGGCGAGGCTGGCGAAGGTGGTGAGCCTGTCGTAGCCGATCGGCGACTCCTGGACGCTGAAGCCCATCATCGCGATGAAGTGCATGGTCCAGATGCCGGAGCCGATGGAGGTGGCGCCGAGGGCGAGCCAGCCGAGCCGGAAGCGCCCGCCGTCGCGCAGCGACCTGGTGGTGCAGCGCAGACCGAGCGCGCCGCCGAGGCAGGCCATCAGATAGGCGGCCACGGGCGTGACCAGTCCGTAGCTGAATCCGTCGACTGTGCCCTGCATACCCGGCATACCCGTAAGCCCTTCGCCCCTTGTGCCCCGCCGCCTGCCAAGCCTCGTACGTGGTCTGTCGTCGTGGTGCTGTCCTGCTGGTCGTGCCATGTGTACCCGCTGGTAGGGGTGCGAGGCTATGGCCGGAGTCGTACCAAACAAAGATTCACACCGCGACCACGCGCCGGGTGGCGCTGTCAGTGGCGGGTCGTACGGTGGTCGGCATGGAGGGCGGCCCTGCCCGCGCGGACCGGGGACCTGGCGGACGGGGTGTGGCGACCGCCACGGCTCTTCGGATCTGGTCCGATGATGTAAGGGGTGACAAACTGCCGCGGTGACTACATCCTCCGGACCACCCTCCGGTATACCCGACGCTCCCGTGCCGGCGCCGACGTCCGCTTCCGTGCCGGTCGCGGTGGCCGAGCTGCCCTCCCTGCGGCGGCGGACCGCGGCCGTCCTCATCGTCAGCCAGATCCTGGGCGGGCTGGGGGTGGCCATCGGCATCGCGCTCGCCTCCGTACTGGCGCAGGAGGTGAGCGGGACGGAGGCGCTGTCCGGGCTCGCCCCCACGGCCATGGTGGCCGGAACGGCGCTGCTGTCCATGCCGCTGGCGGCGCTGATGACCGCGCGCGGGCGGCGGCCCGGACTGGTCCTGGCGTACGTGCTGGGGGCGGTCGGCGCGGGTGTGGTGGTGGTCGCGGCGGTCGTCGGGAGCTTTCCGCTGCTGCTCGTGGGCATGGCGGGGTTCGGCGCCGGGTCGTCGGCGAACCTCCAGGCCCGTTTCGCGGCCGCCGATCTGGCCGAGCCGGAGCGGCGCGCGCGGGCCATCTCCACGGTCGTGTGGGCCACCACGATCGGCGCGGTACTGGGCCCGAACATCGCCGCACCGGCGGGGCGGAGCGTCGCCGGGATGGGCATCCCCGCGGCGGCGGGCCCCTTCCTGTGGGCGGCCGGGGTCTTCCTGGTCTCGGCGGTGATGGTCGCGGCGCTGCTGCGGCCCGACCCGCTGCTGACCGCGCGGGCGCTGGCGGCCGGCTCCGCGGAGGACACGGAACCGGAGGGCCGTTCCCTGAAGGCGGGCTTCCGGGCGGTGCGGGAGTCCCCGCGCGCCCGGCTCGCGCTGGTGACGGTGGCGGCCTCGCACACCGCGATGGTCTCGATCATGTCGATGACTCCCGTGGCGCTCAGCCACCACGGCGCCGGCATCCAGCTGATCGGGCTCGTCATCAGCGGCCACATCGCGGGCATGTACGCGTTCTCGCCCGTGATGGGATGGCTGTCGGACAAGCTCGGCAGGCTGTCGGTCATCGGCCTGGCGGTCGGGCTGCTGTCCTGCGCGGCCCTGCTGGCCGGTACGGCGGGGGGCAGTCACGTCCGTACGGCCGCCGGGCTCTTCCTGCTGGGCCTCGGCTGGTCCGCGGGCCTGGTCTCCGGCTCGGCGCTCCTGACGGACTCGGTGCCGCAGGCGGCGCGCGCCGCCGTCCAAGGCTTGTCGGACCTGACGATGAACACGTCGGCGGGCATCGGGGGTGCGGCGGCCGGCCTGATCGTCGCCCAGGCCGGGTACGGCTGGCTGAACGCGGTCGGCGCGTGCCTGCTGCTGCCGCTCGCCGTGCTGGCGCTGCGCTCGCCGAAGCGTCCCGGGTGACCGGGGCGGGCTGAGGGTCCGGGCCGAGGGTCCAGGTTTGCGGGGGTCGCCGCCGCGCCAGGGATGGGGACATGCCAGAGACCACAGTGGTGTTGTCCGAAGAGGTACGAGAGGCCCTGACGGCTCACCGGCCCGTCGTGGCGCTCGAGTCGACGATCATCGCCCACGGACTGCCCCGCCCGCGCAACCTGGCGGTGGCGGAGGAGCTGGAGGCGCTCGTACGGGAGGGTGGTGCGGTTCCGGCCACCATCGCCGTCCTGGACGGTGTGGCGCGCATCGGGCTCGACAAGAGCGGCCTGGAGCGGCTGGCGACGGATCCCGGCGTACGGAAGCTCGGGCACCGGGACCTGGCCCCCGCGCTGGCGACGGGGGCGAGCGGGGCGACGACCGTGTCGGCAACGGCGTTCCTGGCCGCGCGGGCGGGCATCCGGGTCTTCGCGACCGGCGGGCTCGGCGGCGTGCACCGGGAGTGGGCGCACACGCAGGACGAGTCGGCGGACCTGCGCCTGCTGGCGCGGACGCGGATCACGGTGGTGTGCGCGGGGGTCAAATCGATCCTGGACGTCCCGGCGACGCTCCAGCGGCTGGAGACGCTGGGCGTGGGCATCCTCGGATACGGGACCGGGCACTTCCCCGGCTTCTATCTGACGTCCTCCGGGGAGACGGTCGACTGGACGGTGCGGTCGCCGCAGGAAGTGGCGGCGGTGATGCGGGCGCAGGACGCCCTCGGCGGTTCCGGTTCTGGTTCCGGCTCAGGGGCCGGGGCCGAGGCGGCGCTGATCGTCGCCAATCCGGTGCCGGAGGCGGAGCAGCTGGACCCGGAGGTGCACGACCGGGTGCTGGCGGAGGCGCTGGACGCGTGCCGGGAGCGGGGGATCACCGGGCAGGCGGTGACACCGTTCCTGCTGGAGTACCTGATGCGGCACACCGGCGGCGCGTCCCTGGAGGCCAACATCGCGGCGGTGCGCGGCAATGTGCGGCTGGCTGCGCGCATCGCGGCGGCAGCGTCCGCGGCACCGACCGCCGCTGCGGCTGCGGCTGATCCCGTGCGATGAGCGACGCGCTGCTCGTGGTCGGTGACGTGGTCACCGATGTCGTGGTCCGGCACCGTACGCCGCCGGCGCGGGCGACCGACACGGCGGCGGAGATCCGGACCCTGCCCGGCGGCGCCGGCGGCAACGTCGCGTGCTGGGCCGCGCGTTCGGGCCGGCCCGACGTGCGGATCCTGGCACGGGTGGGCACCGACTGGGCCTCCTGGCACGAGGAGCGGCTGCGGGCGGCCGGGGTGCGGCCCCTGCTCGTACGGGACGAGGAGGCGCCGACCGCGACCGTCGTGGCGCTGGTCGACGCGACCGCCGAGCGGACGTTCCTCACGGACAGCGGGGCGGCGCTGCGGCTGAACCGTGGCGACTGGTCGCCAAGCCTGTTGGAGGGTGTGTCACACGTACATCTGTCCGGGTATCTCTTCTTCGCGGGGCCCAGCCGGGAGGCTGCGTCCCTGGCCCTGGCGGCGGCGCGGGAGCGGGGCGTCCCGGTGAGCGTGGACCCGGCGTCGGCGGGGTTCCTCGCGGAGTTCGGCGTGGCCCGATTCCTGGCGGCGGTGGAGGGCGCGGACGTGCTGCTGCCCAACGCCGACGAGGCCGCGCTGCTGACGGGCCTGCCCGACCCGTCGGACGCCGCGGCCAAGCTCAGCCACGGCTTCCCGCTGGTCGCGGTGACCCTCGGCGCGGCGGGCGCGCTGGTGGCGGCGTCCGGACGCGTCGTCGCCCGCGCCTCGGCGCCGCGGGTGCGGGCGATCGACTCGACGGGCGCGGGCGACGCCTTCACGGGCGCGTTCCTGGCCGCCCGCCTCTCCGGCGCGTCCCCGGCCGGAGCGGCGTCGGCGGGTTGCCGCGCGGGCGCGGAGGCGGTGACGGTGCCGGGCGGCCGGCCGGCGGGACGGTGAGGACGAGGGTGAGGACGAGGGCGAGGGCGAGGTGGAAGCGGAAGAAAGCGCGGGCTACTGCGGGACGCCGGTCCAGGCGGGGTGGCGGGGATCGTCCGCGCGGACGACGACGTCCGCCGTCTCCACGGGCCCGACCTCGGCCTCGTAGCGGTCGAAGGCGGGCAGGGTCCACGCCTCCGCCGTACGCCGGGCGAGGGCGCCCCGCGACAGGCGCAGGTGCACCGTCAGGTCGAATGGAAACCAGTGCCCGAACAGGAACGGACCGTGCAGCACCAGCACACCGCCCGGCGGGAGTCGGGTGTACGGGCTGCGCGTGGCGCGGTCCGCCACCGGGTCCCACAGGTCCGGCAGTACGCGTCCGCTGCCGTCCGGCTCCAGCGGCGTGAAGACCTCGCGCCACAGCGCGTTGGTGTCGAACCAGCCGCTGTAGTACGAGTCCGGGTCCTCCTTGCCGTACTCGTACCGCAGCGACGCCGGGCGCAGGAAGCCCTCGGTGCCGACGACCACCACCGCCCGGCCGCGCAGCCGCAGCGCCTCGGTCAGCAGCGCGGCCGGCTCGTCGGGACGGGCGGCGGGCGGCCCGTCGACGCCGACCTTGAGCCAGGGCCCTCCGTCGCCGGGACGCAGCCCGTCCACGTGCGCGGCGAGCCGGTCGGCCAGCCGTTCCCAGGTGATCGGTTCGAGTCTCACGCCCCCATGCTCTCCGAGGCAGGAGCCCACATGGGCGTAATAGGGTGCGGAACAAGTCCGGAACGGTCGCGGAACGACCGTACGCGGAGCGGGGACCGAAGGGGGAGGCAGCGATGGAGACGGCGCTGATCGCGGTGATCGGCACACTGCTCGGCGCGGTGGTCACGCACTTCTTCCAGGGGCGGGCGGCACAGCGCACCGCGACGCTCGCCCGCGCGGAACAGCTCCGTCAGGAACGGATCGCGACGTACAGCGCGTTCGCCGACGCCGTTGTGGAGTACCGGCGGGCACAGAACGCACGCTGGTACCGCCGGAACGGCTCGCACGCGGAGAGCACACGCATGGAGTCGTACGAGCGGCGGGCCACGGCCCGGCAGGCCCTGGTGCGAGTGCAGTTGGTGTGCGACGACCCCGCGATCGTACGACTGGCCGAGGAGACCTTCGAGGTGACGAACTGCATGCACGAGGCGAGGGACGAGGCGGACCGGGAGCGGCGCTCGGAGCGGGCGGTCGAGGCACTGGCCGCGTTCATCGAGGCGGCGGCGCCGAGCGTGCGCTGAGCGGGCGCTGAGATGTCCGTACCGGCCCCGATCGTGGTGATCGAGCCGCTGCGGCGACGCCGCCACTGCGCGGAGTGCCGCGGCGGCCCGCTGTCCCGGATGGTCCTGGAGTTCCACGCGCCGCTCTGCCTGGACTGCGCCGACCTCGGCCACCTGGTCTACCTGCCGCGCGGCGACGCGGCGCTCACCCGCCGCGCCCGCGAGGCGAGCGGGCTGTGGGCCGTGGTCGTACGCCACAACCGGCGCCGTACGCGCTACGAACGCCAGGGCATCCTCGTGGAGGAGGCGGCCCTGGCGCGGGCCGAGGCCGCGTGCCTCGCGGACGCGGAGGCGCGTGCCCGCCGCAGGGCGAGGGACGCGGAGCGGCGGGCGGCCGAGGACGAGCGGTTCACGGCCGCTCTGGCCGCCGAGATCCTGCGGCTGTTCCCGGGTTGCCCGCCGGAGCGGGCCGTCGGCATCGCGGCGCACGCCTCCCTGCGCGGCAGCGGGCGCGTCGGGCGTACGGCGGCGGGGCGGGCCCTGGACGAGGGTGCGGTGACCGCGGCGGTGCGGGCGTCGGTGCGGCACGTCGACACCGAGTACGACACGCTGCTGATGCGTGGCGTCCCCCGCCACCAGGCCCGTACCCGCGTAGCACCGGCGATCGACGCGATGCTGGGGTCCTGGCGGCGGTGAACCTCCGCGCCGGTGCCGGGCCCGACCGGCTCAGACGCCCGCGTGCGTCGCGGGGCCGTGGAAACGGCGGTAGAGGACGGCGCCGCCGAGCATCAGGCCCATGGCGGCACCGCCGAGGGCGAGCAGGCCGCCGTCGGCGCCGGTCTCGGCCAGCGGCGTCGTGCTGGTCTCCAGCGCGGGACGGGTGTCGGGCGCCGGGGCGGGCCCCGCGGCGGACGGCTCCTCCGGCTTCGACGCCCCCGGCTTCGGGGGCTGGGCAGGCTCGTCGCCCTTCGGGGGCGTCGGCGGCGTGACGGGGGTCTTGCCACCGCCGTTGCTGGAGGCGTTGCCGAAGACGGGGTTGAGGATGCCGACGAAGTTGACGGAGTTGCCGCTGACGTTGACCGGCAGGTCGAAGGGCAGCTGAACGCCGTTGCCCGTGATCACTCCGGGGGACCCCTTGGTGACGCCTTCGGCGGACGCACCGCCGCTGTTCCCGCTGCCCTTTCCGCTGTTGCTACCGCCACCGCTGCCGCTGCCGCCGTGCGGGGTGGCCGCCTGGTCCTTGTGGGACGACTTCCCGCCGCCGTTGTTCGCGCACGTGTTGCCGGCCGCGGGGTTGAGGAGCCCGACCACGTTGACGGTGTTGCCGCAGACATTGACCGGGACGTCCACCGGCAACTGCACGCTGTTGCCGGAGACCAGCCCCGGCGAGTCGACCGCAGCGCCGGCCGCCTCGGAGTCGGCGTACGCATAACCCGCCGCCAGAGCGAGCGCGCCGCTGGTGGCCACCAGGGTGGCCAGACCATTTCGGCGAGTGTGCCTCATGGCTTCCTGCCTTCCGGAGACTTTCACGGGCACCCGCCCGCACCGGAATTAACGCCTTACAGTCAAGGCGGGTTATGTCGCATCCGCCATTCACCCCATCGAGTGGTGGCCTAATCGAACCCTCACATGTCCTCTACGGGTCGCACTCGGGGGGCACGCGGTGAGCGCGCGATCAGGGGAGCCGCTGGGCCGGCTGGCGCACTCACGTACGATCGCCGGCTTGCCGACGACGGGTGCGCCGGAGCCAGTTGAGCGGAACGGCATAGATGCGAAATCGACGCAGAGCAGGATGAACAATCACATAGCAGGCAGCGAGCAGCGGGCAGGCCAGGTCTGGAGCCTGACCCCGTAGTCGTTGGCGCGTGCCGTCACCGAGGGCGGCCGCCGCGTCGACCGCCGCCTCGATTGCGGCCACCGCTTCATCGAAACGCTCCTGCTCCCCGTGAGCTCCGCGGGCGGTGGCGCGACGTGGTGGTGGTCGTGGTGATGTTGGTGCAGCTCGCCGATGTGACCTGCCTGTACGACCAGGTGTCCACCCGTGCGCTTCCGCTCACGCTGTTCCGCGTCTCGCCGATCACGGCCCAACTGGAGGGGGTCAGACGCCTTGAGCGCCGAGGTTCAGGCTGCCGATGGAACCGGTCTGGATCACGGTGCCGTGCTGGATCCCCCCGGTGATGCTGTTGTGTGTTGTGGTGGTCGGCCCTGCGGCCGGGAGCGCGGGGAGCAGCTCGTCGAGCATCGCCCGCAGCTCCCCCGCCGCCTCCGGGTCCGCCTGGAGGGTTCGTCGCATACGAGCCCGCCATTCGGTGCGCGCTTCGGCCTGGGCGTCGGCCGTCGTGCGTTCGTCGCCCGTCTCCTCGGCGGCGAGCAGTTCCGCCCGTACCGCGTCCAGTTCCGCCGTCACCGCCTCCGGGTCCGTGCCCGCGCGGCGGGCGAAGAACGCGACGATCCGGCCCTTGGCCTGCTCCCAGGTCTCGCCCACCATCTGCTGGACGAGCGCGGTCGCCCCCGCCGTCGCCAGTGCTACCAACTCGGCTTCCACCAGGCCCCCTTCGTGGTCGTTTCCCCGTATGCACGGCAGCCTACCCATCAGCGCCCGAGCAGGTCGGCGAGTGCGCCGACGGGGTCTGCGTCGGGGGTGCCGCGCGGCCACCAGTCCTCGCGGTCCGGGTCGGATTCGTAGCCGTACCAGAGGCCGTCGCGGCCGTAGCGCAGTTGGAGGGAGCGGCTCGACAGGCGGTTGCGCCAGGGGCGGAAGTGCGGGAAGTCGGCGGCGATCAGGGCCGGGCGCGCCCGGTCGAAGGGGCCGGCGGGCGGATCCCAGGCCTCCTCCAGGACGGCGAGGCCCGCCGGGCCGCCCTGGCGCCAGGCGGCGACCGCGCGGGCCAGGTCGGCGGGGGTGCGGTCCAGCGCGGCGGCGAGGTCGCGGTACAGGGCGCGGGTGGCGGCCGTCAGGCCCGAGCCGGGGTGGGCGGCGGCGAGGCGCACGGCGTCCTGCCAGGGCGTGAGCGCGGCCACGGGGTCCCGGCCCGTGGTCAGGAAGGCGTGCGCGCGGGCCGCCGCCTCGGTGGCGAGCAGCTCCAGGGCCAGCGGGTCGGGGCCGTCCGGATCCTCCGGGTAGGCGGGCGGGCGCCCGGGGTGCTCCGGGACCGGCAGCGGCGGCGGCAGGGCGAGTGCGAGGCCCCCGGGACCGGCACCGGGTGCGGTGACGGCGCCGGACGCGGCGGCCAGCGCCTCCCGCGCCGGAACGGTCGGCATCCGCGGGGGCTCCGCGCTCGTCTCGGCGGCGGCGCGGGTGGCGTTGCGGTGGCTGAGTGCCGCGAGGATCTCCTGTTCGCCGCGGCCCCGCATCAGGAACAGCACGAACGGGTCCTCGTCCAGGAGCCGCGCCGCCTGGTAGCACAGGGCGGCCGCGTGTTTGCAGGGGTATCCGTGGTCGGGGCAGGAGCAGTCGGGGATCAGGTCGCCGCGGCCGGGCAGCAGGTCCGCGACGGCGGCCAGGGCCTGCGGCACGTCCTTGTCGAGCAGGGCCGCGATGTGGTCCGGGCGGGCCGCGGCCACGTCCAGGAAGCGTTCCCAGTCGTCGTCGCGGAGCACCCGCAGCCGGATCTCCGCGCGGTACGGGCGCGGCCTGCTGCCGTGGACGTACGCGACGACCCGGCCCGGCGTCACGGTGATGGCGTCCACATGGCCCCCGGCCGCGTAGGCCCGCCCGCGGGCGAGGCGCGCCGGGTCCAGGGCGGTGTCCTCCAGGGCCCGCACCCAGGCGTTGCCCCACCAGGTGGCGGCGAACCGCCCCTCGGCGTCCTGCGCCGGGGCGAGCTGCGGGAACGTACGGCGGTGGTCGTCGTGGAGCGGCACGCGGCGCGAGCCGCCCGGGCGCGTACGGTGCGGGGTCATGACGGCCTCCTCATGACGGCCTCCTCAGCGAGACCAGGTCGGCGAGCTCCCGGTCGGTGAGCTCCGTCAGGGCCGCCTCCCCGGAGCCGAGCACGGCGTCGGCCAAGGCGCGCTTGCTGCGGAGCATCTCGGCGATGCTGTCCTCCACCGTCCCCTCGGCGATGAGCCGGTGGACCTGGACCGGCTGGGTCTGGCCGATGCGGTAGGCCCGGTCGGTGGCCTGTTCCTCCACCGCGGGGTTCCACCAGCGGTCGTAGTGCACGACATGGCCCGCGCGGGTCAGGTTGAGGCCGGTGCCCGCTGCCTTGAGGGACAGCACAAACACCGGGACCTCGCCGGACTGGAAGCGGTCCACCATCCGCTCCCGCTCGGGCACCGGCGTCCCCCCGTGCAGCAGTTGGGCCGGCACCGCGCGGGCGGCCAGATGGGCGGTGAGGAGCCGCGCCATGGACACGTACTGGGTGAAGACCAGCACCGAGCCGTCCTCGGACAGGATCGTGTCGAGCAGCTCGTCGAGGAGGGCCAGCTTTCCGGAGCGGCCGGCGAGCCGCGCCGGCTCCTCCTTCAGGTACTGCGCGGGGTGGTTGCAGATCTGCTTGAGGGAGGTGAGCAGCTTCATGATCAGGCCACGGCGGGCCATGCCCTCCGCTCCCTCGATCTGCGCCATCGTCTCCCGTACGACCGCCTCGTAGAGGGAGGCCTGCTCGCGGGTGAGGGCGACGGGGTGGTCGGACTCCGTCTTGGGCGGCAGCTCCGGCACGATGCCCGGGTCGGACTTCTTGCGGCGCAGGAGGAAGGGCCGCACCAGCCGGGCGAGGCGCTCGACCGCCTCGTCGTTCTCGATCTGCTCGGCGTTCTCGACGGCGCGGGCGTGGCGGGAGCGGAATGCCTTCAGCGGCCCGAGGAGCCCCGGTGTCGTCCAGTCGAGCAGCGCCCACAGCTCGGAGAGGTTGTTCTCGACGGGGGTGCCGGTGAGCGCGACGCGCGCCGGCGCGGGGATGGTGCGCAGGGCCTTGGCCGTGGCCGAGAACGGGTTCTTCACGTGCTGGGCCTCGTCGGCGACGACCATCCCCCACCGCTGGGCGGCCAGCTTCTCGGCGCTGGTGCGCATGGTGCCGTACGTGGTGAGGACGAAGCCGCCGCCGTCCGGGCCGTCCAGTCCCTCCAGGGTGCGGTCGGTGCCGTGGAAGCGGCGCACGGGGACACCGGGCGCGAAGCGGGTGATCTCCCGCTGCCAGTTGCCGAGGAGGGAGGCCGGGCAGACGACGAGGGTGGGGGCGCGGTGGGCGCGGCGCAGGTGGAGGGCGATCAGCGTGACGGTCTTGCCGAGGCCCATGTCGTCGGCGAGGCAGCCGCCGAGGCCGAGGGAGGTCATCAGGTCCAGCCAGGCGAGGCCGCGGAGCTGGTAGTCGCGCAGGGTGGCGTCCAGCCCCGGGGGCTGGGTCACGTCGGCCGGGCCGGCCATGAGCCGGTCGCGCAGCGCGGCGAGCGCACCGGCGGGGACGGCCTCGACCGTCTCGCCGTCCACCTCGGCGGTGCCGGTGAGTGCGACGGCGAGGGCGTCGGCCGGCTCCAGCAGCCCCAGCTCGCGCTTGCGCGCCTTGCGTACGAGCGCGGGGTCGACCACCACCCACTGGTCGCGCAGCCGCACGATGGGGCGGTGCGCCTCGGCGAGGGCGTCCATCTCGCGCTCGGTGAGGGGGTCGCCGTCCAGCGCCAGCTGCCAGTTGAACCTCAGCAGCTGCTCGCTGTCGAAGAAAGCCGTGCCGTCGGTGGCCGAGCCCGGCGCGGGCCGGACGACCGCGGCGGCGGTCAGCGACCGGGCCAGCTCCCTGGGCCAGTGGACGGTGACGCCCGCCGCGCCGAGCCGGGCGGCGGCGGGGCCCAGCAGCTCGTACAGCTCGTCCTCGGTGAGGGAGAGCACATCGGGCACCTCCCGCTCCAGCAGCCGGGCCAGCGGCGGCCATACGCGCGCGGCGCGGCGCAGCGCCAGGACGGTGTCGATCCGGGCACGCGGCCCGAAGTGCTCGTCGCCCGCGCCCGTCCACAGCTCGGCCGCGTCCACGACGAGCGACGGGTCGGCGAGGCTGTGCACCTGGAGGAGCGCGGCGGCGGCCTGCCGCTCCTCGCCGCCCTCCCGGTCGGTGTCGAACAGCTCGTACCCGGACAGGTCGAGGCGCAGGGAGACCCGGACCCCGGCGTCCATGCCCGCCGCCGCCTCGGCGGCCCAGGCACGCGCGCGGGGCAGGTGCTGCGGCGCACGGGCGGCGAACGGCTCGCCGGCGGCGTACGCGGCGGCGGGGGTGCGCGGCAGGGTGTCGGCGACCGCGTCGAGGAACGCGCGCACCAGCGCCTCCGGCTCCGGCAGCCGGAGCGGACGCGGGCCCGGGACGGGCGCGGCATGGGCCTCGTACGGCATGGCGGCGGCGATCGCCCGCAGGTGGGCGATGTCGTCGGGGTCGAGCGGCCCGGCCCGCCAGGCGTCGAGGTCGGCAGTGGTCAGACCGGGCAGCAGCCGTCCGCGCGCGACCAGGTGCAGGGCGTGCAGCGCGGCCGCGCCCCAGCACGCCGCCGCGGGGTGCGCGCCGCCGTCCTGCCGTGCGGCGACGAGCAGAGGCAGGGCGTCCGCGACGGGCAGCACGACGGCGGGCACCGCCCGGCTGCGCACCCCGCTGCCGTGCGGCCGTACGACGGTGACCGTGTCGCCGCGCCCCGTCCTGGTCTCGTCCGCCGTCAGGTCCGGCAGCGGGCCGTCCGTCACGGACCAGAAGGCGACGCGGCCGTCGCGGGGCAGGTCGGCGGGGAGGAACGTGGCCGCGCAGCCGGCCGGCAGCCGGTGGTGCGGCGGCGCCTGGCGCATGGCCGGTCACCTCCCCTCGCGCTGGTCGTGTCACGCGGTCCGCGTCCTGGGACCGCCTGGGTCTACGACCTTACGGGTGGGGTCTGACAATCGGCCCCGGGAGCGCTCAGCGCCCCCTCAGCGCACCCCTTCCCACAGCGCCCGCTCCTCCGCCCGCGGGTCCTCCACCACGCCCGGCGCGACATCGTCGAAGATCATCGTCGCCCGCGTCCCGTCGTAGGGCGCCCACCCCGGGTCGCCGGTCTTCGCGAAGGCGACCCACGCCCCGTGCATCGCGTCCGCCACCGCCTGCGGCGCGCCCTCCCCGGTCAGCGGGGCGTACGTCGGGTCGTCGAGGCGGTCGAAGACGTACGCCAGCTCGCTGCCGTGGCAGGCGCCGAGGCGCCCGTCGAAGGCGGAGGAGCGCCGGGCGAACTCGTACATGTACGAACCGGGCACCGACTCGGCCAGCCGGATCGCCGGGATCCGGTAGAACCAGTCCGTCGTCATCGCGTCGAAGATCTCGCCCGGCACCGCGCCCGGGCGCGCGTCCCGGTAGACGGGCAGGGCCTTGTCGGGGTCGAGACCGTACGCCTCGGCCGTGGCGCGCAGCTTGGCCTCCGGCAGCAGCTCCAGCCGTCCGGTGGGGACGAGGAAGAGCCGGTACTCCTCGCGGTTGCTGCCGATGAGCAGCTGGACGCCGCAGTCGGGTCCCGGGAGCTCCAGCCCGTCCTCGGCCGGTCCGGCGGTCACCGGCTCGAAGGGCATGGCGTTGAGCGCCGCCTCGCCCCACACGGCGGGGTCGGGCCGCGCGCCGATCTCGCCGCGCAGCTCGGCCTGGGCGGCGAGGAGCCGGTCCATCGGCACGGCGGCGAAGGCCTCGGCGGTCGGTTCGACGGCGAGCTTCTCGGCCAGGCGCTCCGTGATGCGGCGGGCCGACCGGGGCCGGAGGAAGTGGTGGGCGGCACCGCTCTGCAGGATCGCCCGCCTGAACAGCCCGCGCCGGCGCACCTGTTCGTCGGCGAGCAGGAAACCGATGGCCAGCGCGCCGGCCGACTCGCCGAAGACGGTGACCTGGTCCGGGTCACCGCCGAACTCCGCGATGTTGTCCCGTACCCACTCCAGCGCGGCCAGCTGGTCGAGCAGCCCCCGGTTGTCGGGCACACCGTCCAGATGCAGGAACCCGTCCGTGCCGAGCCGGTAGTTGAGGGACACGAACACCACGCCGTCCCGGGCGAACGCGCTGCCGTCGTACGCGGACGTCGCCGCCGACCCGTTGGTGAAGGCGCCGCCGTGCAGCCAGACCATGACCGGCAGACGGGCTCCGGGGCCGGGCGAGGGCGTCCACACGTTCAGGTTGAGGCAGTCCTCACCCGGGACACTGGCCTCCGGTATGAGGGTGTCGAAGGGCGGGGTGTACGGAGCCTTCGGGGGCGTCGGCCCATGGGCGGTGACATCGCGCGTGCCGCTCCACGCGCGCGGGGGAGCCGGTGGCCGGAAGCGCAACGGGCCGAAGGGCGGGGCGGCGTAAGGGATTCCGAGGAAGGCTGCGACGCCGCCCTCTGCCGAGAGGGTGCCGCGCACCGCGCCCTGCCGTGTCCTGCACACCACTGCGTCCATTCGGTTCACCGGATCCCTTCGGTCGACGTCGGGGCACCTCAGTGTCTCTCGTACGTCCCCGGCGCAGGGGTCACTTCCGCCGACGGACGAGCGCGAGCAGCTCCGCGTTGTGGTGGCGGCGGGTTCGGGCGACCACCGCGAGCAGTGCGGCGAAGATGACGGGCGTGAGGGCGTACTTCCCGTCGAGCACCGTGAGTTGGGTGACGAAGGCCCCGGCCATCAGGGCGATGAGGGCCAGCGCGGAGACGCCGGAGAGGATCGGGATCACAAGGGCTATGGCACCGGCCAGCTCCAGGGCCCCCACCGTGTACATGAGCCAGTCGCCGGCGCCGATCACGTCGAACGACTCCGCCGCCGACCAGTGTCCGACCAGCTTGGGTCCGGCGCTGGGGATCGCGAAGAACAGGGCGAGCACGATCTGCAGAACGCGCACAGCGATATCGGCGCGGCGGCTGAGACGCGCACCGCTCGCGGGCGTGGTCGCGGTCAAGCTCATTTCGGGGGCCTCCTCGTATCGCCGCTCGGCGTCGCCGAGCTCCGTGGCGGTTTCGGAGAGGTAGACCGCGCCCGTACTGAGAACTCATCGGAGTGATGGCCTTTTCCTGCCGGGGTACCCGGCACAGAACACGCAGGAGAGCGATCACCATGCGACGCACCGGCAGTGAACCCAGGACCGCACGCAGTCCGCTGCGGACCCGGTTCTGGCTGGCGCTGTGGGGTCTCATCTGGGCGGCCGCCGGTACGGCGGGCTTCGCGCTGGCCGGGCGCACGGGGTGGGCGGTGGCCTGCGGTGTGCTGTTCCTGGTGGTCACGGCGGACCTGATGTTCGTCGTGCGGCACATCCGCCAGGGCCCGCACTACCAGCCGGGGCGCGACGTCCCTCCGTACGAGCCCTGACCCCGCCCACCGGGGCCGGGCTCCGCTACGAGTCCGCCTCGAAGCGCGCCGCCTCCAGGTACTCGGGCTTCGGGTCGAGCGCGGCGGCCAGGCGGAAATGGCGCTTGGCCTGGTCCGGCCGACCGGAGCGCTGGAAGGTGCGGGCGAGCGCGAAGTGGGCGAAGGCGTTGTCCGGCTCGCGCTCCAGGACCAGCTCGAACTCCAGCTGGGCGGGGCGCAGCTGCGCCGCCGCGAAGAAGGCGCGGGCGCGCAGCAGCCGGGCGGCGGTGTTCTCGGGGTGGGCGGCGATCACCGAGTCGAGCAGCTTGACGGCTCCGCGCGGGTCGCGGGCGGCGAGGAGCTGCTCGGCGGCGCGGAAGTCGATGACGTGGGTCTCGGGGCTGCTGTCGGGCACGGTCACATCCTTCCCCTTGCTCCAGCCCTTCAACATCGGCGCAGCGGCCCGTATTCCAACGGCCGGCGGGCGGCGCGGGCCGTGCGTGGCCGGCGGGCCTTTCCGCCGCTAGCGGGCCGCCCTGGTGGTCAGCTCCGCCCACACCTCACGCACCCGCGGCTCCAGCGCCTCCAGCGGCCCGTCGTTGTCGATGACCAGGTCGGCGATGGCGAGGCGCTGCTCGCGCGTGGCCTGGGTCGCCATCCGGGCGCGGGCTTCGGCGTCGGTCATCCCCCGCAGCCGTACGAGCCGGTCCAGCTGGGTCGCGGGCGAGGCGTCGACGACGACGACCAGGTCGTAGAGCGGCGCCAGCCCGTTCTCGGTGAGCAGGGGTACGTCGTGGACGACCACCGCGTCCGCCGCGGCGGCCGCCTCCAGCTCGGCGGAGCGGGCGCGGACGAGGGGGTGGACGATGGCGTTGAGGGTGGCGAGGCGGTCGGGGTCGGCGAAGACGATGGAGCCGAGCCGCGGCCGGTCGAGGGTGCCCTCGGGGGTGAGGATCTCGGTCCCGAACGCCTCCACGACGGCCGCGAGCCCGGCCGTGCCGGGCTCGACGACCTCGCGGGCGATCTTGTCGGAGTCGATCAGGACCGCCCCGTACGAGACGAGCAGCCGCGACACCTCGCTCTTGCCGGCTCCGATGCCGCCGGTCAGCCCCACTCTCAGCATGTGCCGAAGCTTAGGGGGTGGCTCCCCCGCCCTGTCGGGCGGCCACCACGAGCCGTTCGGAACGTCAGGCGCTCCACGGCGGCGCTAGAGATCACCCTCCCGCTCCGCGAGGAACCGCTCGAACTGGCGGCCGAGCTCGTCGGCGGACGGCAGTTCCACCGGCTCGGCGACCAGGCTGCCGCGCGTTTCGGCACCGGCCATCGCGTCGTACTGGTGCTCGAGGCCCTGCACGAGCGCGACCAGCTCCTCGTCGCCTTCACCGATCTGACGCTCGATCTCGGTCTGGGTGCGCTGGGCCTCGGTGCGCAGCGCGTGCGCGACGCCCGGCAGGACGAGGCCCGTCGCGGCGGTGATGGCCTCCAGCGCGGTGAGGGCCGCGTCGGGGTACGGGGACCGCGCCACGTAGTGCGGGACGTGCGCGGCGACGCCCAGCACGTCGTGGCCGGCCTCCATCAGGCGGTACTCCAGCAGCGACTCGGCGCTGCCCGGCACCTGGGCCTCGTCGAAGGTGTTGCGGTGGCCGGGCATCAGATCGGTGCGGTTGCCGTGCGGGGTCAGGCCGACCGGGCGGGTGTGCGGGACGCCCATGGGGATGCCGTGGAAGTTGACCGACAGGCGCACGCCGAGCCGCTCGACGATCTGCCGTACAGCGGCGGCGAACCGCTCCCACTCGACGTCCGGCTCCGGACCCGACAGCAGCAGGAAGGGCGCCCCCGTGGCGTCCTGGACGAGGCGGACCTCGATGGCGGGCGTCTCGTACCCGGTCCAGCGGTCGCGCCGGAACGTCAGCAGCGGGCGGCGGGCCCGGTAGTCCACGAGCCTGTCGTGGTCGAAGCGGGCCACCACCTGGTGGGGCAGCGATCCGAGCAGGCTGTCGACGATCTGCTCGCCGGTCTCACCCGCGTCGATGTATCCGTCGAAGTGGTAGAGCATGACGAGGCCGGCCGACTCCTGCGCCAGCGCCATGTCGACGACGGCCAGGCCCTTCGGCTCCCATGCGTACAAATCCCGGGGATCAAGCACGATTACCGCTCCTCCTCATATCCCTAGGAAGAACGTCACTCACCGCACAGGCATTCCCACTCCCCGGACGACTGCGCACACGACGAAAGGCCCGCCCCCTTCCGGGGACGGGCCTTCGTCCTACTTACCGCTCAGCGGCGAGCCGATCGAGTCGATCGTTCAGCTCTGGCCGCCGGCCAGCTTCTCGCGCAGGGCGGCCAGCGCCTCGTCCGACGCCAGGGCGCCGGAGTTGTCGTCCGACTCCGAGGAGTACGAGCCACCGGAGACGCCCGCCGGGGCACCGGCCGGAGCGGCGGCGCCACCCTCGGCAGCGGCGGCCTCGTCGGCCTCGCGGGACTTGATGACCTGGGCCTGGTGCTGCTCGAAGCGCTGCTGCGCCTCGGCGTACTGGGTCTCCCACGCCTCGCGCTGGGCCTCGTAGCCCGGCAGCCAGTCGTTGGTCTCCGGGTCGAAGCCCTCGGGGTAGATGTAGTTGCCCTGGTCGTCGTACGACGCGGCCATGCCGTACAGGGTCGGGTCGAACTCGACCGACGCCGGGTCGGCACCGAAGGACTCGTTGGCCTGCTTCAGCGAGAGGCTGATGCGGCGGCGCTCGAGGTCGATGTCGATGACCTTGACGAAGATCTCGTCGTTGACCTGGACGACCTGCTCCGGGATCTCCACGTGGCGCTCGGCCAGCTCGGAGATGTGGACCAGACCCTCGATGCCCTCGTCCACGCGGACGAACGCACCGAACGGAACCAGCTTGGTGACCTTACCCGGGACGACCTGGCCGATCTGGTGCGTACGGGCGAACTGCTGCCACGGGTCCTCCTGGGTCGCCTTCAGCGACAGGGAGACACGCTCGCGGTCCATGTCGACGTCGAGGACCTCGACGGTGACTTCCTGGCCGACCTCGACAACCTCGGAGGGGTGGTCGATGTGCTTCCAGGACAGCTCGGAGACGTGGACCAGACCGTCGACGCCACCCAGGTCCACGAAGGCACCGAAGTTGACGATCGAGGAGACGACGCCGGAACGGACCTGACCCTTCTGCAGGGTCGTGAGGAACGTCTGGCGGACCTCGGACTGGGTCTGCTCGAGCCAGGCGCGGCGGGACAGGACCACGTTGTTGCGGTTCTTGTCCAGCTCGATGATCTTCGCCTCGAGCTCCTTGCCCACGTAGGGCTGGAGGTCGCGGACGCGACGCATCTCGACGAGGGAGGCCGGCAGGAAGCCACGGAGGCCGATGTCGAGGATGAGACCACCCTTGACGACCTCGATGACGGTACCGGTGACGATGCCGTCCTCTTCCTTGATCTTCTCGATGGTGCCCCAGGCACGCTCGTACTGGGCGCGCTTCTTCGAGAGGATCAGGCGGCCTTCCTTGTCCTCCTTCTGGAGAACAAGGGCTTCGATCTCGTCGCCGACCTTGACGACCTCGTTCGGGTCGACGTCGTGCTTGATCGAGAGCTCGCGGCTCGGGATGACACCTTCGGTCTTGTAACCGATGTCGAGCAGGACCTCGTCCCGGTCGACCTTCACGATGACGCCGTCGACGATGTCGCCGTCGTTGAAGTACTTGATCGTCTCGTCGATCGCGGCGAGGAAAGCTTCCTCGTTACCGATGTCGTTGACCGCAACCTGCGGGGTGGTGGCGGTGGTCTCGGTGCTGCTCGTCATGTGGGAAAGGGCTCCGGTACGGACATTGAAGTCGTAGGTACTGCTACGCCGAGAGCCCGTATCGCCTCTGCAGAAGCCGGACAGCCAAGGAAGCATCCGCCCCGTGAAGGGTGGCGCCTCGAGAACCGAGGGGACATACAACAGATGCGAGCGCGGCCTGCTCCGTCTGAGGCGCGCAGGCCCGCAGCGCAACCTTTAGCATACGGGGACGGCCGGACACGGTCAATGCGCGAAGGCGCACACCCGGGGCAGAACGTCACATACCCGGCACATTTAATGTTTCCCAAGGCCATCGTGGCCGCGGCTACGGCTTCCGCAGGCGCTCGCTCAGCAGCTCCCGCAGGCAGCCGTGCGCAACCTACAACGGCGGTGGGGATGATCCAAGAGTACGAGCCCGAGGCCACCAGGCGCCACGCCGGTGACGCCGAGAGCAGCCGGGCGAACCGGGGCTGGTGGGACCGGAACGCCGACGAGTACCAGACCGAGCACGGAGCGTTCCTGGGGGACGACCGCTTCGTCTGGGGGCCCGAGGGACTGGACGAGGCGGAGGCCCGGCTCCTGGGGGACGTCTCCGGACGGGACGTCCTGGAGATCGGCGCGGGCGCCGCGCAGTGTTCGCGCTGGCTCGCCGCGCGCGGTGCCCGCCCGGTCGCCCTGGACCTCTCCCACCGCCAGCTCCAGCACGCCCTGCGGATCGGCGCGGACGTCCCTCTGGTGGAGGCCGACGCGTGCGCCCTCCCCTTCCGGGACGGCTCCTTCGACCTGGCCTGCTCCGCGTACGGGGCGGTCCCTTTCGTCGCCGACCCGGTGCGGGTGTTCCGCGAGGTACGCAGGGTGCTGCGGCCGGGCGGACGGTGGGTGTTCTCGGTGACGCACCCGATCCGCTGGGCGTTCCCCGACGAGCCCGGACCGGAGGGGCTGTCGGTTGCCGCGTCGTACTTCGACCGCACCCCTTACGTCGAGCAGGACGAGGAGGGCCGGGCGGTGTACGTGGAGCACCATCGGACCCTCGGGGACCGGGTGCGGGACGTGGTGGCGGGCGGGTTCCACCTGGTGGACCTGGTCGAGCCGGAATGGCCCTCCTGGAACACCCAGGAGTGGGGCGGCTGGTCCCCACTGCGCGGAAACCTGATCCCGGGGACGGCGATCTTCGTGTGCGAGCGCGCGTGATGCGCGCGGAGGCCGCGGAGACCTCGGACCTGCCCGTACGTAGCGCCCTGCCCGCCCTGGAGCGGGCGCTGGACGGGCACGGGGCCGCGGTGCTGTGCGCGCCGCCCGGCACCGGCAAGACCACCCTGGTGCCGCTGGTGCTGGCCGAGCGGGGCGCCCGCGTCCTGGTCGCGGAGCCGCGGCGGATCGCCGCACGGGCGGCGGCCCGGCGCATGGCGTGGCTGCTGGGCGAGAAGGTGGGCGGCCGGGTCGGCTTCACCGTGCGTGGCGAGCGCGTGGTGTCGCGCGAGACGGTCGTCGAGGTGGTGACCACCGGTGTCCTGCTGCAGCGCCTCCAGCGCGACCAGGAGCTCGGCGGCACCGACGTGGTGATGCTCGACGAGTGCCATGAGCGGCACCTGGACGCGGACACGGCGGCCGCCTTCCTGCTGGACGTACGGGAGACCCTGCGGCCCGAGCTGCGGCTGCTGGCCGCGTCCGCGACGACCGACGCCGAGGGGTGGGCGCGGCTGCTGGGCGGCGCGCCCGTGGTGGAGGCGGCGGGCGTGGCGCACCCCGTGGAGGTGGTGTGGGCTCCTCCGGCGGCGCCGGTGCGGCCGCCGCACGGGATGCGCGTGGACCCGGCCCTGCTGGCGCACGTCGCGTCGGTGGTGCGGCGGGCGCTGGCGGAGCGGTCGGGGGACGTGCTGTGCTTCCTGCCCGGTGTCGGCGAGATCGCGCGGGTGGCGGGCCTGCTGTCCGGTCTGTCCGGCGTGGAGTTGCTCCAGGTGCACGGGCGGGCCCCGGCGGCCGTGCAGGACGCGGTCCTCTCCCCCGGCGGGGACCGCCGCCGGGTGGTGCTGGCGACGTCGGTCGCCGAGTCGTCGCTGACGGTGCCCGGGGTGCGGATCGTGGTCGACTCGGGCCTCGCGCGCGAGCCGCGCGTGGATCACGCGCGCGGTCTCGGGTCGCTGACCACGGTGTGGGCGTCGCGGGCGGCCGCCCGGCAGCGCGCGGGCCGAGCGGGACGCGAGGCGCCGGGCGCGGTCTACCGGTGCTGGGCCGAGGCGGAGGACACCCGGCGGCAGCCGTTCCCGGCGCCGGAGATCCAGGTGGCCGATCTGACCGCGTTCGCGCTGCAGGCCGCCGCCTGGGGCGACCCCGGCGCCACGGGCCTGGCCCTGCTCGATCCGCCGCCGGCGGGCGCGATGGGCGCCGCGCGGGAGGCGCTGTCCGCGATCGGCGCGGTCGACGCGGCCGGGCGAGTGACGGACCGGGGCGTACGCATGTCCCGGCTCGGCGTCCACCCCCGGCTGGCCCGCGCCCTGCTGGACGGGGCGCCGCTGGTGGGCGCGCGGCGCGCCGCGGAGGTGGTGGCCCTGCTGAGCGAGGAGCCGCCGCGCGAGTACGGCGACGACCTGGCGGCCGCCTGGCGTACGGCCCGCCGCGCCCCGGGCGACGCGTACGGCGCCCGCTGGCGGCAGGAGGCCCGGCGCCTGGCGGGGCAGCTGGACGGTGCCGGCGGCACGGACCGCGGGGTGCCGGACGACGCCGTCGTCGGAACGGTGACCTCCCTGGCGTACCCGGAGCGGGTCGCGCGTGCGCGGGGCGACCGGGCCGAGGGCGCGTTCCTGATGGCGTCGGGGACGCGGGCCGAGCTCGGCGAGGGGTCCCGGCTGCGCGGGTCCGCGTGGCTGGCCGTCGCCGTCGCGGACCGGCCCGCCCACGCGGCGTCGGCGCGGGTGCGGCTGGCCGCCGTGATCGACGAGGAGACCGCGCGGGCGGCCGCCCCGGGGCTGCTCGTGGCCGGCGAGGAGGTCCGCTGGGAGGACGGTGACGTGGTCGCCCGGTCCGTGGAGCGGCTGGGCGCCGTCGAGCTGACCGTACGGCCGCTGACCGACCCGGATCCCGTACGCGTGCGGGAGGCGCTGCTGGAGGGTCTGCGGCGCGAGGGGCCCGGGCTGCTGCGCTGGTCGCGGGAGGCGGAGGGGCTGCGGCAGCGGCTGGCGTTCCTGCACCGGGTGCTCGGCGAGCCGTGGCCGGACGTGTCGGACGCCGCGCTGCTGGAGCGGGCCGGCGCGTGGCTGGAACCGGAGCTGTCCCGGGCGCGGCGGCGGGCCGATCTGGCCCGTATCGACGCCGGTCAGGCGCTGCAGCGGCTGCTGCCCTGGGCCACCGGGGAGGCGGCCCGCCTGGACGAGCTGGCCCCGGAGCGGATCGAGGTGCCCAGCGGCTCACGGATCCGGGTCGAGTACGGCGCCGGCGAGCAGCCGGTGCTCGCGGTGAAGCTGCAGGAGATGTTCGGGCTCGGCGAGACACCGCGGATAGCGGGCGTTCCCGTGCTGGTGCACCTGCTGTCCCCGGCCGGCCGGCCCGCCGCCGTCACGGCGGACCTGGCGTCCTTCTGGCGCGACGGGTACCGCTCCGTGCGGGCGGAGCTGCGCGGCCGGTACCCGAAGCATCCGTGGCCGGAGGACCCGGCGGGGGCGGAGCCGACCCGGCGGACGAACACCGGGCGCCGCTGAGCGGCGCCCGGCCTGGCCGTCAGTCGACCTTCGACCTTCAGGCGACCTTGAGCTCGATCGTCAGGGTGGCGCCGCCGGTGGTCGTCAGGCGGAGCAGGAAGGTGCCGGTCTGTCCGTCCGCGTACATCTTCGGAAGCTTGAGGACGCCGTTCGCGTCCGTCTTCAGGCCTTCGAGGGTCCGGACGGGGTTGCCCTGCTCGTCCTTGAAGAAGGGGCCCTTGTCGGCGGCGGTGGTGTCGTCCGCGGCCGTGATCATGGTGGCGGTCAGCGCGACGCCGGACGCGACGGCGCCCTTGTACGTGGCCTTCACCTCGACCTGGTCGGCGAACTCGGTGTCCGGGGCGGCCGTCAGGGCCTTCTCGTCCGTCCTGGCCAGCGCGTCGGCGGCGCGCTCCGTGACGGTCGCGGTGAAGTCGACGGCGGGCAGGGCCGCACGGCGCACGACGGTGGCCCGTACGGTGAACTCGCCCGCCCGCTCGCCCGCCAGGATGGGCGGCGCGGTGGCCGTTCCGTCCGCGGCCGTGGTGACGACGACGCTGCCGACCGAGCCGGTCCCGGCCGCGAAGCGGGCCTCCGTGGCGCCGGTGATCTCGAACTCGACCTCCAGGCCGGCGACGGGCTTGCCCGCCCGGTCGAGCGCCTTGACCTCGGGGCGCTCGGCGAAACGGCTGCCCGCCGTCGCGGTGAGCGGGCCCGTACCGGCGTCCGTGAGGCGCGCCACCTTCTCGTGCGGCGCGGGGGCCGGGGTGACGGGCGGCTTGGTCGGGTCCGGCGTGGACGGGGGAACCGGCGTGGGCGGCTTCGGGGTGACGGGCGGCGTCGTGGGGGTCGACGGAGTCGTCGGGGACGGCTTCGTGGACGGCGGCGTCGGCTTGGGGGACGGCGTCACGGGCAGGGTCGGCGTCGGCGTCGGCGTCGGGCGCCCGACCGGCTTGTTGTCGCTGCGGTCGACCGGCAGGACACCCGTACCGTCCGGGATCCGGTGCGTGCCGCGCTTGTAGTACTCGAACCAGGACAGGACCGTCCGCAGGTACTCGGTCGAGCGGTTGTAGCTCAGGATCGCCTTGTCGAGGTCGGCCTTGAGGGCGAGGTTGCGGTTGTTCGCGCAGAGGTACATGCCTGCGGCCTGCGCGGCGTCGTAGATGTTGTTGGGGTCCTTGCGGCCGTCGCCGTTGGCGTCCTGGCCCCAGCTCGCCCATGTGGAGGGGATGAACTGCATGGGGCCGACCGCGCGGTCATGCGTCGTGTCGCCGTCGTACGCGCCGTCGTCGGTGTCGGAGATGTTGGCGAAGCCGACGCCGTTGAGCACGGGGCCGAGGATCGGCGTGAGGGTGGTGCCGTCGGCGCTGACGCGGCCGCCGCGGGCCTGGCCGGACTCCACCTTGCCGATGCCCGCGAGGAGTTGCCAGGGGAGGTTGCAGCCAGGGTCGGCGGCACGGAGGTGCTGCTCGGCCTGCTTGTAGGCGGCGAGGACGGTGGCCGGTATGCCCGCTTCCGCGGGGCCCGTGATGACGGGCAGTTCGACGGAGGCGCCGGGCTTGTTCGGCGTGTTGAGCGGGGGCAGGTCGGTGTAGTACGGCGAGTTGCCGGTGGCCGAGTTCTCGTGGGGCTGGGGGGTGGCGTCGGCGGCCTGGGGGTCACCGCTGCCGCCGCCGGCGGCGGGTGTCACGCCCGGGGCCTGCGAGGCGGAGAGTGCGGCGACCGCGGCGGCGGCCACGGCGGTGCTGGTGGCTCCCTTGCGCAGCCGGCGACCCATGTGCGCTGCCATACGTGTGGTCCCTCCCCTTTGATGCTGCCGTCCGCGCTCCCCGCGCGAGGACTCAAGCGACCCTACGTCAAACGGCGGGTGCGGCACACCGCCCACTGACCGCTTTTCACGCTTTCGTCACCGCTTGCTTCACCGGAATCCGGAGTGCGAACGTCACGCATACTGGCGGCCGTTGACCGACCAGCTCAAGGGGGGCCCTCCAGCATGCCGTTCACCCTCAGCCACGCCGTGGCCGTACTGCCCGCGATACGGAGGTCCGGCGCGGCGCGCGGGCCCTTCGTCGCGTCGGCGCTCGTCGCCGGATCGTTCGCACCGGACATGACGTACTTCGCGGACACGGTGCTGCCCGGGGCGATGCGCTTCGGGGACGTCACGCACGGGGTGGCGGGCGACCTGACGGTCGATGTCGCGATCGCGGCGGCGCTGGTGGCGGTGTGGCTGATGGTGCGTGAGCCGCTGGTGGCGCTGGTGCCCGGGCGGTGGCAGGGGCCGGTGCACGCGCTGCTGCGGGGGCGGGCGTGGCGCGGGCGGCGGCGGGCGGAGCTGGCGGTGTGGTTCTACGTCTCGGCGGTCGTCGGCGCGACGACGCACGTGGTGTGGGACGCCTTCACGCACCTGGACCGGTGGGGCATGAAGGTGCTGCCGGTGCTGGGGGAGGTGGTGGCCGGCTTCCCGATGTACCTGTACGCGCAGTACGGCGGCTCGGCGGTGGCGCTGGTGGTGCTGGCGTGGTTCGTGGGGAGCGGGGCGCGGCGGATGCCGTCCGGGCCTTCAGGGGCTTCGGAGGTTTCGGTGCCTTCGGGGCGAGAGCAGGAGCCGGGGGCCGCGCCGGTCCCTGTCCTCGGGCGGCGGGAGCGGTGGCTGGCCGCCGGGCTGCTCGGAGGGTGCGTGGTGGTGGGCGTGGTGCACCGGTGCGCGCGGTGGTACGCGTACTGGGGGCACGCGCCCGAGACACCGCTGGACATCATCCCGACCGCGTGCTTCGGCGCGGGGGCGGGGTTGGTGGGCGGGGTGCTGGCGTACGGCCTGCTGATGCGGCTGCGGCCGCGGCCGGCGAGCGCCGGCTAGACGTCTCCCCCCGCCCCTGCCTCCCATTCCCGGGACCGGGAAGGGGAGGCCCCTGTGTGTCAGTGCGCCGCGGAGTCCCAGTCGGGGCCCACGCCCACCGAGACGTCCAGGGGGGCGCGGAGGTCGACCGCGGTGGACATCTCGCGGCGGACCAGCGCCTCGACCTGGTCGCGCTCGCCCGGAGCGACCTCCAGGACGATTTCGTCGTGGACCTGGAGCAGCAGGCGGGTCTTCAGGTCCGCCTCGCGCAGTGCGCGGTCGACGCGCAGCATCGCGACCTTCACGATGTCGGCGGCCGTGCCCTGGATCGGCGCGTTCAGCGCCATCCGCTCCGCGGACTCGCGGCGCTGGCGGTTGTCGCTGTTGAGGTCCGGGAGGTAGCGGCGGCGCCCGAGCATGGTCTCCGTGTACCCGGTGGCGCGGGCCTCGTCGACGACGCGGCGCAGGTAGTCGCGCACCCCGCCGAACCGCTCGAAGTACGTGTCCATCAGGGCACGCGCCTCGCCGGCCTCGATGCCCAGCTGCTGGGAGAGGCCGAAGGCGGACAGGCCGTACGCCAGGCCGTACGACATGGCCTTGATCTTGCGGCGCATCTCCGCGTCGACCGCGGACCGCTCGACGCCGAACACCTGGGAGGCGACGGTGGTGTGCAGGTCCTCGCCGGAGGTGAAAGCCTCGATGAGGCCCTCGTCCTCCGACAGGTGGGCCATGACCCGCAGCTCGATCTGGCTGTAGTCGGCCGTCATCAGCGACTCGAAGCCCTCGCCGACGACGAAGCCGTGCCGGATGGCGCGGCCCTCGTCGGTGCGGACCGGCACGTTCTGCAGATTGGGGTCCGTCGAGGAGAGGCGGCCGGTCGCCGCGACCGTCTGGCTGAAGGTGGTGTGGATGCGGCCGTCGGCGGCGATCGTCTTGATCAGGCCCTCGACGGTGGAGCGCAGCCGGGCCTGCTCGCGGTGGCGCAGCATGATGACCGGCAGCTCGTGCTCGGTCTGGCCGGCCAGCCAGGCCAGCGCGTCCGCGTCCGTGGTGTAGCCGGTCTTGGTCTTCTTCGTCTTGGGGAGGTTCAGCTCGCCGAAGAGGACCTCCTGGAGCTGCTTCGGGGAGCCCAGGTTGAACTCGTGCCCGACGGAGGCGTGCGCCTCCTTCACCGCCTGCTGCACCGCGCCGGCGAACTGCTGCTCCATCGCCTCCAGATGGGCACGGTCGGCGAAGATGCCGTACCGCTCCATCCGGGCCAGCACCACGGAGGTGGGCAGCTCCACGTCGTGCAGCAGCTTGGTGGCGCCGACCTCCTCGAGCTTCTCGCCGAAGGCGTCGCCCAGGTCGAGGACCGCGCGGGCCTGGGCCATCAGCGCGTCCGCCTCGGCCTGCTCGTCGGTGCCGAAGGCGAGCTGCCCGTCGGCCGCGGCGGGGGCCAGCTCGCGGTGGAGGTACTCGACGGAGAGGGCGTCCAGCGCGAAGGAGCGGCGACCCGGCTTGACCAGGTAGGCGGCGAGGGCGGTGTCCATCGTGATGCCCTCGATGTGCCAGCCGTGCTCGGGGAAGACCCGCAGGGCCTCCTTGGCGCTGTGCAGCACCTTGGGGCGGGCGGGGTCGGCGAGCCAGGCGGCGAAGGCCTTCTCGTCGGCCTCGTCGAGCTGGGTGGTGTCGAACCAGGCCGCCTTGCCGTCGGCACCGGCCAGCGCGACCTCGCTGACGTTGCCGACGCCCAGGGCCCAGGTGGCGACGGTGGCCATGCCGAGCGGCTGGCCGCCGTGCTGCTCCAGCCAGAAGGCGAGCTCGCCGGCGCCGAGCACGGTGCCGTCCAGTTCGACACCGGCGGCCGGAGCGGGGGCCTCTTCCTCCTGGGCGCCCGGGTCGACGGCGAGGAGCCGGTCGCGCAGGCTCGGGTTGCGGATCTCCAGGACCTCCAGGAAGCCCTTGAGCGCGGTCCGGTCGTACGGCCGGCGCTCCAGGTCCGCCACCGTCTTCGGCAGCTCCACGTCCCGGACGAGCTCGGTCAGGTGGCGGTTGAGCTTGACGGACTCCAGGTGGTCGCGCAGGGCCTGACCGACCTTGCCCTTGACCTCGTCGGCCCGCTCGACCAGCTCGGCGAACGAACCGAACTGGTTGATCCACTTCGTGGCCGTCTTCTCCCCCACGCCGGGGATGCCCGGCAGGTTGTCGGACGGGTCGCCGCGCAGGGCGGCGAAGTCGGGGTACTGCGACGGGGTCAGCCCGTACTTCTCCTGGACCTTCTCCGGGGTGAACCGGGTCAGCTCCGAGACGCCCTTCGTGGGGTAGAGCACGGTGACGTGGTCGGAGACCAGCTGGAACGAGTCCCGGTCGCCGGTGACGATCAGCACGTCGAAGCCCTCGGCCTCGGCCTGCGTGGCGAGCGTGGCGATCACGTCGTCCGCCTCGAAGCCCTCCACCGCGAACCGCTCGGCGTTCATGGTGTCGAGCAGCTCGCCGATCAGCTCGACCTGCCCCTTGAACTCGTCGGGGGTCGCGGAGCGGTTCGCCTTGTACTCCGGGAAGTCCGCCGAGCGCCACGTCTTGCGCGACACGTCGAACGCGACGGCGAAATGCGTCGGCGCCTCGTCACGCAGCGTGTTCGCCAGCATCGACGCGAAGCCGTAGATGGCGTTGGTCGTCTGGCCGCTCGCGGTGGTGAAGTTCTCCGCGGGCAGCGCGAAGAACGCCCGGTACGCCAGGGAGTGCCCGTCCATGAGGAGCAGGCGCGGACGGTTGTCGTCTGGGGTCTTCTTCGATGCTGTCTCAGCCACGGACACGATCCTGCCACGGACCACTGACAATGCCGGTCCCGGCCAAGGGGCGGTGCCCGCTGTCGGTGGGGCGTGACAGGATCGGATACGTACATCGGACACAACCGCTCAAGGGGGAGCGCGATGGTCAGCAAGCCGCCCGCAGGTGACCCGGTCCAGGACGCGCCGCAGGTCCAGGCGCCCCAGCACGCCGCGGCCGGCCTCCCCGCCATCGGGCACACGCTCAAGGTCGCCCGGCAGCAGATGGGCGTGCGGCGCACCGCGCAGACCCTGCTCAAGGTCAACCAGAAGGACGGCTTCGACTGCCCGGGCTGCGCCTGGCCCGAGGGCGACAAGCGGCACCTCGCGGAGTTCTGCGAGAACGGCGCGAAGGCCGTCGCCGAGGAAGCCACGCTGCGCCGCGTGACGCCCGCCTTCTTCGCCGCGCACCCGGTGGCGGACCTCGCGACCCGCAGCGGGTACTGGCTCGGGCAGCAGGGCCGGATCACCCACCCCATGTACCTGCCGGAGGGCGCCGACCACTACGAGCCGGTGACGTGGGAGCGCGCCTTCGCGATCATCGCCGAGGAGCTGACCGCGCTCGCCTCCCCCGACGAGGCGGTCTTCTACACCTCCGGCCGCACCAGCAACGAAGCCGCGTTCCTGCTCCAGCTCTTCGCCCGCGAGTTCGGCACGAACAACCTGCCGGACTGCTCCAACATGTGCCACGAGTCGTCCGGCTCCGCGCTCACCGAGACGATCGGCATCGGCAAGGGCAGCGTCTCGCTGGAGGACCTGCACCGGGCGGACCTGATCATCGTGGCCGGGCAGAACCCCGGCACCAACCACCCGCGCATGCTCTCCGCCCTGGAGAAGGCCAAGGCGGCGGGCGCGCGGATCATCTCGGTCAACCCGCTGCCCGAGGCGGGCCTGGAGCGGTTCAAGAACCCGCAGACCCCGCAGGGCATGCTCAAGGGCGCGGCCCTCACCGACCTGTTCCTCCAGATCCGCATCGGCGGCGACCAGGCCCTCTTCCGGCTCCTCAACAAGCTGGTCCTTGAGACTGACGGCGCCGTCGACGAGGAGTTCGTACGCGAGCACACGCACGGGTACGAGGAGTTCGCGGCCGCCGCCAGGGCCGCCGACTGGGACGAGACGCTCGCCGCCACCGGCCTGGAGCGCGGCGAGATCGAGCGCGCGCTGCGCATGGTGCTCGCCTCCGAGCGCACCATCGTCTGCTGGGCCATGGGCCTCACCCAGCACAAGCACTCCGTGCCGACCATCCGCGAGGTGGTCAACTTCCTGCTGCTGCGCGGCAACATCGGCCGCCCGGGCGCCGGGGTCTGCCCGGTCCGCGGGCACTCCAACGTGCAGGGCGACCGCACGATGGGCATCTTCGAGCGCCCGTCCGCGGCGTTCCTGGACGCCCTGGACAAGGAGTTCGGCATCGCCTCGCCCCGCCACCACGGCTTCGACGTGGTGCGCTCCATCCGGGCGCTGCGCGACGGCGAGGCGAAGGTGTTCTTCGCGATGGGCGGCAACTTCGTGGGCGCGACGCCCGACACGGAGGTCACCGAGGCGGCCGTGCGCCGCGCCCGGCTCACCGTCCACGTGTCGACCAAGCTGAACCGCTCCCACGCGGTCACCGGCACGCGCGCGCTGATCCTGCCCACCCTCGGCCGCACCGACAAGGACGTCCAGGCCGGCGGCCGGCAGTTCGTCACGGTCGAGGACTCGATGGGCCTGGTCCACGCCTCGCGCGGGAACCTGCCGCCGGCGAGCCCGCACCTGCTGTCCGAGCCGGCCATCGTGGCGCGCATGGCGCGGGCCGTGCTGGGCGAGGCGTCGGCCACACCGTGGGAGGAGTTCGAGAAGGACTACGCCACGATCCGCGACCGCATCGCGCGCGTGGTTCCCGGCTTCGAGGGCTTCAACGCCCGGCTCGCGGCGAACCCCGGCGGCTTCGCCCTGCCGCACGCCCCGCGCGACGAGCGGCGCTTCCCCACGAAGACCGGCAAGGCGAACTTCACCGCCGCGCCCGTCGAGTACCCGCGGGTCCCCGAGGGCCGGCTGCTGCTCCAGACCCTGCGCTCGCACGACCAGTACAACACCACCATCTACGGCCTCGACGACCGCTACCGCGGCATCAAGGGCGGCCGCCGCGTGGTCCTGGTCCACCCCGAGGACGCCCGCGCGCTCGGCTTCGCCGACGGCTCGTACGCCGACCTCGTCAGCGAGTGGCGCGACGGCTCCGAGCGGCGCGCGCCCGGCTTCCGGGTGGTGCACTACCCGACCGCGCGGGGCTGCGCCGCCGCGTACTACCCGGAGACGAACGTCCTGGTGCCGCTGGAGTCCACCGCCGACGTCAGCAACACCCCCGCCAGCAAGTCCGTGGTCGTGCGTCTGGAACAATCACCGACCGTCTGAGCGTTCGCTTAGCCAGTCAGCCAAGCCGGCCAGCACAAGGCCGTACGACGACGAACGGAGCCGGGCCCCATGGGCGAGCAGACCAGCGTGAAGTTCCCGCAGGAAGTCATCGACGAGTACGCCTCGCTCGGTGTCGACCTGCCCGCCCTCTTCTCCGCCGGGCACCTGGGCACCCGCATGGGCGTGCGGATACTGGAGGCCTCGGCGGAGCGGGTCGTCGGCACCATGCCGGTCGAGGGCAACACCCAGCCGTACGGGCTGCTGCACGGCGGCGCCTCCGCCGTGCTCGCCGAGACCCTCGGCTCGGTCGGCTCGATGCTGCACGGCGGCATCTCCAAGATCGCGGTCGGCGTGGACCTCAACTGCACGCACCACCGGGGCGTCCGCAGCGGACTGGTGACCGGCGTGGCCACCCCCGTCCACCGCGGACGCTCCACCGCCACGTACGAAGTCGTCATCACCGACGAGCAGGACAAGCGGGTCTGCACGGCCCGCCTGACCTGCCTGCTGCGGGACGCCGGGCAGGGCGAGAGCCCCACCGGCTGAGCCCCACCGGCCGACCGCCCCGGCATCGCGCGGCCCCGGAAACGGCCGGGAGCCGGGAGAGCCCCGCAAGGCTCCCCCGGCTCCCGTACCGGCGGATCAGGTCAGGCAGCGCCCTCACCGAGGTAGGCGGCCCGGATCCGGGAGTCGGCGAGCAGCTCCCGCGCCTCGCCGTCCACCGACACCGACCCGGTCTCCAGCACGTACCCGCGATGGGCGAGCCCCAGCGCCTGGGTGGCGTTCTGCTCGACGAGCAGCACCGTGGTGCCCTGCTCGTTGATGTCGCGGATGATCTCGAAGATCTGCTGCACGATCAGCGGGGCCAGGCCCATCGACGGTTCGTCGAGCAGCAGCAGCTCCGGCCTGCCCATCAGGGCACGGCCGATCGCCAGCATCTGCTGCTCACCGCCCGAGAGGGTGCCCGCGAGCTGCGACCGCCGCTCCGCGAGCCGCGGGAACAGCCCGAAGATCTGTTCAAGGTCCGCGGAGTCCACCGACGAGAAGCGGTAGGCGCCTATCTCCAGGTTCTCCAGGACCGTCATCCTCGGGAAGACCCGGCGGCCCTCCGGCACATGGCCGATCCCGAAGTGGACCAGCTCGTGCGACTTGATGCCGTCGATGCGCTCGCCGCGCAGCCGCACTTCGCCGGCGCTCGGCCGGAGCATGCCGGACACCGTGCGCAGCGTCGTGGTCTTGCCCGCGCCGTTGCCTCCGAGGAGGGCCACGATCTCGCCCTGGTTCACCGTGAGGTCGATGCCCTTCAGCGCCTCGATCGCGCCGTAGGAGACGCGCAGGGCGCTCAGCTCGAGCAGCGGCACGCCGGCCGCCTCCGCGGTGTCCGCCCGGCTCGCCGGATCCGTCGTCACGCTCACTGCCCCTCCTCCGCGTCCGAGGCCGACCGCTCGGCGATGATGTTCTGCACCGTTTCGGCGTCCTCGGCCGACGATCCGAGGTAGGCCTCGATGACGGCGGGGTGCCGCTGCACCTCGCTCGGCGTCCCCTCGGCGATCTTCTTGCCGAAGTTGAGGACCATGACCCGGTCCGCCACCGACATCACCAGCCGCATGTCGTGCTCGATCAGCAGCACGCTCACGCCCAGTTCGGTGTTGATCCGCCGGATGAGCTGCTCCAGCTGGAGCTTCTCCGTAGGGTTGGTACCGGCGGCGGGCTCGTCGAGGAGCAGCACCTGCGGTTCCGTGGCCAGCGCCCGCGCGATCTCCAGGCTGCGCTGGTCGCCGTAGCTGAGGGAGCCGGCGATGTCGTTGAGCTTGTCCTCCAGGCCCACGAACTTCAGCAGGCGGTGGGCCCGTTCGTCGCTGTGCCGCTCCGCCCGCCGTGCGTTCGGCAGGCCCAGGATGATCGAGACCGGTCCGGCCTTCAGCCGGGTCTCGGCGGCGATCTTCACGTTCTCCAGCGCGGTCAGCGCCGAGAACAGGCGGATGTTCTGGAAGGTCCGCGCGAGGCCCAGGCGGTTGACCACATGGGGCTTGCGCCCCAGCAGCTGGTGGTGCCCGCCGTCCTTGTCGTGGAAGGTGATGCTGCCTTCCTGCGGGGTGTAGGCCCCGGTCAGGGAATTGAACAGCGAGGTCTTGCCCGCACCGTTCGGACCGATCACCGCCAGGATCTCGCCCCGGCGCATGGTCAGCTCCACGTTGTCCAGGCTGGTCAGACCGCCGAACCGCAGGGTCAGACCGGAGGTCTCCAGGACCGTGCCGGCGTCCGGGCCCTCGGGTCGCCCGGCCTGTGCCTCGTCGCTCGTCACTTCGGTGGCCATCACAGCTTGCCTCCCGCCCGCTCGGTCATGGCATCGGCCTCTCCGAGTCCTTCGTCCGCCATTTTCAGCTCCCGTTGGCGACGGCGGGACGGCCAGACGCCCTGCGGACGGTAGATCATCATCACCACGAGCAGCGCACCGAGGTACATGTACCGGTCGGAGGGCTCCACGTAGTCGCGCAGCGCCTCGGGCAGCCACACCAGGATGGCCGCGCCGATCAGCACGCCCGGGAGCGACCCCATGCCGCCGAAGATGACGTAGGCGAGCACCAGGATGGAGTTGAGGATGGCGAAGTTCTCGGGGTTGAAGTACCCCACCTTGCTCGCGTAGACCACGCCGGCGATACCGGAGGTGGACGCTCCGATGGCGAACGCCATCAGCTTGAACTTCACCGTGTCCACGCCGTTCGCCGCGGCCGCCACCTCGTCCTCGCGGATGGCGGTCCAGGCCCGTCCGACGCGGGAGTGCTCCAGCCTGACGAAGATCACGACCATGAGCACGATCAGCGTCACGAGCAGGTACCAGTACGGCATGCGCTCCAGCGACCACTCGTAGCCGAACGCGGAGAACTTCGGGATCTGCCGGGCGCCGGCCGAGCCGTTGGTGATGCCGTCGGCGTTCTTGGCCACCAGGTACACGATTTCGTGGAAGCCCAGGGTGACGATCGCCAGGTAGTCACCGCGCAGCCGCAGCGTGGGGGCGCCCAGCAGGATGCCCGCGATCAGGCACGTGACCACCGCGACCGGGATGACCAGGAAGTTGTTGAGCACCACGGGCGGCTCGACGGGCAGCGCGCCGGTCCAGAAGGCGGCGCTGTACGCACCGACCGCGAAGAACGCGACGAAGCCCAGGTCCAGCAGGCCCGCCCAGCCGATCACCACGTTGAGGCCGATCGCCAGCAGGGCGTAGATGGCCACCTGGTCGACCAGCACGGTCTGCCAGTAGCCGGAGAGCTGCCCCGGCACCAGCAGGACGACCAGCAACACGGCGGCGAGGAGGGCCCACCGCACCTTCGGCTGGGTGCGCACCACCGTGCGCGCCTGCTCCAGCTTCCCACCGGCCCCACCGGATGCGAGCGACTTGGCCCGCTCGGTCAGCGTGGTCAGCGGGCCGGAGGTGAACTCGCGGACGCCCCAGATCGCGACGGCCAGCGCCAGGATCACCCAGAGGTTGGCGCCCGTGAAGCTGGTCCTGAGGGAGTAGAAGATGTCCCGGGTGTTGCCCTGCTCCCCCACCATCACGGTGAGCACCACGCCGAGCGCCAGCAGGGCACCGAGCCGCTGCCAGCGCGGCTGCTGGTACCAGGCAACGTGGCGCAGCTTCGCCGCGGCCGTCATGGGCTTCTTCACCGAAGTGTCCGTGGTCATGCCGTCCTCCCCACACGCTCGCCGAGAATGCCCGTGGGCCGGAACATCAGCACGATGATGAGCACGGTGAACGCGGCGACATGGCGCCACTCACCGCCGAGGAGCGGAACGGTCAGCGTCTCGACGACGCCGAGCATCAGGCCGCCGAGCATCGCCCCCCGGATGTTGCCGATGCCGCCCACCACTGCCGCGGCGAACGCGGTGATACCGGGGATGAAGCCCATGTCGAACTTGACCTGGAGGAAGGTCCCGTAGAGGTAGCCCGCCGCTCCGCCGAGCACGCCGCCGATCACGAAGGTGCGGGAGATGACCTTGTCGATGTCCACGCCCATCAGGGCGGCGACTTCGGCGTCCTGGGAGACGGCCCGGATGCTCGCGCCGAGCTTCGTGCGGTTCACCACCAGGTCGAGGGCGATCATCATCACGACCGCGGAGCCCAGCAGCAGCAGCTGAGTGACGTTCAGGGAGGCGCCGAAGACCGTGAGGACCTGCTCGTTCTTGTACGCCTCCGGCATCGGCAGGGGGTCGCGGCCGAAGAGCTTGCCCGCGAGGTTGTAGAGGAAGAACGACGCGCCGATGGCGGTGATCAGGAAGATGAGCCGGGGCGCTCCGCGCCGGCGCAGTGGCCGGTATGCGACCTTTTCCAGACCGTAGGCGGTAAGGGCTCCGAAAGCGGCGCCCGCGGTCAGACCGAGGGCGACGTATCCGACCGATGCGACACCCGAGGGATTGGCTCCGGGAGCGACCAGGGTGAGGGATATGAGCCCGCCGTACGCACCGAACATGAAAACCTCGCTGTGCGCGAAGTTGATCAGCTGCAGTACGCCGTATACCAGTGTGTAACCGATGGCGATGACGGCATAAATGGAACCGAGCACCGCCCCCAGGACCAAATAGTCCCAGAATTCACTGAGGGACATCTTGCTGACTTCCTTGTGGGAGCTGAGCGGCCGGAGAAGCGGTGTGCGCATACGTGGGGTCCGATGCGCAGCGCAAAGAGGAATCGGGCGGTTGCGGGCCACGCTCCCGGCCGGAGTCGTGGCCCGCCTCCGGAAATCAGCTTCCGGCCAGCTCCTCGACCGGGCCCAGGTAGGCGATCTTGCCGTCCTTCACCTGGTAGAGGAACACGTCCTGAATCTTCAGCGCACCCTTCTCATTGAAGGAGAATTCCTTCGTGAGGCCCTTGTAGGAAGCCTTCTTGAGCGCGTCGTACACCGCCTGCCGCTCCGGCTTGCTGCCCAGCTTCTTCAGCTCCGCGATCACCATGTTGGTGAGGTCGTAGGCCTCGGCCGAGTACGTACCCGGGTCGACGTTGAACTTCTTGCGGTACTCCTCGGTGAACTTCTTGGTGTTCTCCTCGACCTTCGCGTCGGTGCACGGGCAGGTCAGGTACCAGTTGTTGGCGGCCGCACCGGCGAGCTCGATGAACTTCACGTCGTTCGTGCCGTCACCGGAAATCGCGGCGCCCTTGTAGCCGGCTTCGACGAGCTTCTTGGCGAACGGCGCGGCGTCCTGGTAGTAGCCCGCGTAGATCAGCGCGTCGGCCTTGGAGTTGACCACGTCCTTGGCGGTGGCGCTGTAGTCCGGGGTCTTGGCGGGGACGGACTTCTTGATGACCTCGACACCGGCCGCCTTGAGGTCCTTCTCCGCGATCGACGCGAGCCCGACTCCGTAGTCGGACTTGTCGTCGATCAGGTAGACCTTCTTGGGCTTCAGCTTCTTCGCGTAGTAGGTGGCCATTCCGGCACCCTGGGCGTTGTCGTTGGGCACGCCCTGCAGGAAGGTCTTGAAACCCTGCTCGGTCAGGTCCCCGCGCGTGGCGGAAGCGGACAGCGAAGCGAGTCCGGCATCACCCAGGAGAGGCGCGGCGGAATTGGTCGGTCCGGAGAATGCGGGCCCGATCAGCGCGACGACGTCCGGGTCGTCGATCGCCTTCTGGGCCGCAGCGGTGGCCTTTTCGGGGAGGCCCTGGTCATCCACCGCCATGTACTCGATCTTGAAGGGAAGGTCACCCTTTGCGTTCGCCTGCTCGATGGCGAGCTTGATGCCCTTCTCCTCATTCTCGCCGAGTGCCGTGTTGTCACCCGAGAGCGGCCCCTGGAAAGCAATCTTCAGAGCCTCACCGCCGTCTCCGGAATCACTGCTGCAACCGGAGAGCGCCAAGGCACCCACGGCCACGGGAATGGCGAACCTGATGATGTTCTTGTTCAGCACAGAAGGCCCCCTGAAGCGCCTGACTTTTGTAAGCGCGTGCAGCGGGCGGAGCGCCCTCCACACCCCACCGCGCGTCCGTGCGGTGTGCGGGGAATGTAATCGCGTGATGAGCCACCCGTATAGGTGGGTTGAGGATGTGTGATCCGCCCGTGACCTGCGTCATGTGCGGAATGCGGTACGCACCTTACCGAGAATCGGACAAGTCAGAGCGAACCACAAGATCCAGCCGTCCGGGCCCTTCACCCGCGCCAACGGCGGCCGGAACCGTTTCCTTCGCGGAGTCCGGCTGGGGCTGCTCGCCCAGGGCGCGGGGCCCCATCCAGCGCAGCACGGGACTCGTGACCACGGTCGTGACCAGGGCGACCAGGGTGAGCAATCCGGCCATGCGGTGATCGATCAGGCCCGCTTCGCGACCGATCTGGATCACCACGAGCTCGGTCAGGCCACGGGCGTTGAGCAGAACGCCCAGCCCCAGGGCGGCGGGCCACGGCATGCCCGTCAACCGGGCGCAGACACCCGCTCCCGCCACCTTCGACACGATGGCGAACACCAGCAGGCCGACGAGCGTCAGCAGGGTGCCGGCGCCCCAGCTCAGGTCCCGCAGATTCACGGTGAGACCGAAGCCGAAGAAGAAGAACGGCAGCAGGATCGTTTTGGCGACGCCGGCCATGCCCTCCACGGCCACGGCCGCGACCCGGTGGTGCCGGGGCCACATCAGCCCCACGAGCATGGCCCCGATGAGCTGGTGGACACCGAGCGCCGCCGTCAGCGCCGCCGCCGCCATGACACCCGCGACGAGCATGGCCACCACGCCACCGCCGCCGTCCGCCCTGTCCCTCTTCTCCGCCCACCGCGCGAGAAGCAGCCGGACCGGACCGAGGCAGACCGCCACCACGACCGCCAGGAGAAGGGCCTGCACGGCCAGCGGGCCCAGGCCGGCGCCGTGCGAGAGCGCCAGGATCGCGGTCAGCAGCAGCCAGCTGCCCGCGTCACCGACCGCGGCGCAGAACAGGCCGAGCTGCCCGGTCCGCGTCTTGGTGGCGCCGATGTCGGAGAGGATGCGCGCGAGCACCGGGAACGCCGTGATGCTCAGGGCGCAGCCCACGAACAGGACGAAGGCGAGCGGGTGCCCGGCGGGCCCGAGATGGCCGTCCACGAGCGGCAGCGCGATCACCACGCCGGCGGCGAACGGCACGAACAGCGAGGCCTGGCTGATGAGCACGCTCCGGGCGGCCGCGCCGCGCAGCCGCATCGTGGACAGCTCCCGACCCACCCCGAACATGAAGACCACCAGGCCGAGTTGGGCCAGTCCGCTCATCATGTCCCGCGCCTGGGCGGGAAAGAGCCAGGCGGTGGCCCCGGGGGCGAGCCAGCCCAGCAGGGTCGGCCCCATCAGGAGACCCGCGCAGATCTCACCGATCACCCGTGGCTGCCCCAGGGCCTTCAGGGCGGCGCCGCCGAGGTGCGCGGCGACGAGCACCACCGCGGCCGCGAGGAGGAAGTGGCCCGCACCGTCCAGCCCGCCGGCCGGAGCACCGCCCCGCGCCGCCCCGGAACCCGGACCGGAGGCCCGGGCGGCGGCTAAGGCGATGACCGCGAGCGGCAGGACGACCGTGGCACCTATCGCGACGTAGAGGGCGCGACGGTCGCGCCGGGCAGCAAAACGCATCACCACGAACGAATCTCCTTGATTACGGAGGCTTAACGAGGCGGAAGAGCACAAGCCGCTCGCACCATGGAACCGAGGAACACCGTCTGGAAGCGCGGATCTTCGTGAGGAGAACACCGGGGGCCGCGGCCCGACAAGACGTCGGAACCGTCCCTGTCCCCGAATGGGGACCAGGCCAGCGTCACATGACCGAATGAAAGTCAAGCATGAACAGACCAGCTCGAACGACACTGTGACGAAGACCACATCGGGCCGCTAGTTGATTGATCGTCGACTGTTTGTGGCAGCATGACCGACGTTCAAGCACTCCGTTCTTCACGAGCAACTCCCCCGACCCCAGGGAGCGTTGTGCGCAAGACAGAGATGGCGCCCACCGGCCTCGGAGAAACACACGAGAACCGGACACTGACCTCAATCCTCACCTCGACCGTCGGCAAAACACCCGCACGCCGGGCCCTGACGCTCGAAGGGGAAACACTCCCCTACGCCCGCCTGAACGACTGGTCCCTGGCCGTCGCCGACGCATTACGCACCCACGGGATACGCAGAGGCGACCGGGTGGCGCTACGCATTCCGCCGAGCATGGAAGCCATCGCCGCCATCCTCGCCATCCTCCACTGCGGAGCGGCCTACGTACCGCTGGACACCCGCAATCCCCCCACCCGGAACGACTTCATCCTCCAGGACAGCGCCGTCACCGCCCTCGTCGGAGACACCGCAGGCCTTTCCGCCCCCGGACTGCCGGTCATCAGCGTGGACGAGGTCACGGCCCTGCGCGACAGCACGGCCCCCCGGGCCTTACCCGCGGACTCCGGCCCCCGGCCGCACGACATCGCGTACGTCATCTACACCTCCGGGACCACCGGCCGCCCCAAAGGCGTACCCGTCCGCCACGAAAGCGTCGTCGCCCTCCTCGAATCCACCTCCCGGCTCTTCGAGTTCACCGCCGACGACAAGTGGCTGCTCTTCCACTCCCTGGCATTCGACTTCTCCGTGTGGGAAATCTGGGGACCCCTCTCCACCGGGGCCGAACTCGTCATCCTCCCCCACTGGAGCGCCCGCACCACCGACGGATGCCTCACAGCCGTACGGGAACACGGGATCACCGTACTCAACCAGACCCCCACCGCCTTCGGCGCCTTCGCCGACGCCGCGCGGCACTCCGGCCACGACCTGACGAGCCTGCGCTACATCGTCTTCGGCGGAGAGAAACTCACCCCGCCCGTACTGCGGCCCTGGGCGAAGCAGTACGGAACCACCCGGCCCCGGCTCGTCAACATGTACGGGATCACCGAGACCACCGTCCACGCCACCTTCCACACCTGGACCGAACAGGAACTCGCCGACGACGACTCCATCATCGGCCACCCCCTCCCCGGCCTGCACGCCCGGATCGTCACCGACGCCGGCCACGAAGCGGACCCCGGCGAACCGGGAGAACTCTGGCTGGCGGGTACCCAGGTGTCCGAGGGCTACCTCCACCGGGAAGAACTCAACGCCGAACGCTTCCCCATCGCACCGGACCCCACCGACGGCACACCGCGCCGCTACTACCGCTCCGGCGACCTGGTCGCCCGCCGCCCCGACGGCCACCTCGTCTACCACGGCCGCGCCGACCTCCAGGTCAAACTCCGCGGCCACCGCGTCGAGTTGAGCGACGTCGAAAGCGCCGTACGCGACCATCCCGCCGTCCTCGACGCGGTGGTCTTCGTGCACGAGTTCGCCCCCGGCGACAGCCGCCTCGTGTGCGCCTACGCCACCCCACCCGGAGCAGAGACACCGGACGCCCGCGCCCTACGCGCCCACGTCAAGGAACGGCTGCCGTCGTACATGCACCCCGGCAGGTACTTCCCTCTCCCCCAACTGCCCAGAACCGTCAACGGAAAAGTCGACCGGACCGCTGTGGTCCAGGCATTCCGAGCGTTCCGAGAAAGGAAATGAAGTGTCGGAAACCCTGAGCCCCTCGGCGCGCACCGCCGAAGTCCAGAAGGCGACCCTCGGCTGGGTCTCCGAGCTCCTGGAGGACCCCGCGATCGGCGCGGAGGACAACTTCCTCGACCTCGGCGGTCACTCCATGCTCGCCCTCCAGCTCAACCAGCAGGCGAAGGAACGTTTCGGCGCCGAGTACGACATCCAGACCCTCTTCGAAGGCACCCTCGCCGAAGCCGCCACCGAACTCGCCGGCCGCCTGAACTGAGCCCCGCGAACCCACACCCCGACCCACACCACTGAACCCCACACCCCGGCAGCACCGGGACCGGCAGCACCCGAGAAGCGAACCACTCCTCCGTACACACGACCGTCCCACGACGTCGCAAGAGAATGGACGAGCCCGCATGACCACCTCGGAACAGACCGACTTCCGCCTCACCCCCGAGCAGCTCGAGCAGTTCGAGCGCGACGGATACATCGGCCCCATCAAGATCTACGAGCCCGAGGAAATGGAAGAGCGCTGGAACACCATCCGGCGCCAGCTGCCGGACCGCTCCCACGCCATCTACCCCAACGACGCCCTGGGCGGCGTCACCAACATCTCCAACTACGACCGCCACCTCGACGTCGACCTGCTCTCCGAACACATCATGAGGGCCGAGATCGTCGACCGCGTCGCCTCCATCCTCGGCCCCGACGTCCTGTGCTGGCGCACCGAGTTCTTCCCCAAGTACCCCGGCGACGAAGGCACCGACTGGCACCAGGCCTCCACCTTCGCCAACGCCAGCAAGAAGCCCCAGATCCTCTGGCCCTCCCAGGACGGACAGCCCGCCTTCGGCGGCACCATCACCGTCTGGACCGCCTTCACCGACTCCACCAAGGAAAACGGCTGCCTCCAGCTCATGCCCGGCACCCACCGCCACATGAACTACGACGAGTCCAAGCCCATGGACTACAACCCGGACGCCGTCAACGGCATCGAAAAGGACGGCGTCAAGCGCGGCTTCTTCGGCTACGACTACCGCCAGCTCCAGAAAGACCCCAACTGGAAGCCCGACGAGTCCCAGGCCTTCCCCCTCGTCATGAAGCGCGGCGAGTGCGTCATCTTCTGGTCCACCCTCATGCACGCCTCCCTCCCCCACACCGGCAGCAAGAAGGACTACCGCATGGGCTTCGCCGCCCGCTACGTCCCCACCCAGGTGCAGGTCTACCCCGGCACCGAGGAAGTGGCCGAATACGGCGGTGGCATCCCGCTCGACAACTACGGGGCAGTACTCGTTTCTGGTAAAGACGAGTACGGCATCAACCGCATAGCCACCCGCAGTCAGCGCGGCTACGAGTTCGTCCCGCGCTCACTCTGACCCCCGCAGGCCGGCGGGGCCGCACCCCGACCCCGCCGGCAGCGGCACCATGACAAAGCCAGGCCCGGAGGCCCCCGTTGCGGCAGCATCACCTGTACTTGGAAGACACCTACCGTTTCAGCGTCACCACCCGCGTCCTCGAAACCGGACGCACCGAACGGGGACCCTGGATCACGCTGGAACACAACATCTTCCATCCCCAGGGCGGCGGACAGCCCAGCGACACGGGCACCGTCGGCACCGCACCCGCACGCCCCTTCAAGGACCCCGAAACGCCCGGCCACACCGTCCGCCTCTCCTGCGAGACCGACGCCACCACCGGAGACGAAGTCACCGCCACCATCGACGAAGAACTACGCCTCCGCCACGCCGCCCTCCACACCTGCGGCCACGTCGTCGACTCCTTCATCCGACAGGCGGGATTCCGCCATCGTGTCAGCAACCACTTCCCCGGCCAGGCCCGCATCGAATTCGACGCCGGCGACGGCAAACCCGACCTCCAGCAGCTCGCCGCCACCGTCGAGGAACAGACCCGCAAAGCCATCGCCGCCAACCACAAGGTCCACGCCGACCACCGCGGCGACCAGCGGATCATCACCATCGACGGCATCGGAGAAGACCCCTGCGGAGGCACCCACGTCACCTCACTGGGCCGCCTCACCGGCTTCTCCCTGCGCTCCATCAAGGTCAAAAGCGGTGTGCTGAAGGTGGGATACACCGTTGAGCACCTCTAAAGCCGCCGCCCCCCACGACACCACACCCCTCCCGCACCCCCCGAAAGCCGACCGCCCCACCCGCGCCTGGATGGCCGACCTCGGCGTCCTCGGCGTCGCCATCGTCTGGGGCTCCACCTACGTCGCCATGCAGTGGACCGGCCAGTACATCTCCGTACCGGCCTTCCTCTTCCTCCGCTTCGCCCTCGGCGCCCTCGCCATCACCGCCCTCTCCCTCCACCTCTGGCGCCACGTCACCCGCGACGAACTCCTCCTCGGCTGCCTCTTCGGCGTCCTCCTCTTCGCCATCCTCTTCCTGGAAACCCTCGGCGTCCGCTACACCCTCGCCTCCAACGCCGGCTTCCTCATCGCCCTCTCCGTCATGCTCGTGCCCCTCGCGGAACGCCTCTTCCTACGCGTCCGCATCGCACGCACCATCTACCCCCTCACCCTCCTCTCCGTCGCCGGCTGCGCCCTCCTCACCCTCCACCAAGGCCTGTCCATACGCAGCGGAGACCTGATCATCCTCGCCGCCGCCCTCATCCGAGCCGGCCAGATCGTCCTCTTCAGCGCCCGCACCCAAGGCCGCGACCTCTCCCTGCTCCGCGTCACCGCCATCGAACTCTGGGTCGTCGCGGCCGGCGGCCTCCTGGTGGCCCTCCTCCAGCCCGGCCGGTCATGGGCACAGATCACCCAACTCCCCACATCCGCCTGGCTCGTCATCGCCTACCTCGGCATCGCCGGAACCGCGTTCGCCTTCCTCGTACAACTGCACGCCGCCCGCGCCTCCAGCCCCACCCGCGTAGGACTGGTCCTCTCCACAGAGCCCTTCTTCGCAGCCGTCTTCGCCGTCATCCTCCTCGGCGAACACCTCGGGCCCCTCCAGATCCTCGGCGGCGGACTCATCCTGCTGTCGGCCATCGCGGGACGCTGGGTCGACGCACGCCACCGCAACGGCAGCCCCACGACGAAGCCACCGGAGACACCCCAATGAAGCCCACGCCCTTGGTCCTGCTGCACCATTCCGGCGGATCAGCCCAGGTCTTCGCCCCCCTCATAGCCGCCCTCCCGCCGACCATCACCCCCGTCCCCCTGGAGCTCCCCGGCCGCGGCCGCCGCTGGCGCGAGGAACCCCTCACCACCGCCGAAGCAGCCGTCACCGACCTCGCCGAGCAGCTCCCCGCCGCCGGCGTCACCGGCCACTTCGCCCTCTTCGGCCACAGCATGGGCGCCTACCTCGCGCTGGCCCTCGCCGCGAAACTGGAGAGGGACGCCTCCCCCGCCCAGTGCACCATCCTCTTCGCCTCGGCCAACGCCGGACCCCAATGCGCCGTCCCCCTCTTCGAGGGAGACCCACTCCAAGCCGACGACGAGGACATCCTCCGCACCGGCGCACGCTTCGGCGGCCTGGACCCCCAGATCCTCGCCCACGAACAGCTACGACAGCGCACCGCCCGCGTCATGCGGGCCGACTTCGGCGTCTGCGACACGTTCGTCCGCAACCTCAGCCACAACGTCACCGAGAGCCCCCTCGTCGTCTGCTACGGCACGGAGGACTCCTTCGACCAGCGACAGCTGACCATGTGGCGATGCAGCTCCGCCTCCACGACGGACATGGCGCCCTTCCCCGGCGACCACTTCTACCTCACCGACCAGGCACCCGCCCTCGCGGACCTGATCACACGACGGCTCACCGCCACCGTCGCCCAACCCGCCTGACCACCCGGCCGGGGAAACCCCGGCCGGGCCGGCCGTCACTGCCCCTTCGCGGCCTTCTTCTCCTCGGCGTCCTCGATGACCGCCTCCGCGACCTGCTGCATCGACATACGCCGGTCCATCGACGTCTTCTGGATCCACCGGAACGCGGCCGGCTCCGTCAGCCCGTACTGCGTCTGCAGGATGCTCTTCGCCCTGTCCACCAGCTTGCGCGTCTCCAGCCGCTGCGAGAGGTCGGCGACCTCCTTCTCCAGCGCCTTCAGCTCCGCGAACCGCGACACCGCCATCTCGATGGCCGGCACCACATCGCTCTTGCTGAACGGCTTCACCAGGTACGCCATGGCCCCGGCGTCCCGCGCCCGCTCGACCAGGTCCCGCTGGGAGAAGGCGGTGAGCATCAGCACCGGGGCGATCGACTCCTCGGCGATCCTCTCGGCGGCGGAGATCCCGTCGAGGACGGGCATCTTCACGTCCAGGATCACGAGGTCCGGCCGGTGCTCCCGCGCCAGCTCGACGGCGCGCTGACCGTCACCGGCCTCGCCGACGACGGAGTACCCCTCCTCCTCGAGCATCTCTTTCAGGTCGAGGCGGATGAGGGCCTCGTCCTCGGCGATGACGACGCGGGTCGTCAGCGGCGGGACGTGCGACTTGTCGTCGTCGGCGACGGGCTGGGGCGACTCGGGGGCGGTCACGTAGGCTCCTCGTTCCAAGGCTGGTACAGCTCCCCATGAGCCTACCTAGCTGCGGTATGGTGGACACGCGGCGGGTCGAGGTAAACCTTCGATTCTGCGAGCCCCGGTAGCCCAATTGGCAGCAGGCAATGGATTCAAAACCCATACAGTGTCGGTTCGAGTCCGACCCGGGGCACTTTTCCTTCGATTCCATGGTCGCGGTTCCGGTTCACAAGCTCACTCGATTTCGGTAACTGGACTCCCTTTCCCCGCACCGCCGGAAGACTCGGCGGCAATCCTCGTCTGCATGTACGACATGCAGACGCGCAAGCAGGCGCTCGCGCTGGTCGGCCAGGGCCGCAGCCTGAACTCCGTCAGCAAGGAGACCGGCATATCGCGTGCCGCCATCCGCGCCTGGCAAACCCGGATCGAGCCCCTCGTCCGCACCGGTGAACCCTGCCCAAGGTGCCGGGACGCCCCCGGACCGCCGGGCGACCCACAGGCGTACGCGTACCTCCTGGGGCTCTATCTGGGCGATGGCTGCATCAGCGCACACCGCAGGGGCGTCTACGTCCTGCGCATCGCATGCTCCAACAGCTGGCCGGGGCTGATCGATGCGTGCGAAACAGCGATGCGGTCTCTACGCCCGGACAACAGCGTCTTCCGCGTCAAGGCGCAGGGGTACGTCGCCGTTGCTTGTGCCAGCAAGCACTGGCCCTGCCTCTTCCCCCAGCACGGCCCCGGCAAGAAGCACGAGCGCCCCATCGCCCTCGCAGACTGGCAGCGGCAGATCGTCGACGCCCACCCCTGGGAGTTCATCCGGGGCCTCATCCATTCCGACGGTTGCCGGATCACCAACTGGACCACTCGCGTCATCGGCGGCGAGCGGAAGCGCTACGAGTACCCGAGGTACTTCTTCACCAACAAGTCCGAGGACATCCGGAAGCTGTTCACGGACGCCCTCGATGCCGTCGGCGTCGCATGGGCGCAGACCAACGCGTACAACCTCTCCGTCGCCCGACGGGCGTCCGTCGCGCTCATGGACGCCCACGTCGGGCCGAAGTACTGACGCGAACCGGGGCTACGCCACCCGGTCGCCGATGCGGTGGACGCGGACCAGGTTCGTGGAGCCCGGGACGCCCGGCGGGGAGCCGGCGGTGATCACGACCAGGTCGCCCTCGCGGCAGCGGCCGATCCGGGTCAGCTGCTCGTCGACCTGGGCGACCATCGCGTCCGTGGACTCCACGTGCGGGCCGAGGAAGGTCTCGACGCCCCAGGTGAGGGTGAGCTGGGAGCGGGTGGCCGGGGCCGGGGTGAAGGCGAGGAGCGGGATCGGGGAGCGGTAGCGGGAGAGGCGCTTGACCGTGTCGCCGGACTGGGTGAAGGCGACGAGGTACTTGGCGTCGAGGAAGTCGCCGATCTCGGCGGCCGCGCGGGCGACGGCGCCGCCCTGGGTGCGGGGCTTGTTGCGGTCGGTGAGGGGGGTCAGGCCCTTGGCGAGGATGTCCTCCTCGGCCGCTTCGACGATGCGGCTCATCGTGCGGACGGTCTCGATGGGGTACCGGCCGACGCTGGTCTCGCCGGAGAGCATGACGGCGTCGGTGCCGTCGATGACGGCGTTGGCGACGTCGCTGGCCTCGGCGCGCGTGGGGCGGGAGTTCTCGATCATCGAGTCGAGCATCTGGGTGGCGACGATGACCGGTTTGGCGTTGCGCTTGGCGAGCTTGATGGCGCGCTTCTGGACGATGGGTACCTGCTCCAGCGGCATTTCGACGCCGAGGTCGCCGCGGGCGACCATGATGCCGTCGAAGGCGGCGACGATGTCGTCGATGTTCTCGACGGCCTGCGGCTTCTCGATCTTCGCGATGACGGGGACGCGGCGGCCTTCCTCGTCCATGACGCGGTGGACGTCCTCGATGTCGCGTCCGCTACGTACGAAGGAGAGGGCGATGACGTCGGCGCCGGTGCGCAGGGCCCAGCGAAGGTCTTCGACGTCCTTGGTGGAGAGGGCGGGGACGGAGACGGCGACGCCGGGGAGGTTGAGGCCCTTGTTGTCGGAGACCATGCCGCCTTCGGTGACGGTGGTCTGGACGCGGGGGCCGTCGACGGAGGTGACTTCGAGGGTGACGCGGCCGTCGTCGACGAGGATGCGCTCGCCGGGGGTGACGTCGTCGGCGAGGCCCGCGTAGGTGGTGCCGCAGAGGTGGCGGTCGCCTTCTACGGGTTCGACGGTGATGGTGAAGGTGTCGCCGCGTTCAAGGAGTACGGGGCCTTCGCGGAAGCGTCCGAGCCGGATCTTCGGGCCTTGAAGGTCGGCCAGGACGCCGACGCTGCGGCCGGTTTCGTCGGAGGCTTTGCGTACACGCTCGTAGCGCTCCTCGTGCTCGGCGTACGAGCCGTGGCTGAGGTTGAGGCGGGCGACGTCCATTCCGGCCTCGACCAGTGTCTTGATCTGGTCGTATGTGTCGGTGGCGGGCCCCAGGGTACAGACGATTTTTGCTCGGCGCATGGTCCGACCCTAGGGCCTACCGACGGGTAGAGAATTGGTCCCGCATGACGACTCAACAACCTTTGCGTGAAGGGCTATTGACAAGTGTTGAATTGTGCGGGGGGATGCTCTGATGAGCATTTATGAGGGTGGGGTGTCCGGGCGGCGGGGGGCGTTCTCCCGCTTGCGCAGCGTCGAGACCAGTTCGTCGACGATCTCCTTCGGTGAATACCGGTGGATGTTCCGGTACTGCGTGCTTTCCAGGAAGTCGGGCATGCGCGCCCCGTCGAGGCGTACGGGTACGAGGGTGGCGCGGCCCTCCACCGCGGCGCGGTAGAGCTCGCGTGCCTCCAGGAGGCAGTAGGTGCTCGACAGGTACGCGTCCGAGATGAGCAGCACTCCGACCGCGGAGCGGGCGAGGCCGGTGAGCAGGGTGTCCATCCAGGGTTCGCCGACGGGGATGGCGCGGGAGGCGCGGTAGTCGAAGACGTGCTGGAATCTGTCGCCGAGGAGGCGGGAGAATTCCGCGGCCCGCTCGTCGTCTTCCGCGGCGTAGCTGAGGAAGACGCGTTCGCTGCGTTTCGCGGCCGTGCGGAAGTAGTCGACGGCTTGGTCGGCTCCGCCGATGTAGCGTGCGGGCTCGTCGGTCACCTTGAGGTGGATGTCGAACGCGCGCTCCAGGTCCGCGGGGTCGGACCAGCGGATGAGGGCGCGCCTGTGTCCGGTTTCGACGTCGCCGTACAGGGTGTCTTCGCCGGGTACGTCGGTGGTGGAGGTGATCGGCAGGGTGGGGATGAACTGGCCGTGGGTGTAGGCGGCGGCCATGCGGGAGGCGGGGTCGTCGAGGTCGATGACGAGCCAGTCGCACTGGCGCAGGCGGGTGATGAGGTCGAGGTTCATCCGGGGAGGCCAGGGCAGGGTCATCGGTTCCCAGGCGTGTTCGTGGAGCAGTTCGGTGAGGGCCGGGACCAGGGTCTGTTGGTGTGGTGGTGACACGATGAGTCCCACGAGGCGTTTGTGGTAGGCGTGGCCGGTTGCCGTGGTGGTGGCGTCGTGGAGGTCGGCCATGAAGGCGCGGTAGGCGGTGGTGACCTTGGTGGGGACGGAGGAGGGGGTCGCGGAGCCGATCTCCTGGGCGTCGTACTCGATGAGGCGGACGTCGGAGGGGGCTTTGAGGGCGGGGACGAGGCGGTGGTCGTGGAAGACGATCGCGGGCTTGCGTGCGCGGACGGCCATGCTCAGTTCGAGGCGGAAGTAGCGGGCTTCGTGGCGGAGCAGTGTCCGGGTGTAGGTCTCCCTCGGTCCGCCGGGGAGGGGGTAGATGCCGACGAATCCGTGCGCGTCCCTGATCATGCGTTCGAGTCGGACGGTGCTGGTGAAGGAGATGCCTTCGTCGACGCGGAAGGAGACGTCTTCGACGGAGCTCAGCAGGCGCCAGAAGTACTGGTTCTCCGCCGGGGAGTGGTAGCGGTGGCTGAGGAAGACGCCGAGGCGGCGGGCTCCGGTGTCGGATGCGTCGGTGGTCATCCTCCGCTCCCGGTGTCGGGGGGTGGTGCGGCCGGGGACGGGGAGGGCGCGGGTACGGCGGGCGTCTGCGGCTGGCCTGTCGCCGGTGCTTCGGTCTGCTTGAGGCGGCCGTAGACGGCGTCGAAGGTGAAGCCGGATACGAAGCCGACGGTGAGGACGAAGAACAGCAGGCGCCGTGCGCCGTCTCCGGTGAGTATCTCGGGCGAGGCCGCCAGTTGTGCGGAGACGAAGAGGAGGAAGGAGATGGCGCCGGCGGACATGCCGAGTGCGGCCGTCCTGGCCCAGTGGAGGCCGTGGTCGAAGGCGTTGCGGGTGATGGCTCCGGATGTTCCGGTGGCCAGGGCTCCGGCCACGAGCGCCGTGACGTTGACGAAGGCGTTCGAGCTGACGGCGTAGGTGAGCGGGATCATCGCCAGTCCGAGGCAGAGCAGCAGGAGGCCGATGGTGATGCCGAGGGCGCTGCGCCAGGCCTCCCCGAGCCGTAGGCGGTTTTGCCGGTTGCGCTGGGCGTCCCGGCGCTGGTGTTGGGCGAGGAGCAGCCGTATGAGGGTGGGCGCCGAGGTGTCGCTCCATTCGGCGCCCATGGCGGACACTTCCTCCGGCGTGGCGTGGTGTCCGGCGCGGTTCATGGTGTCCCAGACTTTGCGGGCGGCTCCGCCGAAGCAGGCCACCGCCGCTACGGGGACGTCGAAGGCGAGGCACACCATGCCGGTGACGAGGGTGGATCGTCCTCCGCCGACGAGGATGACGCCGTCCACTTCTCTCAGGGAGCGGTAGAAGCTGGTTTCCCAGTTCTCGCCGGATTCGTAGCGGATGTCGAACATCTCGGGGCGTTCGGTGAGGAGGGGGAAGTCCTTCTCGCCGTCCCCGTACGGCGGGCGGACGTGGATGGTTCCGGCGGGGCTGTCGGCCGCGGACAGGTAGCCGGTGACGACCTGGTCCTCCACGAACTGGGCTTCGCTGGAGTAGACCATGAGGTCGCAGTCGGCTTCGGCGAGCGCCCTGCCGATCTGCTCGCACGCCGGTGAGGCGGTCTCGGCGTGGGCCAGTGGCGGGTCGTAGGCGCGGGCGGGGTCCGCGCTTCCCACTACTGCGATCAGCCGTCTCATCGCGTTCCCCCAAGCGCCTCGTGGTCTGCCGAGCAGATGAGTGAGCCTTCCTTGCCGCTGCGGGGGCCAAACGGGGCGCGGCTACAACTCCGGGGGGTGCATGGTGAATCGGGCGTTGACCTGGGCGGTGACGGTCTGGCGCTGGGGTTCGAGGTCGAGGGCGGGGGCCATCTCCGTGGCTTCGGCGGCGAAGGCCATGCGGGGTGCGGAGCCTGGGGCGTTGGGCCTCAGGGGGTAGGAGGGGGCGTTCTCGGCGCCGAGGTCGGCGAGTTCGACGAGTGCGGCGAGGCGGGTGCCGAGGGCGTCGGCGTATTCGCGGGCGCGTTGGACGGCTTCCTTGACGGCTTGGCGGCGGGCGGCGCCGTGGGCCGGGGAGTCGGGGCGCAGGGCCCACCAGGGGCCGTCGACGCGGGTGAGTTCGAGGTCGGCGAGGCGGGTGGTGAGTTCGCCGAGGGCGGTGAAGTCGGAGAGTTCGGCGGTGAGGTGGACGCGGCCGTGGTAGGCGCGGACGCGTTCGCCTTTGCCGCGTTTGGTGAGTTCGGGGCTGATGGAGAAGGCTCCGGTCTCCAGTTTCTCGACGGCGTCGCCGTAGGACTTGACGAGTTCGAGGACGGTGGTGTTGCGGCGGGTGAGGTCTTCGAGGGCGCTGCGGCGGTCGGTGCCGCGGGCGCCGACGGAAATGCCGATGCGCGCGATTTCGGGGTCGACTTCGAGGCGGGCTTCGCCGCGCACGGCGACGCGGGGGGCTTGGGCGGTTCCGTACGGCAGGTCGCTGGTCATGGCCCGTCACTTCCTCGTGGTCATCGGATCGAAACCTTGCGGGGCCTGTTTCCGGGGGCCGCCGTACGACAGAATCTACGCGCGTTGTGCACGGAGAATCGAAGGAGATCACATGCCGCTGAACCGTAGGACCTTCCTGGAGCGGTCGGCCGCCGCCGGTGCCGGTGTGGCCTTGGCGGGGTCCGCCGCGGGCCCGGCCGTGGCGCAGGGTGGGGGGAAGGACGGGAAGGGCAAGCGGTACTCCTTCACCGTCATGGGCACCACCGACCTGCACGGGAACGTCTTCAACTGGGACTACTTCACCGACAGGGAGTTCGACGACAAGGCGCGCAACGACGTCGGTCTCGCGAAGATCTCCACGCTCGTCGAGCAGGTCCGCGCGGCGAAGGGGCGGCGCAACACGCTGCTCATCGACGCGGGCGACACGATCCAGGGCACGCAGCTGGCGTACTACTACGCCAAGGTGGATCCGATCACGGCCGAGCGCGGCCCGGTGCACCCCATGGCGCAGGCCATGAACGCCATCGGGTACGACGCGGCGGCGCTCGGTAACCACGAGTTCAACTACGGCATACCGGTGCTGCGGAAGTTCCAGGACCAGTGCGACTTCCCGCTGCTGGGCGCGAACGCGCTGGACGCGAAGACGCTGCGGCCCGCGTTCCCGCCGTACAGCATGCACCGGCTGTGTACGCCGTGCGGGCGGGATGTGCGGGTGGCGGTGCTGGGGCTGACGAACCCGGGGATCGCGATCTGGGACAAGGCGAACGTCGGCGGCAAGATGGTCTTCCCGGGGCTGGAGGAGCAGGCCGCGAAGTGGGTGCCGAAGCTGCGGGCGATGGGTGCGGACGTGGTGATCGTGTCGGCGCACTCGGGGTCCAGCGGGACGTCGTCGTACGGGGACCAGCTGCCGTACATCGAGAACGCGGCGGCGCTCGTGGCCGAGCAGGTGCCGGGCATCGACGCGATCCTGGTCGGGCACGCGCACACCGAGATCCCGGAGTACCGGGTGAGGAACAAGGAGACGGGCAAGGACGTCGTGCTGTCGGAGCCGCTGAAGTGGGGGCAGCGGCTGACGCTGTTCGACTTCGAGGTGGTGTGGCGCAGGGGCCGCTGGGTCGTGGAGAGGGTCGGCGCCTCGGTGCTGAACTCGAACACGGTCGAGGAGGACCCGGAGATCGTGAAGCTGCTCGGTGACGAGCACGCGAAGGTCGTGGCGTACGTCAACCAGGTGATCGGTACGTCGCCGGTCGCGATGTCCACGGCGGATGCGCCGTGGAAGGACGAGCCGATCATCGATCTGATCAACCATGTGCAGGCGGAGACGGTGAGGGCGGCGCTGGCGGGCGGCGAATACGCGGCGCTGCCGGTGCTGTCGCAGGCGTCGTGCTTCTCGCGGACGGCGCGGATTCCGGCGGGGCAGGTGACGATCCGGGACGCGGCGGGTCTGTACCCGTTCGAGAACACGCTGGAGGCGCGGCTGCTGACGGGTGCGCAGCTGAAGGAGTACTTGGAGTACTCGGCGAAGTACTACGTCCGGACCGCGGCGGGTGCGCCGGTGGAGACGGCGAAGCTGACGAACGCGGACGGTACGCCGGACTACAACTACGACGCGGTGTACGGGCTGACGTACGAGATCGACATCGCGCAGCCGGTGGGTTCGCGGATCGTGAATCTGTCCTTCGAGGGGAAGCCGCTGGACCCGGGGGCGCGGTTCGTGCTGGCGGTGAACAACTACCGGGCGAGTGGCGGTGGAGCGTTCCCGCACGTCGCTTCGGCGAAGCAGGTGTGGTCGAACTCGGAGGAGATCCGTAACACGATCATCCAGTGGGTGCAGGCGCAGGGGGCGATCGATCCGGCCGCCTTTGCCGCGGTGGGGTGGAGGCTGACGCGGGACGGTGTCCCCGTCTTCTGACGTTCTCTAACGTTTCCGCTGGTCGGGGAGGCCGAAGGTGGTGAACGCGGTCCGTCCGGGCAGCGGGTAGGGCTCCTTGCCGGTGAGCGAGTTGAGGATGGTGGCGGCGCGCCAGGCTGCGAGGCCGAGGTCGGGCGCGCCGACGCCGTGGGTGTGGGTTTCGGCGTTCTGTACGTAGACGGCGCCGGTGACGGAGGGGTCGAGGACGAGGCGGTACTGGTCGTCGACGCGGGGGCGTTCGGTGGAGTCGCGGCGCATGTAGGGGTCGAGGCCGGCGAGGACGCGTTCGAGGGGGCGTTGGCGGTAGCCGGTGGCGAGGACGACGGCGTCGGTGACGATGCGGTCGCGGGTGCCTTGCTGGATGTGTTCGACGTGCAGTTCGACCTTGGTGGTGGCGAGGCGTCCGGCGGTGCGGACGTGGACGCCGGGGGTGAGGACGGCGTCGGGCCAGCCGCCGTGGAGGGTGCGGCGGTAGAGCTCGTCGTGGATGGCGGCGATGGTGTCGGTGTCGATGCCTTTGTGGAGCTGCCACTGGCGGGGGACGAGGTCGTTGCGGACCTGCTCGGGCAGGGCGTGGAAGTAGCGGGTGTAGTCGGGGGTGAAGTGCTCCAGGCCGAGTTTGGAGTACTCCATGGGGGCGAAGGCCTCGGTGCGGGCGAGCCAGTGGATCTTCTCGGCGCCGGCGGGGCGGGCGCGCAGGAGGTCGAGGAAGATCTCGGCGCCGGACTGGCCGGAGCCGATGACGGTGACGTGGTCGGCGGCGATGAGGCGGTCGCGGTGGTGGAGGTAGTCGGCGGAGTGGAGGACGGGGACGGCGGGTGCGGCGGCGAGGGGCCTGAGCGGTTCGGGGATGTAGGGCTCGGTGCCGATGCCGAGGGCGAGGTGGCGGGCGTGGGTGCGGCCGGGGGCTTCGGCGTGGCCGTCGGCGTCGAGCTGGGTGTAGTCGACTTCGAAGACGTCGCGTTCGGGGTTCCAGCGGACGGCGTCGACCTGGTGGCCGAAGTGGAGTCCGGGGAGGTGGTCGCTGACCCAGCGGCAGTAGGCGTCGTATTCGGCGCGGTGGATGTGGAACCGCTCGGAGAAGTAGAAGGGGTAGAGGCGCTCGCGGCCGCGGAGGTAGTTGAGGAAGGTCCAGGGGCTGGTGGGGTCGGCGAGGGTGACGAGGTCGGCGAGGAAGGGGACTTGGAGGGTGGCGCTCTCGATGAGGAGGCCGGGGTGCCAGTGGAAGGCGGGGCGCTGTTCGTAGAAGGCGGTGGCGAGGCCGCCGGGGACGCCGTGGGCGAGGGCGGCGAGGGAGAGGTTGAAGGGGCCGATGCCGATGCCCACGAGGTCGTGGGGGTATTCGGTGGTGTGGGGGTGTTCGGTCATCGGGTGGTGCTGCCTTCCACGAGGTCGAGGAGTTGTGCGAGGTCGTCGGGGGTGGTGTGGGGGTTGAGGAGGGTGGCCTTGAGCCAGAGGCGTCCGTCGGCGGTGCGGGCGCGGCCGAGGACGGCGCGGCCTTCGGTGAGGAGGGTGCGGCGGACGGCGGCGACGGTGGTGTCGGGGGCGCCGGTGGGGCGGAAGAGGACGGTGGAGAGGGTGGGGCGTTCGTAGAGCTCCAGGGCGGGGCTCTTCTCGACGAGGTCGGCGAGGTGCTGGGCGGTGGTGCAGACCTGGTCGACGAGGGCGCCGAGTCCGGAGCGGCCGAGGGCGCGGAGGGTGACGGCGATCTTGAGGATGTCGGGGCGGCGGCTGGTGCGCGGGGAGCGGCCGAGGAGGTCGGGCAGGCCGGCTTCGGTGTCGTCGTCGGCGTTGAGGTATTCGGCGGTGTGGGCGAGGGGCCGCAGGAGGGCGCGGTCGGGTACGGCGAGGAGGCCGGCGGCGAGTGGTTGCCAGCCGAGTTTGTGCAGGTCGAGGGTGACGGTGGTGGCGCGGTCGAGGCCGGTCAGGAGGGGGCGGCGGGTTGGGCTGAAGAGCAGCGGGCCGCCGTAGGCGGCGTCGATGTGGAGGTCGGCGCCGTGGGCGTCGCACAGGTCGGCGATCTCGGGGAGGGGGTCGATGCGGCCGGTGTCGGTGGTGCCGGCGGTGGCGGCGACGAGGACGGGGCCGCGCAGTCCGGTGAGGACGGCTTCGAGGGCGGTGAGGTCGAGGGTGCCGCCGGGTGCGGGCACGGTGACGGGCTCGGGCAGGCCGAGGAGCCAGGTGGCGCGGTGGAGGGAGTGGTGGGCGTTCGCGGCGCAGACGGTCTGCACGGTGGCGCCGAACGCGCCGTGGCGCTCGCGGGCGAGGAGCAGGGCGAGCTGGTTGGCCTCGGTGCCGCCGGTGGTGACGAGTGCGTCGGGGTCGGGTCCGGTGGGGTGGACCTCGGTGGCGAGGGCGCGGGTGACGAGTTCTTCGAGCGCGGAGGCGGCGGGGGCCTGGTCCCAGGAGTCGAGGGACGGGTTGAGCGCGGCGGCCGCGAGGTCGGCGGCGACGGCGAGGGCGAGCGGCGGTGTGTGGAGGTGGGCGGCGCAGTGGGGGTGCGCGGGGTCGGCGGCGCCGTAGGCGAGGGCGTGGGTGAGGGTGCGGAGGGCTTCGTGGGGGCCGGTGCCGGTGGGGGGGATGAGGGGTTCCGTCCCGAGGCCCTCCGAGGTCGCCGGCTCCTGCCCTCTCAGGGTCTGGTGGAGGTAGGCCGTGACGGCGGCGGGGCCGCCCGGGGGCAGGGGGCCGCCGCGGGCGGTGGTGCCGGTGTGGAGGGCGTCGAGCACGGTGTCGACGAGGGGGCGCAGTGCGTCGGGGCCTGCGGGACCTCCGGCGAGGGACGGGGTGCTCATGGGGCCAGCGTGGACCGCCGCCGCACCGGGTGGGTCCGGTGCGGGGCGATCACAACCCGAAAGTGGGACGCCCGTGGGGAGACGTACGCCCCAGGGTGCCGCTGCTGCTATGCCTCCCGGACGCGCAGGGCGCGGCGCAGGTCGTCGAGCTGGTCGACGAGCTTGCGGCGCAGCGCCGGGATCATCGTGCCGGCCGCCAGGTGCTCCTCGCCGAGGCGCAGGTTGTCGGCGTCGACGGCGTGGGCGGGGAAGGCGTAGCGGCCGGCGGCCTCGGCGATGGCGGGGCCGCGGCGGTCGGCGAGGGCGATGGCGTCGGGGTAGAAGCGGGGCACGTACTCCCGTACGAGGTCGGCCTGTTCGGGCTGCCAGAAGCCTTGTGCGGTGGCGGTGAACAGGTAGTTGGAGAGCGCGTCGGAGGTGAACATCCGCTCCCAGGCGGCTGCTTTGGCATCGGGGGTTGGGAGGGCGGCGCGGCAGCGGGCGGCGCCTTCCTGGCCGGTGGCGCTGGGGTCGCGGTCCAGTTCGGCGGCGATGGCGTCCTCGTCCGTGGCGCCGAGGGCGGCGAGGCGGGCCAGGATGCGCCAGCGGAGTTCGGGGTCGAGGTCGGGGCCGCCGGGGACGGCGCCTTCGGCGAGCCAGCCCTGGAGGGTGCCGGGCTGCCGGGCGGCGTCGATGCGGTGGCGTACGGCGGTGAGGCGGAGGCCCGGGTCGGTGCCGTCCTCGGTGCGGCGGATGAGGTCGCGGGTGAGGTCGGTGAGGAGGGCGAGGGCGTCGGGCCGGGTCTCGGGGGTGAGGTAGCGGTCGGCGACCTGGGTGGAGGCGAAGCCGAGGACGCCCTGGACGATGGCGAGGTCCTTCTCCTCGGGGAGGTGGGCGCGGGCGGTCTGCAGGTACTCGGTGGGCGGGAGTTCGCCGTCGCGGACCATGTCGCGCAGGCAGTTCCACACGACGGCGCGGGTGAGGGCGTCGGGGATGCCGGAGAGGTTGCGGAAGGCGGGCTCCTCGGAGTGTTGGTCGAGGCGGATCTTGGCGTAGGTGTGGTCGCCGTCGTTGAGGACGATGAGGGCCGGGCGGGGGCCGGGGATGGTCGCCGGGGCTTCCTGTGGGACGTCGAGCTCGACGCGCTCGCGCAGCACCAACTGGGTTCCGTCGCCGAGTTCGCGGTCGTACAGGCCGACGGTGACGCGGTGCGGGCGGCTGCCGGTGCGCTGGACGGCGAGGGTGCCGTCGGCCGGGTCGTACGCGGGTGTGAGGGTGTCGACGCCGGTGGTGCGCAGCCATGCCTCGGCCCAGCCGTGGATGTCGCGGTCGGTCGTGGAGGCGAGGTTGTCGATGAAGTCGGCGAGGGTGGCGTTGCCGAACTTGTGGCGGGCGAAGTGGGCGTTGATGCCGGCGAGGAAGTCCTTCTCGCCCATCCAGGCGACGAGCTGCCGCAGCGCGGAGGCGCCCTTGGCGTAGGAGATGCCGTCGAAGTTGAGCATCGCGGAGGCGGTGTCGGGGACGGCGTCGGGGTCGGGGGCGACGGGGTGGGTGGAGGGCCGCTGGTCGGCGTCGTATCCCCAGGCCTTGCGTGCGACGCCGAAGTCGACCCAGGTGTCGGGGTAGCGGGTGGTGGCCTCGTTGATGGTCTGGTAGCCCATGTACTCGGCGAAGGACTCGTTCAGCCAGATGTCGTCCCACCACTTGAGGGTGACGAGGTCGCCGAACCACATGTGGGCCATTTCGTGGGCGATGACCATGGCGCGGGTCTGGCGCTCGGTGACGGTGACGGCGGAGCGGTAGACGAACTCGTCGCGGAAGGTGACCAGGCCGGGGTTCTCCATGGCGCCGGCGTTGAACTCGGGCACGAAGGCCTGGTCGTAGGAGTCGAAGGGGTACGGCTCCTCGAACTTCTCGTGGTACCGGTCGAAGCACTGCCGGGTGACGTCGAGGATCTCGTCGGCGTCGGCGTCGAGGTGGGGGGCGAGGGAGCGGCGGCAGTGGATGCCGAAGGGCAGTCCGGCGTGTTCGGTGCGGATGGAGTGCCAGGGGCCGGCGGCGACGGCGACGAGGTAGGTGGAGATGAGGGGGGTGGGGGCGGCGTGCCAGCGGCCGTCGCCCTGGGGGGTGGTGATGCCGTTGGCGAGGACGGTCCAGCCGTCGGGCGCGGTGACGGTCAGCTCGAAGACGGCCTTGAGGTCGGGCTGGTCGAAGGCGGCGAAGACGCGCTGGACGTCCTCCATGAACAGCTGGGTGTAGGCGTAGGTCTCGCCGTCGCTGGGGTCGGTGAAGCGGTGCATGCCCTCGCCGGTGCGCGAGTAGCGCATGGCGGCGTCGACGCGCAGCTCGTGCGGGCCCTCGGTGAGGGTGAGGGGGTAGCGGTTGTCGACGAGCGCCTCGGGGTCGAGGGGCTGCCCGTCGAGGGTGAGCGCCCGGAGGGTGGCGGGCTTGAGCTCGACGAAGGTGTCGCCGTGGGTGCGGGCGGTGAACCGGATGACGGTGGTCGAGTCGAAGGTGTCGTCGCCGGTGGTGAGGTCCAGGTCGATCGTGTACCGCTGGACGTCGAGGAACCGGGCTCGGGTCTGCGCTTCGTCGCGCGTCAGTACGGGCATGGGCCCATGCTGCCCGATGGTTGAACGCCGGACACGCGAGTTCTTCTCACGGCTGAGCGGACGGCGGACCCGAGCCCGGACACCCCCTAGGGGGTCGCGGTCACGGGGTGCGCGGTGCCGCCCGTGAGGCGCAGGAGTTCCTCGTACGTCGTGGGGAAGACGGTGCGCGGGTGTCCGGCCGCCGCCCAGACGCGCGGGTGGTCGGCGAGCGCGGTGTCGACGACGGTGCGCAGGGGGGTGGGGTGGCCGATCGGGGCGACGCCGCCGATGGCCTGGCCGGTGGCGGCGCGTACCTGCTCGGGGGTGGCCCGGTGGAGCGCGGGCAGGCCGAGGCGGGCGGCGAGGGCGGTGGTGTCGACGCGGTGGCTGCCGCTGGTCATGACGAGGACGGGGGTGCCGTCGGCGTGGAAGACGAGGCTGTTGGCGATGGCGCCGATGTCGCAGCCGAGGGCGGCGGCGGCTTCGGCGGCGGTACGGGCGGAGCCGGGCAGCTCGCGGACGGCGCCGGGGGCGCCGGCCGCGGCGAGCGCGTCGGCGACGAGGCGGCTGCGGGCGGGGAGCTCGCTCATCGGGCGGTCCCTTCGATATGGGTGTCGGTGTGGGCGTGGGCGCGGTGGGCCGCCGCGATCACGGCGTGTACGGAGGCGGTGAGCACGGAGGTGTCGCGGCCCACGCCCCACAGGGTGGTGTCCCCGACGCGGCATTCGGCGTAGGCGACGGCGGGGCTGTCGGGGCCGGTGCCGGTGGCGTGCTCGGCGTAGTGCCGGATGTCGACGGGGGTCCCGGCGGTGGCGAGGGCGTCGGTGAGCGCGGAGAGCGGGCCGTTGCCGGTGCCGGTCACCTCGCGTCCGTCGGGGAGCGTGGCGTGGAAGGTGTGGTGTCCGGGGGCGGTTTCGGTGGTGTGCCAGGCGGCGGGGGTCAGCGGGCCGTGCTCGTACGGGGCGAGGTAGGTGGCGTGGAAGAGGTCCCACAGCTGCGGGGCGGTGGCCTCCTCGCCGCTGTCGTCGGTGGCGTGCTGGACGACGCGCGAGAAGTCGATCTGGAGGCGGCGGGGCAGGTCGAGCCCGTACGCCGTGTGCAGCAGGTAGGCGATGCCGCCCTTGCCGGACTGGCTGTTGACGCGGATGACGGCTTCGTAGTCGCGGCCGATGTCGGCGGGGTCGATGGGCAGGTACGGGACCTCCCAGGGGGCCTGCTCCGGCGGGACGCCGAGGGCGGCGGCGCGGGCGGTGTGGTGGGCGAGGCCTTTCTTGATGGCGTCCTGGTGGGTGCCGGAGAAGGCGGTGTGGACGAGGTCGCCGGCGTACGGGTGGCGCTCGTGGACCGGCAGGCGGTTGCAGTGTTCGACGGTGCGGCGGACGGCGTCGATGTCGGAGAGGTCGAGCTGGGGGTCGACGCCCTGGGTGTGCAGGTTGAGGGCGAGGGTGACCAGGTCGACGTTGCCGGTGCGCTCGCCGTTGCCGAAGAGGCAGCCCTCGACGCGCTGGGCCCCGGCCAGGAGGGCGAGTTCGGCGCAGGCGACGCCGGTGCCGCGGTCGTTGTGGGGGTGGACGGAGAGGATGACGGCGTCGCGCCGTGCCAGGTTGCGGTGCGTGTACTCGATCTGGTCGGCGTAGACGTTGGGGGTGGCGATCTCGACGGTGGCGGGGAGGTTGAGGGTGACGGGGCGGTCGGGTGAGGCGTCCCAGAGGGCGGGGCCGGTGAGGTCGTCGCAGAGCTCCAGGATGTAGTCGGGTTCGGTGGCGTTGAAGACCTCGGGTGAGTACTGGAAGCGGACGTCCTGGGCGGGGCGGGCGTCGGCGAGCTTGGCGATGAGCGTGGCGGCGTCGCGGACGAGGGTGTGGATGTCGTCGCGGCTTCGGCCCAGGACGATGTCGCGCCAGATGGGCGCGGTGGCGGTGTAGAGGTGGACGACGGTGCGGGGCAGGCCGTCGATGGCCTCGAAGGTGCGCTCGATGAGGTCGGGGCGGGCGGGGGTGAAGACGACGACGGTGACGTCGTCCGGTACGGCGTCGCTCTGGGCGAGGTGCCGTACGAAGTCGAAGTCGGTGCGGCTCGCGGAGGGGTAGGCGACCTCGATCTCCTTGAACCCCATGGCGACCTGGAGGTCGAACATGCGGCGCTTGCGCGCCGTGTCCATCGGTTCGGCGAGCGCCTGGTTGCCGTCGCGGAGGTCGACGGGGACCCAGAGGGGGGCGCGGTCGATGGTGCGGGTGGGCCAGGTGCGGTCGGTGAGGTCGGGGAGGGGGACGCGGGCGTGGGCGGGGCGGTAGCGGTGGCTCGGCATGGCACCGCCGCGCTGCGGGTTCCAGGCGGGGGCGGTGCGGATGCCGGCGGTGCGGGTGGCGTCGGTGGCGCCGGGGGCATCGGGGGCATCGGGGGCGTACGACATGAAGCCTCTTCTGTCGGACCGGAGTTGACCGGCCGGCTCAGGTCCTGCGCGGTCGGTCAGGCCGGATAAGCGAGCGGGGACTGGGGGTCCCCCCGGGCGAAGCCGAGGGGGAGCGTGCAGCTGCAAGGCGGAGGAAGGAGCCTCCCCCGTTGCCCGAAGGGCTACGGGGGCCATTGGCGACTGACGACAACGCGGGCTGGGGGTGCCCCCCAGGCGAAGCTCTGGGGGAGTGCGTGCCAGGGCACGAGAGCCCGGCAAGACCGACCGCGCAGGGCCTGACGCCGCGGCGGGGTGCCGGTCGCGTCAGGCCCCGCCGCGGCGGCCGAGAAGGAGACCACGCAGCTTCATGCCGGGTACAGTAATCATGGAACAACTCCTCAGACAAGCTGAGAGGTGAAAGGGATGTCGTCGGGTCTCGGCGCGCTGCGCCCCAGCCCCCTGGTCGAACAGGCCGCGGAGCGGTTGCGCGGGCAGATCACGGGCGGGCACTGGCCGGTGGGCACCAAGCTGCCCGGCGAGACGACGCTCGCCAAGGAGCTGGGCGTCGGCCGCTCGACGGTCCGCGAGGCGGTGCGGCTCCTGGCCGGCGCGGGGCTGCTGCGGCCGCGGCAGGGCGCCGGCGTGTTCGTCGTCGCGACCGAGCCGGCGGTGCCGGTGGAGGACTGGGCGGCCCGGCTGCGCCGCGCGGCGGTCACCGATGTGTACGAGGTGCGCGCGATGGTGGAGGTGCAGGCGGCGCGGCTGGCCGCGGCGCGCCGTACGGAGGCGGACCTGGCGGCGATGGACGCGGCGCTGGCGGCGCGGACCGAGGCGGCGGGCGGCGACGACGCGGCGTTCGTGGACGCGGACATCTCGCTGCACGCGGCGGTGGTGGCGGCCGCGCACAACCCCGTGCTGACGGACCTGTTCAAGGAGTTCGTGCCGGCGCTGCGGGAGGGCCTGATCGGCCTGGTGCAGCTGCTCGACCTGCGCGAGCGGGAGCCGGGCCACAGCGCCGACCTGCACGCGGAGCTGGTGGAGGCGGTACGCCGGGGCGACGCGGACGGCGCGAGCGGCGCGCTCCGGGCGGACATGGAGGCGACGCTGGCGCTGCTGCACGGCGAGTGACGAAAGTCCGCCCCTTCAGAAGCCCGTGTGCGTCACGCGTCCGAGTGCGTCACGCGTCCGGGGCCGAGGCGGTCGCGATGGTCTCGTGGTGGCGGATGACCTCCGCGATGATGAAGTTCAGCAGCTTCTCGGCGAACGCCGGGTCGAGCTTCGCGCTCTCCGCCAGCTGCCGCAGCCGGGCGATCTGGCGGGCCTCGCGGGCCGGGTCGGCCGGGGGCAGGTGGTGCCGGGCCTTGAGGTGGCCCACCCGCTGGGTGCACTTGAACCGCTCGGCCAGCATGTGCACGACGGCCGCGTCGATGTTGTCGATGCTGGCCCGCAGCTCGGCCAGTTCCTCGCGGACGGAGTCGTGGACGGAGTCGTCGACGGTGCCACCGGTCCCCCCGGTGCCGCCGATGCCGTCGATGTCGCTGGTGCTCATGATGAGCGAGCTTAGACGGGACCGGACTCGATCGTCGGCGGGTGTTCGGGATCTGGAACGCGGGTGCTCCAGCCACCGGGGACGGTACGCCCCTGCTGCTCGCGGAAGCGGATCGGAGCGGTGCCGACGCGCCGGGTGAACAGCCGCGAGAAGTACGCCGGGTCGTCGTAGCCGACGCGGCGCGCGACCGCCGCGACGGGCAGCTCGGTGCCGGCGAGGAGCTCCTTGGCGCGGCCGAGCCGGATGCCGAGGAGGTAGTCCTTGGGGCTGCACCCGGCGCCGCGCCGTACCGCCGTCCGCAGCTCGGCGGGGGTCATGCCGTGCCGGGCCGCGTGCTCGGCGACCGACAGGGGCTGGAAGGCGTCACGGGCGAGGGCCTCCAGGACGGGGGCGCCGTCGGCGTTGGTGTCGGCGCGGGCGCGGCGCAGGGTGACGAGGAGTTCATGGACGGCGGCGGCGGTCTCCACCTCCAGGAGCGGGTTGCCGCGCCGGGCGGCGCGCGCGATGCGGCCGATGACGGAGCGGGCGGGGCCCGCGTCGGCGAGCGGCACGACGGGCCGGTCGGGCTCGATGTAGCCGAGCTCGGTGTACGTGGCGGTGACGGGCCCGGTGAAGTCGACGAAGCCCTCGTCCCAGCCGGTGGCCGGGTCGGGGGCGTAGTGGTGCGGTACGCCGGGGGTGAGCCAGAGCAGCGCGGGCGCGGTGACCGTCAGACGCCGCCCGTCGGGGCAGCGGTACCAGCCGCCGCCCGCGTTGATCACGACGGCGACGTGGTGGTCGAGGGTGCGGGGGCCGACCGTGGGCAGGGTGCCGTGCTGGAGGCCGACACCGAGGCAGACCAGGCCGAGGCGCTGGTGGAGCGGGCCGGGCGTGAAGAAGCGCATCCAGGTGTGGTACATGCCCCGCCCCTCCCGACGAACCCTCGGCGAACCGTTTTTGCGTCCAACCAGCGCTGATCTTTGTCCATGGACCGGCCCACCGCCAGAGGGCGACAGTTGCTCGCGGTACGTGATCAGGAGAGGGATGGAACGGTGGCCGAGTTCACGGTGGGTGACGACGACTTTCTGCTGGACGGCAGGCCGGTGCGGCTGCTGTCGGGCGCCCTGCACTACTTCCGGGTGCACGAGGAGCAGTGGAGCCACCGGCTGGCGATGTTCCGCGCGATGGGCCTGAACTGCGTGGAGACGTACGTCCCCTGGAATCTGCACGAGCCGGAGCCCGGCCGCTACCGGGACGTGGAGGCCTTGGGCCGGTTCCTGGACGCGGTGCGGGCGGCGGGCCTGTGGGCGATCGTGCGGCCGGGCCCGTACATCTGCGCGGAGTGGGAGAACGGCGGTCTGCCGCACTGGCTGACGGGCCCGCTGGGGCGCCGGGTGCGCACGCGGGACGCCGCGTACCTGGCCCACGTCGACCGCTGGTTCCGCGTGCTGCTGCCGCAGGTGGTGGAGCGGCAGATCGACCGGGGCGGCCCGGTGGTCCTGGTGCAGGCGGAGAACGAGTACGGGAGCTACGGCTCCGACCAGGGCTATCTGCGCCACGTCGCGGACCTGCTGGAGGCGTGCGGGGTGACGGTGCCGCTGTTCACGGCGGACGGGCCCGAGGACCACATGCTCACCGGGGGCTCGATCCCGGGGGTGCTGGCCACGGCGAACTTCGGGTCGGGCGCGCGGGAGGCGTTCGGGGTGCTGCGGCGGCACCGGCCGCGCGGGCCGCTGATGTGCATGGAGTTCTGGTGCGGCTGGTTCGACCACTGGGGCGACGGGCCCGCGGCGCGGGACGCCGGTGACGCGGCGGCGGCGCTCGCGGAGATCCTGGAGTGCGGGGCGTCGGTCAACGTGTACATGGCGCACGGAGGCACGAGCTTCGGCGGCTGGGCCGGGGCGAACCGGTCGGGGCCGCTGCACGACGGTGCACTGGAGCCGACGGTGACGTCGTACGACTACGACGCGCCGATCGACGAGGCGGGCCTGCCGACGGCGAAGTTCTGGGCCTTCCGGTCCGTGCTGGAGGCGTACGCGGAGGGCGGCCGCCCGCTGCCGGACGTGCCGCCGCCGCCCGTACGGCTGGCCGCGCCGGTGCGGGCGGCGGTCTCGCGGTGGGCGCCGCTGCCGGAGGTCATGGAGGCGCTGGGCGACGAGGAGTGGACCGGTCCGCTTCCGCCGACCTTCGAGGAGCTGGGCGTGGACCGCGGCCTGGTGCGCTACCGGCTGCGACTGCCGGGGCCCCGGCAGCCGTACCCGCTGTCGGTGAGCGGGCTGCGGGACCGGGCGGTGGTGTACGTGGACGGGGTCCGGGCGGGCGTGCTGGACACGGAGGAGGCGGCGCTGGCGGAGCCGGTGGCCGGGCCCGCGGAGGTGGAGCTGTGGGTGGAGTCGCTGGGGCGGGTCAATTACGGGCCGAGGCTCGCGGAGTCCAAGGGCATCACGGGCGGGGTGCTCCATGAGCGCCAGTACGTCCACGGGGTGCGGGCGCGGGGGCTGCGGCTGGGCGCCTTCACGGCGGAGGCGGTGGAGAAGGTGCCGTTCACGGAGGTGCCGTCCGGGGCATGGCCGGGGGCCGGGGAGCCGGGGGCCGGGGAGCCGGGCCTGTACCGGGCGGTCGTGGAGGTGGCCGGTGGGGCCGCCGGTGACGCGGCGCTGGAACTGCCCGGCTGGACCCGGGGGTTCGTCTGGGTCAACGGCTTCTGCCTGGGCCGGTACTGGAACGTGGGGCCGCAGCGGTCGCTGTTCGTACCGGGGCCGGTGCTGCGTCAGGGCGCGAACGACGTGTGGGTGCTGGAGCTGGAGGGCGCCGGCGCCACCTCCGTGCACCTGTCGTGACGGGAGTGGCGGGCCGCTCACCGGGCCGGCCCGCCACTCCCCTATCCGCTATCCGCTATCCGCTATCCGCTATCCGCTAGAGGGTCGAGGCCGCGGACTGGATGGCGGCGGCGAAGGTGGACACCTCGGTGTAGACGCCGGGGTAGTTCGGCCGGGCGCAGCCCTGGCCCCAGCTCACGATGCCGACCTGGATCCACGCCCCGGTGTTGTCCTTGCGGAACATCGGGCCGCCGGAGTCGCCCTGGCAGGTGTCGGTGCCGCCCTGGGCGTAACCGGCGCAGATCTCCTCGCTCGGCACGAGCTCGTTGCCGTACGACTGCTGGCAGCTGGTGTCGGAGACGAACGGCACCTGGGCCTTGAGCAGGTAGCGCTGCTGGCTGCCGCCCTCGCGGGCCGCGCCCCAGCCGGCGACGGTGAAGGTGCCGCTGTTGTACGTCGTGGTGGAGGCGATCTTCAGGGTGGGCAGGTTGATCGGCTTGGCCAGCTTGATCAGCGCCCAGTCCTTGCCCTTGCCGTTGTAGCCGGGGGCCTGGAGGACCTTCGTCGACTTGACCTTGATGGCACTGGCGCTCTGCAGGTCCACGACACCGGCGGTGGCGGTGATGCTGGTGTTGTTGCCGGAGCCGCTGACGCAGTGGGCGGCGGTCAGGACGATCTGCTGGGTGTAGAGCGCTCCGCCGCAGCCCATGGAGAGGCGGACCATCCACGGGAACTCGCCCTGTGCGGCGGGGGTGCCGCCGACGACGGGCTGCGGGGCGGCCTGGGCGGCACCCGCCGACAGGGGCTGGAGGCTGACCGCGGCGAGTATGACGGCACCGGCGGCCGCGCATCTCTTGAACATGCCAAGGATCTTGTTCAACTGTCTGCCTTTCGTGGGGGGTTGAGCCTAGCGCGCACGTGACGCGCCGCCGCCGCCCGGCAGTTGGGTGACATGGGCTCGTCAAGGCGTGGTCCGATTGTCCGGAGCGATCATGACCCCCACAAGAGCGACTTTTCGGCCACTGTGCCGCCCGGTCGGCGCCGTACAGTTGAAGGAGGTCGACGTCGTGCTTGGGGGTACGGGACGTGGCGAACGGCAGCGACAACGACAGCGGTGACAGCGGCAGCGGCAGGCCCGGTGGTGGAGTCGGCGGCGCGGTCGTGCACGGCTACCCGCACCTCGACACCGTGCGGGCCGCGATCACGGCGGTGTACCGGCGGCTGACCCCCGAGGGCCTGTACGCGTACGCCTCCAGCGTCGCCCCCGCCGACGTGGCCTTCGCGGACGCCGACGACCTGCACCTCGGGACGCAGCGGGTGGCCGGCGCGCTGGTGCGCCAGCTGCGGCTGCCGGAGGCGCGGATGATCGTGAGCTTCCGCGGGATGCGGCACGCGGCGAGCGTCGAACTGGCCTCCGGACCGGAGTACTTCATCGAGCTGAACGACCGGTTCCGCACGCATCGGCGGGACATCGGGGCGGCGCTGGCCCACGAGATCACGCATGTGCTGCTGCACCGGCTGGGGCTGAGCTTCCCGGGCACGCGCGACAACGAGATCCTGACGGACACGGCGACGACGTACCTGGGCGCCGGGTGGCTGCTGCTGGACGCGTACCGCGAGGACGGCGTGTCCAGCCAGAAGCTCGGCTATCTCACGCCGGAGGAGTTCGGGTACGTGCTCGCGAAGCGCGCGCTGGCCTTCGGCGAGGACCCGTCGCCGTGGTTCACCAGCCCGCAGGCGTACACGGCGTACACCCGCGGCCGCGCGGAGGCCGTCGGCGACGGCCGCCGGCCCCCGCTGACGGCCGCGGGGTGGGCGGGGCGCCACCGCTACGCGAAGGACCGCCGCTACGCCCAGGACCACCCGGGCGCGGCGACGGGCCTGCCGTACGCCTTCGAACACGGCGGCGGGGACGCGGGGTTGCGCGTCTCGTTCCCCTGCCCGACGTGCCAGCAGCGCGTCCGGGTCCCGGTGCGGGGCCGGGTGCGGGCCCGGTGCGGGCTGTGCCGGACGGTGCTGGAGTGCGACACCTGACGGTGTCTCCGCGGCCGGGTTCAGCAGGCGTGGTCGACGGGTTCAGCAGGCGTGGTCGACGAGGTCGAAGGACGCGTAGTGGTCGGCGGTGTAGTAGTCCTCCCGGGGCGCGTCGCCGGTGACGATGCGGCGGGCGCCGCGGTCCGGGGAGCCCGGGGTGACGACGGTGTACTCGTGGTAGTAGCCGGAGGCCCGCGTCGGCAGGATCCGTTCGCGGTTCCGGAAGACGGAGCCGTCCTGGCGGTACGGGTAGGGGCCGCCGTCCTCGATGAGGCCGAGCGTGTCGTGCGCCTGGGGCGGCAGGGCGGAGTAGCAGATGTCGCCGACGGCCGTGGCGGCGTAGGCGGCGCCCGAAGTGAGGGGTGCGGTAGGGGCGTTGGCGGCGGCCGGGCCGACGAGGAGGGTGGAGAGCAGGGCGACGGCACCGCCGAGCAGGCTGAACCGTGGGGGGATTCTCATGGGCCCATCATGGAGCGACTGGGCATGACCACGTCAGCCACACTCTCCGGCTCTTTTCCCGATCTCGACCGCACCTTCACTCAGCGGGTTCCGTCGTGCCGCCGCACCAGCAGGGTGCCCAGCGCCGTGCGCGCGTGGAGGACCGACTTGCCGGCGCGGACCGTGGTGATCAGGCCGGCGCCGCGCAGGGCGGCGGCGTGGGCGGAGGCGGTGGCGTTGCTGACGCGCAGGCGCCGGGCGAGCCCGCTGGTGGTGTGCCCTTCCCCGAGCAGGAGCAGGACGTCCAGACGGGTGCGGCCGAGGACGGCGGCCAGGGCGTCCTCCGTGCCGGGCGCTTGCGCGTGCGTGAGCGGCAGGCCCGGGCCCGCGGCGTAGGTCAGGTGGAGGGGGCCGTCGGGGGCGTCGGCGAGGAGGGGCTGTCCGGTCCAGTGGAAGGTCGGCAGGAGGACGACGCCCCGGCCGCGCAGCCGGACGTCCCGGTCCTCGCCGAAGCCCCCGGGGGCTCCGGGGCCCTGCCACTCCCAGACGCCGTCGCGCAGTCGGCTGCCCGGGACGAGCGCGGTGAGGGCGGCGCCGACGCCGTGCTCGGCCGACGCCAGGGCGTGGCGGGCGAACTCCCGCTGGTGCAGGTCCCGCACCTGCTCCCACACCGGCCGCACCACGGTCTCGAACGCCGCGTGCTGGGCGCGGCGCAGCACCTGCCAGGCCGCGGCGTCGCCGCGGTGCAGGTCCCGGACCCACGGCGGCGCCGGGGCGGGGTGGGTGGCGTACACGCGCTCGATCTCGGCGCGGACCACCTCGGGGCGCGAGGCGCGGACGGTGTCGAGGGCCTCCTCCAGCGTGTCGCCGAACACGTCGAGGAAGCGGGGCGCCCGCCCCGCGGGCACCAGCTCCCCCAGCGGCTCGACGGCAGGCGGCAGGGCCCGGAGCAGCCGCCCCCGCCAGCGCCCGAAGAGCGGGCCGCCGTCGGGGCGGAGCATCGTCATGAAGGCGGCGTTCAGCTCCTGGAGCGGAGCCGGCCGCGCCGTGAACCGCACGCGCGCGAAGTCCTCGGCGGTGAAGTGGATCCGTATCACTGCTCTCCCCCGGCGCCCGACGCCACGGCCGGGGCCGCCGGCTTCCGGGGCGCGGGCCACACATAGCCGAAGCCGGTGCCGCGCACGGCGAGAGGCCGGTACGCGGCGTCGTGCGGGTACGGGTACGCGGCGTCGTACGGGTGCGCGGCGCGCCGGCCCTGGCTCAGGCTCAGGCCCCGGCGCTTCAGGCCGTACAGGAAGAAGGGCAGGCCCGCCGTCCACATCAGCGCTGCCGCGATCAGGCCGCCCAGCAGGAAGGTGCCGAGGCCCGAGACGTGGAGCGTGGGGCGCAGTGCCGTGCTGAACCAGGAGACCAGCCACAGCGCCAGCGCGCCGCCGGCCACGGAGCCCGCCGCGAGCAAGGGCAGGGACCCGAGCACCATCGGGCGCAGGGCCGGCCATCCCAGGTCGTGGGAGAGCGTGTACCCGGTGCCGAGCGCGGAGAGCAGCACGGCCATCGCGGTCAGGGCGAGCAGCGACCGCCACCCCTCGTCCGTCTCCAGCCGGACCCCGCCGAGCGCCTGCGCGAGGAGCCACAGCACCCCGAAGCACACGAGCAGGCGGCCGAGGCGGCCCACCGCTCCTTCGGCCCTGCCCTTCGCCGTGAGCGAGCCGCGCAGTGCGGTGACCGCTATGCCGAGGAACAGCTCCACCACGGCGGCGGCCACGTACGACCAGAAGCCGGCGATGCGGAGGGGAAGACCGAGCAGTCCGCACACGGCTTCCGCCAGCCACCACTGCATGGGCCCCAGCACCAGCACCCCGCCCACCATGGTGACGGACAGCAGGCAGGAGACGGGGCCTTCGTGGCGGCGTACGGCGTCGGTGCGCACCAGCCGGGGCAGTCCGTGCTTCAGGGCCCGGCCCGGCAGGAGGGCCAGGAGTCCCAGCGCGAGAACGATCAGTACGACCGCCACCTGCCGCCCGGCCGGGCCGCCCAGCTCCACCCCACGCGTGGTCTGGGCCGCGCCCCAGGCGGTGGCGCCCCCCGTGACGAGCCACCACGCCGCCTTCGTCACCCGCTCGCGCATCGCCGCCCCCCTCGCACGGGAACCCCCTCCCCCATGCTGGGGGCAGCGCCCCGCTTTGTGAATACGCCGGATGCGTCGGCCCGTTGGGGGCGTTCGACGCATTCCGCGACGCGTTCGGCGCGTTCGGCGCGTTCGGCTCCTAGGCGGCCGTACGGCGGCGGCGGCCACCGCCGTTGCCGCCCGCGCGGTCGCGGCGGGGCGCGCCCTGGGTGCTCGCCGCGGTGCTCGCCGCGCCGCTGCCCGCGCCCTGGCCGCCGCGGCGGGGGCGGCGGCGCCGTGCGGACTTGTCGCCCTGGCCGGCCGCCTTCGGGGCCTGCTCGGGCTGCGGCACCTCGATGGTGACCGGTACGCCGGACGGCTCGCGGGCGCCGGTGAGGCGGGCCAGCTCCTCGTCGGAGGACTTCACGCGGGCGGCCTGCGGCGTGATGCCCGCGTGGGACATGAGGCGGCTCATGTCGCGCTTCTGCTCCGGCAGGACGAGCGTGACGACGCTGCCGGACTCGCCCGCGCGGGCGGTGCGGCCGCCGCGGTGCAGGTAGTCCTTGTGGTCGGTGGGCGGGTCGACGTTCACGACGAGGTCGAGGTCGTCGACGTGGATGCCGCGGGCCGCGACGTTCGTCGCGACGAGCGCGGTGACCCGGCCGTCCTTGAACTGCTCCAGCGTGCGGTTGCGCTGCGGCTGCGAGCGGCCGCCGTGCAGGCCGGCGGCCCGCACACCGCTCGCGAGCAGGCGCTTGACCAGGCGGTCCACGGAGCGCTTGGTGTCCAGGAAGAGGATCACCCGGCCGTCGCGGGCCGCGATGCGGGTGGTGACGGCCTTCTTGTCGGTCTCGTCGGCGACGTACAGGACGTGGTGCTCCATCGTGGAGACCGCGCCCGCGGACGGGTCGACCGAGTGCACGACGGGGTCGGTGAGGAACATCCGCACCAGCCGGTCGATGTTCTTGTCGAGCGTCGCCGAGAACAGCATCCGCTGCCCGTCCGCCTCGACCTGCTTCAGCAGCGCCGTGACCTGGGGCAGGAAGCCCATGTCGGCCATCTGGTCGGCCTCGTCCAGGACGGTGACGGCCACCCGGTCGAGGCGGCAGTCGCCGCGCTCGATGAGGTCCTTGAGGCGGCCGGGCGTGGCCACCAGGATCTCGGCGCCGCGCCGCAGGGCGCCCGCCTGCTTGGTGATCGACATGCCGCCGACGACGGTGGCGATCCGCAGCTGCACGGAGGTCGCGTACGGCGTGAGGGCGTCGGTCACCTGCTGCGCGAGCTCGCGTGTGGGGACCAGGACCAGCCCGAGCGGGGCCTTCGGCTCGGCGCGGCGGCCCGCGGTGCGGGCGAGCAGGGCGAGCCCGAAGGCGAGGGTCTTGCCGGAACCGGTGCGCCCGCGGCCGAGGATGTCGCGGCCCGCGAGGGAGTTCGGCAGGGTGGCGGCCTGGATCGGGAACGGCTCGGTCACGCCCTGGGCGGTGAGCGTCTTCAGGAGCGCGGCCGGCATGTCGAGGTCACCGAAGCCCGCGGCCGGCGGCAGGGCGGGGGTGGCGGTCTCCGGCAGCGCGAACTCGCGCGGCGGCGCGATCACGGTGCGGGCGGCGCCGGCGGTGGCGCGACCGGCACCCGCGGTGGCGCGGGCCTTCGTGGCGCGGTTGCGGACGGGGCGTTCGGGTCGGGTCATGCAGCAGCCTTCGCTCTCAGGGCTCTCAGGGCTCTTGGGGCCTGGGACGGCGCAAGCCGGGACCCGCACCTGCGGTGGCAGGGTGCGGGTCCCGGCTGCGGGGAATCGCGTCAGGCGATCAGGCGGGGAGGATGTTCTCCGCCTGCGGGCCCTTCTGGCCCTGGGTGACGTCGAAGGTCACCTTCTGGCCTTCCTGGAGCTCACGGAAGCCCTGGGTGGCGATGTTGGAGTAGTGGGCGAAGACGTCGGCGCCGCCGCCGTCCTGCTCGATGAAGCCGAAGCCCTTTTCCGAGTTGAACCACTTCACGGTTCCAGTAGCCATGATTTTTCTCCTGAATGGTGTCGGGGCCCCATCCGGAGAAAACGCCGGTAAAAACAATGAATGCGCCTGAGGATCATTCCCGCTCAGGCGCACATAAAGTTCATGGGTACCAAAACTGCAACACGGCAACCGTAGCACGCCGCCCCGGCCCGTGCCGGGCCGGTCGCGTGACCTGTGCCACTGTGCGGGGATCATACCGCCGGGTCGGTGCTTTCAGTCGCGGGCGCGGCGCAGGGCCTGGTGGACCGCCCACACCACGGACACCAGCGGCACCGCGACCACGGCGCCCAGCACGCCCGCCGCGATGGCGCCGCCGATGACGGCGAGGGCGACCACGACGGGGTGGAGCCGGACGGCCCAGCTCATCACGAGCGGGTGCAGCACATGGCCCTCGATCTGACCGATGACCACGATGAGGGCCACCACGACGGCCGCGACGACGGGCCCCTTCGCGGCGAGCGCCACCACGGCCGCCACCGCGAGCGCGAGCGGGGAGCCGATGAGGGGGACGAAGGCGGCGAAGAACTCCAGCAGGGCGAGCGGCATGGCGAGGGGTACGCCGAGGAGGAAGAGCGCGATGCCGACGAGGATCGCGTTGGTCGCGGCGACCAGGACGATGCCGTGCGTGTAGCCGGTGAAGGTGCGCCACGCGGTCCGGCCCGCGAGCGCCGCCCTCGCCCGTGCCGCCCGGGGCAGCTGGGCGCAGAACCAGCGCCACTGCCGGTCGCCGGAGTGGAGGAAGAAGACGGAGCAGAACAGCGCCAGGGCGATGACGGTCACCACCTCCACGAGGCGCCGGCCGCCGCTGATCGCCGTGGAGACCAGGGTGGAGCGGTGGTCGGAGAGGAACTGTCCGATGCGGGCCTGGATGTCGGTGAGCGCTTCGGGGTGGAGCCGGAACGGAGGCCGCTCCAGCCAGCGCTCGATGCGCTCCACCCCGGTGACGAACTCGTCCTGGAGCACGCGGCGCTCCCCGGCCACCGCTTCCCCCACCAGGGCCAGGACTCCCAGCAGCAGCACGATGCTCATCAACAGTGAGACGGCCACCGCCACCGGCCGCGGCAGCACCCGCGCCAGCAGGTCGACGGCCGGCCGGAGCATCGCCGTCACCACCAGCCCCAGGAAGACCGCCACCCCGATCTCGTGGAACCGCCCCAGCAGCGCGAACAGCGCGTAGACCAACATCCCGACGACCAGCACGCGCCAGGCGTGCGCGGCCGCACTGCGCAGCGGCGGGTACACCCGCACCCCCGCCTCGGGCCCGCGGTCGGCGGGACGTCGCGTGCCGGGCGTACCGCCGTACCGCGTACCCCGGGCCGACCGGGAGCTCAGAACGGCAGCGCCTGCGGCCGGTACGGGTTCGCGCCGATGTAGCGCGTCTCGCAGGTGGCGGTCGCGCCGCCGGGGGCCGGGTGGCAGAGGCGGAGGGTCAGGCGCACGACGCCGCTCGGGTCGGAGGCGGTGATGTCGCGGTACTCGGCGGTCGTGCCGCAGCCGCCGGTGTTGTGCCGGTCGCCGAGCGGGACGGTGCGGCCGGCGCCCGTGGTGACGGTGAGGGTGGCGTAGACCGTGCGGTCGTCGCAGGTGGCGTCCGTGACGGTGAGCGTTCCGCCGGTGATGGTCTGGCGGTCGGTCCAGGTGTACTGAAGCCGTACGCGGTCCCCCCAGCTCGCCGTCACCTCGCTGGTCGCCGTCGTCTCGGCCCGGCCCGTGCCGGCCGCCCCCAGTGTGAGTGCGGTCGCCGCGGCGACCACGAATCCTGCGCGGCGCATACGTGTCTCCCATCCGGTAGCCGGTACCGAGGAGCAGCACTACCCCCGTCGCGCCTCGGCGTCCCGGTGGCCGGGTGGGGAATCACGCGTTGGGCGCAGCGGATGCCGCCACCAGCGCGGCCAGGGAGGTGCGGGCCGACTGGAGGTCCGCGATGCGGTGCTCGATCTCGTCGAGGCGGGCGACGAGCAGCGGGCTGAGGCACGGTTCGACCTCGGCGTCGCTGCCGCAGACGCAGTCGAGCACCTCGCGGATCACCTTGGTGGGCAGGCCCGCCTCCAGGAAGGTCCGGATGCGGCGCACGGTCTGCGGGGCGTCGTCGTCGTAGACCCGCTGGCCGCCGGCCGTGCGCCGTGCGTCGAGGAGGCCCTGCTCCTCGTAGTAGCGCAGCAGGCGCACGCTCACCCCGGTCCGGCGGGACAGCTCCCCGATCCTCAATGTGATCCCCCTCACAGGCACTTGAAGCTCACACGGGTGTGAGCTCCTAGCGTTCCGGCCATGACGAACAACAGCATTTTCCAGCTCGGTGGCGATCTTCCCGTACGGCGCCTCGGTTACGGCGCCATGCGCCTCGCGGACGGCCCCGGCGGGCCGGGCGGCGCCGAGGCCCGCATATGGGAGGCGCCCGCCGACCGGGCGGCGGCGGTGCGTCTGCTGCGTACCGCCGCCGAGTCCGGCGTGGAGCTCTTCGACACGGCGGACGCGTACGCGCTGGGCGCGAACGAGGAGCTGCTCGCCGAGGCGCTGCAGCCGTACCGGGAGGGCGTGGCCGTCGCCACGAAGGTCGGCGTGGTGCGGCCGTCGCCCACCGAGTGGGTGCCGCTCGGGCACCCCGCGTACCTGCGCCAGCAGGCGGAGCTGAGCCTGCGCCGCCTGCGTACCGACCGGATCGACCTGCTGTACCTGCACCGGATCGACCCGGAGGTGGCGCTGGCCGACCAGGTGGGGGCGTTGAAGCGGCTCCAGGAGGAGGGCAAGGTGCGGCACATCGGGCTCTCCGAGGTGAGCGTGGAGCAGCTGAAGGAGGCGGAGGAGGTGGCTCCGGTCGCGGCCGTGCAGAACCTGTACAACCTGGCCGCGCGCGACCACGAGGCGGTGGTGGACCACACCGCCGGGCGCGGGATCGCGTTCGTACCGTTCTTCCCGGTCGCGATGGGCGACCACGCCGGGCCGGGCAGCCCGGTGGCGGCGGTGGCGGCGGAGCTGGGCGCGACCCCGGCGCAGACGGCGCTGGCCTGGCTGCTGCACCGCGCGCCGCACATCGTGCCCATCCCGGGCACGACGTCCGTCGCCCATCTGCGGGAGAACCTCGCGGCGCTCGACGTCGCCCTCACCGAGGAGCAGTTCCGCCGGCTCGACCGGCCGTGAGCGTCAGCTCCGTACGATGCCCCGCGCCCGCGCCGCCGCCAGCCAGGAGGGGAACTCGCCGACCAGCCGGTCGTACAGCTCGGTGTCGGGGACGCGGCGCGGGTCGGTGCCCGCGTGGAAGAAGCCGGCGTTGTCGACGGGGCGCTTCGCGGGGACGGCGAGCTCGTCGAGCTTGCGCAGGAAGTCGAACTGGCGGCTGCCGGGGTCGCCGAAGCCGACGAACTGCCAGAAGAGCGGCAGCTCCGCCGCCTTGCAGAGGTAGCGCTCGGCGGCGAGCTTGCTACTCGGGCCGCCGTCGGTCTGGAAGACGACCAGGGCCGGATCGCTGGCGCCGCTGTCGAGGTAGTGGTCGATGACGGCGTCCATGGCCAGGTGGTAGTTGGTTCTGCCCATATGGCTAAGGTTCGCCACGATTCGATCGATCCGGCCCTGGTGGTTCGCCAGGGCTATCTCGGTCTCGGCGTCGACGTCCGTCGAGAAGAAGACGACCGGCACCCGCCCGTCGTCGTCCAGGTGCGCCGACAGACCCAGCACCCGCTCGGCCAGCGCCTGGACGCTGCCGTCCTGGTAGTACGGCCTCATCGATCCCGAGTAGTCGACGACCAGGTAGACGGCCGCCCGCTCGCCGCTCAGCCCGTGCTTGCGCAGCGAGACGGCCGCGGTCTTGTAGAGGCTGACCAGCGCGGGCGCGGTCTCCTCGACCTTCTGGAGGCTGAGAGGCATGCGGAAAGACTAGAAGACCGGGAGACCGTCAGACTCAGACCTCCTCCCCCAGGGGCAGCCGGCGGACGCCCGGCAGGTACTCGTCCAACTCGCCCGGCTGGAAGCGGTACATGCCCACCACGTGCCAGAACTCGCCCGCCACGTCCCCCTCGTACTTGTAGCCGCCCGACGGTGTCAGCGTCGCCCACCCGCCCGGTACGCCGATGAGCGTGGCGCGCGGTGACGGGGCGCCGCCGTCCGGGGGCAGGCTCCACAGCCGTACGGTGCCGTCCTCGCCGGCGCTGGCCAGTTCCGTGCCGTCGGCGTTGAACGTGAGGGCGAGGATCCGCCCGGTGTGGCCGGTGAGTTCGGCGAGGACGGCTCCGGTGTCGGCGTTCCACAGGGTGACCCTGCGGTTGTCGCCGGCGGCGGCGAGGACGGGCCGGGTCGGGTGGGCGGCGACGGTCCAGAGCTTGCCGCCGCCCGCGCGCAGCCGCAGCGCGGGTTCGCCGTCGCGCCAGACGATGGCCGTGCCGTCCCAGCCGGCGCTGGCGAGCCAGGCGTCGCCGGGGCCGAAGGCGACGCCGTACACCCGGTCCTCGTGTCCGGCGAGCTCGGCGAGGAGCCGCCCCTCGCGCGCCTGCCAGAGGCGTACGAAGCCGTCGTCGCAGCCGCTGGCGAGGACGTCGCCGTCGGAGCCGTCGGCGCGGAACGCGATGGAGCGGACGCGGCCGCGGTGTTGGGCGAGGGTGGCGATCCGGGCGCCGGTGGAGCGGTACCAGAGGCAGACGGTGTCGTCGTCGTTGGCGGTGGCCAGCAGGTCGCCGGCGGTATTGAAGGCCTGGGCCCAGATGTGCTCGGTCTCGGCGTCGAGCTCGCGCAGGGACTCGCCGTCCGTGTTCCACAGGTAGACCCCGCCGTCGCTGCCGGCGGTGCCGAGGACGGGGCGGACCGGGGAGAAGGAGGCGGAGACCAGCCGGTCGCCGCGGCCGGACAGCTCGTGGGTGCGCACTCCGGTGCGGGTGTCCCACAGCAGCACGTGGCCGTCGCTGCCGCAGGTGGCGAGTGTGGTGCCGTCGGCGCTGTAGGCGAGGTCGCCGACGCGCCGCCCGTGGCCGCGCAGGATGCGCTTGCCCTGGCCGGTGGCGGCCTCCCAGATCTGGGCGCCGCCGTCGTTGCCGACGGTGAGGAGCTGGGTGTCGTACGGGTGGAAGGCGCAGGCCCAGGCGGAGCCGCGGTGCGGGGTGGGCTGGCGGGCGTGGAGGGCGACGGCATGGCCTTGGCGGGGGGTGCGGGCGACGGTCCACAGCCGGACGGCTCCGTCGCTGTCGCAGGCGGCGAGCAGGGATCCCTCGGCGTCGAACAGCACCTGGTAGACGGCGCCGGAGGAGCGTTCCAGGCTGCCGAGGGGGGTGCCGACGGCCGGGTCCCAGAGGCGTACCTGTCCGTCGGTGTCGCCGCTGGCGAGGAGCCGTCCGCCGGGGTGGAAGTCGAGGGTGTAGACCCGCCCGGTGTGGCCGGTGAACTCCTGGCGCAGCCGCCCTTCGGCCGCCTGCCAGACCCGTACGGTGCCGCCTTGGTCGCCGGTGGCGAGGGAGGTGCCGTCGGGGCTGTAGCGCACGCGGTAGACGGCGCCCTGGTGTCCGGGCAGTTCGCGCGCGAGGGGCCCGGTCGCTGCGTCCAGGGACCACATGCGTACGTCGGCGGCGGCGTCGCCCGTGACGAGTGTGGTGCCGTCGGGGCTGAAGGCGGCGGTGTAGACGGGCGCGGTGTGGCCGGGCAGGCGGTGGGTGGGGGCGCCGGTGGCCACGTCCCAGACGGTGACCAGGCCGTCGGCGTCGCCGGTGGCGAGGCGGGTGCCGTCCGCGCTGAGGGTGACGGGCCACACGCCGCCGGGGTGGACGTCGAGGATGTGGCGGCAGGTGCCGGAGACGGGGTCCCAGAGGCGTACGGTGCCGTCGGAGCCGCCGCTGGCGATGACGCCGGCGGCGCACTTGATGGCGTACACGCGTCCGGCGTGGCCCTGGAGGGTGCGCAGGGCGCGGCCGTTGTCGGCGCCGCAGACGAGGATGCCGCCGTCCTCGCTGCCGACGACGAGGAGTTCGCCGTCGGGGCTGTACGCGATGGGCTCGGGCAGCCGGCTGGTGCGCATGTCGTAGCCGTAGGGGACGCCGACGGAGGAGGGGCGGAAGCCGGCGTCGACGGGCATGCCGGGGGCGAGGGCGGCGGTGCGCAGCTCGGGCGCGGCGCGGGTGGCGTCGTCGGTGACGGGGTCGATGAGGGCGGCGCGGTGCCAGCGGCTGCCGGTGAGGTCGGCGCCGCGCAGGTCGGTCCGGGTGAGGCGGGCGCGGCGCAGGTCGGCGCCGCGCAGGGTGGCGCCGCGCAGGTCGGCGCGGTCGAGGCGGGCGCCGGTGAGCCGGGCGTCGGTGAGGTCGGCCCGCTCCAGGGTGGCGCCGACGAGCCGGGCGTCGGTGAGGTCGGCGCTGGTGAGGTCGACGCCGGTGAAGTCGCGGTGGGAGAGGTCCTCGCCGGCGAGGCGGGCGCCGCGCAGGTCGGCGTGGGCGGGGACGCGGAGCCGGTCGCCGATGCGTACGGCGTTGGCGCGGGCGGCCTCGCTCACGCCGGCGCGGTCGCCTTCGAGGGTCTCGCGGACCCAGCGGACGCACCGCTCGTGGTCGGCGAGGTCGCACAGGAACTCGACGGCGAGGCGGCTGAGCGGCCGGGCGCGGAGCAGCGCGTCGTCGCCCCGGTCCAGGCGGCGGGCGGCTTCGCGGGCGAGGAGCCATTCCTCGACGGAGCCGTGGATGAAGTGGAACAGCCCGTCGTCGGTGCGCACCAGGAGGCTGCCGGCGCCGATGGCGTGGCCGAGTTCGGCGCCGGAGCGGGGTGTTTCGGTGAGGCGGCTGAGGGTGGCGGCGACGGCCTCGGTGAGTTCGTCGAGGCGCAGGGCGGTGCGGCCGGACTCCCACAGGCGCTCGGCGAGCGCGGTGACGGCGGCCCACAGTTCGGTGAGGTCGAGGCCGGGCGGGGAGCCGGGGCCCTTGCGGTGGCGCTCCTCCTCGTACTGGAGCCAGGAGGTGAAGACGTCCTCGTAGAGGCGGGCGGGGCTGAGCGCGCGGCCGGCTCCGGCGACGGCGCGCAGCCGGTCGGCGTCGAGCTGGGCGACGAAGGACAGCAGCCGGGGGTTGCGGCACAGGGCGAGCAGGTCGGGGATGTTCTCCAGGAGCCGGTAGCGGCGGTCGGCGGTCTCCTCGTCGCCGTACGTCTTGACGAGGTAGGCGCGGATCTGGTCGGGGGTGAAGCCTTCGACGGAGAGGATGCGGCGCTGCGGGAGGAGGCCGACGCGCTCGCCGAGGGCGGTGAGGACCTGTTCGTGGGACTTGAAGTGCTGGGTGCGGCTGGAGACGACGATCTTGGCGTGGTCGACGGCGGCGTCGAGGAGGACCTGGAGGTGGTCGGCGGCGCGGTCGTAGCTGACGCGGTTGACGAGCTCGTCGAAGCCGTCGAACAGGAGGACGACCCTGCCCTGGGCGAGCATGTACCGCAGGGCGCGCAGGTCGATGGTGTCGACGCCGTGGGCGGCGAGGTGGGCGGCGACGAGCCCTTCGAGGCTGTGGGCGCGGTCGAGGGTGTTGAGGGGGATGAGCAGCGGGGTGAGGTGCGGGAGTTCGTCGGGGATGCGGCGGGCGAGCTCGCGCAGGGCGAAGGTCTTGCCGTGCCCGAAGTCGCCGAGGAGGAGGACGAACCGGCCGTGGTCGGCCTCCAGCAGTTCCAGCAGGTCCTCGACGAGGTCGTCGTGTGCGCCGCCCTCGTGCGGGCGGTCGGCGTCGCGGTAGCGCTGCGGGAGGTAGCGGACGGGGGCGTAGCTCTCGCCCGCGAGGAGGCGGGCGGTCTGGGCGGCGACGTAGCCGCGCAGGTCGAGCAGGCCCTGGAAGGCGGTGAAGCTGCGTACGCGCACGCCGTGGCGGGTGGCCCGCTCGCGCAGCTCGGCGGGCGGGGCGGGGCCGTCGTGGACGAGCTCGGCCTCGACGCCGGGGCCGGTGACGGCGGGGCCGGCGGCGTGGAGCTGGGCGAGGAGCCGGTCCAGCTGTTCGCCGGTCGGGGTGCCGGGGTGGACGGCGATGCGGGCCTGGCGTACGACGCCCTCCTCGCGCCAGGTGGCGATGATCTGGTCCATGTCGCCGGGGGCGCGGCGCGGTACGTCGCGCAGGCGGACGCCGTCGCGGCGGGCCAGGCACACCTCTTTGACGCGTTCGGTGAGCGAGTCGGGGGCGGCCGGTTCGTCGAGGGGCGCGGCGGGCTCGTGCACCGGTCCGGGCTGCGTGGGCGGACGGGGCACGTCCGGGACGGGGAACATCCGCCCGGCGCGGGGCCAGGCGGCGGGGAAGGTCTCGGGGCCGGTGCGGCCGCGGTCGTACCAGCGGGTGATGCCCTCGGGGTGGAGGCGCAGCAGCTGGAAGCGGGCGGGGGCGGCGGCGGCGAGCACGGGCAGTCCGGCCGCCGGGTCGGCGCCGGTGCCGGGCAGGCGGGTGTGGCCGGGCACGGTGCCGGTGGTGCGGGGGCCGCCGGTGGGGCCGTGCAGCAGCAGGTGGAGGCGCGGCCCGGCCAGCTCGGTGAGGGTCTCGGTGTCGGTGAGGGCGCCGGGCCCGCCGACGGCGTCGCCGGGCCGGCTGCCGGGGGTGAGGGGGTGGCGCAGGGCGCCGACGCGGAGCCAGCCCTCCTCCTCGTACGGGCGCAGCGCCTCGGCGAACCAGACGGCCTGGTCGCGGCCGATGTGGCCGTACTGGTCCTCCAGGCGGTGGCTGTAGGCGATCGACGAGTTGAATCCGGCGACGACGGTGTTCAGTTCGGGCACCGGGAAGAGCGTCCAGGGCTGGTCGCTGTCGAAGACGGTGTCGAGCCCTTGGTAGAAGCTGCGGAACAGGCGCGTGTAGTGGCGCCACTTGGGCCAGTACGGGGGCTGCGGGGCGACTTCGTCGGCCTCGCAGGTGTGGAAGTAGGCGCGGCAGGCGGCCTGGTTGACGTCCTGGGCGCCGGGGACGATGACGACGCGCTGCGGCGGCAGGTCGAGCTGGGAGCGTACGGCGGTGAGGAAGCTGAGCGCCTGGTCGCATTCGCGGGGGCTGCCGGAGGCGGTGAGGTCGCCGGTGACGACGAGCAGGTCGGGCGCGGGCGCGCCGCCGTCGCGCAGGACGATGAGCTCGCCGCGCAGTTCGCGGCTGAGCGCGTCGGGTTCGCGGCCGCGGCCGAAGTCGGGCCCGGCGAGGTGGAGGACGGTGACCGCGTCCTGGGTGGCGGGCGGCTGCGGGCCCTGGGGGTAGCGGGGCGCCCGCTGGGGGCGTCTGCGGCCGGCCCAGCCGGGGCCGCCGAGCCACCGCTGGGCGGGCAGTCCCGCGACGGCGGGGGCGCCGGTGGCGCGGGCGGTGGCGGCGGCGCCGGGGTAGCCGGGGCGGCGGCCGGGGCGGGCGTGGCCGTCGAGGGCCTGTTCGACGCGGCTCAGCAGCAGGGTGCGGGCGGTGGCGGCGTCCGGGACGCCGACGAGGTCGACGTAGGTGATGGTGGCGAGGAGCCCCTCGATGGGGATGTCGTCGACGCGCACGGTGAGCAGGCGGCGCTCGGGGGTCTCGGGGTCGGCGCGCAGGGCGGCCTGCCACTCCATGCGGCCGTACAGGGAGCGTTCGTAGTGGCGGGAGAGGATGGCGATGACGGCGGCGGACTCGCTGACGCCCCGGTCCATGAAGTCGATGAAGTTGCTGCCCGGGACGAAGTCCCAGGCCTGGACGACGGTGCGGTACCCGGCTTCCTCCAGGGTCCAGGCGATCCAGGACGCCCATGCCTCGTCGGCGGGCGAGTAGCTGATGAAGAAGTCCAAGTCGCTTGCCCGGGCGCCGGTTTCACCATCCGTCAGCATGCGACCAGATTAGGCCGGGGTAGGGCGCCCTGTCCGGTCGAAAACCTATGCTCGTTCCCGTGACCGCGACCCTGACCGTGACCGTGACGCGCTACCTGAGACGCTTCCACCCGCTGGACTGGCTGGCGGTCGCGCTCCTGCTGCTGGGGCTGCTCGCCGTGGCGACAGGGCTGCTGCCGACCGAGCCGGCCTCGGACGTGCTGGCGAGGATCGGGCCGCTGCTGGTGTTCCTGGCGACGGTGATCGTGCTGGCCGAGCTGACGGGGAAGGCGGAGGTCTTCGACGTCGTCGCGACATGGGTGGCGCGGGTGGGGCGGGGCAGTTACGCGCTGCTGTTCGGGCTGTGCGTGCTCTTCGCGTCGGTCACCACCATCACGCTGAACCTCGACACGACCGCCGTGCTGCTGACGCCGGTGATGCTGGCGCTCGCCACCCGGGTGGGCATCGCGGCGGTGCCGCTGGCCATGACGACGGTGTGGCTCGCCAACACGGCGAGCCTGCTGCTGCCCGTCTCGAACCTCACCAACCTGCTGGCGGCCGACCGGGTCGCGCTCACGCCGACGGGCATGGCGGCGACGATGTGGGCGCCGCAGGCGGCGGCGCTCGGCGCGACGATGGCGTGCCTGTGGGTGTTCTACTGGCGGCGCGGCCGCCGGGGCGCCGAGCGGTACGCCCCGCCGGAGCCGCCGCGCCCGGCGGACCCGGTGCTGCTGCGGGTGTGCGCGCTGGCGTGCGCGGCGTTCCTGGTGGCGCTGCTCGTGGACCTGGTGCCGCTGTGGGCGGCGTCGTCGGCGGCGGCGCTGGTCGTGGTGGTGGCGTTCGCGGTACGCCGCCGGGCCGAGGTGCGGTGGTCGCTGGTGCCGTGGCGGCTGCTGGTGCTGGTGCCGGGGATGTTCCTGGTGGTGGAGACGGTCAGCGCGCACGGCCTGCACGAGGTCCTGGCCCGCCTGATCGGCACCGAGGAGAGCCCGCTGGGCGTGCTGCGCACGGCGGCGGTCGGTGCGGGCTTCTCCAACGCGCTGAACAACCTCCCGGCGTACGTCGCCGGCGAGGCCGTCGTCCCGCTCGCCCACCACGACCAGCTGCTCGGCCTGCTCATCGGCGTCAACGTGGGCCCGCTGGTCACCCCGTGGGCCTCCCTGGCGACCCTGCTCTGGTTCGAACGCTGCCGCTGGCACGGCACGCGAATCGCTCTGGGCCGCTTCATGGGGACGAGCCTGGTGCTGGCGGTGACGGGGACGGTGGGGGCGGTGGGGGCGCTGGTGGTGACGGGGTAGTACCTCGGCCTCAGCCGACCCGCCCGACGTGGATAACCACGATGGTGATAGTGGCGTCGCTGATCTCGTAGAGCACGCGGTACCGGCCGACGTGCATCCGACGCAGGTCCGCGGATCCGTATTCCGCGGTGCCGTCCGGGCGCGGCTGGTCGGCAAGGAGGTCGACCGCGTCCATCAGCTGCCGCAGGCCGTCGGGGTCGTCCTTCAGGAACCGGGTGGCGGCGTCGATCGCGGCCTCGTCCCAGACGATCGCGTACGTCAACCGCGCTCCAGCCCGAGCTGGGCACGCACTTCGTCATGGGGCACGCCCGCCACCTCGCCGGAGGCTTGCCTCGCCCGGTACTGCGCCAGGGCGAGAGCGTCCTCCAGGTCGGCGAGCTCCTGGGGGTTTATCAGCACGGCTGCCGGCTGACCGTGGTCGGTGATGGTGATGCGCTCGCGGGCGTGCGACGCCCGGCGTACCAGCGACCCGAATCGGGCGCGCGCTTCGGTGATCGGCAGCGTGTCACTCATGTGCAGAAGTGTACACTTCCCGCGCCTCACTCGCTCCGCAGCGCCGCCCCCACCTCCTCCAGGACGTACGCCAGCGTCTCCGCGCGCGCAGCGACGAAGCTGCGGCGGGTGTCCGGCCCGGAGTAGCAGGGCCGGAAGCGGCCGCCGTCCAGGGTCCGGAGCTCCACGCCCGCCTCGGCGGCGAGAAGCGCGCCCGCCGGCAGGTCGACGCCCTCCGCGCGGTAGCCGACGAAGCCGTCGATGGTGCCGCGGGCCAGGAGGCTCCAGCCCAGCAGCGGTGCCCACAGCTGGAGGACGCGGCGGCAGCGGCGTTCCAGGGCGGAGCGCAGGGCGGTCGCGGTGGCGTCGGCGCGGCCCACGGCGTGGCCCTGCGTCCAGGCGAGCACCGGGCCGGAGCCGGGCAGGTCGCCGCGCGGGCCGGGCAGGCGGGCGCCGTCGTCGCCGTGGGCGCCCTGCCCGGTGACGGCGTGCCAGGTGCGGCCGGTGACCGGCTCGTGGACCACGCCGACGACCGGTGTCTCGCCCAGGCACAGTCCGATGCCGACGACGTACGCGGGCAGGCCGATCGCCACGTTGTTGGAGCCGTCGAGCGGGTCGACCAGCCAGGTGCGGCGGTTGCCCGTGTCGAGGAGACCGGCTTCCTCGGAGAGGATCCGGTCCCGGGGGAAGTGGCGCCGCAGCCGGCCGAGGATGAGCTCCTCGGCGGCGAGGTCCAGGTCGGTGACGACGTCGCCGTCCGCGCCCTTGGTGCGTACGGCTCTAGCGTCGGCGAAGTGGCCGCGCAGCAGCCGCCCGGTGGCCTCGGCGGCGGCGACGGCGACGCGCCGCTCGGCGGCGAAGGACGAGGGCCCGTCAGTCCCTGCGTACGGCATGGATCCTCCCGAGGGCCGTGCGGACGGCGTGAAGGGTGTCCTCGGTGCCGCACAGGCGCCGGGTGGTGCGGCGCGGCGGCCCGTCGAGCGGCCCGAGCGACAGGTCGCGTCCGCCGGGCAGGGACCGGCCCCGTACGAGGGTGACGGCGGTCCGGCCGGGCGTCACCACCGTGGTGTGGAACTCGCCCGCGCCGAGGGCGTACGTCGTGCCCGCCGGGCTGGGCTGCACGGGCCCGGGTTCACCGTGGACGAGCCGGCCGGTGGGGCGGATCTCGTCCACGCCGTCCGGGTGGCTGCGCACCTCGAACACGCGGTGCGTGGGCGTGTCCGGGTCGTCGCGTATCCGTACGCGGACGTTGCCGACCTCGCCGTACAGGACGTGGCTGTACAGCTCCCAGCTGTGCGCGTGCAGCGGCGGGACGGGGGCGGGGTCGTCGTCGCCGTGGGGCTCGCCGAAGAGGTGGACGCAGACGCCGTCGGGGCCGCTGCGCAGCAGCGGGAGGCACAGGAAGCCGAGCGGGTGCCGCACGGCGAGCAGCCGCCGTCTCCCGGACGCTATCTCGCGCAGGGCCCGCTCGGCGGCATCCAGGTCCATGGGCGGCTCACCTCCCGTAGGGGTCCTCGGCGTGCAGGGCCTTCTCGATGATCTCGCCGACGTCCGCCTCGGTGTACGTGCGCGGCAGAGGCAGCGCCAACGCGTCGAACAGCGCGCGCACTTCGTCGACGGTCGGGGAGAGGCCGAGCAGGGTGGCGTCGCGCAGGTCGAGGGTGGTGGCCTGCTCGCGGCTCTGGTGCAGTTCGGTGAGGTAGTAGTCGTAGAGCGGCTGTCCCCGCTCGACCTTGAGGTTGACCCGGTTGGGGTCGTCCTGCGTGATGATCAGGCAGGAGTCGGAGAGATCGAAGCGGAGGGTCGGCACGGTCGACGACAGGTGGACGCTGATGTCGAGGGTCGTCAGCTGCATGCGGTACCAGCAGGCGGCGAGGACGGTGGCGTACGACTCCTTGCGGGCGCGGGCGGCGGTCCACACGTCCCCGCCGGGCGCGGCCGTCCCCGAGAACATGCGGCGGAACTGCGCGTATGTGGCGCAGGCGCGTTCGTCGGCCGGGTTGAGTATCTCGATCTTGACGTTGAGCTGGGAGCGGTTCAGCTTGGCGGCGCGTACGCACTCGGGGAGGGTGACGGCCCGCAGGTAGGTGCCGGTGCCGCCCTTGAAGTACCAGAGGTTCGTGGACTGGCGGGCCTTGCGCAGCTCGTCGCGGACCTCGTTGCCGGCCAGGGAGCGGACCATGGTGAGGTCCTCGATGGCGCGGCGGGTGCCGGCCATGGCGTCCTGGATGGCGAGCGGTCGCCGGGCCCGCTCGGACAGCGAGCCGACGGCGAGGGCGCCGAGGACGACGAGGGTGGCGCCGGAGGCGAGGTCCGACTCGATGAGCTTGTCGCCGAAGATGTCGAGGAAACCGATGGTGAGGCCGATGCCGGCGGCGAAGACGACCTCGAAGTTGCGCAGGGCGAAGGCGACCGCGCGCTCGATCCGGCCCGTACGCCCGCCCGTGGTCATCGCGTCCCCTCCCCCGCTCGGGTACCCGATCTTAGGGAGGTCCGATCGCCGCCACCAGGGCGCACCGGGGGCACACGGCCCCGGACAGGGCGCAGCGCCTGCCATCGATCCGGTCGGGGACGGCGGCAGGCGCTGCTGTGTTCCGCACGCCGTTGTACGGGACGATGAGGGGTGCCTCGGGCCGGGATGCGGCCGGGGCCGGTGTGTGCTGGTGGGGCGCCGCCGAGCCATCGGAGGACGCCGCGTACGCCATCGTACGCGGCGCCCGGCCGAAGGCTCGGCGCGGGGTGGTCTAGACCGTGCGGGGCCGGACAGTTCGGGGCCGGACCGTCCGGGGCCTAGACCGTCAGCGCGCGGTCCGTCGGGCGGATCGGGGCCGGGAGCTCGCTCGCGCCCGTCAGGTAGCGGTCCACGCCGCGGGCGGCCGAGCGGCCCTCGGCGATGGCCCAGACGATGAGGGACTGGCCGCGGCCCGCGTCGCCGGCGACGAAGACGCCGTCGACGTTGGTCGCGAAGTCGGCGTCGCGGGCGATGTTGCCGCGCTCGTCGAGCTCCAGGCCGAACTGCTCGACCAGGCCGTTGGAGCGGTCCGTGCCGGTGAAGCCCATCGCGAGGGTGACCAGCTGCGCCGGGATCTTGCGCTCGGTGCCCGGCTTCTGCTCCAGCTTGCCGTCCTTGAACTCGACCTCGACGAGGTGGAGGAACTGGACGTTGCCGTCCTCGTCGCCCTCGAAGTGGGTGGTGGAGACGGAGTAGATCCGCTCGCCGCCCTCCTCGTGGGCCGAGGTGACCTTGTAGAGCATCGGGAAGGTCGGCCACGGCTGGCCCGCGTTCCGCTCCTCGCCCGGCCGCGGCATGATCTCCAGCTGCGTGACGGACAGCGCGCCCTGGCGGTGGGCGGTGCCCACGCAGTCCGCGCCGGTGTCGCCGCCGCCGATGACGACGACGTGCTTGCCCTCGGCGGTGATGGGCGGCTGGACGAAGTCGCCCTCCTGCACCTTGTTGGCGAGGGGCAGGTACTCCATCGCGAAGTGGATGCCGTTGAGCTCGCGGCCCGGGACCGGCAGGTCGCGGGAGACCGTGGCGCCGGCGGCGATGACGACCGCGTCGTACCGCTGACGCAGCTTCGCGGCGTCGATGTCGCGGCCGATCTCGATCTCGGTGCGGAACTTGGTGCCCTCCGCGCGCATCTGCTCGATGCGCCGGTTGATGTGCACCTTCTCCATCTTGAACTCGGGGATGCCGTACCGCAGCAGACCGCCGATGCGGTCGGCCCGCTCGTACACGGCGACCGTGTGACCGGCGCGGGTCAGCTGCTGCGCGGCGGCGAGACCGGCCGGGCCGGAGCCGATGACGGCGACGGTCTTGCCGGACAGCCGCTCCGGCGGCTGCGGCGTGACGTCACCGCTGTCCCACGCCTTGTCGATGATGGAGACCTCGACGTTCTTGATGGTGACGGCGGGCTGGTTGATGCCCAGCACGCACGCCGCCTCGCAGGGAGCGGGGCACAGTCGCCCGGTGAACTCCGGGAAGTTGTTGGTGGCGTGCAGCCGCTCGGACGCGGCGGACCAGTCCTCGCGGTAGGCGTAGTCGTTCCACTCGGGGATGAGGTTTCCGAGCGGACAGCCGTTGTGGCAGAACGGGATGCCGCAGTCCATGCACCGGCCGGCCTGCTTGCTGATGATCGGCAGCAGGGAGCCGGGGACGTAGACCTCGTTCCAGTCCTTGACGCGCTCGGCCACGGGGCGGGTCTTGGCGCCCTCGCGCCCGGTGGTCAGGAAGCCCTTGGGGTCAGCCATGGGTCGCCGCCTCCATCATCTTCTCGGTGGTCTCCTGCTCGGAGAGACCGGCGAGCTCAGCGGCGTCCTTGGCGGCGAGCACTGCCTTGTACGTGGTCGGGATGATCTTGCTGAATCGGGCCACCGCGGTGTCCCAGTCGGCAAGGAGCTTCTCGGCTACGGTCGAGCCCGTCTCCTCCTGGTGGCGGCGCACGACGTCGTGCAGCCACGCCCGGTCGGTCTCGTCCAGGGCCTCGATCGCGCCCACGTTGCCGGAGTTGACGTTGTCCCGGTCGAGGTCGATGACGTACGCGACGCCGCCCGACATGCCGGCCGCGAAGTTGCGGCCCGTCTCGCCGAGGACGACCGCGTGACCGCCGGTCATGTACTCGCAGCCGTGGTCGCCCACGCCCTCGGAGACGACCAGCGCGCCGGAGTTGCGGACGCAGAACCGCTCGCCGGTGCGGCCGCGGAGGAACATCTCGCCGCCGGTCGCGCCGTACCCGATGGTGTTGCCGGCGATGGTGGAGTACTCGGCCAGGTGGTCGGCGCCCCGGTCGGGGCGGACGATCACGCGGCCGCCGGACAGGCCCTTGCCGACGTAGTCGTTGGCGTCGCCCTCCAGGCGCAGCGTGACGCCGCGCGGCAGGAACGCGCCGAAGGACTGGCCGGCCGAGCCGGTGAAGGTGATGTCGATGGTGTCGTCGGGCAGGCCCGCGCCACCGAACTTCTTCGTCACCTCGTGGCCGAGCATGGTGCCGACCGTGCGGTTGATGTTGCGGATCGCGACCTGGGCGCGGACCGGCTGGGCCTGCTCCGCCGTCTCGGCGGCGAGCGCGTCGGCGGCGAGCCTGATCAGCTCGTTGTCGAGCGCCTTCTCCAGGCCGTGGTCCTGCTCGATCAGCTGGTGGCGCACGGCGCCCTCGGGCAGCTCGGGCACGTGGAAGAGCGGGGCCAGGTCGAGGCCCTGCGCCTTCCAGTGGTCGACGGCCTTGGCGGTGTCGAGGAGCTCGGCGTGGCCGACGGCCTCCTCCAGGGTGCGGAAGCCGAGCTCGGCGAGGAGCTCGCGCACCTCCTGGGCGATGAACTCGAAGAAGTTGACGACGAATTCGGCCTTGCCGGAGAAGCGCTCGCGCAGCACCGGGTTCTGGGTGGCGATGCCGACCGGGCAGGTGTCCAGGTGGCAGACGCGCATCATGACGCAGCCGGAGACGACGAGCGGCGCGGTCGCGAAACCGAACTCCTCGGCGCCGAGCAGCGCGGCGATGACGACGTCGCGGCCGGTCTTGAGCTGGCCGTCGGTCTGGACGACGATCCGGTCGCGCAGGCCGTTGAGCAGCAGGGTCTGCTGGGTCTCGGCGAGGCCGAGCTCCCAGGGACCGCCCGCGTGCTTCAGCGACGTGAGCGGCGAGGCGCCCGTACCGCCGTCGTGGCCGGAGATGAGCACGACGTCCGCGTGGGCCTTGGAGACACCGGCGGCGACCGTGCCGACGCCGACCTCGGACACCAGCTTCACGTGGATGCGGGCGGCCGGGTTGGCGTTCTTGAGGTCGTGGATCAGCTGGGCCAGGTCCTCGATGGAGTAGATGTCGTGGTGCGGCGGCGGCGAGATCAGGCCGACGCCCGGGGTGGAGTGCCGGGTCTTGGCGACCCACGGGTAGACCTTGTGGCCGGGCAGCTGGCCGCCCTCGCCGGGCTTGGCGCCCTGGGCCATCTTGATCTGGATGTCGTCCGCGTTGACCAGGTACTCGGACGTCACGCCGAAGCGGCCGGAGGCGACCTGCTTGATCGACGAACGCCGCGCCGGGTCGTACAGGCGCTCCGGGTCCTCGCCGCCCTCACCGGTGTTGGACTTGCCGCCCAGCTGGTTCATGGCGATGGCGAGGGTCTCGTGCGCCTCCTTGGAGATGGAGCCGTACGACATGGCGCCGGTGGAGAAGCGCTTGACGATCTCGCTGACCGGCTCGACCTCGTCGATGGAGATCGAGGGGCGGTCCGACTTGAAGCCGAACAGGCCGCGGAGCGTCATCAGGCGCTCGGACTGCTCGTTCACGCGGTCCGTGTACTTCTTGAAGATGTCGTACCGCTTGTTGCGCGTGGCGTGCTGGAGGCGGAAGACCGTCTCCGGGTCGAACAGGTGCGGCTCGCCCTCGCGGCGCCACTGGTACTCGCCGCCGATCTCCAGCGCGCGGTGCGCGGAGGGGACGCCGGAGGCGGGGTACGCCTTGGCGTGGCGGGCGGCGACCTCCTTGGCGACGACGTCCAGGCCGGCGCCGCCGATCTTGGTGGCGGTGCCGTTGAAGTACTTCTCGACGAAGGCCTCGTCCAGGCCGACGGCCTCGAAGACCTGGGCGCCGCGGTAGGAGGCGACGGTCGAGATGCCCATCTTGGACATGACCTTCAGGACGCCCTTGCCGAGGGCGTAGATCAGGTTGCGGATGGCCTGCTCGGGCTCCAGGCCCTCGACGAAGGTGCCGGCGCGGACCAGGTCCTCGACGGACTCCATGGCGAGGTACGGGTTGACGGCGGCGGCGCCGTACCCGATGAGCAGCGCGACGTGGTGGACCTCGCGGACGTCACCGGCCTCGACCAGCAGGCCCACCTGGGTGCGCTGCTTGGTACGGATGAGGTGGTGGTGCACCGCCGAGGTGAGCAGCAGCGACGGGATCGGCGCGTGCTCGGCGTCGGAGTGCCGGTCGGAGAGCACGATCAGGCGGGCGCCGCCCTCGATGGCGGCGTCGGCCTCGGCGCAGATCTCCTCGATGCGGGCCGCGAGGGCCTCGCCGCCGCCGGAGACCCGGTAGAGGCCGGAGAGCGTGGCGGCCTTCATGCCGGGCATGTCGCCGTCGGCGTTGATGTGGATGAGCTTGGCCAGCTCGTCGTTGTCGATCACCGGGAAGGGCAGGGTGACGCTGCGGCAGGACGCCGAGGTCGGCTCCAGCAGGTTGCCCTGCGGGCCGAGGGACGAGTGCAGCGAGGTGACGAGCTCCTCGCGGATGGCGTCCAGCGGCGGGTTGGTGACCTGCGCGAACAGCTGGGTGAAGTAGTCGAACAGCAGCCGCGGGCGCTCGGAGAGCGCGGCGATCGGCGAGTCCGTGCCCATGGAGCCGATCGGCTCCGCGCCGGTGCGGGCCATCGGCGCGAGGAGGACGCGCAGCTCCTCCTCGGTGTAGCCGAAGGTCTGCTGGCGGCGCGTGACCGAGGCGTGGGTGTGGACGATGTGCTCGCGCTCGGGGAGGTCCTCGAGCTCGATGATGCCCGTCTCCAGCCACTCCTGGTACGGGTGCTCGGCGGCGAGGACGGCCTTGATCTCGTCGTCCTCGATGATGCGGTGCTCGGCGGTGTCGACGAGGAACATCTTGCCGGGCTGGAGGCGGCCCTTGCGGACGACCTTGGCGGGGTCGATGTCGAGGACGCCGACCTCGGAGGAGAGGACGACGAGCCCGTCGTCGGTGACCCAGTAGCGGCCGGGGCGCAGACCGTTGCGGTCGAGAACCGCGCCGACCTGGGTGCCGTCGGTGAAGGTGACGCAGGCGGGGCCGTCCCAGGGCTCCATCATCGTGGAGTGGTACTGGTAGAAGGCGCGCCGGGCCGGGTCCATGGAGTCGTGGTTCTCCCACGCCTCGGGGACCATCATCAGGACGCTGTGCGGCAGCGAACGGCCGCCGAGGTGGAGCAGCTCCAGGACCTCGTCGAAGGAGGCGGAGTCGGAGGCGTCCGGCGTACAGACCGGGAAGATCCGCTCCAGCTTCTCGGGTCCGAAGAGGTCGGAGGCGAGCTGCGACTCGCGCGCCCGCATCCAGTTGCGGTTGCCCTTGACCGTGTTGATCTCGCCGTTGTGCGCGACGAAGCGGTACGGGTGGGCGAGCGGCCAGCTCGGGAAGGTGTTGGTGGAGAACCGGGAGTGGACCAGGGCCACGGCGGTGGCGCAGCGGCGGTCCGACAGGTCCGGGAAGAAGGGCTCCAGCTGACCGGTGGTGAGCATGCCCTTGTAGACGATGGTGCGGGCGGAGAGCGACGGGAAGTAGACCCCGGCCTCGCGCTCGGCGCGCTTGCGCAGCAGGAACGCCTTGCGGTCCAGCTCGATGCCGGCGGTCTCGCCGTCGCTCACGAAGAGCTGGCGGAACTCCGGCATGGTGGAGCGGGCGGTCGCGCCGAGCAGCTCGGGGGCGACGGGGACCTCGCGCCAGCCGAGGACCGTGAGGCCCTCCTCGGCGGCGATCGCCTCGATCCGCTCGACGGCCTGTGCGGAGCCGTCGGCGGGGAGGAAGGCGATGCCGACGGCGTACTCACCGGCTGCCGGGAGGGCGAAGTCGGTGACCTCGCGGAGGAAGGCGTCGGGGACCTGGAGCAGGATGCCGGCGCCGTCGCCGGAGTCGGGCTCGGAGCCGGTGGCGCCCCGGTGCTCCAGGTTGCGCAGAACGGTCAGCGCCTGCTCCACCAGCGCGTGGCTGGCGACACCGGTGAGGGTGGCAACGAAGCCGACACCGCAGGCGTCGTGCTCGTTGCGGGGGTCGTACATACCCTGCGGGGCGGGGCGACCGTCCATGGGCGACCAGGCGTCGGAACGCATCGGCTCTCCCGTCGTCGTCGTGGCATATGCAGTGCCAGAGGGACGACGTTGGCCCTCCGCGAAATTTCGTGCAGGTTACATGATGGAACGTTTCTCGAAACGCGGATAGTTCATTCCAGCATGCGGACACCGCGTGCAGCGGTGGAGTGTTTTCCAGGTGCGGCTGACCGGCATCCGACGTCGTCGGCCGTCTGCGCGTCCTGGTGAAAGGGGAGCGGGCTTCATTGCCCGCAGCGCTAACGGCTCATGCCCGCTGATGAAGGAATCGAAACCGCCGCGTTACGGCTGAGTATGCGCCGCGGTGCATAGTGTCTCACCGCTGGGCCGGATCCCGCCATTGGAGCTTCGTCACAACGATCGAGCCCGGTACGGCGCCCGCCTTGTCGGGATCGCCACCGTAACCGCCGGCACGGCTGCGGGGAAGAGGGAAGTCGCCCGCTGGCCTCGGGGCGGGTCCCACCGGCACGCACGCGAGCATGGCGAACGGCCCAGACACCCGGCCGACCCCCGGCGGCTCAGAGCACCGCGCCGAACACCGCACCGAGGGCGTACGTCACCGCCGCCGCCGCGCCGCCCAGCGCCAGCTGGCGCAGGCCGCTGTACCACCAGCTGCGCGCGGTCACGCGCGCCACCAGCGCGCCGCAGGCGAACAGCCCGAACAGCGCCAGCAGCACCGCCGGCCACAGGGCGGTCGCGCCGAGCAGGTACGGCAGGACCGGCAGGAGCGCGCCGAGCGCGAAGGACCCGAAGGACGACAGCGCGGCGACCATGGGCGACGGCAGGTCGTCCGGGTCGATGCCGAGCTCCTCGCGGGCGTGGATCTCCAGCGCCTGCTCGGGGTCCCTCGACAGCTGCATGGCGACCTCGCGGGCGAGCGGAGGCTCCACGCCGCGGGCCACGTACAGCGCGGCGAGCTCCTCCATCTCGTCGACCGGGTGCTTGCGCAACTGGTGGCGCTCGACGTCCAGTTCCGCCTCGACCAGCTCCCGCTGGGAGGCGACGGACGTGTACTCGCCGGCCGCCATGGAGAAGGCGCCCGCCGCGAGCCCGGCCAGCCCCGTGATCACGATGGTCTGCTGGGAGACCGCGCCGCCCGCGACACCGGTCATCAGGGCGAGGTTCGACACGAGTCCGTCCATCGCGCCGAACACCGCCGGACGCAGCCAGCCGCCGTTCACATCGCGGTGCGTGTGGTTGTCGCGGTGCGCCTCGTGAAGCGTCGCCTCGGTTTCGATGATGGACACAGCTCTCCCCTTGCGTCGTGCGGCGGGTCCGTACGTCCCGCACCCCCTCAACACCTCGAAAGTACGCGCGATGTAAGGGGCGCGCCAGCAAGGCAGGCTTTACTAACCACCCGCCATCGGGGCGTCATCGGGGTGACAGAGGGGCCCTCCGCGACAACCACCCGTGCCCGCGTGGCACGCATCCAGGAAGCGGACGATCGACGCGCATCGAAAGGCCCACGCGATGGAGTCGAAGTCGACGGCACCTCCGGTCCTCCTCGACCGCGCCCGGGGCGCGCTGCTCGGACTGGCCGTCGGAGACGCGCTCGGGGCGCCCGCGGAGAACATGCGGCCGTCCGAGATCCGCCGCCGATGGGGCCGCATCGAGGGCTTCGTCAGCGAGGACCCGGCCGGTACGGACGACACGGAGTACGCGATCTTCTCCGGGCTGCTCCTGGCCCGCCACGGCTCGGCGCTGACGGTCGCGCACGTCGAGAAGGCGTGGCACCACTGGATCGCGGACCTGGACGAGGGCCCGTTCCGGGGCGCGGGCTTCAGCGAGCGCGGCACGCTGGAGAACCTCCGGCGGGGCCTCGCCGCCCCCATCTCGGCGCAGCACCGGCACGCCTGGAGCGACGGGCTGGCCATACGGGCGGCGCCGTTCGGGGTGTTCGCGGCGGGCCGGCCGGCGGAGGCGGCGCGGCTGGTGGCGATCGACGGTTCGGTCAGCCACGAGGGCGAGGGCATCTACGGCGGCCAGGCGGTCGCGGCGGGTGTCGCGGCGGCCATGTCGGGCGCCGACCCGGCCTCGGTCATCGCCGCCGCGCTGTCGGCCGTGCCGATGGACTCGTGGACCGCGCGCTCGATGCGCCGCGCGGTCGTCGCGGCCCAGCGCGTCCAGCCGGACCCGCTCGTCCGCGAGCGCGCCGTCCGCTCCGCCGTCGTCATCGGCGGCTACCCGTGGACGGACCTGGCCCCGGAGGCGGTCGGCCTGGCGTTCGGCGCGTTCGCGGCGGCGCGCGGCGATTTCCGTACGTCGGTCCTGACCGCGGTGAACATGGGCCGCGACGCCGACACGACGGCGGCGGTGGCGGGCGCCCTGGCCGGCGCCCTGTCGGGGGCGTCGGCGATCCCCCCGGAGTGGTCGGCCCCCATCGGCCCGGTCCGCGGCAGCTGCCTGCCGTCCATGCGCGGCTACCACGTCCTGGACATCGCGGACCTTCTCACCCCCGACGAATGCGAGGCCCGCTGATGCCCCAGACCCCCTTCTCCGGCGACCCGCTCGGCGACCCGCTCGCCCGTACGGGCTACGCCTCCCTGTCCGCGCCGCCGCAGGCACCGGCCCCCGCGCCGGGCGTTCCCGCCGGTTCCGCCGGTTCCGCCGGTTCCGCCGACAGGGCCCTCCTCGCGCCGTGGGACTGTCCCTCCTCACCCCCGGGCCCAGCGCGAGCCCCGGGCGAACCCACCGCACGGCACGCACCCCCGCGGCCCCGCGCGGCGAGCCGCGTCGAGGGCCTGCTCCTCGGCCTGGCCGCGGGCGATGCCGCCGGGTGGCCGGCCGCGCGGCACCGGGCCGCCCGGATGCCCGAGTGGACCCGCCGCCTCACCCGTGAGCTGGACACCTTCGCCGAACAGAACGCCACGACCACCCTCCCCGTCCCCATCGCCCTCAACCAGCCGCCGGAGCCCCTGCGCCTCGGCCCCTCCGACGACGCCGAGTGGGCGGTGTTCACCGCCGAGACGCTCCTCGCCGCCGGCGGGGAGCTGCTGCGCGGGCTCCCTCCCACTCGCCGCCTGTGCGCCGCCGTCGATCTGGCCTGGAACGCCCTCGCCGCCGAGATCGCCGCGGCCGCCGACCGCGCCCCCGAGGTGGAGTCGGCCGTCCTCCCCCTCCGCGCCCGCATCTCCGTACGCGCCGGTCTCGGCAATCTGGCCACCGGCCTGCGCCCGCCCGCCACGGGCCACGACAATCCGCACTACTTCGACGACGCCGCCTGCGTGCGCGCGGCCGTCCTCGCCGTCGCGCACCCGGGCGACCCGCGCGCCGCGGCCGAGCTCGCGGAGTTCGACGCCCGCTACACGCAGGACGGCGACGGGGTCCACGGCGCCCGCGCCATGGCCGCCGCGGTCGCCGCGGCGCTCGGGGGCGCGCCGGTCGACGAGGCGGTCGACGCCGCGCTCGACCAGCTGCCGTACGCCACCGAGATCGGCCGCAACGCCCAGCACGCCACCCGGCTCGCCCGCGCCGCCGACACCGCCTTCGAGCTGGTCCCGCTGCTGGAGCACCAGATCGTCGACCACGTCTACAGCTACGGCATCGCCGCCGCCGAGACCGTCCCGGTCGCCCTGGCGCTCGCCCTCGCCGCCCGCGGCCGGGTGACGGAGGCGGTGCCGGCGGCGGCCTGCCTGTCCCGGGTCGCCGACTCCGCACCGGCTCTCGCGGGCGCGCTGACCGGCGCGTTCAGCGGCGGCGAGGGCGTGCCGGCCACCTGGCGGGAGGCGTGCCGCACGCTCGCGGGCTGTGCGCTGCCCCGCCTCGCGGGCACGGACCTCGTGGAACTCGCCGGGCGGCTGGCACACACGGAACTCGCCGCGCCGGGTGGACAATTCCGACATGACGACCATCACCCCCACACCCTCGACCCTCGAGGACCGGATCACCGGGAGCCTCATCGGAGCCGCCGTCGGTGACGCGCTCGGCGGCCCGGTCGAGGGGTACAGCCCCGAGCAGATCGCGGAGCGCCACTTCGGCCGCGTCACCGGCATCGTCGGGCCCTGGCACGGCGACGCCTGGCGCACCGCCCGGCCCCTCGCCCCGTACCACAAGGGCGACGGGCACGTCACCGACGACACCCTGATGACCCACGCGCTGATCCGGGTGTACGACACGGTCCGCGACCATCTCGACGCGTACGCCATCGCCGACCACCTCGTCCCCGACCTCATCTCCACCCCCCGCTGGATCCCGGAACTCGAGGCCGAGGCACTGCCCCTCCAGCGGCTCTTCCTCGCCGAGAAGTGGCTGGTGGCGCGGATCCACTACGGCCATGCGGACCCGCGCGAGGCGGGCACCGGAAACATCGTCAACTGCGGTGCCGCGATGTACATGGCGCCCGTCGGCCTCGTCAACGCCGCCAATCCGGAGGCCGCGTACGCCGAGGCCCTCGACATCGCCGGCGCGCACCAGTCGTCCTACGGACGCGAGGCGGCGGGCGTCTTCGCCGCGGCCGTCGCCGAGGCCTGCCGGCCGACGGCGACACCGACGACGGTGGTGGACGCGGCGCTCGCCCTCGCCAAGGACGGCACCCGGGCGGCGATCGAGGCCGTGTGCGAGGTGGCCGCGCTCCACACCGACTTCGAGTCCGCCCTGCGCCCCCTGCGCGAGGCGGTCGCCCCCTTCGACACGGTCGGCCCCGACTACCGCTCCCCCTCCCTGGCCGCCCGACGGCCCTCCCGGCTGCACTCCGTCGAGGAACTCCCCATCGCCCTCGGCATGCTGCTGGTCGGCGAGGGCGACTACCGCCGTACGGTGCTGGGCGCCGTCAACTACGGCCGCGACTGCGACTCCATCGCCACCATGGCGGGCGCGATCGCGGGCGCGCTGCACGGTGAGGCGGCGGTCCCGGCGTTCTGGGTGAAGCAGGTCGCCGAGGCCAGCCGCCTCGACCTGCACGCCCCGGCGGCGGTGCTCGCCGAGGTGGCCCGCGAGATCTTCATGCGGGACACGGTCCGCCGCCGCGCCCACGAGACGGCGTTCATCGCCCTCTCCCCCAAGCCCGGGGTGACCGCGTGAGCGTGCGCCTCACCTGGGTCCAGCCGGAGGACCTGATCGGCCACGAGCTGCGGCAGGCCGCGGAGGACGGCCGCGACGCCTCGGCCGTCGAGGCCCGCTGGCTCGCCGCCGGCGGCACCCGCGCCCCCGCGACGGCCGGCGCCTCCCCCACCGCCGCGCCCCCGCACCTGCGCGCCCTGGCGGAGCGCCTCCTGGACGAACTGGCCGCCGTGCCGAGTCCGTTGGCCGCGGCCGAACCCACCTCCCTTCCGCGTATCGTCCGCGCCTGCCCCGACTGGCCCTCCCCGGGGCCGCCCGCCACCGTGGCGCCCGGCTTCGGCGAGCGGCTGCACGCCGCCTGGCTCGGCCGCGCCGCCGGGTGCCTGCTCGGCAAGCCCGTCGAGAAGCTGCCCCTCTCCGCCCTCCGCGCCCTCGCCCGCGCCACCGGGAACTGGCCGCTGACGACCTGGTTCACCGCCAAGGGCGTGCCCCCGGCGCTCGCCGCCGCCCACCCCTGGAACCGCCGGTCCGCCGCCACCTCCCTCGCCGAGAACATCGACGGCATGCCCGAGGACGACGACCTCAACTACCCGCTCCTCGCCCTCCTGCTCCTCAAGCGGTACGGCCACGGCTTCACCACCGCGGACGTCGCCCGCCTCTGGCTCGACGAGCTCCCCGCCGGCCGCACCTTCACCGCCGAGCGCGTCGCCTACCGCAACCTCCTCTCCGGTCTCGAACCCCCGCTCACCGCCACCCACCGCAACCCGTTCCGCGAGTGGATCGGCGCCCTGATCCGCGCCGACGTCCACGGCTGGACGCACCCCGGCGACCCCGCCGCCGCCGCCGCGCAGGCCCACCGGGACGCGGTGCTCACGCACACCGCGAACGGCGTGTACGGGGCGATGTTCGCCGCCGCCGTCATCGCCACCGCCGCCTCCGGCACCGCCGACGTCCACCGGTCGCTCGCCGCCGGGCTCACCGTCGTCCCGCCGGACTCCCGCCTCGCCCGGGCGGTGCGCTTCGGCATCGCCACGGCCCGCGCCCACGCCGACTTCGACACCGTCACCGACCGCCTCCACACCGCCTACGGCGCCTACCACTGGGTGCACGCCGTCCCGAACGCCGCCCTCCTCTCCGCCGCCCTCACCCACGCCGACGGCGACTTCACGCTCTCCATCTGCCGCGCCGTCTCCGGCGGCTGGGACACCGACTCCAACGGCGCCACCGCCGGCTCCGTCGCCGGCCTCCTCGCCGGGCACCCCGACCGGATCCCGGACCGCTGGACCTCCCCCCTCAAGAACCGGCTCGCCACGTCCGTCCACCCCTTCGACGGCATCGGCTTCGACACACTGGCCGTACGCACGCACGACCTCGCCCACCAGGAGGCACACCGCCCATGACCCACATCGCGGTGCTCGGCAGCACCAACATGGACCTGGTCGCCTATGTGCACCGGGCGCCCAAGCTCGGCGAGACCGTCGCCGGGCGCGAGTTCCGTACGATCCCCGGCGGCAAGGGCGCCAACCAGGCCGTCGCCGCCGCCCGCGCCGGCGCCCGGGTGTCCATGATCGGCGCCGTCGGCTCCGACGACTTCGGCGCCCGCCTGCGCGCCGAGCTCGACGGCGCCGGTGTGGCCACCGAACGCCTCCGTACCGTCGAAGGCCCCTCGGGAACCGCCCACATCGTCGTCGACGACGACGGCGACAACGCGATCATCGTCATCCCCGGGGCGAACGGCACCGTCACCTCCCTCTCCCCCGGCGACGAGACCCTCATCGCCACCGCCCACGCCCTGCTGCTCCAGCTCGAACTCCCCCTCTCCGCCGTCATCGCCGGTGCGGAAGCCGCCCGCCGCCACGGCGTCCGCACCGTCCTCACCCCCGCGCCCGCTCAGCCGCTGCCGCCCGAACTCCTCGCGGCCACCGACCTGCTGGTGCCCAACGAGCACGAGGCCGCGGCCCTCACCGGCGTCGCCGACCCGCACGCCGCCGCCGAGCACCTGCTGCGGTACGTGCCCGAGGTGGTCATCACCCTGGGCGCGTCCGGCAGCCTCTACGCGGCGCGCGGCGCGAGCCCCGTCACCATCCCCGCCCCACGCGTCCGGGCCGTGGACACCACCGCCGCCGGCGACACCTTCACCGGCGCCCTCGCCGTGGCGCTCGGCGAGGGCCGGCCCGCACCCGACGCCCTGGCCTGGGCGTCGGCCGCCGCCGCGCTGTCGGTCCAGCGCCCCGGCGCCTCTTCCTCGATGCCGTACCGCTCGGAGATCGACGCCCTATGACCAGCACCGCCTCACCCAGCGCACCTCCCCTCCGAGGACTCCGCGTCCTCGACCTCGCCACCCTCTTCGCCGGCCCGCTCGCGGCGACCATGCTCGGCGACTTCGGCGCCGACGTCATCAAGATCGAGCACCCCCGCAAGCCCGACCCGTCCCGTGGCCACGGGCCCGCGAAGGACGGCGTCGGCCTCTGGTGGAAGCTGCTCGGTCGCAACAAGCGCACCCTCACCCTCGACCTGTCCACGCCCGGCGGCCGCACCACCCTGCTCCGTCTCGCCGCCACCGCCGACGTGGTCGTCGAGAACTTCCGGCCCGGCACCCTGGAGCGCTGGGGCCTCGGCTGGCCCGAGCTCTCCGCCGCCAACGACCGGCTGGTCCTGGCCCGCGTCACCGGTTTCGGCCAGACCGGCCCCTATGCCCACCGCCCCGGCTTCGGCACCCTCGCCGAGGCGATGAGCGGCTTCGCCGCCATCACCGGCGAGCCCGACGGCCCGCCCACGCTCCCTCCCTTCGGTCTCGCCGACTCCATCGCCGCCCTGGCCACGGCCTACGCCGTGATGACCGCCCTGCACGCCCGCACCGCCACCGGCCGCGGCCAGGTCGTCGACATGGCGATCATCGAACCGATTCTCACCGTCCTCGGCCCGCAACCGCTCTGGTACGACCAGCTCGGCTACGTCCAGCCCCGCACCGGCAACCGCTCCCGCAACAACGCCCCCCGCAACACCTACCGCACCGCCGACGGCTCCTGGCTGGCCGTCTCCACCTCCGCCCAGTCCGTCGCCGAGCGCGTGATGCGCCTGGTCGGCCGCCCCGACCTCATCGACGAGCCGTGGTTCGCCGAAGGCACCACCCGCGCGGACCACGCCGACGAGCTCGACGAGGCGGTCGGCGGCTGGATCGCCCGGCACACCCGCGAGGAGGCCATGGCCGCGTTCGAGAAGGCCGAGGCGGCGATCGCCCCGGTCTACGACATCCGCGACGTCATGGAGGACCCCCAGTACCGGGCGCTGGAGACCATCACCGAAGTCCCCGACCCCGAGCTCGGTCCGATCCGTATGCAGAACATCCTCTTCCGCCTCTCCGAGACCCCCGGCTCCATCCGCTGGTCCGGCCGCCCGCACGGCGCGGACACCGACGCCGTCCTCGGCGAACTCGGGCTGTCCACCGCCGAGATCACCGCCCTGCGCGCCGAGGGCGCCGTATGACCCCCGGGACCCCCATCCCGCTCACCTTCCTCTACGCGCCCGGCGACCGCCCCGACGTGGTCGCGAAGGCGCTGCGCTCCGGCGCCGACGTGGTCGTGGTCGACCTGGAGGACGCGGTGGCGCCCGACCGCAGGGCATACGCCCTGGACGCCACGGTCGACCTGCTCTCCTCCCCCCACCCCGTACCGATCCACGTCCGCCTCCCCGGTCCCCGCGACACCGCGCACGACAACACCGCCCTCGCATCGCTGGCCTCCCTCCCCGGCCTCGCCGCTCTGCGTGTTCCCAAGGTGACACACGGCACTGACATCCAGCGGATCGCGGCCCTCGCCCCGGGCATCCCGCTCCACCCGCTGCTGGAATCCGCCCTGGCCATTGAGCGTGCGCACGCCATCGCCACCGCCCACCCCGCCGTCCGCTCCCTCGCCATCGGCGAGGCGGACCTCCGCGCGGACCTCGGCGTACGCGACGACCGCGGCCTCGACTGGTCGCGCGGCCGCGTCGTGGTCGCCGCCCGCGCCGCGGGACTGGCGCCGCCCACCCAGTCGGTCCACCCCGACATCCGCGACCTCGACGGCCTCGCCGCGTCCTGCGCCCACGGCCGCGCCCTGGGCTTCCTGGGCCGCGCCGCGATCCACCCCCGCCAGCTCCCGGTCATCGAACGGGCCTACCTGCCCACCCCCGAGGAGGTCGAGGGGGCGGAGGAGATTGTCGCGGCCGGCGCCTCCGGTGCGGGCGCCCTGGCCCTGCCGGACGGCCGCTTCGTCGACGCGGCGATCGTGGAGGAGGCCCGCCGCACGCTGGCCCTCGCCCGCCGCCGGGCCTGACCTCACCCCCGTACGCACGAGGCGGCCGCCGGAACCCTTTGGTCCCGGCGGCCGCCTCGCAGCTGCTTACCGCGTCAGCGCGGTCCGGCGGATTTCGCCTGGGCGTCCGCCTCGCCGTCCGCCTCCGCGTCCGCGTCCCCCGCAGCATCCGCGGGCGCGGAATCCGTGGGGGCGGCGTCCGCGGGCTCGGTGCCCGCGCCGTCCTTGCCGTTCCCCGCCTTCGCCGCGGGCGCGTCCGGCTCCACGACCTCCTCGCGTCCCGGCCGCACCCGCGCCGAGATCACGATGTACGCGACCGCCGCCAGGAAGACCGCGATCGCGGTCCACACGTTGAGCCGGAGGCCCAGGATGTGGTGCGCCTCGTCGACGCGCATGTACTCGATCCAGCCCCGCCCGGCGCAGTACGCCGCCACGTACAGCGCGAAGGCGCGCCCGTGGCCGAGCGTGAAGCGGTGGTCCGCCCAGATCACCAGGAGCGCCACGCCGACGCACCACAGCGACTCGTACAGGAACGTCGGGTGGTAGAGCCCCGCCTCGCGGTTCACGCCCTCGCTGATCTCGAGCGCCCACGGCAGGTCGGTCGGCTTGCCGTACAGCTCCTGGTTGAACCAGTTGCCCCAGCGCCCGATGGCCTGCGCGAAGGCGATGCCGGGCGCGATCGCGTCCGCGTACGCCGGCAGCGGGATGCCGCGGCGGCGGCAGCCGATCCAGGCGCCGAGAGCGCCGAGGGCGATCGCGCCCCAGATGCCGAGACCGCCCTCCCAGATCTTGAAGGCGTCGACCCAGTCCTCACCCTCGCTGAAGTACAGCTGGTAGTCGGTGATGACGTGGTAGAGCCGGCCGCCGACGAGGCCGAAGGGCACCGCCCAGACGGCGATGTCGGCCACGGTGCCGGCACGGCCGCCCCGGGCGAGCCAGCGCCTGTTGCCGTACCAGACGGCGACGAAGACACCGATGATGATGCAGAAGGCGTAGCCGCGCAGCGGGAGCGGTCCGAGGTGGATCACACCGGTCGACGGGCTCGGAATGTAGGCAAGGTCCATGGCAGGACCGACGCTACCGTGCCGGGCGGGAGACACGGGAACCCGCCCGGCAAAGACTGCATAACAAGCCGGGCTGTCAGCTCCGCTCGGGCGACGGGGAACCCTGGCCGGCCGGGGAGCCCGGGGCCGAGGGCGAGGCGGGCGCCGTGGGGAAGGCGGTGCCCCGCTTCTTGCCCTTGTTGGCCTCGGCGACCCACTTCTTCAGGTTCTCCACGGAGATCTGCTCCTTGCCCTTGGTCGGGAAGATCGATTCTCCGTTGAGCAGCACGGTCGGCGTCCCCCGGAAGTCGCCCTCCCGGAAGGCCTGGGCCGACTTGTTGACCCAGCCGTCGTGCTTGCCCTCCGCCACACAGCTGCGGAAGGCCGGCGTGTCCAGGCCCGGCACCTTCGCCGCCAGCTCGAAGAGGCGGTCGTCCTTGGCGAAGGCGTCGTCCGGCTCGGGGGGCTGGTTCTGGTAGAGGACGTCGTGGTACGGCACGAACTTTCCGGCGTCCTGGGCGCAGGCCGCGGCGTTCGCGGCGTTCAGCGAGCCGGTGCCGCCCATGTTGCCGTCGATGATCGTGGCGAGGTGGTACTCGACCTTGACCTGGCCCGACTCGGTCAGCTCGTGGACGGTGTCCCGGACGGCGTTCTCGAACTGGGCGCAGGCCGGGCAGCGGAAGTCCTCCCAGATCGTGAGCGTGGACGGGGCGTCCGTGGCGCCGGCGGGAATCGCCAGCCCGTCCTTGCCCGCCGCTCCGGAGGGCGCCGTGACCGGGCCGTCGCCGGAGCCGTCGTTCTTGTCGCCGGTGTTGGCGGCGATGACGCCGACCACCGCGGCCAGGCCGAGCACGCCGACGACGGCCGCCGACACGAGCAGGGTGCGCCTGCGCCGGTCCCGCGCCTTCTGCTGCTCGCGTTCCTTCTGGAGCCGTTCGCGCGCGCTCCGCTTGCCTGCACTGTTCTTCTCGCTCACGCCCACAGCAACGAACCGGGGAGGCGCGGGCGCGCCTCCCCGGTCCAGATCCACCCGTACGAGCTACGAAACCTGCCGCACTCCTCGCGCGAGTTCGCCCGCCAGTTCCCGTACGGCGGCGATGCCCGCGGCGTGGTCCTCGGCGTCGAGCATCCGCTTGACGAAGGCGGAGCCGACGATGACGCCGTCGGCGAAGGTGGCGACCTCGGCGGCCTGTTCGGCGTTGGAGACGCCGAGGCCGACGCAGACCGGCAGCTCGGTGGTGGCGCGGGTGCGCCGCACCAGGTCGGCGGCCTGGGCGCCGACCGACTCGCGGGTGCCGGTGACGCCCATCAGGGAGGCGGCGTACACGAAGCCGCTCCCCGCGCGCGTGATGGTGGCGAGCCGCTCGTCCTTGCTGCTCGGCGCGACGACGAAGACGGTGGCGAGGCCGTGCTTCTCGGCGTGCTCGCGCCACAGCGCGGACTCCTGGACGGGCAGGTCGGGCAGGATGCAGCCGGCGCCGCCCGCCTCGGCCAGCTCGGCGGTGAAGCGCTCGACGCCGTACCGGTCGATGGGGTTCCAGTACGTCATCACGAGGACCGGCTTGCCGGTGGCCCGGTGGGCCTCGCGGACCGTGCGCATCACGTCGGCGATCTTCACGCCGCCGCGCAGCGCGATGTCGTCGGCGGTCTGGATGACCGGGCCGTCCAGGACCGGGTCGCTGTGCGGCAGTCCGACCTCGACGATGTCGGCGCCCCCGTCGAGGACGGCCTTGACGGCCTCGATGCCACCGTCGACGGTGGGGAAGCCGGCCGGGAGGTAGGCGATGAGGGCGGCGCGCTTCTCCGCCCTGGCCTGCTCCAGGGTGTCCTGAAGCAGCTGGATGTTCCCGCTCACTTGGTCTCCCCCTGGGTGTCGCGCTGGATCTCGGCGGCGCCGTTCTCGGCGGAGGCGTCGGCCTCGACCACGGCGGGCGGCTCGGCGTCGTACAGTCCGAAATAGCGGGCGGCGGTGTCCATGTCCTTGTCGCCACGGCCGGAGAGGTTGACGACGATCAGGCCGTCCTCGCCGAGTTCGCGCCCGACCTCCAGGGCACCGGCCAGCGCGTGCGCCGACTCGATGGCCGGGATGATGCCCTCCGTACGGGACAGCAGGCGCAGGGCCTGCATCGCCGCGTCGTCGGTCACCGCGCGGTACTCGCCGCGCCCGCTGTCCTTGAGGTACGCGTGCTCCGGGCCGATGCCCGGGTAGTCCAGGCCGGCCGAGATGGAGTACGGCTCGGTGATCTGGCCCTCCTCGTCCTGGAGGACGTAGGAGCGCGAGCCGTGCAGGATGCCGGGCTCGCCCGCGGTGAGGGTGGCGGCGTGCTCGCCGGTCTCCACGCCGTGTCCGGCGGGCTCGCAGCCCACCAGCCGGACGGACGCGTCCGGGATGAACGCGTGGAACAGGCCGATGGCGTTGGAGCCGCCGCCGACGCAGGCGATCGCCGCGTCGGGCAGCCGGCCCGCCCGCTCCAGGATCTGGCGGCGGGCCTCGACGCCGATGACGCGGTGGAAGTCGCGCACCATGGCGGGGAAGGGGTGCGGGCCGGCGACCGTGCCGAAGAGGTAGTGCGTGTGGTCGACGTTGGCGACCCAGTCGCGGAACGCCTCGTTGATGGCGTCCTTCAGGGTGCGGCTGCCGGACTTCACGGGGATGACCTCGGCGCCGAGCATGCGCATCCGGGCGACGTTCAGCGCCTGGCGCTGGGTGTCGATCTCGCCCATGTAGATGGTGCACTCGAGGCCGAAGAGGGCGCAGGCGGTGGCGGTGGCGACACCGTGCTGGCCGGCGCCGGTCTCGGCGATGACGCGCGTCTTGCCCATGCGCTTGGTGAGCAGGGCCTGGCCCAGCACGTTGTTGATCTTGTGCGAGCCGGTGTGGTTGAGGTCCTCCCGCTTGAGGAAGACCCGCGCGCCGCCGGCGTGCCGGGCGAACCGGGGCACCTCGGTGAGGGCGCTGGGACGGCCGGTGTAGTTCATCAGCAGGTCGTCGAGCTCGGCCGCGAAGGCGGGGTCGGCCTTGGCCTTCTCGTACTCGACGGCGACCTCGTCGACCGCGGCGACGAGCGCCTCGGGGATGAACTTGCCGCCGTAGGCACCGAAGTAGCCCTCGGTGCTCGGGACGTGACCCTGGGGGTCGGGAATGAAGAACTCGCTGGGCATGCGACTGCTCCTCACGGGGGCGGGAACGCCCCCGGATGTCTCGTGGGACGGTGGTCACGGTGTGCGCCGACGCCACCGCTCCCCGCCCGTCGCACGGACACCCCGGGACACCCCGGTGAGGGGGCGCGAGGGGGCTGTGGGCTAGCGGTGGTGGAGGCGCGCGGTGCGCGCGCGCCATCGCATGCCGTTGACCTGGCCGGGCTCGTCGCCGATGACGTAGCGGACGCGGCGCCCGTGCACCCGCCGGGCCGGGGCCCGGCAGCCACGCGGACGGCAGCCGCGGGCGAGCCGGGCGTACGCGTCGGGAAGGGCGTACGGGCCGGTCGCGAGGCCCGTCGCGTACGGGTGGCGGGGCCGGTCGGCCGCCGCGGATCCGACGCCCACGCCCGTGCCCACGCACGCGCGGGTGACGGCGGTGGCGGAAGCCGTGTGAGAAGGCGCCTGAGAAGGCGAGGGAGGAGCCGTGCGACCGGCCGGCCGCGCGCACGCCTCGTCGGCCGCCGGCACCCGGCGCGAGGGCGCGGGGTGCGGGGTCGGCGCGAGGGCGCGGGCGGCGGCGGTCACGGCAGGGTCAGCCCCGTCCGTGCCGCAGGGCGGGGTGGGCGCCGGCGGCGACCAGGTCGGCCACCGCGGCCTTGGGGTCGCGGCCGGTGACGAGCGACTCGCCGACGAGGACGGCGTCGGCCCCCGCGTTGGCGTACGCGATCAGGTCGTGCGGGCCGCGGATGCCGGACTCGGCGACCTTGACGATCCCGGCCGGGATCTCGGGGGCGACCCGCTCGAAGGTGGCGCGGTCGACCTTGAGGGTCTTGAGGTTGCGCGCGTTCACGCCGATGACGCGGGCGCCCGCGGCGACGGCCCGGTCGACCTCCTCCTCGTCGTGGACCTCGACGAGCGGGGTGAGGCCGATGGTCTCGGCCCGCTCGATGAGGGACTCCAGCGCGGGCTGGTCGAGGGCCGCGACGATCAGCAGGGCGAGGTCGGCGCCGTACGCCCGCGCCTCCCACAGCTGGTAGGCGGTGACGATGAAGTCCTTGCGCAGGACGGGGATGTCGACCCGGGCGCGGACGGCTTCCAGGTCGGCGAGGGAGCCGCCGAAGCGGCGCTGTTCGGTCAGGACGGAGATGACGGCGGCGCCGCCCGCTTCGTAGTCCGCGGCGAGTCCGGCCGGGTCGGCGATCGCGGCGAGCGCTCCCTTGGACGGGCTGGAGCGCTTGACCTCGCAGATGACCTTGACGCCGTCGCCGCGGAGCGCGGCCGCGCCGTCCTTGGCCTGGGGCGCCTTCGCCGCCCGCTCCTTGAGCTCGTCGAGGGAGACCCGCGCCTGCCGCTCCGCGAGGTCGGCGCGTACGCCCTCGATGATCTCGTCGAGCACACTCACGCGAGAGGCCCCCTTCCGGAGGGTGATGTTGGAGCCGGATCAGTCACCTCGATGGTATCCGCCGACGGCGACAGTGTGCGCACCCGGTGGTGCGCACCGTCCTGGCCTGCGGCTTCACGGAGCGAGCGCGGAGCCGAACGGCAGGTTTCGGACGACGGCGAAGAGAACCAGGAGCGCGCCGAAGGACCAGACCCACAGCGGTCCGACGTCGATCCGTACCGGCAGCGCGCGCACGGCCCGTACGAGCCAGACGGCCATCAGCACGGCGAAGACGGCGTATCCGGCGACGGCGAGGGCGTTGGCCCCGAGGGCGGTGGCCAGGTCGCCGTGGACGAAGGCGTGGGCGCTGCGCAGGCCCCCGCAGCCGGGGCAGTAGAGGCCGGTGAACCGCAGCAGGGGGCAGACCGGGTAGTGCCCGGGCTCGTTGGGGTCGACGGCGCCCACGTACGCGAAGGCCGCGGCGACCGCGGCCAGCGTGCCGACGGGCGCAGCGAGGCGCCGGGCGAGCGGGGGCGGGGGCGGGGGCGGAATCGAGCCGTGCGGGCCCGGGGTGTGCGGGCCCGGGGCATGCGGCGGTACCGGGGCGTGCGGGGCGGGGCTGCTCGGCATGGCGTCGTCCACCCGGGGATTGTCTCCGGTCATACGGAAAGGCGCAGCCCGGCCGTGCCGGACCGCGCCCCGTGTCGCCGGTGCGCCCGAACGGGTCAGGAGCGGCCCGCGTGCGCGGTCTCGGGCGTGTGGTCGGCGCGGGCGGCCTCCTCGCGGGCGCGCTCCAGCTCCGGAGCCGGCTTCTGGCCGAGGCCGGCGGCCTTCATGGCAGCACCGACGACACCGCCGAGCAGGATGACGCCGATACCCGCCCAGAAGCCCACCGGGTTGGCCGCCACCATGAAAGCACCGGCGACGCAGAAGCCGGCGAAGGAGATGATGACACCGGTCCAGGCGGCCGGGGTGTGTCCGTGGTCGCTGCCCGCCATGAATTGCTCCTCGTTGATGTTGCTCTGTTACGGCCCCGCCGAGTGCGGACGCTCGCGGTCATTGTCCCGCACGCGCGCGTGCGGGGTGATCCGGGGTCACCCTCGGGTGGGGTCCTCGCCGCGGTCGAGGGCCTTCCACAGCTCCTCGGGGCGGTCCGGGTCCGCGGGCCGCCGCTCCGCGCGCGCCCGGGGGGCGCCGTCGCGTTCGTACCGACCGGACATGGCGGGCCAGGTCCGGCCGTACCGCAGGGCCAGCAGGCCGGCCAGCAGGATCAGCAGGCCGCCGGCCGCCGCGACGTACGGCCAGGGGGTGTGCGTGAGGGCCTCCACGCGGGCCGCGGTGTCCCCGGTGGTGCGCGCCGCCTGCTCGTCCAGCGCGGCGCTGTCGGAGGCGCCCAGGTACGCGGCGGCCGCCGCTCCGGCGCCGCTCAGCGTGAGCAGCAGCGAGACCAGGAGCCGGCCGGCCCTGCGGACCGCGAAGACGGCCACCAGGGCCGCCAGGCCGACGATGGCGAGCGCGGTGGGTACGCCGGTGACGTCGCCGCCCGCGGCGTCGAGCGGGGCCGTGCCGCCGCCGACCGCGACGACGCCCTCCGCCCAGGTCTGCCCGGAGGCGAGCAGGACGACGGCCGCTCCGACGGCGCCGAGGAACAGGGCCGCGGCGAGACTGCGACGGCCGCGGGTGGCGGCCGTCGTCTCGTCCGCGCGCGTGGCACGGGGCTGGGGTACGGATGCGGCACTCACGTACTCCACTATCCCTTACACCGTCATGCGTGGTTCATCCGGTTGGCGGTGTGTACGGCGCGGAGCACGGCGGCCGCCTTGTTGCGGCACTCGGTGTCCTCGGCGACCGGGTCGGAGTCGGCGACGACACCGGCGCCGGCCTGGACGTACGCCGTGCCGTCGCGCAGCAGGGCCGTACGGATGGCGATGGCGGTGTCGGAGTCGCCGGCGAAGTCCAGGTAGCCGACGCAGCCCCCGTACAGTCCGCGCCGGGAGGGCTCCAGCTCCTCGATGATCTGCATGGCGCGGGGCTTGGGCGCGCCGGACAGGGTCCCGGCGGGGAAGCAGGCGGTCAGCACGTCGAAGGCGGTGCGGCCCTCGGCGACGCGGCCGGTGACGGTGGAGACGATGTGCATGACGTGCGAGTACCGCTCGATCGACATGAAGTCGACGACCTCGACGGAGCCCGGTTCGCACACCCGGCCCAGGTCGTTGCGGCCGAGGTCGACGAGCATGAGGTGCTCGGCGCGCTCCTTGGGGTCGGCGATGAGCTCCTCGGCGAGCGCCTGGTCCTCCTGCAGGGTCGCCCCGCGCGGGCGCGTCCCGGCGATGGGGTGCACCATCGCACGGCCGTCCTCGACTTTGACCAGTGCTTCGGGGCTGGACCCGACGACGTCGAAGCCGTCGAAGCGGAAGAGGTACATGTACGGGGAGGGGTTGGTCGCCCGCAGCACCCGGTAGACGTCCAGGGCGCTCGCCGTGCACGGCGTCTCGAACCGCTGCGAGGGCACCACCTGGAAGGCCTCGCCCGCGCGGATGCGCTCCTTGATGTCCTCGACGGCGTCCTGGTAGGCCTTTCCGCCCCACAGGGCGGTGTACGGCGGCAGTTCGGAGGGCGGCAGGGAGGCGGGCTCCGTCGCCAGCGGCTCGGCGAGGTCGGCGGCCATGGCGTCGAGGCGGGCGACGGCGTCCGCGTACGCCTCGTCGACGCCGGTGTCGAGGTCGTTGTGGTTGATCGCGTTGGCGATCAGCAGGACGGTGCCGTCCCAGTGGTCGAGGACGGCGAGGTCCGAGGTGAGCAGCATGGTGAGCTCGGGCAGCCGCAGGTCGTCGCGGCCGTGCTCGCCGATGCGCTCCAGGCGGCGCACGGTGTCGTAGCCGAGGTAGCCGACCATGCCGCCGGTGAAGGGCGGGAGCCCGGCGGCGAGGTCGCGCGGAGTGTGCAGTGCCTCGACGGTGGCGCGCAGCGCCTCCAGCGGGTCCCCGTCGAGGGGGACGCCGACGGGCGGGGTGCCGAGCCAGTGGGCCTGTCCGTCGCGCGCGGTGAGGGTGGCGGCGCTGCGGACGCCGATGAAGGAGTACCGCGACCAGGAGCGGCCGTTCTCGGCGGACTCCAGGAGGAAGGTCCCGGGGCGCTCGGCGGCGAGCTTGCGGTAGAGCCCGACCGGGGTGTCGCCGTCCACGAGGAGGCGGCGGCTGACGGGGATGACGCGGCGGTCGGCCGCCAGCTTGCGGAAGGTCTCGAGATCCATGGCGGCAGGCCCTATTCGGCGAGGGGGAGGACGTCGGCGTCGAAGCAGGTGCGGGCCCCGGTGTGGCAGGCGGCGCCCACCTGGTCGACCTTGACCAGGACGGTGTCGGCGTCGCAGTCCAGGGCGACGGACTTGACGTGCTGGACGTGACCGGAGGTGTCGCCCTTGACCCAGTACTCGCGGCGGCTGCGGGACCAGTAGGTGCAGCGGCCGGTGGTGAGGGTGCGGTGCAGGGCCTCGTCGTCCATCCAGCCGAGCATGAGCACCTCGCCGGTGTCGTACTGCTGGGCGATGGCCGGGACCAGCCCGTCGGGGCTGCGCTTGAGACGGGCGGCGATGGCCGGGTCAAGGTTGCTGGTCATGTCGCCATTGTGCCGTGGTCCCGGGGCCTGCCCGGGGGTACGTCCACTGGGCGGACCGGGCCGTGCCGCCGTACGCTGGCGCCCATGTCGACCCATGCCAAGCGTGAACGCCTTCTGCTCGCCGACCTGTTGGAAGCGGCTGGTCCGGATGCCCTGACCCTGTGCGAGGGGTGGAAGACCCGGGACCTGGCGGCCCACGTGGTGGTGCGCGAGCGCCGCCCCGACGCCGCGGCGGGGATTCTGATCGGGCCGCTGCGCGCCCGCCTGGAGCAGGTGCAGGCGGAGTACGCCTCGAAGCCGTACGACGAGCTGATCCAGCTGATCCGTACGGGACCACCGCGGATGTCCCCGTACGCGATCAAGCAGGTCGACGAGGGCGCCAACACGGTCGAGTTCTACGTCCACGCCGAGGACGTGCGGCGGGCGCAGCCGGACTGGACGCCGCGCGAGGTGGACCCGGTCTTCGCGGACGCGCTGTGGTCGCGCCTGGAGAAGGGGGCGCGCATGCTGTGCCGCAAGGTGCCGGTGGGTCTGGTGCTGCGCCGCCCGAACGGCCAGACGACGGTGGGGCGCCGGGGCACCCCGGTGGTCACGGTGACCGGGGAGCCGGGCGAGCTGACGATGTTCGCGTTCGGCCGCCAGGACGCGGCGCGCGTGGAGGTTGAGGGCGACAAGCAGGCCGTGGAGCGGCTGCACGGGGCCAAGCAGCTGGGCCTTTGACGGCTCTGACCTGCGGCGACGGCACGCGACCGGCCATTGTCAGTGGTGGCGGGCATCATCGGACGTACGCAGCTCATCCCGGCGGACCCCGGAGGCGGACGATGATCAGGATCGCGATGACCAGCGTGTACGTCGACGACGAGGCGAAGGCGCACGCCTTCTACACCGGCGTGCTCGGCTTCGAGACGAGAACGGACCTGGACCTGGGCGGGGCGCGCTTCATCACGGTCGCCGCGCCCGGCCAGGACGTGGAGCTGTTGCTGGAGCCCGGGGACAGCCCGATGGCGGAGCAGTACCGGAAGGGGCTGCGCGAGGCCGGGCTGCCGTGTCTGGTGCTCTCGGTGGACGACCTGCGGGCGGAGCACGAGCGCCTGAGCGAGCTGGGTGTGCGGTTCACCCAGGCGCCCACCGAGCAGGGCCCGGTGGTGACGGCCGTGCTGGACGACACCGTCGGCAACCTCATACAGCTGGCCCAGCGGACGGCCTGAGCCGTCCGCCGGGCTCCGCCCACCGTTGCCACGTCAGCGGACCGGGTGGCCGGCCTCGCGCAGAGTGTCCTTGACCTGGGAGATCCGCAGGTCGCCGAAGTGGAACACCGACGCCGCCAGCACCGCGTCCGCGCCCGCGTCGACGGCGGGCGGGAAGTCGGCGAGCTTGCCGGCGCCGCCGGAGGCGATCACCGGGACCGTGACGTGCTTGCGCACGGCGGCGATCATCTCGGTGTCGTAGCCGTCCTTGGTGCCGTCCGCGTCCATCGAGTTGAGCAGGATCTCGCCCGCGCCCAGCTCGGCGGCCCGGTGGGCCCACTCGACGGCGTCGATGCCGGTGCCGCGGCGGCCGCCGTGCGTGGTGACCTCGAAGGTGCCCTGGGGGGTGCGGCGGGCGTCGACGGACAGGACCAGCACCTGGCGGCCGAAGCGCTCGGCGATCTCCTGGATCAGCTCCGGGCGGGCGATGGCCGCGGTGTTGACGCCGACCTTGTCGGCACCGGCGCGCAGCAGCTTGTCGACGTCGTCGGCGCTGCGGACGCCGCCGCCGACGGTCAGCGGGATGAAGACCTGCTCGGCGGTGCGGCGCACCACGTCGTAGGTGGTCTCCCGGTTGCCGGACGACGCGGTGATGTCGAGGAAGGTCAGCTCGTCGGCGCCCTCGGCGTCGTACAGCTTGGCCATCTCGACGGGGTCGCCCGCGTCGCGCAGGTTCTGGAAGTTGACGCCCTTGACGACCCGGCCGTTGTCGACGTCCAGGCAGGGGATGACTCGGACCGCGAGGGTCATGAGGGCTGCGCTCCTCGCTCTGTTCCTCGGTACGCCTCGACCTCGACCTCGACGACCAGGCTCGGGTCGACGAACCCTTGGACGATGATCATCGATGCGGCGGGGCGGACGGCGTCGAACAGCTCCTTGTGCGCGCGGCCCACCTCCTCCACATCGCGGGCGTGGGTGATGTACATGCGCGTGCGGACGACGTCCGCCACGCCCAGGTCCAGCTGCTTCAGCGCGCTCAGGGCGACGTTGAAGGAGTTGACCGCCTGCTCGTACGGGCCGCCTGCGGCGATCTCGCCGTCGACGACGGAGGTGCAGCCGGAGACCAGGACCAGGCCGTTCGGCAGCTCCACGGCGCGGGAGTAGCCGAACTGGTCCTCCCAGGGCGCGCCGGTGACGACCTTGCGCACGGAGCCGCTGCGTGCGGAATCGGTCATTCGGCCACCGCCGCGACGGCCGCGAGGGCCTCCTCCAGGGTGAACGCCTTGGCGTACAGCGCCTTGCCGACGATCGCGCCCTCGACGCCCTCGGGGACGAGCGCGGCGATGGCGCGCAGGTCGTCCAGCGAGGAGACGCCGCCGGAGGCGACGACCGGCTTGTCGGTGGCGGCGCAGACGTTGCGCAGCAGCTCCAGGTTGGGGCCCTGGAGGGTGCCGTCCTTGGCGATGTCGGTGACCACGTAACGGGAGCAGCCCTCGGAGTCGAGGCGGGCCAGCGTCTCGTACAGGTCGCCGCCGTCGCGGGTCCAGCCGCGGCCGCGCAGCGTCGTGCCGCGGACGTCCAGGCCGACCGCGATCTTGTCGCCGTGCTCGGCGATGACCTTGGCGACCCACTCGGGGGTCTCCAGGGCGGCGGTGCCCAGGTTGACCCGGGTGCAGCCGGTGGCGAGCGCGGCGGCGAGCGAGGCGTCGTCGCGGATGCCGCCGGAGAGCTCCACCTTGATGTCCATGGCCTGGGCCACCTCGGCGATCAGCTGCCGGTTGTCACCGGTGCCGAAGGCGGCGTCGAGGTCGACGAGATGGAGCCACTCGGCGCCCGCCCGCTGCCAGGTCAGGGCCGCCTCCAGGGGAGAGCCGTACGACGTCTCCGTGCCGGACTCGCCATGGACGAGCCGTACGGCCTGGCCGTCCCGGACGTCGACGGCGGGGAGGAGTTCGAGCTTGCTCATCTCAGCGGGTCCTAGATCCTTCGGAGGGGGCAGAAAGGCGGGGGGGTCAGAAGGTGCTGAGCCAGTTGGTCAGCAGCTGGGCGCCGGCGTCGCCGGACTTCTCGGGGTGGAACTGCGTCGCCCACAGCGCGCCGTTCTCGACGGCCGCCACGAACCGCTCGCCGTGCGTGGACCAGGTGACCCGGGGCGCGCGCATCGCGGGGTTCGTGATCTCCAGGTCCCAGTCGTGCACGGCGTAGGAGTGCACGAAGTAGAACCGGGCGTCGGCGTCGAGGCCGGCGAAGAGCTCGCTGTCCTCGGGCGCGTCGACGGTGTTCCAGCCCATGTGGGGCACGATCGGGGCCTGGAGCGGGCCGACCGTGCCGGGCCACTCGTCGAGGCCCTCGGTCTCCACGCCGTGCTCGATGCCGCGCGCGAAGAGGATCTGCATGCCGACGCAGATGCCCATCACGGGGCGGCCGCCGGAGAGCCGGCGCTCCACGATCCAGTCGCCGCGGGCCTCCTTGAGCCCCGTCATACAGGCGGCGAAGGCGCCCACGCCGGGGACGAGCAGCCCGTCGGCGTTCATGGCCCTGTCGTAGTCGCGGGTGATCTCGACGTCGGCGCCGACGCGGGCGAGGGCCCGCTCGGCGGAGCGGACGTTGCCGAACCCGTAGTCGAAGACCACGACCTTGCGTGCAGTCATTCCCAGATCCCCTGAATCCGCAGGACGCCGGCGACCAGGCACATCACCGAGGCGATGGCCAGCAGGACGATGAGCCCCTTGGGCATCTTCTGCTTGGCGAAGGAGTACACGCCGCCGGCCAGGAAGAGGCCGACGACGATGAGGATGGTCGAAAGACCCGTCACAGCGCGCCCTTCGTGGAGGGCAGGATCCCGGCGGCGCGCGGGTCCCGCTCGGAGGCGTAGCGCAGGGCGCGGGCGAGCGCCTTGAACTGGCACTCCACGATGTGGTGGGCGTTGCGGCCGTACGGCACGTGGACGTGGAGCGCGATCTGGGCCTGCGCGACGAACGACTCCAGAATGTGCCGGGTCATGGTCGTGTCGTACGAGCCGATCATCGGCGCCATGTTCTCCGGCTCCGTGTGCACCAGGTAGGGGCGGCCGGACAGGTCGACCGTCACCTGGGCGAGGGACTCGTCCAGGGGCACCGTGCAGTTGCCGAAGCGGTAGATGCCCACCTTGTCGCCGAGCGCCTGCTTGAAGGCGGCGCCGAGCGCGAGGGCGGTGTCCTCGATGGTGTGGTGCGAGTCGATGTGGAGGTCGCCGTCGGTCTTGACGGTGAGGTCGAACAGACCGTGGCGGCCGAGCTGGTCGAGCATGTGGTCGTAGAAGCCGACGCCGGTCGACACGTCGACCTTTCCGGTCCCGTCGAGGTCTATCTCGACGACGACGGACGTCTCCTTGGTGGTGCGCTCGACCCGTCCTACGCGGCTCATGAACTCTGCTCCTTCTTCAGTGCGCGAACCGCATCCAGGAACGCGTCGTTCTCTTCGGGGGTGCCGGCGGTGACCCGCAGCCACCCCGGTACGCCGTTGTCACGGACCAGGACGCCCCGGTCGAGGATCCGCTGCCAGACCGCATGGGCGCCGCCCTCGCCGGTGAACCGTCCGAACTGGACGAAGTTGGCGTCGGACTCGGTGACCTCGTACCCGATGGCGCGCAGCTCGGCGACGAGCCGGTCGCGCTCGGCCTTGAGCTGCTCGACGTACCCCAGCAGCGTATCGGTGTGCTCCAGGGCGGCGAGCGCCGTGGCCTGGGTGACGGCCGACAGGTGGTACGGCAGGCGTACGAGCTGGACGGCGTCGACCACGGCCGGGTGTGCGGCCAGGTAGCCCAGGCGCAGTCCGGCGGCGCCGAACGCCTTGGACATGGTCCGGGAGACCACCAGGTTGGGCCGGCCCTCGATGAGCGGCAGCAGCGAGGGGTGGTGGCTGAACTCCACGTACGCCTCGTCGACGACCACCAGCGACGGCTTGGCGGCCTGCGCGGCCTCGTACAGCGCCAGCACGGTTTCGGTGTCGACGGCGGTGCCCGTGGGGTTGTTGGGCGTGGTGATGAAGACGACGTCGGGGCGGTGCCGGGCGATGGCGGCCTGGGCGGCGTCCACGTCGATGGTGAAGTCGTCGTTGCGCGGCCCGGAGATCCAGCCCGTCCCGGTCCCGCGTGAGATCAGGCCGTGCATGGAGTACGAGGGCTCGAAGCCGATCGCGAGGCGGCCGGGCCCGGCGAAGGTCTGGAGCAGCTGCTGGATGACCTCGTTGGAGCCGTTGGCGGCCCAGACGTTGGCGAGGCCGACGTCGTGTCCGGTGGTACGCGTGAGATAGGCGGCGAGGGCCGTACGGAGCTCGACGGCGTCCCGGTCGGGGTAGCGGTTGAGCGTACGGGCCGCCTCCCGGACGCGCTCGGCGATGCGCTCGACGAGCGGCTCGGGCAGCGGGTACGGGTTCTCGTTGGTGTTGAGGCGTACGGGCACGTCCAGCTGGGGCGCGCCGTACGGGGACTTGCCACGCAGCTCGTCGCGGATGGGCAGGTCGTCGATGCCGATGTTCTCGCCGGTCACTGCTGCGGCACCTTCCATCCGAACCGGGCCTTGACGGCCGCGCCGTGCGCGGGCAGGTCCTCCGCCTCGGCGAGGGTCACCACGTGGTGGGCGACCTCGGCGAGCGCGTCGCGGGTGTAGTCCACGATGTGGATGCCGCGCAGGAAGGACTGGACGGACAGGCCCGAGGAGTGGCAGGCGCAGCCGCCGGTGGGCAGCACGTGGTTGGAGCCCGCGCAGTAGTCGCCGAGCGAGACCGGCGCCCACGGGCCGACGAAGATCGCACCCGCGTTGCGGACGCGGTCCGCGACGGCGGCGGCGTCGGCGGTCTGGATCTCCAGGTGCTCGGCGCCGTACGCGTCGACCACGCGCAGGCCCTCCTCCAGGCCGTCGACCAGCACGATCGCGGACTGGCGGCCGCGCAGGGCGGGCAGGATCCGGTCCTCGACGTGCCGGGTGGCCGCGACCTGCGGCTCCAGCTCCTTCTCGACGGCCTCGGCGAGGTCGACGGAGTCGGTGACGAGGACGGCGGCGGCGAGCGGGTCGTGCTCGGCCTGGCTGATCAGGTCGGAGGCGATGTGCACCGGGTCGGCGGTGTCGTCGGCGAGGACGGCGATCTCGGTCGGGCCGGCCTCGGTGTCGATGCCGATCCGGCCGGTGAAGTACCGCTTGGCGGCGGCGACCCAGATGTTGCCGGGGCCGGTGACCATGTTGGCGGGGGCGCAGGACTCGGTGCCGTAGGCGAACATGGCGACGGCCTGGGCGCCGCCCACGGCGTACACCTCGTCGACGCCGAGGAGGGCGCAGGCGGCGAGGATCGTCGGGTGCGGCAGGCCGCCGTGCTCGCGCTGCGGCGGGGAGGCGAGGGCGATGGACTCGACGCCCGCTTCCTGCGCCGGTACGGCGTTCATGATCACGGACGAGGGGTAGACGGAGCGGCCGCCCGGCGCGTACAGCCCGACGCGCTCGACCGGAACCCACTTCTCGGTCACGGTGCCGCCGGGCACGACCTGGGTGGTGTGCGGGCTGCGGCGCTGCTCGCGGTGGACGATCCGGGCGCGGCGGATCGACTCCTCCAGACCGGCGCGGACGGCCGGGTCCAGCTCCTCCAGCGCGCGCGTGAGCGCGGCGGCCGGGACGCGGACCTGGTCGAGGACCACACCGTCGAACTTCTCCGCGTAGTCGATCAGCGCCGCGTCCCCGCGATGATGCACGGCCTCGCAGATCGGCCGCACCTTCTCCAGGGCGGCTTCCACGTCGAACTCGGCACGGGGCAGCAGGTCGCGCAGGGCGCCACCCTTCGGGAGGGCGTCGCCACGCAGATCGATTCGTGAGATCACAGGTCAATTCTCTCAGACGGCGTCGCACGGCCGGACGTCCGTATCACTGGCTGATACACGCCGCACTGGCGTCTTGTCGTCACACCTGACCGTTAGCGTTCGGTCCGTCACACAGAGGGAAGAACAACCGTACGAACAGGGGAAGCGGAGGGGGCGGCAGTGACCGAGCCGCACGACGACGACGTACCGGGCGACCTCAGCCCGAGCGAGCTGGGCATGTGGCAGGCGTTCCGGATCGGCGCGACGTACGACCTGTCCGTGGGCAACGCGGTGCTGGACGATCCGTTCTCGCCGCGCGCCTGGCCGCCCGAGCGCAGCGTACGCGCCCGGGTGGTCGCGCTGCTGCTCCTGGACGGGCCGCCGGCGCTGGCGGGGCGGGTGTCGGCGCTGAAGCTGCGCGGGGTGCAGATCACCGGGACGCTGGACCTGGCGGGCGGCACGGTCTCCCCGTACGTGGAGCTGCACGGCTGCCGGTTCGAGAACGAGGTGGTGCTGCCGGAGTGCCGGTTCGGCACGCTGCGCATGGTCGGGTGCGCGATACCGAGGCTGGAGGCGGCCCGGCTGCACACGGAGGGCGATCTGCACCTGCCGCGCTGCCGGGTGGAGCGCGGCATCCGGCTCACGGACGCCCAGATCGGCACGGACCTGCTGATCAACCAGATCCATGTCCGGCCGGACCGGAGCGGGCGGGCGATCGTCGCGGACGGCATGTCGGTCGCGCAGGACCTCCAGGCGGAGCTGATCGAGACGTACGGCGAGCTCTCGCTGCGCGGCGCGAAGATCGGCGTGTCGCTGAACCTGCGGGGCAGCAGGCTGCGCGGCGCGGAGGGCCGGCGGGCGCTGAACGCACCGCAGCTGAGCGTGGAGCGCACGCTCTACATGACGTACGCCTGGGTGAGCGACACGGGGAACGTGGCGGGGACGACGCCGCCGGGCGGGCTGGCCAACTTCAACACGCCGATGCGCGGCGCCCGTATACAGCCGTTCGAGTGCCGGGGCGGGGTGCGGCTGGACGACGGGCGTTTCGGGGACGCGGTCGACTTCCACCACGCGCGCTTCCTGCTGTCGTCGGAGCGGAAGGAGGAGCTGTCGCTGCGCCGGATCGTCACCCCGGAGCTGCGGTTCAACCCCGAGCGCCCGGAGGAGGGCCGGGTCGTGCTGAACGGCGCGAAGGTCGTCACGCTGATCGACCTGTCCACCAGCTGGCCGGGGCCGGGCGGGCTGGCGATGGGCGGTTTCGTGTACGAGAACCTCGTGCCGTACGGGCACTTCCCGCTCACCCGGCGCCTGGAGTGGGTGGCGGCGGCGACCCCCGAGTACGCGCCGGAGCCGTACGAACGGCTCGCGGCGGTGCTGCGCAACAGCGGGGAGGACGCGGACGCCCGCGAGGTGCTGCTGGCCAAGCAACGCAGACGGCGCGAGACCCTGCCGCTGGCGGCGAAGCTGTGGGGGTACCTCCAGGACTGGACGGTGGCGTACGGGTACCGGCCGGGCCGGGCGGCGCTGTGGATGGCGGTGCTGTGGGCGGCGGGGGCGCTGGCCTTCGCGCAGTGCGACCCCGCCGCCATCAAGAGGGACGAGCACCCGGAGTGGAACGCCCCGCTGTACGCGCTGGACCTGCTGCTTCCGGTGATCAACCTCGGGCAGGACGGGTACTGGCGCCTGCAGGGCATATGGCAGTGGGCGTCGGCCGTGCTGATCCTCCTGGGGTGGGTGCTCGCGACGACGGTCGCGGCGGGTGCCTCGCGGCTGCTGCGGCGGAGCTGAACGGCTCTTCGCAATCCGCACCGGCATGCGAACGACGGGGCCCGATCCGCCGCCGGGACACCGCTTTCTTTACGGTCTCTTGACATTCGGCGGTGCAACCATTCCGCCGCTACCAAAGCTTCACAGCAGGCCCCTGGCGCGGTCCCCACCTGCGTTTTTCAATGGTCCGCACCATGTCATTGCTCCGTGCCCTGCTCAGCACCGCCCGCGAGGGACGGCGCGGCCCGCAGACCGCCGACGGGCTGGCGCCGGACCACGCGGTGCTGCTCGACGCGCCGGACGAGCGGCTCGGCCCGGCGCTGGTCGCCGCCGCCCTCGGTGACCACACGCCGGCGGCCGCACTGCTGGCCGCCACCCGCGAGGCCGCCGAGTGGGAGAGCCGCGACCGGTACGTGGTGCGGCTGGCCGCGTTCGCGCGCAGCCGCGACGAGTGGCTGGCCGGCTGGCTGGCGCGCGCACCGCACGACCCGGACGCGCTCCTGGTCCACGCCGAGCTCGCGGTCCGCAGGGCGTGGGCGTCCCCGGCGCGCGCCGAGCGGTTGCGGGAGCTCGGGCCGCTGATCGGCGCGGCGGCCGAGGCGGCGCCGCGCGACCCGGTGCCGTGGCGACTGGCGCTGGACCACGCGCGCGGCATCCACGCCACGCACACGGCGTTCGAGTCGCTGTGGGAGCAGGCCGTGCGCCGCTCCGCGCACCACTACGGCTGCCATGTCGCCGCGCTCACGTACCTGTCGGTCCAGCGGCGCGGCGCGCACCGCGAGTGCTTCCACTTCGCCGAGCAGGCCGCGGCCGACGCGCTGCCCGGCTCGCTGATAAGAGCGCTGCCGGTGCGGGCGGCGTTCACGCAGCTGACGGCCGGCGGCGCCGGTTCCGTACAGGCGGACCGGATCGACGCGGCGGCGGACCTGGCGATCGAGCTGTCCGCCCGGTACGAGGCGGGCGACCCGTGGCCGGCGGAGGTGCGCAACGTCCTCGCGTACGTGCTGGTCGGGCGGGCCCGGTGGGCGGCGGCGCTGGAGCAGTTCCGGCTCATCGGGCCGCACGCGACGTCGTTTCCGTGGTCCTCGGCCGGGGAGGATCCGCTGGGCCGGTTCCTCGACGCGCGCGCCGGTGTGCGCCGCGAAGTGGCGCGCGGGGGACGCGCGGCCGTCCCGCTGCGCGGACGGGCCGGTCGGGGCCGCACGGGCGGCCATTACGCTTAGCCGCTGTGACCACCGCTCGCCTGCCTCTCTTTCCGCTGAACGCGGTGCTGTTCCCCGGCCTCGTGCTGCCGCTCAACGTCTTCGAGGAGCGTTATCGCGCCATGATGCGCGAGCTGCTGAAGACCGACGAGGACGAACCGCGCCGCTTCGCCGTCGTCGCCATCCGCGACGGGCGCGAGGTCGCGCCGACCGCGCACGGCCTGCCCGACCAGACCGCGCTGCCGGAGAAGGGGCCCGCCGCCGGCTTCGGCGCGGACCCGATCCAGGCGTTCCACCGGGTCGGCTGCATCGCGGACGCGGCGACGATCCGGGAGCGGGCGGACGGCAGCTTCGAAGTGCTCGCGACCGGTACGAAGCGGGTGAAGCTGCTGTCGGTCGACGCGAGCGGGCCGTTCCTCACGGCCGAGCTGGAGGAGCTGGAGGAGGTGCGCGGCGAGGGCGCCGGCGCGCTCGCCGAGGGCGTACTGCGCGCCTTCCGCGCGTACCAGAAGCGGCTCGCCGGGGCGCGCGAGCGGTCGCTGGCGACGGGTGTGGAGCTGCCCGACGAGCCGTCGGTCGTCTCGTACCTGGTCGCCGCGGCGGCGGTGCTGGACACCCCCGCCAAGCAGCGGCTGCTCCAGGCGCCCGACACGGCGACCCGGCTGCGGGAGGAACTGCGCCTGCTCCGCGCGGAGACGGCGGTCCTGCGCCACCTGCCGTCGCTGCCGGCGGTGGACCTGACCCGCACCCCGACGAGCCCCAACTGACGCGAGACCGACGCGAGGAGCACCGCAGGTGGCGAAGAAGTCGAAGAAGCAGGCGGGAGGCACCCCGGCGACGGTGGCGCTCACCGCCGCGGGCACGCCGTTCACGGTGCACGCGTACGACCACGACCCGGCGTCCCCGTCGTACGGCGAGGAGGCCGCCGAGGCGCTCGGCGTGTCGCCGGAGCGCGTCTTCAAGACGCTGGTCGCCGACGTGGACGGGGAGCTGACGGTCGCGGTGGTGCCCGTGGCCGGGCAGCTCGACCTCAAGGCCCTCGCGGCGGCGGTGGGCGGCAAGCGCGCGGCGATGGCCGACCCCGCGGCGGCCGAACGCACCACGGGCTACGTCCGCGGCGGCATCTCCCCGCTGGGCCAGCGCAAGCGGCTGCGTACGGTCCTGGACGCCTCGGCCTCCGCGCACGCCACGATCTGCGTCTCGGCGGGCCGCCGCGGCCTGGAGGTGGAGCTGGCGCCCTCGGACCTCGCCGCCCTCACGGACGCGGTCCTCGCACCCATCGGCCGCGGGTAGCGGCAGGCCGCGCGGGCCTCCGCGTCAGGGCGCGGCGTCCTTGGGGGGTGTGGGGCCGTAGGCGCCGTCCCACCCCGAGGAGGGGTACGGGTCCGGGTACGGGTAGAGGTCCGGGTCGGGGTCCCGGGGCATGAAGAGGGCCGCCAGGGCCAGGTGGACGAGCATGGCGGCGACGGGCCACGCCAGCAGCGCCCCGTGCGCGTTGAGCTCCAGCGGCGCGTCGAACGTGACGCCCGGGCCCACCGCGCGGGCGTGCGCCACCACGTCGTGCGTGGGGCCCAGGAGCGTACCGACGCCCCAGCCGAGCAGGGAGCCCAGCAGGCCTCCCAGGGCGAGACCGGCGACGACCGCGATGCCGCCGTGCCGGCGCGTGAACCAGAACACCACCGCCGCGCTCAGCGCACCGAAACCCAGCCCGAGCAGCGTGAACGTGCCGTCGGCGCCGACCGCGCCCTCGCCCTCCGTGTCCTTGACGAAGACCGCCTTGCCGTCCGAGACCAGCCCGATCCGCGGCGCCAGCCACAGCCACAGCAGCCCCAGCGCCACGCCCGCGAGCATCACGCAGGCCGTCACCAGCGCCCCCTGCCGTACTTCGGCGGCCATGTCCGGCGCGCCGTCCGCCCGCTGCGTCCGCTCGGCGCGCTTGGTGGCGGCGGAGGGGTACGGCGGCGGCCAGGCGGGGTCCTGCGGCGACGGCTGGTGAGGCGGCGTGGGAGGCGTAGGAGGCGTCAACGGTGCGGTCACCCTGCCATCGTGCCAGGCGCCCGCCGGGGCCGCCTCATCGGACCGCCGCCCGCCGGTACGCCCACGTCGCGGCGGTCAGCGACAGCACGCCGACCACCGCGCAGACCGCCAGGTCCACCGCGACCGCCGCCCAGTCGGGACGGGCGTCGAACGTACGGGCGAGCGCCTCCACCCCGTACGTGGACGGCAGCAGGTCCCGCGCCCACCCGATCGGCTCCGGCAGCCGGGCGGCCGGCAGCACGCCCAGCAGCAGGGCCGCCGACATCCCGAGCTGGCCCAGCAGCGTGGCGAGTTCCTGCCGCGGCGCGAGCAGCCCGAGCGCCGCGCCGAGCCCGGCGAGCGCGGCCCCGGCGAGCGGCACGACCGCCGCCAGGATCCACAGATGGGTCAGGGGCAGCTGGAACAGCACGGAGCCGACCACCGCGGTCACCACCGTCCCGGGCACGGTGAAGGAGGCGTACGCCCCGGCCGCGCCCAGCACCACCGCGGCGGGCGGCACCGGCAACGTGGCGTAGTGGTCGAGCCCGCCGCTCGCCCGCAGCTGCCCGAAGTACTGGGCGAGCAGGTTCAGCGCGACGAAGGCCACCACGAGGACCGACGACCCGGCGACCACGGCCCGCGCCTCGGCGCCGCCGTCGACGACACCGCGCATCAGGACCATGATCCCGACGGACTGGAAGGTCGCCACGAAGAGGAGGGGGATGCGGGCCACCCGGGCCCGCGACAGCTGCGCGCGGTAGACGGCGCCGAGCGCGGGCAGCAGCCGCGCCCGCGGCGCGAGCGGCGCGGGCGCGGCGGGCGCCTCGGCGTCGCCCGGTACGGGGTCGGCGACCGGGGCCGGGCCGACCGCGCCGGGGGATCCCGGCGACAGGGCGGGCCGTGCGGGCACGATGCTCACGTGATGCTCCTGTTCATGCCTTGACCAGCCCCTTCGCCTCGCCGCCCAGCGCCAGGTACACGTCCTCCAGGCTCGGCGTGGCGAGTGTGAAGTCGTCGAGCGCCGAGAAGGCCGCGCCGCCCGTCACCGCCGCGACCGCCGCCCGCGCCTCGTCCGGCGCCAGCCGCAGCACCCACCGGCGCCCGGACTCCTGCGCGGACGCGCGCAGCGCGGCGACCTCGGGCACGTCGAGCGGCGCCCGTTCGCGCCACACCAGCTCCACCCGTACGTCACCGGCCACGCGCTCCTTGAGCCCGGCGGGGGTGTCGCAGGCGATGACCCGGCCGCGTTCCAGGACGGCGACCCGGTCCAGTACGGTCTCGGCCTCGATGACGTTGTGGGTGACCAGGACGACGGTGGTCCCGTGCTCGGCGCGGCGCCGGTCGACGGCGGCCCACACGGCGCGCCGCGCGACCGGGTCCATGCCGGTGGTCGGCTCGTCGAGGATCAGCAGGGGCCGCCGCCCGACGAGCGCGGTGGCGAAGCAGGCGAGCCGCCGCTGGCCGCCGGAGAGCCGCTTGAGGGGCCGCCCGGCGAGCTCCGTCAGGCCCAGCTCGTCGAGCACGGCGTCCCGCTCGCTGCGCGCGTCCCGCGCCGCGAGGCCGCGCAGCCGCCCGGTCGTCTCGGCGGCGAGCGCGACGGTCAGCTCGTCGAGCGCGGTGGACTCCTGCCCCAGGTAGCCGATCAGGCGCGAGGCCCGCTCCGGGTGGCGTACGAGGTCGTGGCCGAGCACGTCGACGGTGCCGGAGTCGGGGCGCATCAGCCCGGTCAGCTGGCGCACGAGCGTGGACTTGCCGGCGCCGTTCGGGCCGAGCAGGCCGAAGATCTCGCCGCTGTGGACCGCCATCGTGATCCCGTCGGTGGCGCGCACCTCGGGCGTCGCGGGGGCCCCTCGTCGGGCGCGCGCGGCGGGGTACGTCTTGACCAGGTCCCGCACCACGCACACCGTACTCACGAGGGATGAGCCTAAAGGGTCGGGCTGCCTATTCACCCACGGGGGCGTGTTCGGCGGCCGCCCGTACGTCGATCTCGCGCCAGAAGCCGGCCCTGATCGCGTACCGGTCGTGCTCGTCGATCTGGTCGTCCTTGTGGGCGAGCAGCCCGAACCGTGCCGCGTACCGCAGCAGTTCCCCGTCGATGCGGTGCGGGATGCGCGGGTACATGCTCGACAGTTTCTCGACGTGGCCCTGGTCGGGGAGGCGCTCCATCCAGCGCCGCGCGAAGACCTGGCCGACCTCGAAGGGGTCGCCGCCGACGGTGGTGATGTCCTCCTCGCGGTCGGCCCAGCGCTGCTCGGCGCTGGTCAGCTGGGCGAGCGTGGGCAGCGAGGCGGTCTCGGGCGGCTCGCCGATCGGGCCGCCGGGGCGGTCCACCCAGCCCCGGTCGGAGGACCAGCGCAGGGTGGCGTTGGCCGGCTGCGGGCTGGGCGGGGGCGTCTGGGGGTGGGCCGGTCCGCGCAGGCCGGCCAGGTCCTTCGGGGTCGGCACCGCCCTGCCGTTGCCGGAGCCGGACGGGGCGCCGGAGCCGTTGGCGGCGGCGCTCGGCGCGGGGGCCGGGGCGGGAGCCGCCGGGGCCGCGTTCCCGTTGCGTACGGCGGCGGCCGCGGAGGCCGCGGCCTCGGCGGCGGCGAGGGCCGACTCGGGCAGGGGCGCGGAGAGGATGGCGGCGATCTCGGGGCGCGGTGCGGGCGGCGGGGCGCACACGCCGCCCAGCTCCTTGGCCCGTACGGCGCGGGTGATCCACGCGCGGTCGAGGACGCGGCGCTCGTCTGCCTCGGCGACGAGGTCCTCGGACTGGTTGTAGTCGCCGTCGGCGGCCTGGACGGCCCAGAGGTGGACGGCGACGCCGTGCTCCTTCGCCGACATCAGGCCGGGCAGCAGGTCCCCGTCGCCGGTGACCAGCACCACGTCGGAGCAGGCGCGGTTGCGGGCGAGCTCGGTGAGCTCGGCGTGCATCGCGGCGTCGACGCCCTTCTGCGCCCAGCGCCCGTCGCTGCGGGTCAGGGCACCGAGCCGGACGGTGACCCGGGGCATGACGCGCAGCCGGCGGTGTTCCGGCTGGGGGACGCGGTCGGGGGCGCCGTCGAACCAGTAGATCCGCAGCAGGGGCTGGGCCGTGTCGCTCTCGGCGCGTTCGCGCAGTCCCTGGATGAGGGCGGCGTGGTCGACGGTGATCCGGGAGCGGGCCGGTTCCCCGGCGAGGAGGCTGGCGGCGGCGCCCAGTAGGTAGCCGGCGTCCACCAGGACGACGCAGCGGTCCACGTGTTCCACCCTCTTTCGGGAACCTCGGGATCAGAAGTTGCTTCGGTCTCTTCGGGTGTGCGGGTGCTTCGGGTTTACGGGTACGTCGGGTCTTCGGATACGTCGGGTTCTTCGAGTTCTTCGAGTCTGCCCGACTGCCGGGGGGTTAACGGCCGGAACTGGATCACCGGCGTGGCGGATCACCCTACGCGCCCCGCGCGGGTCCCGACTACGGTCCGCAATGATCCAAAATGCGCGGTTTTTTCGCGTGTGTGAGTCTGAACGCGGCCCTGGCCCCTACACCCCACGGAGGCATCACCATGGCCAAGAACCGGAAGCAGGACCGCAGTCAGAAGCAGCCCGCCGCCGCCGAGCGCGGCGCACCGCAGGGCGCCGGTACGACGGCGGTGGAGGCCGAGCCGCGCATGGCCCCCGTCACCCCGGCCGACGTCGCCCCCAAGGGCCGGCGGAAGCGGTTCGGCCACAACTAGCGCCGGCGCGTGAACTGCCGGAAGGGGCGCGCCCGTGACGACGGGCGCGCCCCTTCCGCCTGTGTACGGCGGGGTCAGCCCGCCAGGCAGGACGGGCCGAGCAGCACCTTGAGGTCGCCGAAGAGCGCCGGGTCCGGCTGGACGCGGTGCCGGTCGAGCCGGAGCACAGTGGTCTTCCGCGGCCCCTGGAGCTTGATCCGCACCTCGGTGTTGCCCTTGTGGTGGGAGAGGATCTCACCGAGGCGGCTGATCATCGGCGGGGTCACCTTGACCGTGGGGATGGTGACGACGACGGGCGCGTTGGTGCCGGCCGAGGAGAGGTCGGGGACCATCAGCTCCATGGCGACCAGCCGGGGCACGTCCTCGCGCTTGTCGAGGCGGCCCTTGACGAAGACGACGGTGTCCTCGACCAGCTGCGTGGACACCAGCTGGTACGTCGCCGGGAAGAACATGCACTCGATGGAGCCGGCCAGGTCCTCGACGGTGGCGATGGCCCAGGCGTTGCCCTGCTTGGTCATCTTGCGCTGCAGCCCGGAGATGATGCCGCCGATGGTGACGACCGCGCCGTCGGCGTGCTCGCCGCCCGTGAGCTGGGCGATGGCGGCGTCGGCCTTGTCGGACAGGACGTGCTCGATGCCGAAGAGCGGGTGGTCGGAGACGTACAGGCCGAGCATCTCGCGCTCCTGGGCGAGCAGGTAGGACTTCTCCCACTCGATGTCGGAGAACTCCACGTCGAGGCCGAAGCCGGGCTCGCTGCTGTCCTCCTCGCCCATGCCGCCGAAGAGGTCGAACTGCCCCTCGGCCTCCTTGCGCTTGACCGCCACCACGTTGTCGATCATCGACTCGTGGTGGGCCACCAGGCTCTTGCGGGTGTGGCCCATGGTGTCGAAGGCGCCGGCCTTGATGAGCGACTCGATGGTGCGCTTGTTGCAGACGACCACCTCGACCTTGTCGAGGAAGTCGGGGAAGGAGCTGTACTTCCCCTTCGACTTGCGGCACTTGATGATCGACTCGACGACGTTCGTACCGACGTTCCGCACCGCGGAGAGTCCGAAGAGGATGACGTCGTCACCCTGGGCGGCGAAGTTCGCCTCCGACTCGTTGACGTTCGGCGGGAGCACCTTGATGCCCATGCGGCGGCACTCGTTCAGATAGACGGCGGACTTGTCCTTGTCGTCCTTGACCGAGGTGAGCAGCGCCGCCATGTACTCGGCGGGGTGGTTGGCCTTGAGGTACGCGGTCCAGTACGAGACGAGTCCGTACGCCGCGGAGTGCGCCTTGTTGAAGGCGTAGCCGGCGAAGGGGACCAGCACGTCCCACAGGGCCTGGATGGCCTCGTCGCTGTAGCCGTTCTTCTTGGCGCCGGCCTGGAAGATGGTGAAGTTCTTCGCCAGCTCCTCGGGCTTCTTCTTGCCCATCACGCGGCGGAGGATGTCGGCCTCGCCGAGTGAGTACCCGGCGATGATCTGGGCGGCCTTCTGCACCTGCTCCTGGTAGACGATCAGGCCGTAGGTGACGCCGAGGACCTCCTTGAGCGGCTCCTCCAGCTCGGGGTGGATCGGGGTGATCTCCTGCTGGCCGTTCTTGCGCAGGGCGTAGTTCGTGTGCGAGTTCATGCCCATCGGGCCCGGCCGGTAGAGGGCCGAGACGGCGGAGATGTCCTCGAAGTTGTCGGGCTTCATCAGCCGCAGCAGCGACCGCATGGGGCCGCCGTCGAACTGGAAGACGCCGAGGGTGTCGCCGCGCTGGAGCAGCTCGAAGGTCGTGGGGTCGTCGAGCGGGAGGCTCAGGAGATCGATGTCGATCCCCTTGTTGGCCTTCACCATCTTGACGGCGTCGTCCATGATCGTGAGGTTGCGCAGGCCCAGGAAGTCCATCTTCAGCAGGCCGAGCGACTCACAGCTCGGGTAGTCCCACTGTGTGATGGTGACGCCGTCGGTGTGCCTCACCCAGACGGGGACGTGGTCGGTGATGGTCTCGCTGGACATGATCACGCCGGCGGCGTGCACGCCCATCTGCCGCACCAGGCCCTCGACGCCGCGCGCGGTGTCGATGACCTTCTTCACGTCCGGTTCGTTCTCGTACATCGCCCGGACCTCGCCCGCCTCCGAGTAGCGGGGGTGGGAGGGGTCGGTGATGCCGGAGAGCGGGATGCCCTTGCCGAGGACGTCGGCGGGCATGGCCTTGGTGATGCGGTCGCCCATGGCGTACGGGTAGCCGAGGACGCGCGCGGAGTCCTTGATGGCGTTCTTGGCCTTGATGGTGCCGTACGTGCCGATCATGGCGACCTTGTCGGCGCCGTACTTCTCCGTCACGTACCTGATCACCTCGACGCGCCGGCGCTCGTCGAAGTCGATGTCGACATCGGGCATGGAGACGCGCTCGGGGTTGAGGAAGCGCTCGAAGATCAGGCCGTGCGGGATCGGGTCGAGGTCGGTGATGCCGAGCGCGTACGCCACGATCGAGCCGGCCGCGGAGCCTCGGCCGGGCCCGACCGCGATGCCCTGGTTCTTGGCCCACATGATGAAGTCGGCGACGACGAGGAAGTACCCCGGGAAGCCCATCTGGATGATGACGTCCATCTCGTAGTCCGCCTGGCGCTGGCGGTCCTCGGGGATGCCCTCGGGGTAGCGGCGGTGCATGCCGCGCTTGACTTCCTCCTTGAACCAGGTCACCTCGGTGTGGCCCTCGGGGATGTCGAACTTCGGCATGAGGTCGCGCTTCTCGAACATGCCGGTGGTGTCGACCTGCTCGGCGACCAGCAGGGTGTTGCGGCACCCCTCCTGCCAGGCGTCCGAGGAGTCGATGGCGTACATCTCCTCCGTGGACTTCAGGTAGTAGCCGGTGCCGTCGAACTTGAAGCGGTCCGGGTCGGAGAGGTTCTTGCCGGTCTGGATGCACAGCAGCGCGTCGTGGGCGCCGGCCTCGTGGGCGTACGTGTAGTGCGAGTCGTTGGTGACCAGCGGCGGGATGCCGAGCTTCTTGCCGATCTCCAGCAGGCCGTCGCGGACGCGGCGCTCGATCTCGATGCCGTGGTCCATCAGCTCCAGGAAGTACCGGCCCTTGCCGAAGATGTCCTGGTACTCGGAGGCGGCCTTCAGGGCCTCGTCGAACTGGCCGAGGCGCAGCCGGGTCTGGACCTCACCGGAGGGGCATCCGGTGGAGGCGATCAGGCCCTCGGACCACTGCGCGATGGTCTCCTTGTCCATACGCGGCCACTTCTGGAGCCAGCCCTCCTTGTACGCGTCGGAGGAGAGCCGGAACAGATTGTGCAGGCCGGTGTTGTTCGCCGCCCAGATCGTCTTGTGGGTGTAACCGCCGGAACCGGAGATGTCGTCCCGCTTCTGGTGCGGCTGGCCCCAGAGGATCTTCCGCTTGTTGCGCCGCGACTCGGGGGCGACGTACGCCTCGATGCCGATGATCGGCGTGACGCCCGCCTTCTGGGCCGAGTGGAAGAAGTCGTACGCCCCGTGGAGGTTGCCGTGATCGGACATGGCGATGTGCGTCATGCCCATCTCGTTGCAGGCGTTGAACATGTCCTTGAGCCGCGCGGCACCGTCCAGCAGGGAGTACTGGGTGTGCACGTGAAGGTGCGTGAACGGCGGCTTCGACACGGCTGCGGCCTCCGGGGCGTCGGGGATGGGGGACAGCTCGGAAGTCTACGTGGGCCCACTGACACCCGAGGGGCACTCGGGGGTGCGGTCGCGCGTTGAGACGGACGGAACACCTGTCCGTTTTGTCATGTACGAAGCCAAGGGGCGCGCCCGCGCGCCCCGCCCGTACGTCCGCACCAGGAGGCACCCCGCGATGTCGGTCCCCCAGCCCACCGCCGAGGAGCGCGGTGAGCAGATCCTCTCCGTCTTCGGCACCGCCTTCGGCGAGCTCCTGGCCGCCGACCCGGCGGCCTTCCGGGTCAAGTTCCGGAAGATGGCCGCCTCGGCCTTCGCCTTCTACCGGGGCACGGCCTGCCTCTTCTACGCCGACCTGGAGGAGGAGCGGGAGGGTGGCCCGTACCTGGACGAGCGCACGGGCCGGGTGTGGATCCACGGCGATCTGCACGCCGAGAACTTCGGCACGTACATGGACGCCAACGGCCGGCTGATCTTCAACGTGAACGACTTCGACGAGGCGTACGTCGGCCCCTTCACATGGGACCTGAAGCGGCTGTCCGCCTCCCTGGCGCTGATCGGCTACACCAAGGCGCTCAGTGACCGGCAGATCACCGAACTGGTGCGGATCTACGCCGCCGCCTACCGCGAGCGCATCCACGCCCTGGCGGCCGGAGCCCGGCACGAGGACGTGCCGCCCTTCACGCTGGACACGGCCGAGGGCCCGCTGCTGGACGCCCTGCGCGACGCGCGCTCGCTGACCCGGTTCGGGCTGCTGGAGTCCATGACCGAGATCCGCGACTTCGAGCGGCGCTTCTCCTCCGGCGCCGGGTCGATCGAGCTGGACGCGGCGACCCGGTACAAGGTGCTGGCGGCGTTCGACGGGTACCTGGAGACGCTGCCCGAGTCGAGCCTGGCCCGGCCGGACTCGTACCGCGTGAAGGACGTGGTGGGGCGGCGAGGCATCGGCATAGGTTCGGCGGGGCTCCCCTCGTACAACATCCTTCTGGAGGGCAACAGCGACGCCCTGGAGAACGACGTCGTGATCTACATGAAGCAGGCCCAGACCCCGGCCGTCTCGCGCCATGTGACCGACCCGGCCGTGCGGGCGTACTTCCACCACGAGGGCCACCGCACGGTCATCTCGCAGCGGGCGCTCCAGGCGCACGCCGACCCGTGGCTGGGCTGGACCGAGCTGGACGGGGCCGGACAGCTGGTGGCGGAGGTCTCGCCGTACGCCGTGGACCTGGACTGGTCGGACATCGACGACCCGGAGGAGATCGCGGCGACGGTCGCGGACCTGGGGCGGGCGACGGCGACCATGCACGCGGCGGCGGACGACGAGAGCGGGCACTCCCTGGTGCCGTTCTCCACGGAGCGGGCGATCGACGCGGCGATCGCGGCGGACGAGGAGGGCTTCGGCGAGCTGCTGGTGGACTTCGCCCACCACTACGGCGCCCGGGCGCGGGCCGACCACCAGATCTTCGTCGACCTGTTCCGCAACGGCCGTATCCCGGGGCTCTAGGGATTCCCGGCCGCCGGGGATTCCCGGTCCTTTAGGGACCGCTTACCGGGCGGCGTGGCACACTCGTGCGGCGATGGAAGACATATCCGGGACCCGGCTCAGGTGGCTGCGGGCGGCACTCTTCACGGCACTGGTCGTGACGCTGTCCGTGGCTTCCCACGTGCTGCTGTCCGGGGTGCCGCTGCCCCTGACGACGGTCGCCGTCGTCGCCGCCGGGGTCCTCGCCGTCGCGTACGCGCTCGCGGGCGAGGCGGAGCGCGGCTTCTGGCGCATCGCGGGCCTGCTGGTCCCGCTGGAGCTCGCCGCCGACACCGTCTTCACCTCCGGTCAACACGCCTGTTACGGGCCGTCCGGCGGGCCCGTGGCGGGCGCGCTGCGCTCGGTGGGCGTCGACGTGCTGTGCGGGGGCGGCGGCGTGGGAACCCCGCTGCCCGGTGTGGCCGCCCCGGCCGGAGGCGCGGCCGCCCTGCTGCACTCCCCCGACCCGGCGCTGCCGTGGCTGCTGCTCGCCGCGCACGTCTCGGTCGGCCTGGTGGCGGCGGCCTGGCTGCGGCGCGGCGAGAGCGCGCTGGCCGGGCTGGTGCGGGCGGTGGCCGCGTTCGCGTTCCGGCCGCTGCTGGTCGCGGTCGCCGCGGTGGGCACGCCCGGGCGGGGCGTACGGCGGGGTCCGCGGCCGGCTCACCCGCCGCTCCCGGCCCGTCACCGACTTCTCGTGCACTGCGTGGGACGGCGTGGACCGCCGCTCCGCTCGGCCCTCGCCGCCTGAGCGGAACGGCCGAGCGGAACAGTCCACCCCCGAGAACCCACCCCACCCCACGGAGAAGTACGACCATGAGTGCACGCAACAGCCAGGCCAACAAGGCGGCGGCCCGCGAGCGGCTGCGCCTGGAGCGCGAGCGTCAGGCGAAGAAGGAGAAGGTCCGCCGGCAGGTCACCGTCGCCGTCTCGGCCGTGGCCGTCCTGGCGGTGGCCGGCGGCATCGGTTACGCCGTCGTGCAGGCGAACAAGCCCTCCCACTGGGAGGCGGTGAAGGACGCCAAGAGCGTCACGGCGCCGAAGAACACCACGGGCGACGACGGCACCACCGTCGTCATCGGCAAGGCCACCGCCAAGAAGACGCTGGAGCTGTACGAGGACTCCCGCTGCCCGGTCTGTGCCGTCTTCGAGCAGCAGGTCGGCGAGACGATCGACAAGGACGTCGCGGCCGGCAAGTACAAGATCCGGTACGTGGGCGCGACCTTCATCGACAACTCCGACCAGGGCGAGGGCTCCAAGAACGCCCTCTCGGCGCTCGGCGCCGCCCTGAACGTCAGCCCCGAGGCCTTCCTGGACTACAAGGCGGCGCTCTACTCGGTGAAGTTCCACCCGGAGGAGTCGCAGGACAAGTTCTCCAAGGACTCCTACCTCCTGGAGATAGCGGAGACGGTGCCGGCGCTGAAGGACAACGCCGCCTTCAAGAAGGACGTGGAGAGCGGCACCTTCGACGCGTGGGCGATGAAGATGTCCGCGGCCTTCGACAAGAGCGGGGTCAGGGGCACGCCGACGCTGAAGATGGACGGCAAGACCGTCACGGACGCGGACGGCGAGGGGGCACCGATGACGGCGCCCGAGTTCACCACCGCCATCGACAAGGCCCTCAAGGGCTGATCCACCAGGCCCTTCTCCGTACGTCTTTCGGCCAACGGGCGGGTGAACTCCTCGGAGTTCGCCCGCCCGTTGGTTCTACCGATCAGTAATCTGATCGGCCGTGACCAGTCGACACTCATCCGCGTCCGCGCCCGCGTTCGCCCCCGCATCCGTCCCCGCTCCCAGCCGCCGCACGGTCGTCAAGGCCGCTGCCGCCACCGCCGTCGCCGCCCCCGTGCTGGCGCCGGCCACGTCCGCCGCCGCGGACGCCGCGTTCCCCGTCTTCCACCACGGTGTGGCCTCCGGTGATCCCCTGCCGGACGGCGTCCTGCTGTGGACGCGCGTCACGCCGTCCCCGGACGCCCTCCCGGGCTCCGGCAAGGGCCCCGACACGGAGGTCAGATGGGAGGTGGCCGAGGACCGGGCCTTCGCGGGCGTCGTCGCCCGGGGCACGGTCACGGCCACCGCCGCCACCGACCACACCGTGAAGGTCGACGTAAGGGGCCTGCGCCAGGCGACCGCCTATTACTTCCGCTTCACCACGGGTGCCGCGGTCTCGCCCGTCGGCCGCACCCGTACCGCCCCGGCCACCGACGTCGCCGCACCCGGCATACGGTTCGGCGTGGTCTCCTGCGCCAACTGGGAGTCGGGCCACTTCGCCGCGTACCGCCATCTCGCGGACCGCGCGGACCTGGACGCGGTGCTCCACCTCGGCGACTACATCTACGAGTACGCCTCCGGCGGCTATCCCGCCCTGGAGGACGTCGTACGGCCCCACGAGCCCCGGCACGAGATCGTCACGCTGGCGGACTACCGGCTGCGGCACGCCACGTACAAGACCGACGCCCACCTCCAGGCGCTGCACGCCGCGCACCCGCTGATCGCGATATGGGACGACCACGAGTTCGCCAACGACACCTGGTCGGGCGGCGCCCAGAACCACACACCGGAGACGGAGGGCGCCTGGGCGGCGCGCGTGGCGGCCGCGAAGCAGGCCTACTTCGAGTGGATGCCCGTCCGCGCCTCCACGGAGGGCACCGTCTACCGCCGGCTGCGGTTCGGCAAGCTGGCCGATCTGCATCTGCTCGACCTGCGCTCGTTCCGCTCGCAGCAGGCGTCGCACGGCAGCGGGCAGGTCGACGACCCGGACCGTACGATCGCGGGCCGCGCCCAGCTGGACTGGCTGAAGTCGGGCCTGGCCGCCTCCGACACCGCCTGGCGGCTGGTCGGCACCTCCGTCATGGTCTCGCCGGTCGCCTTCGGGTCCCTCCCGGCGCATCTGCTGGAGCCGGTCGCGGAGTTGCTGGGCCTGCCCAAGGGCGGCCTCGCGATCAACGTGGACCAGTGGGACGGGTACACGGACGACCGCAAGGAGCTGCTCGCGCACCTGACGGACCGGTCGATCCGCAACACCGTCTTCCTCACCGGCGACATCCACATGGCGTGGGCCAACGACGTGCCGGTGACGGCGGCGACGTACCCGCTGTCGCGGTCGGCGGCGACGGAGTTCGTGGTGACCTCGGTGACGTCGGACAACCTGGACGACATCCTGCGGGTCGCGCCGGGGACGGTGTCGGTGGTGGCCGCCGGGGCGATCCGGGCCGCCAACCGCCATGTGAAGTGGGTGGACATGGACCACCACGGGTTCGGCGTGCTGGACGTGACCGCCGAGCGTGCGCAGATGGACTACTACGTGCTCTCGGACCGTACGAAACCGGACGCTTCGGCGGCGTGGACGCGGTCGTACCTGACGCGGAGTGGAACGCAGAAGGTCGAGCGGGTGTACACCCCCGTACGCTGAGCGGTCCCCGGTGGTCGATTTTCGGCCAACCTGCCGTGTGTTAACAGGAGATCACACAGCCGTCGCGGGCGGTGTGTTCCGGGAGATCGAATCCGGACACACCACCCGCTCTCGGTGGCGCGTTCGTTACGTCCGTGTCTCAACACCCGGAACGGACCGAAGCTTTTCTCCCCGATGTCTTCATTTACTCAACGATTGATTGGGCTTGTTCGATGCTCATCAAGATCTGACATGGACCCGTAATCTCCCCGCGGTGGCGAGGAAGGCCCTCTCCACAACCCCCCGCGAGGAGTCACCATGCGTGCTCTTGCCCGAATATCTCCGCGTCTGCACCGTCGTGCCCTCGGTACGGCGGTGATGGCCGGAACCCTGGCCCTCTTCCCGCTCTCCACCCCGACGGGCGCCGTCGCCGCCAAGGACCGGGTGTCGGCCGCCGCCGAGGAGTGCGAGGACGGCACGGGTGTGAGCACCACCGCCCGTGAGCTCCCGGGCGCCTCCCACGCCCACGAGCCCAACGAGGTGACCGACGCCAAGGCCAAGGCCATGGACGCGGACCTGAAGAAGAGACTCGAGTCCGTGCGGGCGAGCGGCGCCGCGGGCCTCACCGCCACCGCCACCACCATCCCGGTGTACTTCCACGTCATCCACAACGGCGAGACCGGCAAGCTCAGCACGACCGCCATCAACCAGCAGATGGCCGTCCTCAACTCCGCCTTCGGCGGCCAGGGCACCGGCAACGCCGACTCCGGCTTCCAGTTCACGCTGGCCGGCACGGACTACACGGACAACGCCGCCTGGTACAACCTGAGCTCCGGCTCCGCCGAGGAGAAGGCCATGAAGTCGGCCCTCCGCAAGGGCGGGGCGAACGCGCTGAACTTCTACACCGCCAACCTCGGCGGCGGGCTGCTGGGCTGGGCCACGTTCCCGTCCTCGTACAAGTCCAACCCGACCATGGACGGCGTCGTGGTGCTCGACGCCTCGCTGCCGGGCGGCGCGGCCACCAACTACGACGAGGGCGACACCGGTACCCACGAGGTGGGCCACTGGATGGGGCTGTACCACACCTTCCAGGGCGGCTGTAACGGCAACGGCGACTACGTCTCGGACACCCCGGCCGAGAAGAGCCCGGCGTACGAGTGCCCCACCGGGCGGGACAGCTGCGCCAGCAAGACGGGTGTCGACCCCGTTCACAACTTCATGGACTACACGTACGACGCCTGCATGTACCAGTTCACCGCGGGTCAGGTGCAGCGCATGAAGGACCACTGGACGGCGTACCGAGCCGTCTGACCGGGCCTACCGGCTGCCACGGGGGGCACGGTGCCGCGACTTCCGCGGCACCGTGCCCCCCGTGCGTGGCAGCACGCGCGGGAATGAGCCGGGAAAGGGCCCTACAGGCTCTCCAGGAAGCCGAGAGCGATCTGCCAGGTCCGCTCGGCGGCGTCCTCGTCGTAGTCCGGCAGATCCGGGTCCATGTACAGGTGCCCCGCCCCCGGGTAGCGGTAGACCTCCACGTCCGCGCCGGCCCGCCGCATCCGCAGGTACCAGGCGTTCAGCCAGTCGTCCGGCTCGAAGGGGTCGGGGTCGGCGATGTGCAGCTGTACGGGCAGGGCGTCCACCGACGCGGCCTCCGCGAGGTCGGACGTGCCCTGCAACAACAACAGCCCGCGCGCCTTCTCGTCCCCGAGGGCCAGCGTCTGCGCGATGGACGCGCCCAGGGAGAACCCGGCGTACACCAGACCCCGCTCCGAGTAGGCCGCCGCGGCCAGGATCGCCCGCTTGAGCAGCGTCTCCTGGCCGATCCGGTCCTTGATCGCCATGCCCTCCTCGACGGTGCCGGCGGTTTGGCCCTCGTACAGGTCGGGCACGTGCACGTGGTGCCCGGCGGCACGCAGCCGGTCGGCTGCGGCGTGCACGGCCGGGCGCGGACCGTAGGCCGAGTGGAAGAGCATGATGTCCATCCGGCCATCCTGCCAGCAAGCACCGGAAAGGGTCGGAGTCCCGGATCCATGGAGAACGCGCTGCGCCCGTTGACCGTCGTCGGTGGCTCGGTGGTGCTCACGCTGGTCGTCGGCTGGCTCGTCGACCTGCTGTTGCGCCGCATCGACGCCAAGCACCCCGAGACCCCGCTGTGGGACCTGCTGCGCCGCTGCCGGATACCCGTCCAGGTCGTCCTGCTGACCGCGCTCCTGCGCGGCACGTACCGGCAGACCAAGTGGCAGGTCGTCGTCCGCCACCAGGAGGTCATGGGCCAGGTGCTCTCGCTCGTGCTGATCGGCGCGGGGGCCTGGCTGGTGGTGCGGATCGCCGCCGCCATAGTGGAGTCGAGTTACGCCCGTTACGCCTCCTCCACGCGCGACGCCGCCCGGGTCCGCCGCGTCCGTACCCAGGTGACGCTCATCATGCGGATCGTCACGGCGGTGGTCGCGGTGGTGTCGGTCGCGGCGATGCTGCTGACCTTCCCCGACTTCCGGACCATCGGCACGTCGATGCTGGCCTCCGCCGGCATCATCGGCATCGTCGCCGGTGTCGCCGCCCAGTCCACCCTCGGCAACCTCTTCGCCGGGTTCCAGATCGCCTTCGGCGACATGGTGCGGATCGGCGACACGGTGGTGGTGGACGGCGAGTGGGGCGTGGTCGAGGAGGTCACGCTGACGTTCCTGGCCGTACGGACCTGGGACGAGCGCCGGATCACGATGCCCGTCTCGTACTTCACCAGCAAACCGTTCGAGAACTGGTCGCGCGGCGGCGCCCAGATGACGGGCACGGTCTTCTTCCACCTCGACCACTCCGCGCCCGTCGTGCTGATGCGCGAGAAGCTCAAGGCGATCCTGGCCGACAGCCCCGCCTGGGACGGGCGCGACTGGTCGCTGGCCGTGACGGACACCACGCCCACCACGCTCCAGGTGCGCGCGGTCGTCACGGCGAAGGACGCGGACGACGTGTGGACGGTGCGGTGCGCCGTACGGGAGCAGATGATCGCCTGGCTGGTCAAGGAGCACCCGTACGCCCTGCCGCGCGTCACCACGGCGACCGCCGCGCCGGCGCCCTCCCCCGACGGCCAGTGGCGGGACGACAAGCCGCCCCGGGCGGCCGAGGTCCTCAGCAACAACGTGGACGCGTACGTCGTACGGAGCGAGGAGAAGCGGCCCCGGCGGAAGCCCGGGCAGGAGCCGCGGCCGCAGCCGCCCGAGCCGCGCACCGGCCGGGGCTGACCGGCGCCGGGCCCACGAGGCCGGCCGAGGGGCTCAGCGCAGGCTGTGGACGTCCAGCTGCCGCAGTACCCGGTCCACGACCTCCGGATCCGCCCCCGGTTCGCTGCGCGCGGCCAGCACCTCGTGGCGGGCGGCCGACAGCATCTCGTGCTGGATGCGCTGCATCCGCCGGAAGCGCTCGGCCCGCCGCGCCGCCGCCGACCGGCGCTCCTCGTCCACCAGGTCCGGACTGATCCGCGCGCCCACGTCGAACGCCATCCGCTGCAACCGCTCCTGCAGCTCCTCCGGGAGCTCCTCGACCTCCTGGATCTCCTTCAGCCGCCGTTTGGCGGCCTTGGCGGCCCTGATGGCCAGCTCGCGCTCCAGCGCCCGCTCCGCGTCCGTGTCAGCCCGCACACCGAGCTTCCTGACGAGCCACGGCAGGGTGAGGCCCTGGAAGACGAGGGTGGCGATGATCACACAGAACGCGATGAAGATGATCTCGTCGCGCCACGCGAGGGGCGCCCCCGTCTCGTCGCGCAGCGGGACGGCGAGGGCCAGGGCGACGGAGGCCACGCCCCGCATGCCGGACCACCACATGACGACGGTCTCCCGCCACGTCATGGGGATCTCCTCGTCGTAGTCCCGGCCCGTGTGCAGCCGCTTGGCCAGCCAGGTGGCGGGCAGCAGCCACAGCAGCCGTACGCCGACGACGCAGGCGACGATCGCGCCGCCCCAGCCGAGCATCTCCCCCAGCCGGTTCTCGGCCGTACCGAAGACGTTGTGCAGCTCCAGCCCGATCAGTCCGAAGGCGATGCCCGTGACGAGGACGTCGACGATCTCCCAGAAGGTCCGCCCGGCCAGGCGGCCCATCACGTCGTCCGCGTCCACGGCGTTCTCGGCCAGGTAGAGGGCGGTGACCAGGACGGCGAGGACGCCGGAGCCGAGCAGCTCCTCGGCGAGGACGTAGCTCACGAACGGCACCAGCAGTGTGAGGCCGGTCTGCAGGGCCGGCTCGCCGAGCATGCCCATCAGCCGGTTCGACAGCCAGCCCAGCGCCAGCCCGACGGCGACGGCGACCACCGCGGAGAGCACCAGCTGCCCGGCGGCGCGCGGCCAGGAGAACGTGCCGCCGACCGCCGCCCCGATCGCCACGTGGTACAGCACGATCGCCGTGACGTCGTTGAACAGCCCCTCGCCCTCCAGGATCGACACCAGCCGCCGCGGCAGGCCCAGGGAGCCGGCGACGGCGGTCGCGGCGACCGGGTCCGGGGGCGCCACGAGCGCGCCGAGCACCACGGCCGCGGCGAGCGGCAGCCCTGGTACGACGGCGCTGGCGACGGCCGCCACAGCCGCCGTGGTCACGAAGACCAGCGCCACGGCGAGCAGGAAGATGGGCCGCTTGTTGGCGGCGAACTGGCTCCAGGAGGTGCGCTGGACGGCCGCGTACAGCAGGGGCGGCAGCACGAGGGGGAGGATGTAGTCGGGCGGGATGTCGACGTTCGGTACGAAGGGGAGGAGCGCGAGGACCATCCCCGCGAGCGTCATCAGCACCGGCGCGGGCAGCCGCAGCCGCTCCCCCAGGGGGACGGTCACCACCGCCCCGAGCAGCAGCACGAGCAGCAGAGCCAACTGGTCCACGGTGCGCCCTCCACCGGGTCGGGCCGGATCAGACGATCATCAACCCTGCCAGCCTGCCACGAGCCCCGTCGGTCAGAGCGTCCGACGCATCGCCAGGTGCGGTATGCCCGCGTCGTGGAACTCGGCGCCGTACGCCGCGTAACCGAGCCGCTCGTAGAAGCGGAGGGCGTGCGTCTGGGCGTGCAGGTCCACGGCGGCCAGGCCGCGCGCGCGTGCCGCCTCCTCGATGGCCCGCACCAGCGCCACGCCCACGCCGAGGCCGCGCGCCGTCTTCGCCACCGCCAGCCGGCCCAGCGAGCCGACGCCCTCGGCGCCGCCCGTCTTGCCGGCCGCGTCCGGCCCGTACAGCAGCCGCCCGGTTCCGAGCGCGGTCCCGTCGGCGCGGCGGACGGCCAGCACGTGCACGGCGGTCGCGTCGTACGCGTCGTACTCGATCTCCTCCGGGACGCCCTGCTCGACGACGAAGACCTCGCGGCGCACGGCGAAGCCCGCCTCGCGGTCCTCGTCGGTCACGGCCTCCCTGACGAGGAAGGGGCTCACGCGCTCTCCGCGGCGATCGTGTCGAGGGCGTGCTGGAGGTCCGCCGGGTAGGTGCTCTCGAACTCGACCCAGCGGCCGTCCGCCGGGTGCTCGAAGCCGAGCCGGACGGCGTGCAGCCACTGCCGGGTCAGGTTCAGGCGCTTGGCGAGCGTCGGGTCGGCGCCGTACGTCAGGTCACCGACGCAGGGGTGGCGGTGGGCCGACATGTGGACGCGGATCTGGTGGGTGCGGCCCGTCTCCAGCTTGATGTCCAGGAGGGAGGCCGAACGGTACGCCTCGATCAGGTCGTAGTGCGTCACGGAGGGCTTGCCCTCGGCGGTGACGGCCCACTTGTAGTCGTGGTTCGGGTGGCGCCCGATGGGCGCGTCGATGGTGCCGCTCAGCGGGTCCGGGTGGCCCTGGACGAGCGCGTGGTAGCGCTTGTCGACCGTGCGCTCCCGGAACTGCGCCTTGAGGAGGGTGTACGCCCGCTCCGACTTGGCCACGACCATGAGCCCGGACGTGCCGACGTCGAGGCGGTGCACGATGCCCTGGCGCTCGGCCGCGCCGGACGTCGAGATGCGGTACCCGGCCGCCGCGAGGCCGCCGATCACGGTGGTGCCGGTCCAGCCGGGGCTCGGGTGCGCGGCCACGCCGACCGGCTTCACGATGACGACGATGTCGTCGTCGTCGTGGACGATCTCCATGCCCTCGACCGGCTCCGCGACGATCTGTACGGGGGCGGGTGCGGCCGGCATCTCGACCTCGAGCCACGCACCACCGCTCACCCGCTCGGACTTGCCGACGACGGCGCCGTCGACGAGCACCTTCCCGGCGGCGGCCAGCTCGGCCGCCTTGGTGCGGGAAAACCCGAACATACGGGCGATGGCGGCGTCGACGCGCTCGCCCTCAAGGCCATCGGGAACGGGCAGCGTACGGATCTCGGGAATCGTGCTCACCCGTCGAGTATGCCTTGTCAGTCCTTGTGGACGGTCCCGTCGGGGTCCAGGCCCCGGAACGACAGGATGACGATCAGGATCCCTCCGCACACGATCGCCGAGTCCGCGAGATTGAAGACGGCGAAGTGCGCGGGGGCGATGAAGTCCACCACCGCGCCCCGGAAGACGCCCGGCGAGCGGAAGATCCGGTCGGTGAGGTTGCCCAGCGCGCCGCCGAGCAGCAGGCCGAGCGCGATGGCCCACGGCAGGCTGTACAGCTTGCGCGCCAGGCGGATGATCACCACGATCACCGTCGCCGCGATGACCGTGAAGATCACGGTGAAGGCCTCGCCCATCCCGAAGGCGGCGCCCGGGTTGCGTACCGCCCGGAACGTCAGCAGCTCGCCGATCACCTCGATCGGCTCGTGGTGCTCCAGCTTGGCCACCACGAGCATCTTCGTGGCGAGGTCCAGCGCATAGGCCACCAGGGCCACGGCGAACAGCGCGACGACCCTGCGCCTGCCCTTGGGCTGCTCGGCGGGCGCCGCAGCCTCGTCGTCAACATCCGGCGTACCGATGATGCGCTCCGCCTCTGCCACGTGAGTCCCTCAACCTAGGTGCCTGACTGACCACGAGGGTACGGCACACGCCTGAGGGTTCAGCCTCGCCGTTCCTGCTTCTGCTTGTCCTCCACGCACAGGGTGGCCCGCGGGAAGGCCTGCATGCGCGCCTTGCCGATGGGCTTGCCGCACACCTCGCACAGGCCGTACGTGCCCGCGTCGAGCCGCTGGAGGGCGTGCTCGGTCTGCTCCAGGGTGGCGCGCGCGTTCGCGGCGAGGGCCATCTCGTGCTCGCGCGTGATGTTCTTGGTGCCGGTGTCGGCCTCGTCGTGCCCGGCGCCGTCCCCGGAGTCCCGCATCAGCCCGGACAGCGCCTCCTCGGAGGCCGCGATCTCGGCCTGGAGCCGCGCCACCTCGCCCTCCAGCTCGGCCCGTGCCTCCGCGACCTCCTCGGGGCTCCAGGGCTCCTCACCGGGCCGTACGGCCAACTCCTCGGGCGCCGCCTCGGCGACACCCCGAGCCGGCGGCACCGGCTTCGCGGTCTTCGCCGTGGTCACGTCCGCGATCTTCTTCGCTGCCACCGTCCTGGCTCCCGTCTTCTCCGCGGCCTGCGCCGCCCCCTCGGCCGCGGGTGCGGCCTTCCCGGCGGCCGCCTTGGCCGCCCGCTTCTTCCCGCCCGCCGTCCCGGCCGGCGCCTTGCCCTCGGCACCCTTCCTACCCGCGGAAGCCGTGTCCGCCCCGACGTCCGCGACAGCGCCTCCGGTGGCGGCTTCCGTCTCCACGGCAGCGGCCCTGGTGGCGGCGTCGGTCGCGGGCGCCTTCCTGGCGGCCCCCTTCTCGACGGCGGCCTTCTTGGCCGGCGCGTGCTGGGCGGGTGCCTTCTTGGCCGGTGCCTTCTTGGCGGTCGCCTTCTTCGCGGCGGCTTTCTTGGCCGGCGCCTTCGTCGCGGCCGTCTTCTTCGCGGCCGCCTCCTTGGCAGGCACCTCTTCGACTACTGGGTCCTTGGCCGCCGACTTCTTCGCCACCGCCTTCTTGGCGGGCTTCGCCCCGACGGCCTCGGCGAGCGCGTCGCCGTGCGTGATCTTCCTGACAGGCGCCTTCTTGGCGGCGGCCTTCTTGGGCGCCGCCTCCTTGGCGGGTGTCTTCCTCGCGGGTGCCTCTTTGGCAGGCGCCTTCTTCGCGGGCTTCGCGGACTTCGCCGTACTCGCCGACTTCGCCGTCTTCACGGACCTCACGGGCGGCTCCGGCTCCGTGACCGGGCCCATGGCCTTCTTCGCCTCGCTCCCGGGCTTGCCGGACTCGCCCGCGGCACGCGCCGGCGTCGTCGCGGTCGTCTTCCTGGCGGCCGTCTTCTTCGCGGCGGTCTTCTTCGCCACCATCTCGCGGCCCCTTCACATATTGTGATCTTGCTCGCGAATCGTGCTGGGACGATAAATCGACTCCAGCCCCGCGGCAACGGGGCACGCCGCCGGTGTCCGATCGCCCCATGCCCGCGGCACGACAACCTGCATCCGTTGTGCCCAGCTCGCCGCGGCGTAATCAGGCCACCGATCCGCGGCACCGAGCCGTGTGCGCGCATGTGGCATTCGGGTCAGTCCGGGGCCGCCGAAGGACCCACCCATGGCCCCGCCGAAGGGCCCGCCGAAAACCGGTCTGCCCCTCCCCCGGCGGGCCCTTACACTGGGCGGAGCGAAAGGCGTGGATGGGGACCAGTAGCGTCGTACGCAGCCATGAGCGACCCGGGGACGGTGAGAGCCCGGGGGCGAGCCCGATGTGAAGCATCACCCCGGAGCCGCCGGAAGAACGCCCTCGGGAGACCGCGGGGCCAGTAGAACCGGCATCGCGACCCGAATGAGGGGGCTCAGGACGTCCAGCCGGGCGCCCGGGGCCAAGGAGGGTGGTACCGCGGGAGCACGCACGCGCTCTCGTCCCTCCGACGGAACGAGCACCAGTCCGCCGGAGGATCCGATGTCGCAGTACCGCCAGGTACCCGCCCAGGTCGACCTGCCCGCCCTCGAGCACGCCGTGCTCGATTTCTGGCGCGAGCACAAGGTCTTCGCCAAGAGCCTCGAGCAGTCCGAGGGCCGCCCGGAGTGGGTCTTCTACGAGGGCCCGCCCACCGCCAACGGCATGCCCGGCGCCCACCACATCGAGGCCCGCGTCTTCAAGGACGTCTTCCCCCGCTTCCGCACCATGCGCGGCTACCACGTCGCCCGCAAGGCCGGCTGGGACTGCCACGGCCTGCCGGTCGAGCTCGCCGTCGAGAAGGAGCTCGGCTTCTCCGGCAAGAAGGACATCGAGGCGTACGGCATCGCCGAGTTCAACGCCAAGTGCCGCGAGTCGGTGACCCGCCACACGGACGCGTTCGCCGAGCTGACGACCCGGATGGGCTACTGGGTCGACCTGGACGACGCGTACCGCACCATGGACCCGGAGTACGTCCAGTCCGTCTGGTGGTCCCTGAAGGAGATCTTCAACAAGGGCCTGCTGGTCCAGGACCACCGCGTCGCCCCCTGGTGCCCCCGCTGCGGCACCGGCCTGTCCGACCACGAGCTGGCGCAGGGGTACGAGACGGTCGTCGACCCGTCCGTCTTCGTCCGCTTCCCGCTGACCTCCGGCCCCCTCGCGGGCGAGGCGGCCCTCCTGGTGTGGACGACGACCCCGTGGACGCTGGTGTCCAACACCGCCGTCGCCGCCCACCCCGAGGTCACGTACGTCGTCGCCACGAACGGCGAGGAGAAGCTGGTCGTGGCCCAGCCGCTCCTCGAGAAGGCGCTCGGCGAGGACTGGGAGGCCACCGAGCAGACCTTCACCGGCGCCGAGATGGAGCGCTGGAGCTACCGGCGCCCGTTGGAGCTGATCGACTTCCCGGCCGAGGCCCACTTCGTCGTCAACGCCGACTACGTCACCACCGAGGACGGTACGGGTCTGGTCCACCAGGCGCCCGCGTTCGGTGAGGACGACCTCAAGGTCTGCCGCGCGTACGGCCTGCCCGTGGTGAACCCCGTCCGCCCCGACGGCACCTTCGAGGAGGAGCTCGACCTCGTCGGAGGCCAGTTCTTCAAGAAGGCCGACGAGGCCCTGACGGCCGACCTCCAGGCCCGTGGCCTGCTCTTCAAGCACATCGCGTACGAGCACAGCTACCCGCACTGCTGGCGCTGCCACACGGCGCTGCTCTACTACGCGCAGCCGTCCTGGTACATCCGTACGACCGCGGTCAAGGACCGGCTCCTGGAGGAGAACGAGAACACCAACTGGTTCCCGGACTCCGTCAAGCACGGCCGCTTCGGCGACTGGCTGAACAACAACATCGACTGGGCCCTGTCCCGCAACCGCTACTGGGGCACCCCGCTGCCCATCTGGCGCTGTGAGGACGACCACCTCACGTGCGTCGGCTCCCTCGCCGAGCTGACCGAGCTGACGGGCACGGACCAGTCGTCCCTGGACCCGCACCGGCCGTACATCGACGACGTCACCTTCCCCTGCCCGACCTGCCGGGCCACGGCGACCCGCGTCCCCGAGGTCATCGACGCCTGGTACGACTCGGGCTCGATGCCGTTCGCGCAGTACGGCTACCCGTACAAGAACAAGGACCTCTTCGAGAAGCGCTACCCGGCGCAGTTCATCTCGGAGGCCATCGACCAGACCCGCGGCTGGTTCTACACGCTGATGGCGGTCGGCACGCTGGTCTTCGACAAGTCGTCGTACGAGAACGTCGTCTGCCTCGGCCACATCCTCGCCGAGGACGGCCGGAAGATGTCCAAGCACCTGGGCAACATCCTCCAGCCGATCCCGCTCATGGACCAGCACGGCGCCGACGCGGTGCGCTGGTTCATGGCGGCCGGCGGCTCCCCGTGGGCCGCGCGGCGCGTGGGCCACGGCACGATCCAGGAGGTCGTCCGCAAGACGCTGCTGACGTACTGGAACACGGTCGCCTTCCAGGCGCTGTACGCCCGTACGACCGGCTGGGCGCCGTCGGCCGCCGACCCGGCCCCGGCGGACCGGCCGCTGCTGGACCGCTGGCTGCTGTCCGAACTGCACGCACTGGTCGACCAGGTCACGCAGGCGCTGGAGGCGTACGACACGCAGCGCGCCGGCAAGCTGCTGTCCTCCTTCGTCGACGACCTGTCGAACTGGTACGTGCGCCGCTCGCGCCGCCGCTTCTGGCAGGGCGACAAGGCGGCGCTGCGCACGCTCCACGACGTCGTGGAGACCGTCACGCGCCTGATGGCCCCGCTGACCCCGTTCATCACCGAGCGGGTCTGGCAGGACCTGGTGGTGCCGGTGACCCCGGACGCGCCGGAGTCGGTCCACCTGGCCACCTGGCCGGAGCCGGACCTGTCCGCCGTCGACCCGACCCTGTCGTCCCAGATGACGCTGGTGCGCCGCCTGGTGGAGCTGGGCCGCGCCACCCGCGCGGAGTCGGGCGTGAAGACCCGCCAGCCGCTCTCCCGGGCGCTGGTGGCGGCGGCTGGCTTCGAGGCCCTCTCGCCGGAGCTCCACGCACAGATCACCGAGGAGCTGAACGTCTCCTCCCTCGCCTCCCTCTCCGAGGTGGGCGGCTCCCTCGTCGACACGACCGCCAAGGCGAACTTCCGCGCCCTGGGCAAGCGCTTCGGCAAGGGCGTCCAGGACGTGGCCAAGGCGATCGCGGCGACGGACGCGGCGGCGCTCTCCCTGGCCCTGCGCGGCGGCGAGGCGTCGCTGGAGGTCAACGGCGAGACGATCACCCTCACGCCCGATGAGGTGATCATCACGGAGACGCCGCGTGAGGGCTGGTCCGTCGCCTCCGACGCGGGCGCGACGGTCGCCCTGGACCTGGAGATCACGCCGGAGCTGCGCCGCGCGGGCCTGGCCCGTGACGCGATCCGCCTGATCCAGGAGGCCCGCAAGAACAGCGGCCTGGACGTCGCGGACCGGATCGCCCTGCGCTGGGCGTCCACGGACGCGGAGGTCACCGAGGCTCTGAACGACCACGCGGCCCTGATCGCCGACGAGGTCCTGTGCACGGACTACGCCGCCGGAGAGGCCGGCGACACCTTCGGCACCCCGTTCACGGACGAGTCCCTGTCCCTGACGTTCCGTCTCCGCAAGGCGTAACCCGCGGGCACACCAGAGGGGCCCGGCCACACCACGTGGCCGGGCCCCTCTTCCGTACACCGACACGCGACGCGTGCCATGCCAAAGGGCCGGGGCCCAGGACGTGTGTCCCGGGCCCCGGCCCTACAGCCTGCCGGCCGACGGCTACGCGCTCATCGCGCGACCCGCCCCCGTCAGTTGTCGTCCTCGTCGATGAGGAAGCCGCGCATCGGCGACGGTGCCTGCTGCATCGGCTGCGGCGCCTGCGGCCGCACCGGCGCCATCGGCTGGGTCATCGCCGGCGACATCTGCTGCTGGCCGCCGTACGACGGGCCACCGCCCATGCCGGGGTTGCCGCCCATCGTCTGGTTGCCACCGTACGACGGGGCGCTCGCGCCCGCGGACGCCATCGACGGGGACGGCGGCAGCGACGGCGCGGCGGACGGGGTCCGCGGCGGGGCCAGCGAGTCGTCGGCCTGGGTCTCCAGCTGACGCAGCTGGCTCTCCAGGTACGACTTCAGGCGGGTGCGGTACTCGCGCTCGAAGCCGCGCAGGTCCTCGACCTTGCGCTCCAGCGTGGCGCGGGCCGACTCCAGCGAGCCCATCGCGACGCGGTGCTTCTCCTGCGCGTCCCGTTCCAGCGCGTCGGCCTTGGCGCGGGCGTCGCGCTCCAGGCCCTCGGCGCGCGAGCGCGCCTCGCCGACGATCTTGTTGGCCTCGGAACGGGCCTCCGCGATCGCCTGGTCGGCGGTCTGCTGGGCGAGGGAGAGCACGCGGGCCGCGCTGTCGCCGCCCGGGCCCTGGCCCGGCTGCGGCATCTGCGGGCCGTGGCCGCCCATGGGGCCACCCATGGTGCCGCCCATGTTCCCGCCCATCGGGCCGCCCATGGGGCCGCCCTGCATCGGACCGCCCATCGGGCCGCCCTGCGGGCCACCGTGGCTGGGACCGGCCGGCAGCTGAGGAGCACCACCGGGCAGCTGGGGCGGACCCATCTGCGGGGGCTGCTGCTGGACCGGCGGACCCGATATCCCGGCGGGCACGGGGGCGCCGGGACCCACGGGCCGCTGGTCCTGCTGCTCCGGAGGCTTGCGCATGCCCTGCTGCTGCTGGTTCTGCGCGGCCGCGCGCGTGGCGGCGGCCAGCTTGGCGCGCAGGTCCTCGTTCTCGCGGAGCAGGCGGGTCAGCTCGGCCTCGACCTCGTCGAGGAAGGCATCGACCTCGTCCTCGTCATAGCCTTCTCGGAGGCGGACGGTCGTGAACTGCTTGTTCCGCACGTCCTCGGGGGTCAGCGGCATCTCTTCTTCACCTCTACGTAGTCGTCGGCAGTCGGCAGGACCGTTATCGCTCTACACCCTCAGACCCTCATCGCGAAGCTACCCACGATGTTGAGCAGGATGTAGACGATGATCATCAGAACGAAGAAGGACAGGTCGAGTGCCACGCCCCCGAGACGCAGCGGTGGGATGAACCGCTGCAGAAGCTTCAGTGGTGGATCGGTGACAGTGTAGGTGGCCTCCAGAACGACCACCATCGCCTTGCCGGGTTGCCATGAACGGGCGAACTGGAAGACGTACGACATGACCAGTCGGAAGAACAGCAGGACAAGGAAGCACATCAGAGCGATGTAGATCACCTGCAGTGCGACGCTCATCCCGCGCTTCCCTCTCCCCTGGTCATGTCCACCGACCCTTCCGGCCGGCCGTTCCCGGTGTCGTGCTCTCAGCTCTGGTTGAAGAATCCGCCCTCTGCGATGCGGGCCTTGTCCTCCGCCGTGACATCGACGTTAGCAGGCGACAACAGGAACACCTTCTGCGTCACTCGCTCAATGCTGCCATGCAGGCCGAAGACGAGACCGGCGGCAAAGTCGACAAGTCGCTTCGCATCCGTGTCATCCATCTCGGTGAGGTTCATGATCACAGGCGTGCCCTCGCGGAAGTGTTCCCCGATGGTACGGGCCTCGTTGTAGGTCCGCGGGTGCAGCGTGGTGATGCGGTACGGCTCCCGCTCGGACACGACCTTGGGCATGATCACCGGTGCGTTCTTCTCCAGGCTCGGACGTTCAGGTGTGATGGATGCCACGGGGGCGATTCGGGCGGGTCGTCCACTTTCTACCGGAAGCGGAACCGGTTCCCTCTGCACGGGTGCTTGCGGAACGACGCGTACCGGTTCTTCCCGCTCCACCTGGAGCGGGGGCTGCGAGTGGCGCCGCCGGTCCCGCTCGGGCTCCGGCTCCAGCTCGGGTTCGAAGTCGTCATCGGGGTCGAAACCCCGGCCGTCGTACCCATCGTCCTCCACGAGGCCGAGGTAGACCGCCATCTTGCGCATCGCGCCGGCCATGCTCTGAGTCCTCCGCTCTGTGGTGGATCGGCAACGTCAGCTCGTGCCCGCGATCCACTGGGCCTGTCCGCTGTTCGGCGGAAATGACCATATTTTCTGCTGTGGTCCGACTTCTTCGCGACGTTACCCGAGCCGGGGTCGGTCTCCGAGTACCGCCGTCCCGATGCGCACATGTGTCGCTCCGGCCGCCACGGCGTGCTCGAGGTCCGCACTCATCCCTGCTGACACCATGTTCGCAGTCGGATGGGCGGCGCGCAGGCGGGATGAGAATTCCATCAGCCGATCGAATGCGGCGCGTTCGCGCCCGGCGTACGGGCCGGCCAGCGGCGCCACCGTCATGAGCCCGTCGAGCCGCAGCCCCGGCGCCGCCGCCACCGCGTCGGCCAACTCCCCGATGCCGTCCGGCGCCACGCCGCCCCGGTCCCCCCGCTCGCCCGCCTCGGCGTCGAGCGCGACCTGCACGAGGCACCCCAGTTCGCGCCCGGCGCGCTCCGCCGCACTCGAAAGTGCGCCGACGAGCTTCAGCCGGTCCACGGACTGCACCACATGGGCATAACTCGCCACGGAACGGACTTTGTTGGTCTGGAGCTGACCGACGAAGTGCCAGGTCAGATCGAGATCCGCACAGGCGGCGGCCTTCGGCGCGGCGTCCTGGTCGCGGTTCTCCGCGACGTGCCGCACGCCGAGCTCGTGCAGCAGCCGCACGTCACTCGCCGGGTAGGTCTTGGTGACGACGATGAGGGTCACGTCGTCCCGCTCGCGGCCGGCAGCCGCGCAGGCGGCGGAGATACGTTCCTCCACCCGTGCCAGGTTCTCGGCGAGCTGCGTCTTTCGGTCCGTCAGGTCCGTCATGTCCGTCATCAGGTATCAGTCCAGCCAGACATATCCGGCGAGCCGCCCGGTGGTGCGGTCGCGGCGGTACGAGTAGTGGTCGCGCGATTCGAGGGTGCAGACGTCCGACGCGCGCCGGTCGCGCACCCCCAGCGCGTCGAGCTGCGCGTGCACCCCGGCGCTCACGTCGACGGCCGGAGTGCCCCAACTCGTCTCCGAGTGCGCCTCGGGCACGACGGCGGCGACCTCGTCGCGCATGTCCGCCGGGACCTCGTAGCACCGCCCGCAGACGGCCGGTCCGGTACGGGCGGTGATACGGGACGGGTCGGCGCCGAGCGCGGTCATGGCCTCCACGGCGGCCGGCACGACCCCCGCGACCAGCCCGGGCCGTCCGGCGTGGGCCGCGCCCACCACACCCGCGACCGGGTCGGCGAGCAGGACGGGGGTGCAGTCCGCGGTGAGCACGGCGAGCGCGAGCCCGCGCCGCGCCGTGACGACGCCGTCGACCGCGGGGACGTCCCCGCCGGTCCACGGCCCGTCGACCACGGCGATGTCACGGCCGTGCACCTGGTTCATCCAGACGACCCGCTCGGGGTCGAGCCCGAGCGCCTCGGCGGCGAGCCGCCGGTTGCTCCGGACGGCCGCGGGGTCGTCGCCCACCGCGCCACCGAGGTTGAGCTCCTCGTACGGAACGGCGCTCACCCCGCCCCACCTGTCGGTGAAGGCGAAATGCGCGCCGTTCACGATGTCGTGCTGTCCTATCACGTCACCGGGTCACTTCAGGAAGTCCGGGACGTCCAGCTCTTCGGCCGAGGTGTCCGGGTACGGGCGGGCCGGCGGCACGGACGTCGGGCCGGTCGGCGACAGCGGCGGCTCGCTCGCGACGGGCGCCGGGTCCACCGGCGGGGCCGACGGCTCCTCGCGCATCGGCACGCTGCCGAGCCCGCCGATGGACCGGGCGGACTCGTTCGCCCGCGGCGGCGGCGCCGGCTCCTCGCGCTTGGCGGTGGACGAGGCACCGAGGATGTTGTCGCGCCGCGCCGGGGGCTGGCCCCCGTCGAAGCCCGCGGCGATGACGGTGACGCGCACCTCGTCGCCCAGGGCGTCGTCGATGACCGCGCCGAAGATGATGTTGGCCTCGGGGTGGGCGGCCTCGCTGACCAGCTGGGCCGCTTCGTTGATCTCGAAGAGGCCGAGGTCGGACCCGCCGGAGATGGAGAGCAGCACACCGCGGGCGCCGTCGATGGACGCCTCCAGCAGCGGCGAGGAGATCGCCATCTCGGCGGCGGCCACCGCGCGGTCGTCGCCGCGCGCCGAGCCGATGCCCATGAGCGCCGAACCCGCCTCGGACATGACCGACTTGACGTCGGCGAAGTCGAGGTTGATGAGGCCCGGGGTGGTGATGAGGTCGGTGATGCCCTGAACACCGGAGAGCAGCACCTGGTCGGCGGACTTGAACGCGTCCAGCACGCTGACCTGGCGGTCCGAGATGGACAGCAGCCGGTCGTTCGGGATGACGATGAGGGTGTCGACCTCTTCGCGGAGCGCGGCGATGCCGTCCTCCGCCTGGTTGGCGCGGCGCCGGCCCTCGAAGGTGAACGGCCGGGTCACCACACCGATCGTCAGGGCGCCCAGGGAGCGCGCGATGTTGGCGACGACGGGTGCGCCGCCCGTGCCGGTGCCGCCGCCTTCGCCGGCGGTGACGAAGACCATGTCGGCCCCCTTGAGGACCTCCTCGATCTCCTCGCGGTGGTCCTCTGCCGCCTTGCGGCCGACGTCAGGGTTGGCTCCGGCCCCGAGGCCGCGGGTGAGTTCGCGGCCGACGTCGAGCTTGACGTCGGCGTCGCTCATCAACAGTGCTTGCGCGTCCGTGTTGATGGCGATGAACTCGACGCCTTTGAGACCGACCTCGATCATTCGGTTGATGGCATTGACACCACCGCCGCCGACACCGATGACCTTGATGACTGCGAGGTAGTTCTGCGGTGCTGCCACGTCGAAGGCCTCTCGCCTCGAGTTACGTGTCGCCACTTCGCGGTGGTCTCGCGACGCGGCGACGGATGCCGATGGGACGGTCCGAAACGCCGACCCAAACCCTAACGTTGAAGTTTAGGGTTACCAGTGTCTCTGTTCGCTGGACTCTTCCGGACAGGACACTAAGTCGACAAGTGGCGCACGTTCAACGAACACGCCGAACCTCCCGTTTTTCTTTTCACCCTATGTGATCACCCATAGCGCTGACCAACCAGGGTGCTGGCCAGCGCATATGTGCGTCAACTCCGCGCTGCCGCAGGGGCTGTCGGAGCACTGACGTCGAAGTGCCCCGCTTTGGGCGCCGCCTTCATCAGTGCGAGCAGCGCACGCGCTTTCGCCTCGCCGTTCTCGCCGCTCCCCCACACCACCGTCCGGCCCCTCGTCAGCTCCAGGGTGATGGAGTCGTACGAGCGGACGCCGACGATCCGGACCTCCCGGGCCACCCGCTCCGGAAGGTCCCCGGCCACGCCGACCGCCTCCCTGGTCAGCCGCTCGGCGTCGAAGCGGCGCAGGCTCGGCGACTGATCCACCGTCATCCGGAGCAGGGGCACGCCCTTCGGGGCCCGCTCCACGGTGGCGAAGCGCACGCCCTCGGCGTCCACCTCGACGAACTTCACGCCCGACTCCAGCAGGAGCACGGGCGTGCGTTCGGTCACCTCCAGGGCGATCCCGTCCGGCCACGACCGGGAGACGTCCACCGAGTGGATCCGCGGCAGCTTCCCCCGCAGCCGCTGCTCGATCGCCTCCGTGTCGACCGAGGCGAGGGCGGACCCGAGCGGTACGGCCGCGGCCGTACGGACCTGGTCCGGCGTCAGCACCCGCGTACCGGAGACCGTGACGTCGCGGACCCGCAGCCACTTGGAGCCGTACAGCACCCACACGCCGCCCGCGACGAGCGCGAGGGCGGTGATGATCACCAGGAGGGTGCGGGGCGAGGGCAGCCGCGTACGGCCGCTCCCGGGCCCCGGGCGGGGGGACCGGGCCGACGAGGCGCCCCGGGGCCCCCGGGCTCCGCGCTGGGCTGTCGTCGTCGGTCCGGCCATGCTCCCTGCCTTCCGCGCGCCGCTACGCCTTCCGGTGTGCGGCGATCGCCTCGTAGACCATGCCGACCAGCAGCTGGTCGGCGTCCCGGCGGCCGAACTCGCCGGCGGCGCGGGACATCTCGTACAGCCGGTGCGGGTCGGAGAGCACCGGCAGGACGTTGCCCTGGACCCACTCGGGTGTCAGCTCGGCGTCGTCGACCAGCAGGCCGCCGCCCGCCTTGACCACCGGCTGGGCGTTGAGCCGCTGTTCGCCGTTGCCGATCGGCAGCGGTACGTACGCGGCGGGGAGGCCGACGGCGGACAGCTCGGCGACCGTCATCGCGCCCGCGCGGCAGAGCATCATGTCGGCCGCGGCGTACGCGAGGTCCATCCGGTCCACGTACGGTACCGGGACGTACGGCGGCATCCCGGGCATGTTGTCGACGTGCGGCACTTCGTTCTTCGGGCCCACCGCGTGCAGGATCTGGATGCCGGAGCGCTGGAGCACCGGGGCGACCTGCTGGACGACCTCGTTGAGGCGGCGGGCGCCCTGCGAGCCGCCGGAGACCAGCAGCGTCGGCAGGTTCGGGTCCAGGCCGAAGGCGGCACGGGCCTCCGGGCGGACCCGGGCGCGGTCCAGCGTGGCGATGGTGTGCCGCAGCGGGATGCCGATGTACCGGGCGTTGCGCAGCTTGCTGTCGGGGGTGGCGACGCCGACCCCGGCCGCGTACCGCGAGCCGATCTTGTTGGCGAGGCCGGGCCGCGCGTTGGCCTCGTGGACGACGATCGGCACGCCGAGCCGCTTGGCCGCCAGGTAGCCGGGCAGGGCCACGTAGCCGCCGAAGCCGACGACGCAGTCGGCCTTGGTCCGCTCCAGGATCTGCTCGGCGGCCTTGATCGTGCCGCGCAGCCGCCCGGGGACGGTGATCAGCTCCGGCGTGGGCTTGCGCGGCAGCGGTACGGCGGGGATGAGCGCCAGCTCGTAGCCCCGCTCCGGGACGAGCCGGGTCTCCAGGCCCCGCTCCGTTCCCAGGGCCGTGATCCCCACGGTCGGGTCCTGCCTGCGCAGGGCGTCCGCGAGGGCGAGCGCGGGCTCGATGTGGCCGGCGGTCCCCCCACCGGCGAGTACGACATGCACCGAAATTCACCGCTCTCCGGACGGACGCTTCTTGACGCGCCGTCGCATCGACTTCCAACTCACCCCGGCCCCTTTGCCCCACACGGGCTGGCGCATGGCCAGGGCCGCTTTCGCCGCGGGCTCCTGGCGCGCGAAGGCGATCAGCAGTCCGACGGCGAACATGGTCGGCAGCAGGGCGGAGCCCCCGTAGGAGAACAGCGGGAGGGGGACACCGGCGATCGGCAGCAGGCCGAGCACCGCACCGATGTTGACCACGGCCTGGGCCGTGATCCAGGTGGTCACGCCTCCCGCGGCATACCTCACGAAGGGGTCCTCCGTGCGTCCGGCCACGCGGATACCCGCATAGCCTAGAGCCGCGAACAGGGCGAGCACCGACAGCGTCCCCGCCAGCCCCAGTTCCTCCCCAGTGATGGCGAAGATGAAGTCGGTGTGTGGTTCGGGGAGTTGGCCCCATTTTTCCACACTGGCACCGAGCCCGGAACCGAACCAGCCGCCCGACGCCAGAGCATAGATGCCGTGCACGGCCTGCCAGCACGCGTCGCCGGGGCCGGGGTCGGTGGCGCCGATGCAGGCGAGGCGCGCCATGCGGTTGCTGTTGGTCCTGATGAGCATCACGCCGATCGCGGCGGCCACGGTCAGCACGCCGACGAACATCCGGGTGGGGGCGCCGGCCAGCCACAGCAGGCCGAAGAGGATGGCGGTGAGGATGATCGCCGTGCCCATGTCCCCGCCGAGCATGATCAGGCCGAGCAGCAGGAAGGCGACCGGGACCAGCGGCACCAGCATGTGCTTCCACTGGGTCAGCAGCCGCCTGTCCTGCTTGCGGGCGAGCAGATCCGCTCCCCACAGGATCAGCGCCAGCTTGCCGAACTCGCTGGGCTGGAGCTGGAAGGGGCCGCCCAGATAGATCCAGTTCTGGTTGCCGTTGACCGCGTGCCCTATCCCGGGGATCTGGACGAGCACCATCAGGAAGACCGTCCCGACGAGCAGCGGGTAGGCCAGCGCCCGGTGCAGATTGGCGGGCACGCGGGAGGCGAACAGCAGCAGCCCGGTGCCGATCGCCGCCGCCAGGAACTGCTTGCGGAAGAAGTACGTGTCGGACAGCGACAGCTCCAGCGCCTTGATCTGCGACGCGGAGTAGACCATCACGAGCCCGAGGACGGTGATCAGCAGGCTGGCGCCGAGGATCACGTAGTACGCGGTCAGGGGCCGGTCCCAGGCCCGCCGCGCCCGCTCGTAGAGCGCCCGCACCCCGCTGCCGCGCGGCGGGCGGGGAGCGGGGACGCGGCGGAGCCGGCCCCCTTTGCGGACGGTGGGGGGCCGGCGCAGTCCCGCGGTCCGGGCGCGCAGGGCGAGCCCCGGGAGTCCCGCGAGCCCCGCACGGCCCGGCGCGTGCGGCAGGTGGTGCGGTGCGTACGCGGCGGTGTGCTGGGCCCGCATGGTCGCCGTCCCCTCCAGTCGCTCCAGTCGTGCCCGGCAGCGCCGGACCCGCTCGCTGGTCAGGCGCGCCCGGCGGCGAGGGCCCGGACCGCGTCCGCGAACGCCTCGCCCCGCTTGTTGTAGTTGACGAACATGTCCATGGAGGCGCAGGCGGGGGCCAGCAGAACCGTATCCCCGGGCTCGGCCAGCCGGGCCGCTTCCTCCACCGCCGCGGACATCGCCCCAGTGTCGGTCCGGTCGAGCTCGACGACCGGTACCTCGGGGGCGTGTCGCGCCAGGGCTTCGCGGATCAGGGCGCGGTCGGCGCCGATGAGGACCACGCCCCGCAGCCGCTTCGCCGACTTCTCGACCAGTTCGTCGAAGGTGGCGCCCTTGGCGAGGCCGCCGGCGATCCAGACGATGGGGTCGTACGCGGCCAGCGACGCCTCGGCGGCGTGCGTGTTGGTGGCCTTGGAGTCGTCGACGTACGCCACGCCCCCGACCTCCTCGACCAGCTCGATGCGGTGCGGGTCGGGGCGGAAGGCGCGCAGCCCGTCGCGTACGGCCTTCGGCTCGACACCGAAGGCGCGGGCGAGGGCGGCGGCGGCAAGGGCGTTGGCGATGTTGTGCGGCGCCGGGGGGTTGACGTCGGAGATCTGGGCGAGCTCCTGGGCCTGCTTCTGCCGGTTCTCGACGAAGGCGCGGTCCACCAGGAGGTCGTCGACGACGCCGAGCTGGGAGGGGCCGGGCGTGGCGAGGGTGAAGCCGATCGCGCGGCAGCCCTCCTCGACGTCCGCCTCGCGGACCAGGTGCTCCGTGACGGGGTCCTGGACGTTGTAGACGCAGGCGACCTGGTTGCCCTCGTAGACGCGGCCCTTGTCGGCGGCGTACGCCTCCATGGAGCCGTGCCAGTCGAGGTGGTCCGGCGCCAGGTTGAGCACGACGGCGGAGTGGGCGCGCACGGAGGGCGCCCAGTGGAGCTGGTAGCTGGACAGCTCGACGGCGAGGACGTCGTACTCCTCCTCGCCGAGGACGGCGTCGAGGAGCGAGACGCCGATGTTGCCGACGGCGGCGGTCCGCAGGCCGGCCGCCTCCAGGATGGAGGCGAGCATCCGCACGGTCGTGGTCTTGCCGTTGGTGCCGGTCACCGCGAGCCAGGGCGCGGCGTCCGGGCCGCGCAGGCGCCACGCCAGCTCGACGTCGCCCCAGACCGGGACGCCCGCCTCGGCGGCCGCGGCGAACAGCGGCTTGCCGGGCGCCCAGCCCGGCGTGGTGACGACGAGCTCGGTGCCCTCCGGCAGGGTCGCCCCGTCGCCGAGGCGGACGGTGATGCCCTCCGCCTCCAGCTCGGCCGCCTGCGTACGGGAGCGCTCGTCGTCGCCGTCGTTGACGACGGTGACGCGGGCGCCGAGGCCGTGCAGGACGCGGGCGGCGGGGATGCCGCTCACGCCCATGCCGGCGACGGTGACGTTCTTGCCCTGCCAGGTGGTACTCACTTGTCGGCTGCCCATCCCGCGTAGAAGAGCCCCAGACCCACGATGACGCACATGCCCTGGATGATCCAGAACCGGACCACGACCAGGACCTCGGACCACCCCTTGAGTTCGAAGTGGTGCTGGAGGGGTGCCATGCGGAAGACGCGCTTCCCGGTCATCTTGAAGGAGCCGACCTGGATGACCACGGACATCGTGATGAGAACGAAGAGGCCGCCCAGGAGGGCCAGCAGCAGCTCCGTGCGGGAGCAGATGGCCAGGCCCGCCAGCGCGCCGCCGAGGGCGAGCGAGCCGGTGTCGCCCATGAAGATCTTCGCGGGCGAGGTGTTCCACCACAGGAAGCCGAAGCAGGCGCCCATGAGGGCGGAGGCGACGACGGCGAGGTCGAGCGGGTCGCGCACCTCGAAGCAGGCGTTCGGGTTGGTCAGGGTCATGGCGTTGGCGCAGGACTCCTGGAACTGCCAGAGCCCGATGAAGGTGTACGCGCCGAAGACCATCACGGAGGCGCCGGTGGCGAGGCCGTCCAGACCGTCGGTGAGGTTCACGCCGTTCGACATGGCCAGGATCATGAAGAGCGCCCACACCACGAACAGCACCGGGCCGATGGACCAGCCGAAGTCGGTGATGAACGACAGCCTGGTGGAGGCCGGGGTCTGGCCGCGGGCGTCCGCGAACTGCAGGGCCAGCACGGCGAAGGCGATGCCGACGATCAGCTGGCCGGCCATCTTCGCCTTGGCCCGCAGGCCGAGCGAGCGCTGCTTGACGATCTTGATGTAGTCGTCGAGGAAGCCGACCAGGCCCATACCGGCCATCAGGAACAGCACCAGCAGGCCCGAGTACGTCGGGTCCTCGCCGGTGATGACCTTGGCCAGGGCGTACGCGATGAGCGTGGCCAGGATGAAGGAGATGCCGCCCATGGTGGGCGTGCCCTTCTTGCTGCCGTGCGTGCGCGGGCCGTCGTCCCGGATGAACTGCCCGTATCCCTTGCGGGCCAGGAGCTTGATCAGCAGCGGCGTACCGATCAGGGTCAGGAAGAGCCCGATGGCTCCCGCGAAGAGGATCTGCCTCATCGGCCGGCGACCTCGCCCTCGGCAGTGTTCTCGAGCAGTGCCAGGGCGACCCGCTCGAGCCCGACCGACCTGGAAGCCTTCACCAGCACGACGTCACCCGGGCGCAGCTCACTGCGCAACAGGTCGATCGCCGCCTGCGCGTCGGACACGTGCACCGACTCCTCACCCCACGAACCCTCGTTATATGCGCCCAGTTGCAGCCAGGACGCTTCCCTGCCCCCGACCGCGACGAGCTTGCCGACATTGAGCCGGACGGCGAGCCGTCCGACCGCGTCGTGCTCGGCGAGCGACTCGTCGCCGAGCTCGGCCATCTGGCCGAGCACCGCCCACGTGCGGCCCCCCTTGGCCTCTGCGGCCTTGCCCATGGCCGCGAGCGCGCGCAGGGCGGCTCGCATGGACTCGGGGTTCGCGTTGTAGGCGTCGTTGACGATCGTCACACCGTCCGGACGCTCGGTGACCTCCATGCGCCAGCGGGAGAGGGAGCCCGCCTCGGAGAGCGCGGTGGCGATCTCGTCGACGGACATGCCCAGCTCATGGGCGACGGCGGCCGCGGCGAGCGCGTTCGACACGTGGTGCTCACCGTACAGGCGCAAGGTCACGTCGCTGCACCCGGTGGGTGTGTGAAGCTTGAAAGAGGGCTGTCCGTTCTCCATGAGCCGGACATTCTCGGCACGTACGTGGGCGTTCTCGGCCTCGCCGAAGAGCGTCACGCGCGCGCGGGTGCGGCTTTCCATGGCCCGTACGAGCGGGTCGTCGGCGTTGAGCACGGCGACGCCGCCCTCGTCGGCCGGGGGCAGGGCCTCCACGAGCTCGCCCTTGGCCTGCGCGATCTGCTCCCGGCCGCCGAACTCGCCGATGTGGGCGCTGCCCACGTTCAGGACGAGCCCTATGGTCGGCGGGGTCAGTTCGGTCAGGTACCGGATGTGGCCGATTCCGCGCGCTCCCATCTCCAGGACGAGGTGCTCGGTGTCCCGGGTGGCGCGCAGCGCGGTGAGCGGCAGGCCGATCTCGTTGTTGAGGGAGCCCGGCGTCCAGACGGTGGGCCCCTTGCGCTGGAGGACCTGGGCGATGAGGTCCTTGGTGCTGGTCTTGCCGGCCGAGCCGGTCAGCGCGACGACCGGGGTGCCCAGGCGTCGGACGACCGCGCGGGCGAGCGCGCCGAGGGCCGCCTGGACGTCGTCGACGACGATGGCGGGCACCCCGACGGGGCGGGTCGCCAGGACGGCCACCGCGCCCGCCTCGAGGGCCTGGTGCGCGTAGTCGTGGCCGTCGACGCGTTCGCCGACGAAGGCGACGAAGAGGCTGCCGGGTTCGATCTCGCGGGAGTCGCGGACGACGGGTCCGGTGACCTGGATGGCCGGATCCGGTATGTCGTGCGTCTGCCCGCCGACGATTTCGGCGATCTCGGCGAGGGAGAGGGCGATCACTACTTCATCCCTGACTGTTATGGATTGCTTCGCGCAGGACCTGGCGGTCGTCGAAGGGGCGTACCACCCCTGCGACGTCCTGGCCCTGCTCGTGGCCCTTGCCCGCGACCAGCACGGTGTCGCCGGGCTTCGCGCGCGCCACGGCGGCGGCGATCGCGGCCGCCCGGTCCTCGAACACCACGACCTCGCCGCGCTCGTGGATCGGCACCTCGGCGGCGCCGGCGAGCATCGCGGCGAGGATCGCGAGCGGGTCCTCGGAGCGGGGGTTGTCGGAGGTCAGTACGGCGGTGTCGGCGAGGCGCGCCGCGGCGGCTCCCATCGGACCGCGTTTGGTGGTGTCCCGGTCGCCGCCGCAGCCGAGCACGATGTGCAGCTTGCCCTCGGTGACCTTGCGCAGGGCGCGCAGGACCGATTCGACGGCGTCCGTCTTGTGGGCGTAGTCGACGACCGCGAGGTACGGCTGGCCGGCGTCGACGCGCTCCAGGCGCCCGGGGACGCCGGGGACGGCGGCGACGCCGTCGGCGGCGGTCTGCGGGTCGACCCCGGCGACGGCCAGGGTGGCGACGGCGGCGAGGGTGTTGGCGACGTTGAACGGGCCGGGCAGCGGGGCCTTGGCGGCCACGCGCTCGCCGTTCGGGCCGAGGATCGTGAACGTGCTGCCCAGGGGGCCGATTTCGACGCCCTCGGCGCGCCAGTCGGCGTCCGGGTGGCCCTCGGCGGAGAAGGTGACGACGGGGACGGAGGCCTCCTTGGTCAGCCTCCTGCCGTACTCGTCGTCGAGGTTGACCACTCCCAGCCGGCTGCGGCGCGGTGTGAAGAGCTGCGCCTTGGCCTGGAAGTAGTCCTCCATGTCGGAGTGGAACTCCATGTGCTCCGGGCTGAGGTTGTTGAAGACGGCGACGTCGAAGACGCAGCCGTCGACCCGGCCGAGCACGAGGGCGTGGCTGGAGACCTCCATGGCGACCGACTGGGTGCCGCGTTCGCGCATCACCGCGAACAGCGCTTGGAGGTCGGTGGCTTCCGGGGTGGTGCGCTCGGACTTGAGGCGCTCGTCGCCGATGCGCATCTCGACGGTGCCGATCAGTCCGGTGCGGTGCCCGGCCGCCTTGAGGCCGCCCTCGACGAGGTAGGCGGTGGTGGTCTTGCCGGAGGTGCCCGTGATGCCGATCTGGAGCAGGTCCTCGCCCGGCCGCCCGTAGATCTCGGCGGCGAGCTCGCCCATGCGGCCGCGCGGGTCCTCGGTGACCAGGACCGGCAGGCCGGTGGCGGCGGCGCGGTCGGCGCCCGACGGGTCGGTGAGGACGGCGACGGCGCCGAGGTCGGCGGCCTGGCCCGCGAAGTCGGCGCCGTGGAGGCGGGCGCCCGGCAGCGCGGCGTACACGTCCCCGGGGCGTACGGCCCGTGAGTCGTGGGTGATCCCGGTCACCTCCGCGCTGCCCGGCGTGGGGATGTCCAGCCGAGCGGCGAGCTCGCCCAGGGGTGTGGGGCGGGCCTGGGCCGGGCGGGGCGCTCCCGGGTGTTTCGCGGGGGCGTCCTTCTGGGTGGTTCGGGACTGATCAGCGTGTGGCACGGCGGTGAGCGTACCGGGCGTACCCGTGATCGGGCCAAAAGAGGCCGCCGCGGCGCCGGGGCTGCCGAAACGGTTCCCGGGATCGGGGGTGGTGGATGTCACTGGGTGCTCCCGTCGGCTCACTCGCCGGGTTTGAAGGTGACCGGGAGGCGGGGGGCCGCCTGGCCGGTCGGGGGGACTTGCAGGGTCTTGAGGGCGAATTCCATGACCTTCTTGTAGATCGGGCCGCAGATCTGGCCGCCGAAGTAGCTGCCCCTGGTGGGGTTCTGGATGGCGCAGTAGACCGTGACGCGTGGTTTGTCGGCGGGCGCGAAGCCGGCGAAGGAAGCGGTGTAGCCCTTGTACCGGCCGAGTTGGGGGTCGACTCGGTTGGCGGTGCCGGTCTTGCCGGCGACGCGGTAGCCGGGGATGGCCGCCTTGGTGCCGGTGCCCTCCTCGTCGCCGACGACCGACTCCAGCATCGCGGCCAGCGTCCTGGCGGTCTTCTCGCTGACGACCCGGGTCTCCTCGGGGGCGGGCGCCGGGGTGAACCGGCCGTCCGGTCCCTTGGTGCCGCGCACCAGGGTGGGCTGGACGCGTACGCCGCCGTTGGCGATGGTCGAGTAGACGGAGGCCGCCTGCATGGCGTTGATGGACAGGCCCTGCCCGAAGGGGATCGTGTACTGCTGCGAGGTCGACCAGTCCTCCGGCTTGGCGAGGATGCCGGCGGTCTCGCCGGGGTAACCGAGGCCGGTGGGGCGGCCGATGCCGAACTTGCGCAGGTACGAGTGGAGGACGCGGTTCGCCTCGGCCTGTGTGTCGCCGAGCTGGCCGGTGGCGAGGATGGTGCCGATGTTGCTGGACTTGGCGAGGACGCCGTTGAGCGTCAGGTACCAGGTCGGATGGTCGATGTCGTCCTTGAAGAGCCGGTCGCCGCGGTGCAGCCGGTTGGGCACCACGACATGGGTGGAGGGCGTGGCGGCGCCCTCCTCCAGGACGGCGGCCATCGACATGACCTTGCTGGTGGAGCCGGGTTCGTACGCGTCCTGGAGGGCGGCGTTGCCCATGGCGGCGGCGTCGGCCTGGGAGAGGTCGTTGGGGTCGAAGCCGGGCGCGTTGGCCATGGCGAGGACCTCGCCGGTGCGGACGTCCTGCACGATCACGTAGCCGCGGTCCGCGCGGGAGGCCTCCACCTGCTCGGTGATGGCCTGCTGGGCGGCCCACTGGATGTCGCGGTCGATGGTCAGCTCGATGTCGGAGCCGGGGACGGCCGGGGTCTCGCGTGCGCCGGCGGTGGGCACCCGGCGGCCGCCGGACTGGGCGTAGGTGATCTCGCCGTCCTTGCCGGCCAGCTCCTTCTCGAGCATGGACTCCAGGCCTCCGCCGCCGCGGCCGTCGGACCTGACGTAGCCCAGTATCCCGGCGGCGAGGGCGCCGTTGGGGTACACGCGGGTGGAGCTGGGTTCGTTGAAGATGCCCGCGAGGACGCTGACGCCGGGGCCGCCCTTGGCCTTCTCGGCGCGGGCCTTCTCGGCGAAGACGTTCTTCAGGTCCTTGATCTGCTTCCACACCTGCGGCGTCTGGCGGCGGGCCAGCAGCGCGTAGCGGGACTTGGGCGTCTTGAGCTTCTTGACCAGCTCGGCGGGGTCCTTGCCGAGGATGGGCGCGAGGAGGGCGGCGGCCTGTTCGGGCGCGTCGGGGGCCTTGCTCTCCTCGGGCGTGAACATCTTGGGGTCGGCGGTGATGTCGTACGCGTCGACACTGGCGGCCAGTGCGACGCCGGAGCGGTCGGTGATCTCACCTCGCTCGGCGGTGAGCTTGTGGCTGAGGTAGCGGTTCTTCTCCGCCTTGGCGGCGTACGCGTCGGCGTCGACCGCCTGGACCTGGAGGAGCCGTACGACGAACGCCAGCATCACCAGCGTCAGTCCGAGGCTCACCAGCCGCAGCCGGGGCCGGGGGTTGGCGAGCCTGACGGTACGCGGCTGCGGCCGGGCGGGCCCCCTCGATGAGGGGCGCGGGCGGCCCTGGCCGGGCCGCGCGGGGGCCGGCACGCGCCGGCGCGGGGGCGTCGGGGGCTGCGTCGGGGGCACTCGTCACCTGCCGGGGGTGTTCGGGTACGCGGACTGCTGCGCGGGCGCGGGCGCCGGGCCGGGCACGCCGCGGACGGTGCCGTCGGGGTCGAGGAAGACGGGGCTGCCGCCGGGCACCATGCCCAGCTCGCGGGCCCTCCGCTCCAGGGCGTCGGGGGCGGACCGGTCGTCCACGTCCCGCTGGAGTTCCTGTTCCTCGTCGGTGAGTTCGGTGGTCTTCTTCTTGAGTTCGCTCAAGCGGAAGGAGCCCTCGTTGAGGGAGGAGTTGAGCAGCAGCAGGGTGATCAGCCCGCCGCCGAGGAGCAGCACGACCAGCAGGACGAAGGGGGTGCGGGCCGCGGTACTGGGCCCGGACGGCATGAGCCGCGCGAGCCGCGCGGCCCGCCCCTTCAGGGGTCCCGCCTTGGTCACGTGTCCTCCCTGATCCGTTCCGCCGCCCTGAACCGGGCCGGGGCGGCGCGGCGGTTCTCGGCGACCTCTTCCTCGGTGGGCAGCTCCGCGCCGCGCGTGAGCAGCTTCAGGCGCGGCTGGTACTGCTCCGGCACGACGGGCAGGCCGGGCGGTGCGGTGGTGGCGGCGCCCGCCGCGAAGACCTGCTTGACCAGCCGGTCCTCCAGCGAGTGGTACGACAGGACGGCGATCCTGCCGCCGACCGCGAGGGCCTTCACGGCCGCGGGGACGGCCCGCTCCAGGACGGACAGTTCGCCGTTGACCTCGATGCGCAGGGCCTGGAAGGTGCGCTTGGCGGGGTTGCCGCCGGTGCGCTTGGCGGCCTGCGGCAGGGCGTCGCGGATCAGCTCCACCAGCCGGGCGCTGTGGGTGAACGGTTCCTTCTCCCGCTCCCGTACGACCGCCGCCACGATGCGCTTGGCCTGCTTCTCCTCGCCGTACTGGCGCAGGATGCGCACCAGTTCGCCGGGCGGGTAGGTGTTGAGGACCTCGGCCGCGCTGATGCCGGTCGTCTGGTCCATGCGCATGTCGAGCGGGGCGTCCTGGGCGTACGCGAAGCCGCGGTCGGCCTCGTCGAGCTGCATGGAGGAGACGCCGAGGTCGAACAGGATGCCCTGGACGCGCGGGACCGAGAGGCGTTCGAGGACCTCGGGCAGCTCGTCGTAGACGGCGTGGACCAGGGTGGCCCGGTCGCCGAACGGCGCGAGCCGCTCGCCGGAGAGCCGCAGCGCCTCGGTGTCCCGGTCCAGGCCGATCAGCCGCGCCTCGGGGAAGCGGGTGAGCAGCGCCTCGCTGTGTCCGCCGAGGCCGAGGGTGCAGTCGACGACGACGGCTCCCGGCTTCCCCAGGGCGGGGGCCAGCATGTCCAGGCACCGCCGGAGCATCACCGGGACGTGTCGGCTCTCGCTGCGCTCGCTCATGCGCCCTCTCAGATCCGGCGCGGCCGTACGCGCTGCCGGGCCGGCGCCGGGTCGGGCGTCGGCCGACCCGGTGAGCGGGAGGAGGCCGAGCCGTACGTACCGCCGCACACGCGGGGGAGAAACTGCGGAATTCTCTGGATTCGCTCAATGTCTCCGTGAACTTCGCGTCACTTTAGTCCACTCCCCCGCCCGGTCAATCAACCGGGCAGCGCGTCGCACGGCCCGTCCACGCAAGGGGGCCATTCACGGACAGCTCACCCGTACGGGCCCAATCCCCTCACTCCTGTGGGGTACCTCACACCAAGGCGCGTTGACGCTCTTTGTCGCATCTCACTACCGGGGTCCGTCCGCTGTGACGGTTAACGTCGGCGACATGTCGACTTCTGCGCATTCCTCGACCCGCGATGTACGCACCGCCGGCACGGTCATCGGCCGTCTCGTCGAGGCGAACGAGCGCTACGCCGCCGACTTCGAAGACCCCGGGATGGACGCGCGGCCCGTGCTCCAGGTCGCCGTCGTCGCCTGCATGGACGCCCGTCTCGACCTGCACGCCGCGCTCGGCCTGGAGCTGGGCGACTGCCACACCATCCGCAACGCGGGCGGCGTGGTCACCGATGACGTGATCCGCTCGCTCACCGTCAGCCAGCGCGCGCTCGGAACCCGCAGCGTGATGCTGGTGCACCACACGGGCTGCGGCCTGGAGACCCTGACCGAGGAGTTCCGGCAGGACCTGGAGAACGAGGTCGGCCAGCGGCCGACGTGGGCCGTCGAGTCGTTCCGCGACGTCGACCAGGACGTGCGGCAGTCGATGCAGCGGGTGCGCACGTCGCCGTTCCTGCTCCACACCGATGACGTACGCGGTTTCGTGTTCGACGTGCACACGGGGCTGCTGCGCGAGATCGACGCCGCTTCCTGAGCCGGCCTGCGGGCGAACCTCTGCGAACCCCAGCGGATCTCTGCGGATCTCTGCGGATCTGCGAATCTCTGCGAATTTTCGCGGCCCGGCACCACTCGAAAACCCCGCAACCTCCGACATAACGACCGTGGTTGTCCACAGGCCGGCGGCGGTCGAGTGACAGCCACGGGCAACGCCAACAACAATGCGGGGGTGACACCTTCGCTGAATGGTTCGGAGACGGTGTCCGTGTTTCAAGGGTGGGCCGGGCCGTCAGCCGCGCACGGCCCATGGAACGGGCCGAGGAGGGCCGGGTGACGACCTATGACGATCGTTATGACGATCGAGCGAGCCTCACAGATCTGACCGCCACAGCGGAGCGTGTCCGCAGGTCGGTCGAGGCTGTGATCGAGGGCAAGCCTGAGGTCGTACGGCTTTCGCTGACCGTGCTGCTCGCCGAGGGGCACCTCCTCATCGAGGACGTGCCCGGCGTCGGCAAGACCATGCTGGCCAAGGCGCTGGCGCGGTCCATCGACTGTTCGGTCCGGCGTATCCAGTTCACGCCCGACCTGCTGCCGTCGGACATCACCGGTGTGTCGATCTACGACCAGCAGCGCCGTGACTTCGAGTTCAAGCCGGGTGCGATCTTCGCGCAGATCGTGATCGGCGACGAGATCAACCGCGCCTCGCCGAAGACCCAGTCCGCGCTGCTGGAGTCGATGGAGGAGCGCCAGGTCACCATCGACGGGCAGACCTACGAACTGCCCAGCCCCTTCATGGTGGTGGCCACGCAGAACCCGGTGGAGATGGAGGGCACCTACCCGCTGCCCGAGGCGCAGCGCGACCGCTTCATGGCCCGCGTCTCGATGGGCTACCCGAGCCCCGAGGCCGAGCTGGCGATGCTCGACGTCCACGGTGCCGTGTCGCCGCTCGACGACCTCCAGCCGGTGGCGCACGCCCACGACATCGTGAAGCTCGTCGACGCGGTCCGGTCGGTCCACGTCGCCGAGGCGATCCGGCGGTACGCCGTGGACCTCGTCTCGGCGACCCGCAATCACCCGGAGCTCCGGCTCGGCGCCTCGCCGCGCGCCACGCTGCACCTGCTGCGCGCGGCCAAGGCGTCGGCCGCGCTCCAGGGCCGGGACTACGCCCTGCCCGACGACGTCCAGGCGCTGGCCGTCGCGGTCCTGGCGCACCGGCTGCTGCCGACCGCGCAGGCGCAGCTGAACCGGCGTACCTCCGAGCAGGTGGTGCTGGAGATACTCCAGCGCATTCCGGTGCCGACGGCCGCCCAGCAGCCCGCCGCCCCGGCTCCGGGGTCGGTTCCGGGTGTCGGCCCGGCTCCGCTCTACGGCCGGCAGCAGCCCGGCGTACGGCGGCTTTGATGGCGGCCTCCGGGCCCGCCGCCGCGGACGGCGCGGGCACGGGCGGCGACGGCAGGGGCGGGGAGAGCAGGGGCGGCGGGGTACGCGCCGCCCTCGGTGGCCTGACCACACGAGGCCGGTCGTTTCTCGCCGCCGGTGTCGCGGCGGTGATCTGCGCCTACGTACTGGGCCAGGGCGACCTGCTGCGGGTCGGGCTGCTGCTCGCCGTGCTGCCGCTGGTGTGCGTGGTCGTGCTCTACCGCACCCGCTACCGGGTGGTGGCCGGACGGCGGCTGAGCCCGCAGCGGATACCTGCCGGGGCGGAAGCACGGGTGCACCTGCGCATGGACAACGTCTCGCGCCTGCCCACCGGGCTGCTGATGCTCCAGGACCACGTGCCGTACGTGCTGGGGCCGCGGCCCCGGTTCGTGCTGGACCGGGTCGAGGCGGGCGGGCGCCGCGAGGTGTCGTACCGGGTCCGGTCCGACCTGCGCGGCCGCTATCCGCTGGGGCCGTTGCAGCTGCGGCTGAACGACCCGTTCGGCATGTGCGAGCTGACCCGTTCGTTCAGCGCCTACGACACGCTCACGGTCGTACCGCGCACGGAGCCGCTGCCGCCGGTGCGGCTCGCGGGTGACGCGCCGGGGTACGGCGACGGGCGGCAGCGCGCGCTGGCGGTGGCCGGCGACGACGACGTGATCCCGCGCGAGTACCGCTACGGCGACGACCTGCGGCGGGTGCACTGGCGCTCCACCGCGCGCTACGGCGAGCTGATGGTGCGACGCGAGGAGCAGCCGCACCGGGCCAGGTGCACGGTGCTGCTGGACACCCGTGCGGTGGCGTACCAGGGCGGCGGGCCCGACTCGGCGTTCGAGTGGGCGGTCGCGGGCGCGGCCTCCGTGCTGGTGCACATGCTGGAGCGGGGCTTCGAGGTGCGGCTGCTGACGGACACCGGGGGCGCGCCGCTGGGCGAGGGCTCGGACGGTTTCGTCGGCGCCACGCAGGACTCGGCGGACGCCGCCGGGCTGCTGATGGACACGCTCGCGGTCGTCGACCACTCCGACGGGCTGGGCCTCTCGCGCGCGTACGACGTGCTGCGCCTCGGGAGCGAAGGGCTGCTGGTCGCCTTCGTCGGCGACCTCGACGAGGAGGAGGCGGCGGTGGCCGCCCGGATGCGGCAGCGCAGCGGCGCGGCGGTGGCCTTCGTCCTCGACAGCGGTGCCTGGCTGTCCGGCGGCGGGGTGCCCGGGCCCGCGGAGGACAGCGTGCGCCGCCTGCGTGAGGCGGGGTGGACCGCGCTGGCCGTGGCGCCGGGCGCGTCGCTCGCCGAGCTGTGGCGGTACGCCGGGCATACGCGGATGGAGTCGGGCGCGCCGGGCGGCGGCACGACAGGGTCTTCGGGGGGTTGGTCATGAGCGGTCGCGCGAAGCTGGCGCTGTGCGCGTACGCCGCCACGCTGATGGCGTCGGGCGCGCTGCTGCCGCTGGTGATCGAGGTCGGCTGGTTCGTGCAGGCGGCGCTGCTGCTGGCGGTGCTGAGCGGGGCGGGCGCGCTGGTGCGGCGGTTCACGCCGGCCAGGCCGCCGGCCCTGGCGGCCCAGGCCGTGCTGGCCGTGGTGGCGCTGACGGTGGTCTTCGCCCGCGAGCAGGCGGTGGCCGGCGTGCTGCCGGGGCCGGAGGCGGTCCAGCGGCTCGCCGCGCTGCTCCAGGCCGGTGCCGAGGACGTCGGGCAGTACGCGATACCCGCGCCCGCGACCGACGGCATCCGGCTGATGCTGATCGGCGGGGTGCTGCTGATCGGGCTGGCGGTGGACGCGCTGGCCGTGACCTTCCGCAGCGCCGCCCCGGCGGGGCTGCCGCTGCTCGCGCTGTACTCGGTGGCCGCCGGGCTGTCCGACGGCGGCTCCACCTGGCCGTGGTTCCTGCTGGCAGCCACCGGCTATCTGGTGCTCCTGCTGGCGGAGGGCCGGGACCGGATCTCCCAGTGGGGCCGGGTCTTCGGCGGCGCGCCGGCGAAGCCGACGGGGCGTGCCGGGTCCGGGTTCCCGGCGTCGGCCGGCGGTACCGCTCCGGTGCGCACGGGACGGCGGATCGGCGTCGTGGCGCTCGGCATCGCGCTGGTGGTGCCGGCCGCGCTGCCGTCGCTGAGCGGCGGGCTGCTGGCCGACGCGGGCACCGGCGGGAGCGGGGGCGGCGGGGGCACCATCTCCGCGGTGAACCCGCTGGTGTCGCTGCAGAACGACCTGAACCAGCCGGAGGACCGGGAGGTGCTGCGCTACCGCACCAACGCCCCGGACTCCTCGGACATGTACCTGCGCATGGTGGCGCTCGACCGGTTCGACGGCACCTCCTGGAAGTCGTCGGAGCGCAAGGTCGGCGACGTACCGGAGCAGTTGCCGCGGCCACAGGGGCTCGGCTATGACGTCGAGTCGTCCTCGGTGACCACCAACGTCTCGGCCGCCGACTCCTACGAGCAGAAGTGGCTGCCGCTGCCCTACCCGGCGACGGTCGTCGGCATCGAGGGCCGCTGGCGGTACGAGCCGGAGGGGCGGATGCTCGTCGGGGACGACGGGCAGACCACGCGCGGCACGCAGTACTCCGTGACGAGCCTCGTCCTGAAGCCGACGCCGAGCCAGCTGGCGAACGCGCCGGCGCCTCCGGAGTCGGTGGCGCGCGAGTACACGAGCGTGCCGGACTCGCTGCCCGAGGACGTGCGGACGACCGCGCTGGAGGTGACCGAGGGCGCGGAGAACGACTACGAGCGGGCCGTGAAGCTCCAGGACTGGTTCGCCGTGGAAGGCGGGTTCACCTACGACACCGAGGTGGAGTCGGGCACGGGCGTCGACGCGGTCTCCCGGTTCCTGAGGGACAAGGAGGGCTTCTGCGTCCACTTCTCCTTCTCGATGGCGGCGATGGCCCGGACGCTGGGGATACCGGCGCGGGTGGCGGTCGGCTTCACGCCGGGGACGCAGCAGGGCGGCGGTGTCATGTCCGTCGGCATACGCGACGCGCACGCCTGGCCGGAGCTGTACTTCGACGGTGTGGGCTGGCTGCGGTTCGAGCCGACGCCGACGCGGGGCACGGCGCCCGAGTACACCCGGCCGCAGACGCCGTCGGGCGCGACGCCCACCCCGGTGCAGCCGGAGGCGAGCGCCTCCGCCGCGCCCTCGCCGACGCCCTCCTCGGACCCGAGCTGCACGCCGCAGATGCAGCGCCTGGACGAGTGCGGCGAGGCGGCGGCGACGGGCGAGCTGCCGCCCGCCGATCCGGGCACGCCGGTCGGGACGGTCCTGCTGGTCGCGCTGGGTGTGGTGGCGGTGGTGCTGATACCGCTGCTGCCGATGCTGTGGCGGATCCGGGTCCGGGCGCGCCGCCTGTCGTCGGGCGGGCGGGCCGGCCGTGCCGCCGAGGACGCGGGGGCCCGGACGCTGGCGGCCTGGCGCGAGGTCGTCGACACGGCCTGGGACCACGGCATCGTCCCGGACGAGTCGCGCACGCCCCGCAGCACGGCCGAGCGCATCGTGCGGCTGGGCCGGCTGGAGGGCGGACCGGCGGAGGCGGTGCACCGGATGGCGAGCGCGGTGGAGCAGGTGCTCTACGCGCCGTGGCCGCGCCCCGCGACCGGGCTCGCCGAGGACGCCGCGCGGGTGCGGACCGGGCTGCGGGCCGCGGTCGGTCCGGTGGCCCGCCTGCGCGCGACGCTGGTGCCGCGCTCGGCCGTCCGGGTGCTGTGGTCGGTCTCGGAGCGCTGGGCGACGGTCGTGGACCGGTGGGCGGCGAGCCGCCGCCGGGTGGCCGACCGGTGGTCGGGCCTGCTGCGCCGGCCGTCCCGGCAGCGCGGCTGAGCCCGACACTCCCTAGGAGAACGGGTGAGGGGTGACCGCTGGGAAGCGGTCACCCCTCACCCGTGGAAGCAGTGTGTGGGACAAGTTGTGTCTGCTGCGCGCTCAGTGGCCCTGCTCGTCGCGGCGGCGCTGCCACCGCTCTTCGATCCGGTCCATCACCGAGCGGCGCTGCCGGGGCTGCCGGCCTGGGGCCGCGCTTCCTGGTGACTGCTGCTCGCCGGGCTTGGGCGCCTTGCGCCAACCGGTGACCGCCAGGACCGCACAGCCCAGCATGACGAGAAAACCCACCACGCTGATCCAGATTTGCTGGGCGACCATTCCGGCCATGAGGAGCGCGATACCCACCAGGAAGCCGGCGACCGCCTGGTAGACCCGTCGCCGGGTGTACGTACGCAGCCCGCTTCCCTCGAGCGCTGTCGCGAACTTGGGATCTTCGGCGTACAGCGCTCGCTCCATCTGCTCGAGCATTCGCTGCTCGTGCTCCGAGAGCGGCACGGAGTCCTCCTCGTCGTCGGTCGCGGGGGGCGACCGGTATGCGGCCCTTTCAGGATAGGCAGGGAATCGCCCCCGTGAAACCCGCCCTCAATCCCAAATCACCGATCGGGCCGCCATGCCGGTTCGGCTGGTGAGGCGTTGATTCCCCGTCCGCCGAACCGTCATGCCGGATGGTGTCCCTCGATCATACGGGGATCCGGCGGCGATCGGGGGGCCTGTGACGTACTCCGTCCGCCGCTGCCGCGCTGATCAGCCCGCTGCCCGCGTCAACCGCGCTTTTCGCCCAGCACGTGCAGCTGGGTGGCGACCGACTGGAAGGCGGGCAGTTCGGCGGCGGCCGCTTCCAGCCGGAGCAGTGCCTCCAGGGCGCCGGGCTCGGTGTCCACGAGCACGCCGGGGACCAGATCGGCGAAGACGCGCACGCCGTGTACGGCGCCGACCTCCACGCCGGAGGCCTCGACGGCCTCGGTGAGCTGGTCGACGGTGAAGCGGCGGGGCACCGGGTCACCCTCGCCCCAGCGGCCGGCCGGGTCGGTCAGCGCGTGGCGGGCCTCGGTGAAGTGGCCGGCGAGCGCGCGGGCCACGACGGCGCCGCCGAGGCCGGCGGCGAGGAGGCTCAGCGCACCGCCCGGGCGCAGGGCCTCGACCACGTGGCGCACGCCCTCCGCCGGATCGTCGACGTACTCCAGGACGCCGTGGCACAGCACGGCGTCGTAGCCGCCGCGCTGGACGACGTCGAACAGGCCGTGGATGTCGCCCTGGACGCCCTTGACCCGGTCGGCGACCCCGGCCTCGGCGGCGCGGCGCTCCAGCGCGAACAGAGCGTTGGGGCTGGGGTCGACGACGGTGACGCGGTGGCCGAGGCGGGCGACGGGCACGGCGAAGTTGCCGCTGCCGCCACCGGTGTCGAGGACGTCCAGGCTGTCCTTCCCGGCCGCCTTGACCCTGCGGTCAAGGGCGTCCTCGAGAACGTCCCACACCACGGCGGTACGAAGGGAGGCGCGGGGGCGCTGCGGGTCCGACACGGCAGTTGACTCCTCGGGAGGGTTGCGAACGCATCCCACCCTATGGCCTCACGTGCCGTCTCCGGTCACCCCCGGGCATCCTCCTCCCCCGGCTTGCCCGCCCGCGGGCGGGGCAGCGCGGGCGAGAGCACGAGCAGGCGCTCCACCAGGCGTATGAACACGGCGACGTCGCGGATCAGGTCGTCGGCGTCCCGGGCGGCGGCCGCGCCCGGTATCCCCGCTTCGGCGCGCGCCCGGCGGGCGGCTCCGGCGGCGAACAGGGCGCTCCACTCGGCCAGCTCGGGCGCGATCTCGGGCAGCACGTCCCAGGCGCTGCGGATCTGTTGCCGCTTGCGCGGGGTGGACTCGGGCCGCCCGCGCGCGGCGAGGACCGCGGCGGCGGTGCGCAGGGCGGCGAGGTGGGCCGTGGCGTACCGCTCGTTGGGGATGTCGAGGGAGCTCGCCTCGTCGAGTCCGGCCCGAGCCTTGGCGAGCAGGTCGAGGGCGGCGGGCGGTGCGGAGGAGCGCCGCGGCACGGGGTGGACGTCGCGCGCCGCCGCGTGGGAGCTGCCGGGCATGACGAACCTCCTGTCGTCGTGTGACGGCGCTGTGGCCGTATGTGTCCATCGTGCAGGCCACCACTGACAATCGCGCTGACCTGGGATTTTGCCTCGCGCGCACGTTCGGAGTAGTTTTTGCACTGACTGGTCAGTTCAAAAACTCTGGGGGAGGCTGCGTGGACAACGACGACGACCACGTCGACGACCGGGACACGAAGGACGAGGCCGAGGGCAAGGCCGAGGAAGCGGCCGAGGAAAAGGCCGCCGAGCCTGCCGAGGCCTCCGAGCCCGCCGAGGCCGTCGAGGCCCCCGAGCCCGCGCGCGGAGCGGCTCTCCTCGTCGAGGGCCTGGGGATGAAGGGTCCCCGGGGGTGGGTCTTCCGGGGGGTGTCCGTGAAGGCCGAGCCCGGTGCGCTCGTCACCATCGAGGGGCCCTCCGGCTCCGGCCGCACCTGCCTGCTGCTGGCCCTCACGGGCCGCATGCGCCCCACCGAGGGCCACGCCGAGGTCGGCGGCCTGCCCCTGCCCCGCAAGATGGCCGCCGTCCGCCGCGTCAGCGCGCTCGGGCACGTCCCGGGCGTCAGCGACCTCGACCCGGCGTTCACCGTCGCCGAGCACCTGCACGAGCGCGCCCTGCTCCAGCGCCGCTTCGGCACCTCGCCGCGCGCCCTGCTGCGCCGGCCCGCCGAGCGCGCCGCCGCCTCCCGCGCCCGCATCGAAGCGGCCCTGAAGGCCGCCGGACTGGACACGGCCGCGCTTCCCAAAGGTGAGCGCACCTCCGTACGGGACCTGGAGCGGCTGGAGGCCCTGCGCCTGTCCGTCGCCCTCGCCCTCATCGGCGAGCCGCGCCTGCTCGCCGTCGACGACACCGACCTCAAGCTCTCCGACGCCGCCCGCGCCGAGGCCTGGTCGATGCTGCGGTCGATAGCCGCCGGCGGCACCACCGTGCTCGCCGTGTGCAGCGAGGCGCCCGGGAACACGATCACCATCCGCACCACCGAGACCGAGGAGGGGGCGGCCGATGCGCTCGCCGAAACTGGCCGCGCTTGAGCTGAAGCGGTTCGGCAGGGGCAAGCTGCCGCGCGCCGCACTCGTCGCGATCCTGCTGCTGCCCCTGCTGTACGGCGCGCTGTACCTGTGGTCCTTCTGGGACCCGTACGGCAGGCTCGACAAGATCCCCGTGGCGCTCGTCAACGAGGACAAGGGCGCCACCGCCGACGGCAAGAAGCTCAACGCCGGCGACGAGATCACCAAGAACCTGCGCGACAGCAAGGTCTTCGACTGGCACGAGGTGAGCGACGCCGAGGCACGCGAGGGCGTGGAGGAGGGCACGTACTACCTGTCCCTGACCATGCCCCGGGACTTCAGCGAGCGGATCGCCTCCAGCTCCGGCGACTCGCCGGAGACGGGCGCCCTCCAGGTGCGTACGAACGACGCCAACAACTACATCGTCGGGCAGATCTCGCGGACGGTGTTCTCCGAGGTGCGCACCGCCGCCTCGACGAAGTCGTCCCGCTCCTTCCTGGACAAGATCTTCATCTCCTTCTCGGACATCCACGACGCCACGGAGAAGGCCGCCGAGGGCGCCGACCAGGTGAAGGACGGCGTCGGCAAGGCGAAGAAGGGCTCCGAGGACCTGTCCAAGGGGCTGACGGACGCCAAGGAGGGCAGCGGCAAGCTGGCCGGCGGCCTGAAGGAGCTCGACAAGGGCGCGGGCCGGGTGGAGAACGGCGCCCGGGAGGTGGCGCAGGGCACCCAGCAGCTGGCCGACAAGGTCAACGGCGTGGCCGCCGACGTCCGCCCGTACCTGAAGGACAACGGCAAGAAGATCGGCGACTCGGCCCGGCTGGTCTCGGACCTGTCGCAGGCCATGCGCCACAACCTCGACCTCATCGTGAAGACCGGCCCCACCGCGCGCGAGGGCGCCCACAAGGCGGCCGACGAGCTGGCGGCCATCCACAAGGAGCGCTGCGAGGACGCGCCGCTCCCCGACGCCCAGCTGTGCCCGGCCATGGAGCGCGCGAAGGTCTCCGCCGCCGATGTGGCGAAGATCGCCGACGACCTGCACGAGCTGTCGAAGGACGGCAACGGCGACCTGAAGAAGCTGGACGCGCAGCTGGTCGACCTCCAGAAGAAGGCCGACGCCCTCGCCAAGCGGGCACCGAACCTGGACAGCGACCTGGCGGACGCCGTCAAGAAGATCAACGAGCTCAACAAGGGCGCCCACGCGGTCGCCGAGGGCGCCGACAAGGTGCACTCCGGTGTGACGAGCGCCAAGACGGGCTCCAGCGATCTCGACACGGGCGTCGGCAAGCTCAAGAAGGGCGCCGGGGAGCTCAGCGGCGGCCTGTTCAAGCTCGCCGACGGCTCCACCGAGCTCGCCGCCGGCCTCAACGACGGCGTCGACAAGATCCCGGACTACGACAAGGAGGACCGGGACCGCCGCACCGAGGTGATGGCCGACCCGGTCAAGCTCGCCGCCCAGTCGCTGCACAAGGCGGACAACTACGGCACCGGCTTCGCCCCGTACTTCATCCCGCTCTCCCTCTGGGTGGGCGCCATGGTGGCGTACATGCTGATCCAGCCGCTCAACCGGCGCGCGCTCGCCGCCGGTGCCTCCGCCTGGCGGATCGCGCTGGCCGGCTGGCTGCCGGTCGCCGCCATCGGCCTCCTCCAGGTGGCCGCCCTGATGTCGGTACTCCACTGGGGGCTGGGTCTGAAGATGGCCCACGCCGCGCTGACGGTTGCCTTCCTGGCCCTGGTCACCTGCTGCTTCGCGGCGATCATCCAGTGGCTGAACGCCCGCTTCGGCGCGGCCGGCCGGATCCTGGTGCTGGCGCTGCTGATGCTCCAGCTGACCTCGGCCGGGGGCACGTACCCCGTTCAGACCAGCCCGGGCTTCTTCAACGCGATCCACCCCTTCCTGCCGATGAGTTACGTGGTCGAGGCGCTGCGCCGGCTCATCACGGGCGGCGGTCTGGGCCCGGTCTGGCAGGCCTGCGCGGTCCTGGCGGCCTTCACCCTGGGCGCGCTGGCGCTGACGGCCGTCTCCGCCCGTCGCAAGCAGGTGTGGAGCCTGGACCGGCTCCACCCGGAGCTGACCCTGTGACCGGTCCTGTGAGAATCGACGCCATGGACACCCAGAGCAGCAGACGGCAGGCCACGCGTACGAAGCTGTACGAGGCCGCCGTGACCCTCATCGCCGAGCAGGGGTTCTCGGCGACGACGGTGGACGAGATCGCGGAACGGGCCGGGGTGGCCAAGGGCACCGTCTACTACAACTTCAAGAGCAAGACGGAGCTCTTCGAGGAGCTGCTGCGGCACGGGGTCGGCCTGCTCACGGCCTCGCTGCGGGCCGCCGCCGACGAGACGGCGGCCCGTGGCGGGACGCGGGTCGAGGCGCTGGACGCGATGATCCACGCGGGTCTGGTCTTCATCGACCGCTACCCGTCCTTCACCCAGCTGTACGTGGCCGAACTGTGGCGCACCAACCGGGCCTGGCAGTCCACCCTCCTGGTGGTACGCCAGGAGGCGGTGGCCGTCGTCGAGGGGGTGCTGCGGGAGGCCGTGGCGGCCGGTGAGCTGAGCGAGGAGATCGACGTCTCGCTGACGGCGGCCGCGCTGGTCGGGATGGTGCTGGTGGCGGCGCTGGACTGGCAGGCGTTCCAGAGCGAGCGCTCCATCGACGACGTCCACGCGGCGCTGTCCCGGCTGCTGCACGGGCGCGTGAGCGGACGCGGATAGGACGGGGATAGGACTCGGACGGGACGCGGATAGCCGGTCCGGATGGGCTCGATCCCCCCGAGCCCGTCCGAACCGGCGTTTCCCCCGTTCCCCCGTGTCCCCCGCTCCCCCGTTCCCTTCCCCCGTGTCCCCCGTTTCCCCGTTCCCCCGTGCGTCCCCCCGCCTCCCCGTTCGTCAGGTGCGCGGGTGCCGTTCCGCCGCCCCGTGTCGGCGGTGCCGGACCCGCGCCCCTTCCGTGGTCTCCACTCTTCCGTCCCGGCAGTCCGGGGCCCATCCGCGTCCCTACTCATCTCGCCGCCTAGGTACGGGTACTCAGACCTCCGCGTTCCTGCCCAGACGCGGCGCTGTCAGTGGGGCCGGATATCGTCCCTGACATGGCACGGATTGCGGTGATCGGCGCCGGGATGGGCGCCATGGCGGCGGCGGCCCGGCTGGCTGTGGCGGGCCACCGGGTGACGGTGTACGAGCGAGCGGCGACGTACGGCGGCGGGGTGGGCAGGTTCGAGCGCGACGGCTTCGCCTTCGACACCGGCCCCGGTCTGCTGCACCTGCCCGCGGTGTACCGGGACCTGTTCGTCAAGACCGGCAAGGAGCCGCTGGAGCGGTGCGTCGAGATGGCCCAGGTGGACCCGGCCGTCCGGCACGTCTTCGCCGACGGCACGGCGGTCTCCCTGCCGAACGCGTCACGCGCCGGTGTCGTCTCGGCGCTGGACGCGGCGCTCGGTGCGGGGGTGGGCGAGCGGTGGGGCGACTTCCTCACCCGCGCGCGGGACGCCTGGGACCGCTCGCGCCGCCCGCTGCTGGAGGAGCCGTTGCCGGCCGACGTGTCGCCGCTGCGCCGCGACCCGTACCCGGCGCTGAAGACCGGCCTGCTGCGCCGGACGGCGACGACGCTCGCCGAGGTGGGCCGCCGGGAGCTGCGCGACCCCCGGCTGGCGGCGCTGCTGGAGAGCTACGCGCTCGCGTACGGCTTCGATCCGGCCACCGCGCCGGCGTCCGCCGCCGTCCTGCCCTACATGGAGCAGACCTTCGGCAGCTGGTACGTGACGGGCGGCATCCGGGCGCTGGCCGACGCCGTGTACGAGCGCTGCCGGGCCCGCGGGGTCGCGTTCGTCTTCGGCGCCGAGGTGACGGGGGTGGTGGCGGAGGGCGGCCGCGCCACGGGCCTGGAGCTGGCCGACGGGACCCTGGTGGACGCGGACCAGGTGGTGGCGGGCGCGCCCGTGCCCGCGCTGTACCGGGAGCAGGTGCTGGAGTGGGAGAGCCAGGACGAGTGGCCCCGCTACCAGGAAGCGCTGCGCACCGGGCGGGTGACCCTGTGCCTCGCTGTGCGCGGCGCGCGGCCCGCCGACGCCGTGCACCGGACGGTGGTGCACTCCACCGACCGTGCGGACGAGCTGGACGGCCTCGCGCACGCCCGGCTGTGCGACCGGCCGACGGTGACGGTGCTGCGCCCCGACGACGAGCGGCTGCGTCCGGACGGGGGCCACGAGGCGATCACGGTGACCGCGACCGTCCCCGCGGGCGGTGCCTGGTCGTCGGAGAACCTGTGGGGCGAGGGCCCGGGGGACGCGGCGGCGGGCGCCTTCGCCGACCGGATGCTGGAGGCGGCGGAGGCGGCCGTACCGGGGCTGCGAGAGCGGCTGCTGTGGCGGGAGGTGCGCACCCCGGCGGACACCTTCCGGGAGACGGGCGCGTACCAGGTGCCGGGCCCGGCGCTGGCGGGTGCGGGCGGCACGCTGCTCCCGGCGGCCAATCCGGCGCCGCTGCCGGGGCTCCACTTCGCCGGCGGCTGGGCGCACCCGGGCGGCGGCCTGGCGCACGCCGGGATGTCGGGCGCCCTGGTGGCGGGCCTGATCGTGGAGGGCGCCGCCTTCCGCGGGTCTCAGTAGCGGTAGGCCTCAGTAGCGGTACTGGGGGTCGTTCGGGTCGTAGCCGTAGGGGGACGGCTGCCCGGGCGGCGGCGGGGGGTACTGCCCCTCGGCGTCGCGCTGCTGCGGCACCCACACACCGCCGGGGGGCGTGTCGCCGCCGTACTGCCCGGCGAAGGGGTCGGCGTAGGGCTGCAGGCCGTCGTAGCCGTCGTACGCGCCGTACGGCTGGGTTCCGGGTGCGGGCCCGGCGGCGCTGGGGCCGATGTACGGGTCCGAGTAGGTGGCGTACTGCTGGTGGCCGGTGCCGTAGTCGTAGGACGCGGTGTACGTGTAGGCGTCCTGCTGGTCGTAGCCGGCCGGGGAGGGGCTCCCGAAGCCGGTGTCGTACGCGGCGGTGCGGTCGGCGGCCCCGTCCGGGTCGTCGGCCCGGTCGGCGCCGTAGCCGGTGGGGCCCGTGTAGACGCCGTACTGCCCGGTCTCGTCCGGGAGCGGCTGCGGCTCGTAGACGGCCGTGGTCTCGGCGGGCCCGGCCTCGGGCGCCGGTTCGGGCGTGTCGTACGCCAGGTCCGTGACCTCCAGCGTGGGCGCGGCGGCGCTTCCCCCGCCCCGGCGACGGCGGCTCGCGCCGGGGCGACCGCCGAGCGCCCAGCCCGTGGAGAAGCCGCGCCGGAAGGAGAGCGTGACGTACGTCTGGCCGACGGCGAACGCCAGCGCGCCCCCGATGATCACCGTGACGGAGGGCAGCAGGACGCCCAGCACCACGCCCAGGAAGCCGGCGAAGGCGAGCAGGCGCCACCGCAGCCGGGCCTTGTACTGCAGGAGCACTTCACCGAGCAGCCACAGCGCGACGATTCCGAACGCGATGTAGAGGACCGTCCAGCCCATGCCCGCCCCTCTCGTACGGCCGCCGCCCCGGGACGTGGCGGGTACGGCCGGTCAGGACTGCGTGTGCAGTCCGAGATTTTCGTAGATCTCGAGCGTCGCAGTGGAGTTGTTCAGCGTGATGAAGTGCAGCCCGGGGACACCCTCGGCCAGCAGACGAGCGCCGAACTCCGTTGCGAACTCGATGCCAATGGAGCGTACAGCGGCCGGATCGTCCTTGACGGCGAGGATGCGCTCTTTCAGGGCGGGCGGGAAGTGCGCATTGCTCAGCCGGGCGAATCGCTCGATCTGCTTGACGTTCGTCACCGGCATGATCTCCGGGATGATCGGCGTCTCGCAGCCCTTGGCCGTGACCCGGTCGCGGAGCCGCAGGTAGTCCTCCGGGTTGAAGAACATCTGGGTGATGGCGTAGTCGGCGCCCGCCCGGCACTTGTCCACGAAGTGGCGGATGTCCGTGTCCCAGTCGGTGGAGCGGGGGTGCATCTCCGGGAAGGCGGCGACGCCCACGCAGAAGTCGCCGGACTCCTTGATCAGCCGGACGAGGTCGGCGGCGTACCTGACGCCCTGCGGGTGCGGGACCCACTCGCCCATCGGGTCGCCGGGCGGGTCGCCCCGGACGGCGAGGATGTTGCGGATGTCGGCGTCGGCGTACTGGCCGATCATGTTGCGCAGCTCGGCGATGGTGTGGTCGACCGCGGTGAGGTGCGCGACGGGCGTGAGGGTGGTGTCGGCGGCGATCTGCTCGGTGGCCTTGACGGTCCCGGCACGGGTGGAGCCGCCGGCTCCGTAGGTCACGGAGACGAAGCTCGGCGCCACCGCCTCGACCCGGCGCAGCGCGTTCCAGAGGTTCCGCTCGCCCTTCTCGGTCTTGGGCGCCCAGAACTCGAAGGAGTACGTCGTCTTGCCGGTCGCGAGCAGATCGCGCACGGTGTGGGCGCGATCTGTCCTGGTTGAGGGTGTGCCAAGGGCCATACGGGCAGGTTAACGACGGCGGGTCCGTCACCCAACCGGAGCAGGTGAATTCGTCCGTTTTGCCGGGTTGTTGTCCACCCATCGGACAAATCGGGGCCCGCGCCCCCTCGGAGGACCGGTTCAGGCGGCCCGCTCGCGCACCCGCTTGGCCAGCGACGCCGCCGCGGCCGCCGGGTCGTCGGCCTCGGTGATCGCGCGTACGACGACGATCCTGCGCGCACCGGCGTCCAGGACCTGGTCCAGGTTGTCCGCGTCGATGCCGCCGATCGCGAACCAGGGCCGCCGCTGGTCCAGCGACGCGGCGTACCGGACGAGGTCCAGCCCCGGCGCGTACCGCCCGGGCTTGGTGGGCGTCGGCCAGCAGGGCCCGGTGCAGAAGTAGTCGACGCCGGGCTCGGCGACCGCCGCGTCGACCTCCGCCTCGCCGTGCGTGGAGCGGCCTATCAGCACCTGGTCGCCGAGGATCGCGCGCGCGGCCGGAACCGGCAGGTCACCCTGGCCCAGGTGCAGCACGTCGGAGCCGATGGCGTGCGCCACGTCGGCCCGGTCGTTCACCGCGAGCAGCTTGCCGTGGCGGCGGCAGGCGTCCGCGAACACCTCCAGGTGCTCCAGCTCCTCGCCGGCCTCCATGCCCTTGTCCCGCAGCTGGACGACGTCCACACCGGAGGCGAGCACGGCGTCGAGGAACTCGGGGAGGTCCCCCTGGCGCTTCCGGGCGTCCGTGCACAGGTACAGCCGGGCGTCGGACAGGAGCGCGCGTGCGGTGGCCATCAGAGGTTCCCCCCGTTGGTGCGGTGGTGCACGGACCGGCCGCGCGCGAGCGCGGGCCGGCCCGTACACCACCTGGTGTCGGTATTCGTTCGGTTCGTCAGACGGCGAGCGCCTGGGCTCGGCGCTTCACCTCCGTGCCGCGATTCTCGCTGAGCGCCTGCGCGGGCGTGCCCGGCAGGGACGGGTCGGGGGTGAAGAGCCACTCCAGCATCTCTTCGTCGGTGAAGCCGTCGTCCCGCAGCAGCGTCAGGGTCCCGGAGAGGCCCTTGAGGACCTTGCCGTCCTTGATGAAGGCGGCAGGGACCTGCAGCGTCCGGTTCTCACCGCGGCGCACGGCGATCAGCTGGCCCTCCTTGACCAGCTGCCGCACGCGCGTCACCTCGACATCCAGCATTTCCGCGATGTCGGGCAGGTGGAGCCAGGCGGGGACGAGAGCATCGATCTTTGCGTCAATCTCGGTCACGGGACAAGCGTGCCATCCCGGACTGACACGCGGTACCCGGGCTGGGCCGAGGGCGCGTCGCAAGCGCCACGGAGCCACGGAGCCACGGAGCCACGGAGCCACGGAGCCACGGAACCAGCGAGACACGACCTGCACCTACGCCAGAGCCGCGGCCTTCAGGGCTACGGACGGGTCGGCGACACGCTCCGCGTCGAGCGGTGTGCCCGCCTCGATCAGCTTGCGGCCCTGCGCGAGGTCCCGGGGGCGGCCGACCGCCAGCAGGGCGACCAGGACGTTCTCCCGCAGCCACGCCACGGACCAGGAGGCACCGGCCGGATCGCCGCGCCACACCATCGCGTCGGCGGCCCCGTGGTGGCCCGCGTACTGCACGAAGCGGCCGAACTGCTCGGACCAGAAGTACGGCACCGGGTCGTACGGGTGCGGCGCCTCGCCCACGATCCCGGCCGCGACCGTGCGCGGCCCCTGGAGGGCGTTGTCCCAGTGGTGGACCAGCAGCCGCTCGCCATAGCGGGCGGAGGGGAAGGAGGCGCAGTCGCCGACGGCGTACACATCGGGCACGGAGGTGCGCAGGTGGTCGTCCGCGAGGACGGCGCCGGCGGTGCCGAGGGCGATGCCGGAGCCGGTCAGCCAGTCGGTGGCGGGCCGGGCGCCGATCCCGACGACCACCGCCCCGGCGGGCAGGATCCGGCCGTCCTCCAGGGCCACCTCGCCCGGTTCGACGTGCCCCACGCGCGCGTCGGTCAGGAGTTTGGCGCCGGCCTCCTCGTACCAGTCGGCCATCGGAGCGGCGACCTCGGCCGGCAGGGCGCCCGCCAGCGGCCGTTCCGCGGCCTCCACGACCGTCACCGCGCAGCCCGCCCCGAGGGCGGCCGTGGTGAACTCGGCGCCGATCCAGCCGGCGCCGACGACCACGATGTCGTGCTGCTCGGCGAGGACGGGGCGCAGCCGCTCGGCGTCGTCGAGGGTGCGCAGCAGATGGACGCCGGGGACGCCCTCGGAGCCGGGCAGCGCCAGGGGCACGGCGCCGGTCGCGACGACCAGCACGTCGTAGGGAACGGGTCCCTCCTCCGTGTCGATCTCGTGCGCGAGGGGGCGTACGCCGGTCACGGACAGGCCCAGGCGCAGGTCGATGGAGAGGGCCTCGAAGTCGACCTCGAAGGCGGAGCCCTCCGCCGTGCCGAGCAGCACCGCCTTGGACAGCGGCGGGCGGTCGTACGGCTGGTGCGGCTCGGCGCCGATCAGCAGCACCGGCCCCGTGAAGCCCTGTTCGCGCAGGGCCACCGCGGTCTGTACGCCGGCTATTCCGGCTCCGACGATGACGACGCGCCGCTCGGCCGCGGGCCGCTCTGTATGCATCTCTGTATGCATCCGCTCGCTCACGCGATCACCATACGTAGGTGACGCGTTGTCGGGCCAGAGTGAAGACACCCTTACTGCCCGTTGAGCGGTCGGGTTAGGCTGGCCGCCGTAGAGCACTCGCGGGAGCCCGGACGCACCGGGCTGAGAGGGAGGCTGGACGGCCTCCGACCGTACGAACCTGATCCGGGTCATGCCGGCGAAGGGAGGGGCTGGACGCCCATGCATCCACGTGGATCGACACGTACGGAATCGACACGTACAGGCTCGGCCGTCTCGGATGTCCTCGTCATCGGGGGCGGGATCATCGGCCTGGTCACGGCCTGGCGGGCGGCGCGGCGGGGGCTGTGCACCGCCGTCGTCGACCCCGAGCCGGGCGGCGGGGCCGCCCAGGTCGCGGCGGGCATGCTCGCCGCGGTCACCGAGCTCCACTACGGCGAGGAGACGCTCCTCGCCCTCAACCTCGCGTCGGCGCGCCGCTACCCGGACTTCGTCGCCGAACTCCGGGAGGCGTCGGGCGGCCTCGACGTCGGCTACCGCGCGTGCGGCACGCTGGCCGTCGCGCTGGACGCCGACGACCGCGCCCATCTGCGCGAGCTGCACGCGCTGCAGAGCCGCTGCGGCCTGGAGTCCGAGTGGCTCAACGGCCGCGAGTGCCGCCGCCTGGAGCCCATGCTGGCGCCCGGCGTGCGCGGCGGGCTGCGGGTGGACGGCGACCACCAGGTCGATCCGCGGCGGCTCGCGGCGGCCCTGGTCGCCGCGTGCGAGCGGGCCGGGGTGGTCTTCCACCGCGGCTGGGCGGAGCGGCTGACGGTGGTACGGGAGCGGGCGGCCGGGGCGGCCTTGCAGGACGGCACGGAACTCGCCGCCGATCAGGTGGTGCTGGCCGCGGGGAGCCTCAGCGGCCGGCTCGGCGGCGTACCGGACGATGTGCTTCCGCCGGTACGGCCCGTCAAGGGGCAGGTGCTGCGCCTGACGGTGCCGCGCGCGTACGCGCCGTTCCTCTCCCGCACGGTACGGGCGGTTGTGCGCGGCAGCCATGTCTACCTGGTGCCGCGCGAGAACGGCGAGCTCGTCGTAGGCGCCACGAGCGAGGAGCTCGGCTGGGACACCACGGTCACCGCGGGCGGGGTCTACGAGCTGCTGCGCGACGCGCACGAGCTGGTGCCGGGCATCACCGAGCTGCCGCTGGCCGAGACCCGCGCGGGGCTGCGCCCGGGCTCCCCCGACAACGCGCCGCTGCTGGGCCCGAGCGCCCTGCCGGGCCTGCACCTGGCGACCGGGCACTACCGCAACGGGGTGCTGCTGACGCCCGTCACGGGGGACGTGATGGCCGAGGTGCTGGTGAGCGGTGAGCTGCCGGAACAGGCGCGTCCGTTCGCCCCGGACCGCTTCTCCACGACCGCCTCCTCCCCCGCTTCTGCCCCCTCTTCCGTCTCTTCCGTCTCTTCCGTCTCTCCGGTTGGAGTGTCATGAACGTCTCCGTGAACGGCGAGGCCCGCGAGCTCGCCGCCCCGACCACGCTCGACGCGCTGGTCGCCACCCTCACCACAGCGCCGTCCGGTGTCGCCGCCGCCGTCAACGAGACCGTCGTCCCGCGCAGCCAGTGGGCCGGGACGCTGCTCGGCGACGGCGACCGCGTCGAGGTCCTGACCGCGGTCCAGGGGGGCTGAACCATGGCGGACGACCGTCTCACCATCGCCGGGACCGCCTTCGACTCCCGGCTGATCATGGGTACGGGCGGGGCGCCCAGCCTCGACGTACTGGAACGCGCCCTCGCCGCCAGCGGCACCGAGCTGACGACCGTGGCCATGCGCCGGCTCGACCCGACCGTCCGGGGCTCGGTCCTGTCCGTCCTCGACAAGCTGGGCATCCGTGTCCTGCCGAACACCGCGGGCTGCTTCACCGCGGGCGAGGCGGTCCTGACGGCCCGGCTCGCGCGGGAGGCGCTCGGCACGGACTGGATCAAGCTGGAGGTGGTGGCCGACGAGCGGACGCTGCTGCCCGACCCCGTCGAACTGCTCGACGCGGCCGAGACGCTGGTCGACGACGGCTTCACGGTCCTGCCGTACACCAACGACGACCCGGTGCTCGCGCGCAGGCTGGAGGACGTCGGCTGTGCGGCGATCATGCCGCTCGGCTCGCCGATCGGCTCGGGGCTCGGCATCCGCAACCCGCACAACTTCCAGCTGATCGTGGAGCACGCGCGCGTGCCGGTGATCCTGGACGCGGGCGCCGGTACGGCGTCGGACGCGGCGCTCGCCATGGAGCTGGGGTGCGCGGCGGTGATGCTGGCGTCGGCGGTGACGCGGGCGCAGGAGCCGGTGCTGATGGCCGAGGCGATGCGCCACGCGGTCGAGGCGGGCCGCCTCGCGTACCGCGCCGGGAGGATCCCGCGCCGGCACTTCGCGGAGGCGTCGTCCCCGCGGGAGGGGCGCGCGGTCCTGGACCCGGAGCGGCCGGCGTTCTGACCTGCGCGTGTGACACCGCCGGGCCCGTGGGCCGTCGGCGGTGTCACAGCTCGGCTGCAGTCGCGCCGGGGGTCCGTACGGGGCGGCGGGGGTGTCGGTGCGGGCTCGTAGACTCGGGCGGGTGGATACGACCCTGCACGACCCGCTCGTGGGCCAGCTGCTCGACGGCCGCTACCGAGTCGAGGCGCGCATCGCCGTCGGGGGCATGGCCACGGTGTACCGGGCCCTGGACACCCGGCTCGACCGGGTGCTCGCGCTCAAGGTGATGCACCCCGCCCTCGCGACGGACGCGACCTTCGTCGAGCGCTTCATCCGCGAGGCCAAGTCCGTGGCGCGGCTCTCGCACCCGAATGTGGTGGGGGTCTTCGACCAGGGCGCCGACGGGGCCTACGTGTACCTCGCCATGGAGTACGTCGCGGGCTGCACCCTCCGCGACGTGCTGCGCGAGCGCGGCGCACTGCGCCCGCGGGCCGCGCTCGACATCCTGGAGCCGGTGCTCGCCGCGCTGGGCGCCGCCCACCGGGCGGGCTTCGTCCACCGGGACATGAAGCCGGAGAACGTCCTGATCGGGGACGACGGCCGGGTCAAGGTCGCCGACTTCGGGCTCGTACGGGCCGTCGGCGCCGCCACCAACACCACCGGATCGGTGCTCGGCACCGTGTCGTACCTGGCGCCGGAGCAGATCGAGGACGGCGCCGCCGACACCCGTACCGATGTGTACGCGTGCGGTGTGGTCCTGTACGAGATGCTGACCGGCGCCAAGCCGCACTCCGGCGACACGCCCGCCCAGGTCCTCTACCAGCACCTGAACGCCGACGTGCCGGCCCCGTCCGCCGCCGTGCCGGGGCTCGCGGTGGAGCTGGACGAGCTGGTGGCGCTGGCCACGGCCCGCAACCCCGAGGCCCGCCCGTACGACGCCGTGGCGCTCCTCGCGCACGCCCGCGAGGCCCGGGCCGCGCTCGGCGACGAGCAGCTGGATCTGGACCCGCCGCAGACGCACACGCCGGCAGGCGCCGGGAACGGCGGCGACGGCGGTCCGGAGGACGTCACCAGCGTGATCGCGCGTCCGCTGCCCGAACCACAGGAGCCGGTCCAGCACACCAGCCGCCTGGAGGTGCCGCCGCCGGCCCCGCGGCCCGAGCGGCCGGCGGCGGTGCGCACCCCCCGGCGCGGGATGATCGCCGCCCTCGTGGCCGTCCTCCTCGTCCTGGGTGTCGGCGCGGGCGTCTGGTACATCAACTCGGGGCAGTTCACCCGCGTCCCGACGCTCCTGGGCCAGACCCAGGCGCAGGCGGAGCAGCGGCTGACGGACGCCGGCCTCGACGTGAAGGGCGTCAAGCGGGTCTACAGCAGCGCCTACGAGCGGGGCACGGTCATGGCCAGCGACCCCGCCCCGGGCGAGCGGATCCGCGACAACGGCTCCGTGACGCTCACCATCTCCCGCGGCCCCGAGATCGTGAAGGTCCCCGGCCTCGAGGGCAAGCCGCTCGCCGAAGCGAAGCGCGAGTTGACCAAGGCCGGTCTCGCGCCCGGCGTGGTCACCAAGGCATTCAGCCGGGAGATCGAGCAGGGCGCGGTGATCAGCACCGACCCGGCACCCGGCACGAAGCGCAACCCCGACTCCGCCGTCGCCCTCGTGGTCAGCCGGGGCGCCCCGGTCGACGTTCCGGACGTCACCGGCGACCCGGTCCGGGATGCCACCCGTACGCTGGAGGCGGCCGGGTTCGCCGTGAAGGTCGCCCCCGAACGGGTGCACTCGGCCCAGGACGCGGGCGCCGTCGCCAGCCAGTCCCCCGCCGACGGCCGCCAGGCCGCCAAGGGCGACACGGTCACGCTCACCGTCTCCAAGGGCCCCCGCATGATCGCCGTGCCCGACGTCACGGGCGACAGCGTCGACGACGCACGGCGCGAGCTGGAGGCCGCCGGTTTCCGGGTGGAGGTCGAGAAGGCCTTCCCCTTCCTGAGCGACACCGTGAGCGGCCAGTCGGTGCCGGGCGGCGAGAAGGCGCCCGAGGGCAGCACCATCACCATCAAGACCAAGGGAATCTGAGCACCCATGCGCAACCCCGTCGGCGGCCATGTCCCCGTGGCCGGCGGCCTCGCCAAGACCGGCCTGTCGTACGCCCGCGAGCTCGGCGCCGAGACCGTCCAGGTCTTCGTCGCCAACCCCCGCGGCTGGGCGACCCCCGCCGGGAACCCGGCGCAGGACGAGCTGTTCCGCGCCGAGTGCGCCGCCGAGGGGATACCGGCGTACGTCCACGCGCCGTACCTGATCAACTTCGGCTCCCACACCGAGGCGACCGTCGAGTACTCGGTGGCATCGCTCCGCCACTCGCTGCGCCGCGCCCGGCAGATCGGCGCGCTGGGCGTGGTGGTGCACACCGGTTCGGCGACCGGGGGCCGCCCCCGCGAGGAGGCCCTCGCGCAGGTGCGCACGCACATGCTGCCGCTGCTCGACGAGCTGACGCACGACGACGACCCGTTCCTGCTGCTGGAGTCGACGGCCGGGCAAGGTGCCTCGCTCTGCTCCCGGACGTGGGACTTCGGCCCGTACTTCGAGGCGCTCGACGCCCACCCCAAGCTGGGCATCTGCCTCGACACCTGCCACATCTTCGCGGCCGGGCACGACCTCACCGGCGAGCACGGCATGCGGCAGACGCTCGACCTGCTGGTCGAGACGGTCGGGGAAGGACGGCTGAAGCTGATCCACGCCAACGACTCCAAGGACGTGGTGGGCGCCCACAAGGACCGCCACGCGAACATCGGCGCCGGCCACATCGGCGAGGAGCCGTTCCGTGAGCTGATGCGCCACCCGGCGACCGAGGGTGTGCCCCTGATCATCGAGACACCCGGCGGGAAGGAGGGCCACGCGGCGGATGTGGAGCGGCTGAAGAAGCTCCGATGACATGACCCCTTGAGGGAATACCCCCGGGGGGTATACGGTTCTTGCTGTCGGCAGGAACCGCTACCGGACGTTGGGGATCTCATGCGACACGACAGCCACGCGGAGCACAGCGAGCACGCGCACCACGAGAACCACGAGCAGCCCGCGAACCACGAGCAGCACCAGCATCACGAGCACCACCAGCACCACACGGGCGGCGGCAAGGTCAGCTGGTCCATGGCGGCCCAGGCCACGCTCCACTGCCTCACCGGATGCGCCATCGGCGAGGTCCTGGGCATGGTCATCGGCACCGCCCTCGGCTGGGACAACCTCCCCACCATGGCTCTGGCGATCGTCCTCGCCTTCACCTTCGGCTACGCGCTCACCCTGCGCGGCATCCTCAAGGCGGGCGTCGACTTCAAGACCGCCTTCAAGGTCGCCCTCGCCGCCGACACGCTCTCCATCGCCGTCATGGAGATCATCGACAACGGCGTGCTCGCCCTCTGGCCCGGCGCCATGGACGCCCACCTGACGGACGCGTTCTTCTGGGGAGTGCTCGCCTTCGCCCTCTTCGCCGCCTTCGTCATCACCACACCGGTCAACAAGTGGATGATCGGCCGCGGCAAGGGCCACGCCGTGGTGCACCAGTACCACCACTGACCAGCGCGGCCGCCTACCCGGGAGGGGTATTACAGCTCCGGGCCGTCCCCCGGCTCCTCCTGGTACGAGTACCGCTGCTCCCGCCACGGGTCGCCGATGTTGTGATAGCCGCGCTCTTCCCAGAAGCCGCGGCGATCGGCGGTCATGTACTCCACGCCCCGGACCCATTTGGGCCCCTTCCAGGCGTACAGATGCGGCACGATCAGCCGCAGGGGGAAGCCGTGCTCGGCGGTGAGGAGCTCACCGTCCTTGTGGGTGGCGAAAATCGAGCGGTCCGATGCGAAGTCCGAGAGCCGCATGTTGGCGCTGAAGCCGTACTCCGCCCACACCATCACATGACTGACACCGGCGGCCGGCGGAGCCAACTCCAGGATCGTACGGGCGGGGACGCCACCCCATTCGGCCCCCAGCATGCTGAATTTCGTCACGCAGTGCAGGTCGGCCACGACCGTGGAGAACGGCAGGGCCGAGAACTCCTCATGGGTCCAGCTGCGCTTCTCGCCGTCCGCCGTGGCGCCGAAGACCTGGAACTCCCAGCGGTCCGGCTTGAACTTGGGGACGGGGCCGTAATGGGTGACCGGCCAGCCGCGCTGCAGTCGCTGGCCCGGCGGAAGCTCGGACTCCCCTGCCTCCCGGTGTTCCTCGCTCCCTGGGTGACCCATGCCTCAATGGTGACAGACCGGGAGGGGTGGTCATGACCAGGGACGGGACGGTACAGGGCCGGATTCGGGCAACTCCCACTAAGCCTGTACTTACTGGACGACCTCCCTCGGCGATGCGAGGATGCGCGGCATCGGCACGTGCCCCCGATCACACGCGCGGAAGGAGCCTTTGCGATGCAGGGCGACCCCGAGGTCATCGAATTCCTCAACGAGCAGCTGACGGCCGAGCTGACGGCGATCAACCAGTACTTCCTGCACGCGAAGATGCAGGAGAACAACGGGTGGAAGAAGCTCGCGAAGTACACCCGTGCGGAGTCGTTCGACGAGATGAAGCACGCCGAGGTGCTCACCGACCGGATCCTCTTCCTGGACGGCCTCCCGAACTACCAGCGGCTCTTCCACGTCCGCGTGGGCCAGACCGTCACGGAGATGTTCCAGGCGGACCGCCAGGTCGAAGTGGAGGCGATCGACCGGCTCAAGCGCGGCATCGAGGTCATGCGCACCAAGGGCGACATCACGTCGGCGAACATCTTCGAGTCGATCCTCGCGGACGAGGAGCACCACATCGACTATCTCGACACCCAGCTGGACCTGATCGACAAGCTCGGAGAGGCGCTGTACATCGCCCAGCTGATCGAGCAGCCGGACAGCTAGGCGCGGGACGGCCAGGCGTCCGGGCGTCCGACCCGACTGTTACGCGGCCTCGACCAGCGGTTCGGCGGTCTCCGCGACGTCGGCCGTGAGGGCGGGCCTGCCCTGGTCCACCAGCTCGCGCCGCGGGCAGTTGCCGCGGCCGAGGATGGCCTGGATCCGGCGTACGCACGAGCCGCAGTCGGTGCCGGCCTTGCAGGCCGAGGCTATCTGGCGGGGCGTGCAGGCGCCGGCGTCCGCGTGTTCCTTGACCTGCTTCTCCGTGACACCGAAGCACGAGCAGACGTACACGCGGTCACCTCCCTGCGGATCCGGAAACGGGTCGGACGGCCAATGGTTCTGGAAGCCCTTCCCGATTCCTCGGTGAGGCTAACCTAACCTTACCCCGCACCCCCGGAGCGCAACAGCCGGGAAGCCGACGAAAAAGCCGATGGGGCGCGGATCACATGGATCCGCGCCCCATCGGCACGTCAAGGCTGTTTTCAGCCAAGATCACCCGTCAACAACCTTCATCCGGGATCACTGGTCGCGGTACATCTCCGCCACCAGGAACGCCAGGTCCAGCGACTGGCTGCGGTTGAGCCGCGGGTCGCAGGCGGTCTCGTAGCGCTGGTGCAGGTCGTCGACGAAGATCTCGTCGCCGCCGCCCACGCACTCGGTGACGTCGTCGCCGGTCAGCTCCACGTGGATGCCGCCCGGGTGCGTACCGAGCTCCTTGTGAACCTCGAAGAAGCCCTTGACCTCGTCGAGCACGTCGTCGAAACGGCGCGTCTTGTGGCCGGAGGCCGCCTCGAAGGTGTTGCCGTGCATCGGGTCGGTCACCCAGGCCACCGTGGCGCCGGACGCCGTGACCTTCTCGACCAGCTCGGGCAGCTTGTCGCGGACCTTGTCGGCGCCCATGCGGACGATGAAGGTCAGCCGGCCGGGCTCGCGCTCCGGGTCGAGGCGGTCGATGTACGTCAGCGCCTCGTCGACCGTCGTCGTCGGGCCGAGCTTGATGCCGATGGGGTTGCGGATACGCGACGCGAACTCGATGTGCGCGCCGTCCAGCTGGCGGGTGCGCTCACCGATCCAGACCATGTGGCCGGACGTGTCGTACAGGTGCCCGGTCCGCGAGTCGACGCGGGTCAGCGCCGACTCGTAGTCCAGCAGCAGCGCCTCGTGCGAGGCGTAGAACTCGACCGTGCGGAACTCGGCCGGGTCGGTGCCGCAGGCCTTCATGAAGTTCAGCGCGTTGTCGATCTCGCGCGCCAGCTGCTCGTAGCGCTGCCCGGACGGCGACGACTTCACGAAATCCTGGTTCCAGGCGTGCACCTGGCGAAGGTCGGCGTAGCCGCCGGTGGTGAAGGCGCGCACCAGGTTCAGCGTCGAGGCCGACGCCTGGTACATGCGCTTCAGCCGCTGCGGGTCCGGGACGCGGGCCGCCTCGGTGAACTCGAAGCCGTTGACGGAGTCGCCGCGGTAGGTCGGCAGGGTCACGCCGTCGCGGGTCTCGGTCGGCTTGGAGCGCGGCTTCGAGTACTGGCCGGCGATCCGTCCCACCTTCACGACGGGCACGGAGGCGGCGTAGGTGAGGACGGCGCCCATCTGGAGCAGCGTCTTGAGCTTGTTACGGATGTGGTCGGCCGACACGGCGTCGAAGGCCTCGGCGCAGTCGCCACCCTGGAGCAGGAACGCCTCGCCCCTGGCGACGGCTCCCATCCGGGCGCGCAGCTGGTCGCACTCGCCTGCGAAGACGAGCGGCGGATACGACTCGAGGTCCGCGATCACATCGCGCAGAGCCTCGGCATCCGGGTACTCGGGCTGCTGCGCCGCGGGCAGGTCTCGCCAGGTGTTGCCACCGGTAGCGGTGGTCTTAGCGTTCACGGTCACCTGACCAACCTTACGGGTTCTTCCGATACGTCCATCTGTGAGCTCACCTGATGAGACAAGAAATCATGGGGTAGTGTGCGGCGCATGTACGCGCAGAAGACCCAGACGATCCAGAACTGGTGGTGGACCGCTCATCCGGCGGCCCACTGATTCGCGTACGCACCGACACCGCGAAGGCCGCCCGAGGGGCGGCCTTCTCCCGTTTCACGGGCCGTTCCTCTCCTCCTGGAAGGAACGCACCGCATGAACCTCGACCGACTGCTCGACGACGAGTCGCCCTGCCCGCCCTTCGCCCTGCTGCGCCGCCGTACGCCCGGCCGTGACCATGACACCGTCGAGGTGTTGATCGGCGCCGTCCACGAGGCGGAGCGGCTCGCGGACATCCCCGTCGGCCCGCGGCCCACGCTCGCGCTGGTGCCGTTCCGGCAGCTGCGGGAGCGCGGCTTCGACGTACGCGACGACGGGACGCCGCTGTCGGTGCTCGTCGCCGACGAGACGTACGAGCTGCCGCTCGCCGAGGTGCTGGAGCGGCTGCCCGCGCACGACGTGGTGGTGGAGGGCGGGGGCTTCGACGTCTCGGACGAGGAGTACGCCGCTACCGTGCGGCGGGTCATCGAGGACGAGATCGGGCGGGGGGAGGGTGCGAACTTCGTCATCCGGCGTACGTACCGGGGCGCGATCCCCGGGTTCGGGCGGCGGGACGCGCTGGCGCTGTTCCGGCGGCTGCTCACCGGTGAGCGGGGCGCGTACTGGACCTTCGTCGTCCACACCGGCGAGCGCACCCTGGTGGGCGCGAGCCCGGAGGTACACGTCCGCATGTCCGGCGGCACGGTCGTGATGAACCCGATCAGCGGCACGTACCGCTATCCGGCGGGCGGGCCGACGGCCGAGGATCTGCTGGCCTTCCTCGCCGACCGCAAGGAGACCGACGAGCTCTCCATGGTCGTGGACGAGGAACTGAAGATGATGTGCACCGTCGGCGACATGGGCGGGGTGGTGATCGGGCCGCGACTGAGGGAGATGGCGCACCTGGCGCACACCGAGTACGAGCTGCGGGGCCGCTCGTCGCTGGACGTGCGGGAGGTGCTGCGCGAGACGATGTTCGCGGCCACGGTCACCGGGTCGCCGGTGCAGAACGCGTGCCGGGTCATCGAGCGCCATGAGCCCCTCGGGCCGGACGGTGGCGGCCGGGGCTACTACGCGGGCGCCCTGGCGCTGCTCGGTACGGACGCGAGCGGGGCGCAGACGCTGGACTCGCCGATCCTGATCCGTACGGCGGACATCGCGGCCGACGGCGGGCTGCGCGTGCCGGTCGGCGCCACGCTGGTGCGGCACTCGGTTCCGGAGAGCGAGGTCGCCGAGACGCACGCCAAGGCGGCGGGGGTGCTGGCGGCGCTGGGCGTGCGTCCGGGGCGGCCGGAGGAGGAGTCCGTACGGCCCGCGCGGCTGGCGGACGACCCGCGGGTGCGGGCGGCGCTGGACGCGCGGCGCGCCGACCTGGCGCCGTTCTGGCTGAAGATGCAGGACCGGCCCGCCGCCCCGGCCGCCGGGCACGCGCTGGTGGTGGACGCGGAGGACACCTTCACGTCGATGCTCGCGCACCTGCTGCGCGCGTCGGGGCTGGAGGTGACGGTCCGCCGCTTCGACGAGCCGGGGCTGCGGGAGGCGGTGCTCGCGCACGAGGGTCCGGTGGTGCTGGGGCCCGGGCCCGGCGATCCGGGCGACCTGGCCGATCCGAAGATGCGGTCGCTGCGGTTGCTGGCCGCCGAGCTCGTCCGCCGGGCCGGCGGCCACCGGCACGGCCTGGTCGGGGTGTGCCTCGGCCATGAGCTGATCGCGGCCGAGCTGGGGCTGCCGATCGTGCGCAAGGAGGTGCCGTTCCAGGGCGCCCAGGTGCGGATCGACCTGTTCGGCACGCCGGAGACGGTGGGGTTCTACAACAGCTTCACGGCCCGCTGCGACGACGGGACCGTCGCCGAGCTGGCGGCGCACGGCGTCGAGATCAGCCGCGACGCGGCGACGGGCGAGGTGCACGCGCTGCGCGGGCCGGGCTTCGCGGGCGTGCAGTTCCACCCGGAGTCGGTGCTGACGCTGCGCGGCGCGGCGGTCGTGCGGGAGCTGCTGCGGGCGCTGGAGGTCAGCCCGCGATGAGGTCGCCGGGCGGCGGGACCAGGACGTTCTCGCTGCGGCGGCCGGCCACGTAGTCGGTGATGTTCCGCACCGTCGTCGCGATGATCTCGGTCACCGCGTCGACGGTGTAGTACGCCTGGTGGGAGGTGACCAGGACGTTCGGGAAGGTCATCAGCCGGGCGAGGGTGTCGTCGGTGACGGGCTCCAGGGACTTGTCGAGGTAGAAGAGACCGGCCTCCGCCTCGTAGACGTCGAGGCCGACGCCGGTGAAGCGGCCGGCGCGCAGCTCGGTGACGAGGGCGTCGGTGTCCACCAGGCCGCCGCGGCTGGAGTTCACCAGGATGGCGTCGTCCTTCATGGCCTTGAGCGCGGCGGCGTCGACCAGGTGGCGGGTCTCCGGCACGAGCGGGACGTGCAGGCTGAGGACGTCGGAGGCGGCGAAGAGCTCCTCCTTCTCGACGTACCGCATGCCGAGCGCGACGCAGGCGGGGTTGGGGGCCAGGTCCCAGCCGAGGAGGTTCATGCCGAAGCCGTGGGCGATCCGGGCGAACGCCTCGCCGATCCTGCCGGTGCCGAGGACGCCGGCCGTGCGGCCGTGCAGGTCGTGGCCGAGCAGTCCGTCGAGGCGGAAGTCGAAGTCGCGGGTGCGGATGGCGGCGCGGACGAGGCGGCGGTTGACGGCCATCGCGAGCGCCCAGGCGAATTCGGCGACGGAGTGGGGCGAGTAGGAGGAGACGCGGGCGACCGTGAGGCCGAGCTGCCGGGCGGCGGTGAGGTCGATGTTGTTGAAGCCGGTGGAGCGCTGGGCGATCATCCGCGTGCCGCCGGCCGCGAGGGCGCGCAGCACGCGGGCGTCGAGATCGGCGTTGACGCTGGTGGAGACGGCTTCGTACCCCGCGGCGAGGGGGGCGGTGTCCTCGGTGAGGAAGACGTCCAGGCAGCGGAGGTCGTGGTGGCCCGCGAAGGCCGCCTCCATCAGCGGCTTCTCGTCCGTTTGGACGCCGAAGGCCAGGACTTCCACGATATGTCTCCCTTCGCGCGGATAGCGCGAATATACGACCGCTGCCCCGCCCGCGCCGGTCGGGCGGGGCAGCCGATCGGCCGGTCAGCCGGTCAGCCGAAGAAGACTCCGACCTCCTCGTACAGCTTCGGGTCGACCGTCTTCAGCCGGGCCGTCGCCTCGCGGATCGGGACGCGCACGATGTCCGTGCCGCGCAGGGCGACCATCATGCCGAAGTCGCCGTCGCGTACGGCCTCGATGGCGTGCAGCCCGAAGCGGGTGGCCAGCCAGCGGTCGAAGGCGCTCGGTGTGCCGCCGCGCTGGACGTGGCCGAGGACGGTGGTCCTGGCCTCCTTGCCGGTGCGCTTCTCGATCTCCTTGGCCAGCCACTCGCCGACGCCGGAGAGCCGGACGTGACCGAAGGAGTCGAGCGTCCCGTCCTTCAACACCATGTCGCCGTCCTGGGGCATGGCGCCCTCCGCGACGACGACGATGGGCGCGTACGAGGCCCGGAAGCGCGAGGTCACCCAGGCGCAGACCTGCTCGACGTCGAAGCGCTGCTCGGGGATGAGGATGGCGTTGGCGCCGCCGGCGAGGCCCGAGTGCAGGGCGATCCAGCCCGCGTGACGGCCCATCACCTCGACGACGAGCACCCGCATGTGGGACTCGGCGGTGGTGTGGAGGCGGTCGATGGCCTCGGTGGCGATCTGGACGGCGGTGTCGAAGCCGAAGGTGTAGTCGGTGGCGGACAGGTCGTTGTCGATGGTCTTGGGCACGCCGACGCAGGGGACGCCGTACTCGTCGCTCAGGCGGGCGGCGACGCCGAGGGTGTCCTCGCCGCCGATCGCGACGAGCGCGTCGACCTCCTCTTTGGCGAGGTTCTGCTTGATGCGGCGGATGCCGTCCTCCACCGTGAGGGGGTTGGTGCGCGAGGAACCGAGGATGGTGCCGCCGCGCGGCAGGATGCCGCGCACGGCGGGGATGTCGAGGCGCACGGTGTCGCCCTCCAGGGGGCCGCGCCAGCCGTCCCGGAAACCGGTGAACTCGTAGCCGTACTCCTGGACGCCCTTGCGGACGATGCCCCGGATGACCGCGTTCAGGCCGGGGCAGTCACCGCCTCCGGTCAGTACTCCCACCCGCATGGACCGTTTCCCTTCGTCGTCGCCGAGGGGCTGCACGGCCACGGTAAGGGTGACCCACGTCACTCCGGGATGGTACGAAAGGTGAATTCCGGGCGGGCGTAGCGAAGTTACGCCCGCTTACGCCCTCTTACGCTTGGTTCACGCGTCGTCCAGGCCGCGCTCGATCGCGTACCGCACGAGCTCGACGCGGTTGTGCAGCTGGAGCTTGCCCAGCGTGTTCTGCACGTGGTTCTGGACGGTGCGGTGGGAGATGACCAGGCGCTCGGCGATCTGCTTGTAGCTCAGGCCCTTGGCGACGAGCCGCAGCACCTCGGTCTCGCGCTCGGTGAGCTGCGGCGCCTTCGGCTCGTCCCGCCCGGTGACGGGCGCCGGCTCGGAGGCCAGCCGCCGGTATTCCCCGAGGACGAGCCCGGCCAGGCCCGGCGTGAAGACCGGGTCGCCGACGGCCGTACGGCGCACGGCGTCGATCAGCTCCTCCGTGCTGGCCGACTTCAGCAGGTAGCCGGTCGCGCCGGACTTCACCGCCTCCAGGACGTCGGCGTGCTCACCGCTCGCGGACAGCACCAGCACGCGCAGCGCCGGGTTGGCGGCGACGAGCTCCTTGCACACCTGGACGCCCGGCTTGGCGGGCAGGTTCAGGTCGAGGACGAGGACGTCCGGGGAGACGGCCTGGGCGCGGCGGACCGCCTGCTCCCCGTCCCCCGCGGTGGCGACCACGTCGAAACCGGCCTCGGCCAGGTCGCGGGCGACCGCGTCCCGCCACATCGGATGGTCGTCGACGACCATCACCTTGGTCTGCTGCTCCGTCATTATTTCCCTGCGCCTGCCTTCCCCCGTGGAACCTTCAATTCGACTTCCGTGCCCTGGCCGGGGACCGAGATCAGCTCGGCCGTCCCGCCCAGGTCCCGGAGCCTGCCGCGGATGGAGAGGGCCACCCCCATGCGTCCCTCTCCCTCCGCCTGCGCGAGCCGGCCCTCCGGGATGCCCGGCCCGTCGTCCCGTACCGTCACGATCACCTCGTCGGGCCAGTCCTCGACGAGGATCCACGCCTGGGCGCCGTCGCCCGCGTGTCTGCGGACATTGTCCAGGGCGGCACTGACAGCGGCCGCCAGCTCCTTCGCCGCGGCGGGCGGCAGCAGCACCGGAGCGCCCGGTTCCGAGAAGGTGACGCGCGACCCGGCGTGCGGGGCGAGCAGCGTGCGCAGGTCGACGGGGGCGCCGGCGGCGGTGTCGTCGTCGTCCGGCTCCTCCACGACGCGGACGACGGCGCCCTGGGACTCGTCCTCGGAGACGTACGAGGTGGGGGTCAGGCCGCCCGCCACCAGGGTGCGCAGCGCCACCTCCTGCTCCCCCGCCATCCGGCCGAGCTCGGCGGCCTCGCCGCCCAGGGCCGTGCCCCTGCGCTGGACCATGGCCAGCACCTGGAGGACGGAGTCGTGGATGTCGCGGGCCAGCCGCTCGCGCTCGCGGGTGGCGGCCTCGATCTCCAGGGCGCGGGCGAGGGTGCGCTCGGAGGCGCGAGCCACCTCCACCACGTAACCGATGGCTATGGAGGCCACCCACACGAGCAGGACGTTGTGGAGGGTGTCCCGGCTGGGATGGCCGCGTTCGACGATGTTGGCGGCGGCCACGAGGGACGAGGCGAAGGCGGCCCAGCGCCAGCCGCCCTTGATGGCGTACGCGAGGACCGAGCCGGCGGTCCAGATGGTCGGCAGCGTCGAGCCGTCGAACGTCTGGGCGTGCACGTCGGCGAGCGGCGTCAGCAGGATGCCGGTGAGGGCGATGGCGAGGTCGGCGATGAGGAACCGCTTGGTGCAGCCGGCGGCGCCGGCGACCTTCGGGAGGGTGGCCAGCGTCCACACGGACATCACGGCGAGGAAGGCGACGGCCACCCAGGGGCGCTCGAACGTGTCGCGGGTGAAGACGAACAGCAGCACCGCGTACGCCATGGTGAGGACGCGGTACGCGGTGAGGGCCCGCCACAGCGGCTGCTCGACGGACATGCGCACGACGCGCTCGCGCTTGGCCAACTTCCCCACCCCTGGATGTACGGCTCTGTACAGCTGGACGTACGGCGCCGTCAGGCGCCGGGCTGCTCCCGCTCGGCCTTGGCGGCGTCCTTGGCAGCTTCCTTCGCCGCCTCCTTCGCCGCTTCCTTCGCCGCCTTCTCCGCGTCGGCGATCTGGCGCTTGGCGGCGGTCGCGTAGATGTCGACGTACTCCTGGCCGGACAGCTTCATGATCTCGTACATCACCTCGTCGGTGACCGAGCGCAGGATGAAACGGTCGCCGTCCATGCCGTGGTAGCGGCTGAAGTCCAGCGGCTTGCCGATCCGGATGCCCGGGCGCATGAGCTTGGGGACGACCTTGCCGGGCGGCTGGATCTTCTCGGTGTCGATCATCGCGACCGGGATGACCGGCGCGCCCGTGGCCAGCGCCACACGCGCGAGGCCGCCGGGCTTGCCGCGGTAGAGGCGGCCGTCCGGCGAACGGGTGCCCTCGGGGTAGATGCCGAACAGCTCCCCGCGCTCGATGACCTCGATGCCGCTCTTGATCGCCGCCTCGCCGGCGCCCCGGGCGCCCGAGCGGTCCACCGGCAGCTGGCCGACGCCCTTGAAGAACGCGGCCGTCAGCTTGCCCTTCAGGCCGGGCGAGGTGAAGTACTCGGCCTTGGCGATGAAGGTCACCTTGCGGTCCAGGACCGCGGGCAGGAAGAAGGAGTCCGAGAAGGAGAGGTGGTTGCTCGCGAGGATCGCCGGCCCCTCGGCGGGAATGTTCTCGAGGCCCTCCACCCAGGGCCTGAAGGCGAGCTTCAGCGTCCCTCCGATGGAGAACTTCATTGCGCCGTAGATCAAGTTTCGAGTGCCTCTCCTGTGTTCCGTCGAACAGACCATAACCCGTGCGGCGCCTGGCCCCTTCCTGATGGGCTGACGGGTGGGGCGACGGCTCTGGTCGGTGTCAGTCCGGTCGCGTACGGTGAAGTACACCTCCTTCCAGAGATCCACCCCCACCCCACCGATCACCCTTTCCCGAACAGGAGACCCCCGTGCCGGTCGTCCCCGGAGCCGAGCCGTACCGCCACGAGGGCGGCCGGGTCGGCGTGCTGCTCTGTCACGGTTTCACCGGTTCGCCGCGGTCCCTGCGGCCCTGGGCCGAGTACCTGGCCGCGCGCGGCCTGACGGTGTCGCTGCCGCTGCTGCCCGGGCACGGCACCCGCTGGCAGGACATGCAGGTCACCACCTGGCAGGACTGGTACGCGGAGGTGGACCGCGAGCTGCGGGGGCTGCTGGCCCGGTGCGAGCAGGTCTTCGTCTTCGGGCTGTCCATGGGCGGGGCTCTCACCCTGCGGCTCGCCGCGCGGCACGGCGACGCCGTGCGGGGCATCGTGCTGGTGAACCCGGCGAACAAGATCCACGGGCTCGCCGCCCACGCGCTGCCGGTCGTGCGCCACCTCGTCCCGTCGCGGCCCGGCATCGTGGACGACATAGCCAAGGAGGGCATGACGGAGGCCGGGTACGACCGGGTGCCGCTGCACGCCGCGCACTCGGTGCGGCGGTTCTTCAAGCTGGTCGACGGCGAGCTCCCGCAGGTCACGCAGCCGGTGCTGCTGCTGCACAGCCCGCAGGACCACGTGGTGTCGCCCGCCGACTCGGCCCGCATCCTGAGCCGGATCTCCTCGGTGGACGTCCGGGAGGTCCTGCTGGAACAGAGCTACCACGTGGCGACGTTGGACCACGACGCGGAGCGGATCTTCGAGGAGAGTTACGCGTTCATCGGCCGGCTCGCTCCGAGCGTCGGCGAGAAGGGGAGCACCACCGGTGGCTGAGCAGCACGACTCGGACAAGCGGGACGAGCAGCCGTTCGACGAAGAGGCGGCATGGGCGGCGATCGTCGCCGGGTACGGCGAGGAGCCGGCGGACCCGCCGGGCGTCAAGCCGTTCACGTTCAAGGCCGTGGAGGACCTCGCGCTGCCCGAGGGCGACGTCAACGGCGTCAACGGCATCGATGACGTCCACGGCGTCCGCGGCGCCCAGGACGACGTCGACAACGACCCCGAGGACGACGGCACCCGCGACGCGGGCGGGGCCTCGGACCGGCCGCTGGGCAGCTCGGTGGTCTTCGCCCCCGGCGTCGGGGGCGGCGGCCCGCGCGACTACGCGCTGCCGGAGCCCAAGGAGGAGGACCTCGACGCCTCGGACGAGGGCCACTTCGTCCCCCCTGAGCCGCCGCCGCTGCCGGAGGCGGACACGACCGCGAAGTTCGCGTGGCTCGGCGTGGTCGGCGGCCCGGTGCTGATGCTGGCCGCGGTGCTGCTCCAGTGGGACATGACGTGGTGGCTCACCACCCTGTGCGTGGGCGGCTTCGTCGGCGGCTTCCTCACGCTCGTGGCGCGGATGCGCCACGGCGACGAGGAGGACGACGACCCGGGCCGGGGCGCCGTCGTCTAAGGGCTGGGGGACACCCCCTAGGACCTGCCCGGGACCCTCAGCGCCGCCAGGACCGGGAGGTGGTCCGTGGCCGCGCGGAGGTCCGCGTCCGTGACGCCCGGCAGGCCCTGTGGGACGCCGCAGCCGAGCACCTCGATGTCCTTCGTGGCGAAGACCGCGTCGATCCGCTTGCGCGGCTCGCCGGGCGCCCAGGTGTGCTCGCCGCCCCAGGGCCGTACCGACCAGCAGTCCTGGAGCTCGGCCGCGAGCCGCCGGAACGCGCTCCCGTCCGGCTCGTCGTTGACGTCGCCCGCCAGGATCGCGTGCGGCGCGCCCAGGGCGGCCAGCCGGTCCAGGGCCATCCCGGCCTGGGCGTACCGCTCGTCGGAGCTCAGGCTCAGATGGCAGCCGACCAGCCCGAGCCGGGTGCCGCCCGCGCGTACCACCGCCGTCGCCAGGCCCCGCCGGTGCAGGCCGGGCGTGAGCGGCAGCAGGACGTCCTCTGTGCGCTCGACCGTCATCCGCAGCGAGCACAGCAGCAGCGGCCCGGACGCCGTCGCGCCACCCGTCAGCACCACCAGCTCGCTCTTCGCGGCGAGCCGCGCGGCGTGCTTGCGCCACCGGAAGAAGCGGGGCGCCTCCTGGACGAAGACCACGTCGGGCCGGCACGCCCGGATCACCCGCGCGAGCGCGTCCTCGTCGTCGCGCATCGAGCGGACGTTGTACGAGAGCACCCGAATCACGGCCGAACCGTCCGGCTCGGTGCGGGAGTTGGGCAGGTCGTCGAGCGTCATACCAGCACGATATGACGGTGCCCGCCGCATCCGGGTGAGGACGCGGCGGGCACCGTGATACGTGAAGATCAGCCCTGGCGGGCCAGGTCGGCCGCGCCGACGAGCCCGGCCTTGCCGCCCAGCTGGGCCGCGAGCACCTGGGCGTGCGGGCGGTAGCGGCCGCCCACCAGCCAGCGGCGGAAGGACTTGCGGATCGGGCCGAGGACCAGCTCGCCCTCGTCCGAGACGCCGCCGCCGACGATGAACGCCGACGGGTCGAACAGCGACGCCAGGTCGGCGAGGCCCGCCCCGGCCCAGCGGGCCAGCTCGCGGAACGAGTCGACGGCGACCGGGCAGCCCTGGCGGGCCGCGTCGCTGATGTGCTTGCCCTCGATGCCCTCGGGGGTGCCGTCGCCCAGCGCCAGCAGGATCGTGGCGTTCTCCGGGGTGGCGGCGGCGCGCTGCTTGGCGTACCGCACGAGGGCGCGCCCGGAGGCGTACTGCTCCCAGCAGCCCTGGCTGCCGCAGCCGCACAGCAGACCGTCCGGCACCACCCGGATGTGGCCGAACTCGGCGGCCACGCCGAAGCGGCCGCGGCGCAGCTTGTTGCCGATGATGATGCCGCCGCCGAGCCCCGTACCGAGGGTGATGCAGATGACGTCGTCGTGGCCCTGGCCGGCGCCGAAGCGGTACTCGCCCCAGGCGGCGGCGTTGGCGTCGTTCTCCACGACCACCGGGAGACCGGTGCGCTGCTCGACCTTGTCCTTCAGCGGCTCGTGCCGCCAGTGGATGTTCGGCGCGAACAGGACGGTGGCGCGCTTGTCGTCGACGTAACCGGCGGCACCGATGCCGACCGCTTCGATCTCGTGGCCCTTGCCCGCCTCGGCGACGGCGGCGCAGATCGCGTCGACGATGCCGTCGGCGGTCGGCGGGGTGGGCACCTTGTGGATGTCGAGGATCGTGCCCTCTTCGTCGACCACTCCGGCCGCGATCTTCGTGCCGCCGATGTCGACGCCGATGGTGAGTCCCATGTGTCCCTCAGTTTTCGGTCGAGCCCCGCTACGGCCAACCGTACCCGAGGGCGGGCACGGAGCCCTCAGTCCAGGTCGATGTGCTCGCTCGGGTCCGGGCCTTCACGGTTGTCGCGGTCGTCGCGGCCGGAGCCGTCGTCGCTCTTCCCGGCTCCGGGCCGGCCCTGCGTCCAGCGGCGCTCCTGGCCCTCGACGGCGGAGCGGTACGCGGCGAGCAGTTCGCTGCCGGCGGCGGCGAGGTGGTCGAAGACCTCGGGGTTGCGCTCGATCATCGGCTCCACGGCCGACTTGGCCTGGCTGACGAGCTGCTGCACGGCGTTCTGCGCGCCCGCGCCGAGCAGCGGGGCGCGCAAGCCGGCGACCTTCTCCGCGACCGCGTCGACGAGCTTGCGCAGCTCCTCGGCGGCGGCGCCGGGCGGCGGGCCGGCCTGCCCGCGGCGGCGCGCCCGCTCGTCCTCCAAGTCCTCGGCGCAGGCCTTCGCCCAGGCGTCGGCGTCGGGATGCTGGGTGGCATCGCTCATGGCGTACTCCTGCGGCTGCTGCGGCGGTGCTGTGGCTGGGTCACTGTCGACGTTACCGCGTGCGGGGCCACAAATCCGGGTCGGGTGTGAACCGCACGTTCAGCACGCCGTCCGCGAGGCCCGCGCCCGAGACGGTGCAGCGGCGCAGGGCGGACGGCAGGGCCACGATGCGGCGGAACGGCCCGACCGTGAGCACCAGTTCGTCGCCTCGGCGGACCAGCCCGAGGTCGGGCTTGCGGGCGCCGGGCAGCGGGATCCGCCAGACCAGGACGCCGTCGGGGTCGCGGCGGTCCTCGACGGTCCACTCCGGCGCGGGCCGGACGCTGTCCGGGGCCGCGTCCCGGGTCACGTCCGGTACGCCGAGGAGGGCGAGGTCGTCGGCGGAGCGGGGCGCGCGCCCCAGGTGCGGTACCTCGCCGAGGCCCTCGTGGTCCTCATGGTCCGCGTACAGCGCCTTCAGGTGGTCCTGTTGCTCGGCGGCGAGGCCGGAGAGCCATGGGTCGGCGGAGGCGGCCGGCAGGATCCGGTTGGCGACGACCGTGTCGATGGCGAGGCCGTACAGGGCGAGCCCCGCGCGGGCGGTGCGCAGTGCGGCGGTGGCGGCCGGTCCCGGCTCGGCGACCAGCCGCACCGAGGTCGTCGGGGCCTCGACGAGCGCCTGGACGGCGGCGAGTTCGCCGTCCCAGCGGCCCGCGGTCTCGTACAGCCACTCGGCGGGCATCGGTACGCCGGCGAGCTGGGCGAGCATCGGCCGCAGCGCGCGGGCGGCCTGCCGCTCGGGCGGCAGCAGCCGCCGCAGGTAGCGGCGCAGCTGCGCGGGGAGGGCGAGTACGGCGAGGGCGTCGGGCAGCGGCGGCAGGTCGACGACGACGAGGTCCCAGTCCCCGGCGGCGGCGTCCCGCAGGGCCCTCAGCAGGGCGAACCGGTCGCTGCCGGGCAGCTCGGTGAGCTCCTCCTCCGCGAGGGGAGTGGCGCCGAGCAGACCGAGGGCGGTCGCGGCGCGCTCCTGGAAGGCCAGCATCTCGGCGCGGAAGTACGCCCCGGAGTCGATACGGCGGACGACGGGGCCGTCACCGTCCGGGAAGGTGTCCCGGAACCACTCGGCGGGTTCCCGGTCACTGGTGAGCAGCAGGACCCGCTGCCCCTGCCGGGCGCTGCCGAGGGCGGTCGCGGCGGCGAGGGTGGTGCGGCCGGCGCCGCCGGGGCCGGTGACGAGGAGGGTGCGCATGGGCCCACGCTACCGGGGCGGTTTGGCCCCCCGGCTCAGGCCTGGGAGGCGGTCGACTCGACGCGCTTCTTCAGGCCGTCCAGGGCGCGGTCGATGATGACCTTCTCCGCCTTGCGCTTGATCATGCCGAGCATCGGGATCTTGACGTCCACCGTCAGCCGGTACGTCACCTTGGTGCGAGTGCCGCCCGCGAGCGGGGCCAGGTGGTACGTGCCGTCCAGCGCGCGGAGCATCTGGGACTTGACCAGCGTCCAGCTGACCTCGTCGTCGCCGGTCCAGGTGTACGCCAGGGTGTGCTCGTCCCTGATCGCGCCCGCGTCCAGCAGCAGCCGGACCTTCTCGGCGCGGCCGGCGGCGTCCGTCGAGAGGACCTCGGCCTCCTTCACCTCGCCCGTCCACTCGGGGTAGCGCGCGAAGTCGGCGATCACGCCCATGACGTCGGCCGGCGCCGCCTCGATCTCAATGCTCGAGCTGGTGTGTTCCGCCATCGCTGTGGCTCCTTGGGTGAGTCTGAGGGGGGAAGGTTATCGCGTGGCCGCGCTTCACCATTCCAGGGCCCACGGCGTCCCGGTCGACGCGAAATGGCCGACGTTCACGCACTCCGTCGCCCCCACCCGCATGCGCCGCACCAGCGGCTGGTGGACGTGCCCGAACAGCGCGTACCGCGGCTTCGTCCGCCGGATCGCGTCGAGCAGCGCCCGGCTGCCGCGCTCGAAGCGGCGCGCGACCGTGTCGTAGGTCAGCTCCGGCAGCTCCGGCGGGATGTGCGAGCACAGCACGTCCACCTCGCCCAGCGCCTCGACCTTCGCCGCGTACTCCTCGTCGGAGATCTCGTACGGGGTGCGCATCGGGGTGCGCAGCCCGCCGCCCACGAAGCCGAAGACGCGGCCGCCGATCTCGACGCGCTCCCCGTCCAGGACGGTGGTGCCGGGGCGGGCGTACTCGTGCCAGAGGCCGGGCATGTCGACGTTCCCGTACGTCGCGTACGTCGGGGTCGGGAAGGCGGCGAAGAGGTCGGCGTACTGCTTGCGCACGGCCGCCTCGATGGCCGTCTCGCGGTCCATGTCCAGCTCGGCCCAGAGCCGGCGGCCCAGCTCACGGGCCTCGTCGAAGCGGCGGTCGGTGCGCAGTTCGACGAGCCGGTCGGCGTTCTCGACGCCGAAGAGGTCGGGGAAGATGCCGCGCGAGTGGTCGTGGTAGTCCAGGAAGAGGACGAGGTCGCCGAGGCATATCAGGGCGTCCGCGCCGTCCCCCGCCCTGGCCAGGTCCTCGGCGTTCCCGTGTACGTCACTGATCACGTTGACCCTCGTGCCTCGCATAGCTCCCCACCCTAAGCGCTCGGACCTGCGGTTACTTCCGAGTCGTCACGACTGTGGACTACTGTGCGCGAAGCACCCCCGAACACGTGTGACGCAGCGAACATTCGGCCGGGGCCCCTATCGGGAACCTAGTACCGGTCGGTAACGTCCGGGCAGTCCAGTCGTGCTCACCCCCACCGAGCACCTGCCCGATCATGGACCGCAGCCGGTGCATCACACAGAGCCGTGGCGCCGGCGCCCGATGAGGAGCAGCAGTCTTGCGCGAGTTCAGCCTTCCGGCCCTGTACGAGGTCCCCACGGACGGCAATCTGACGGATCTCATCCGCCGCAATGCCGCGCAGCACCCGGACGTGGCTGTCATGGGCCGCAAGGTGGCCGGTGCCTGGACGGACGTGACCGCCACCCAGTTCCTCGCCGAGGTGCGGGCCGCCGCCAAGGGCCTGATCGCGCAGGGCGTGCGGCCCGGCGACCGGGTGGGCCTCATCTCCCGCACCCGCTACGAGTGGGTGCAGATGGACTTCGCGATCTGGAGCGCGGGCGCGGTGACCGTGCCGGTGTACGAGACCAGTTCGCCGGAGCAGGTGCAGTGGATTCTCGGCGACTCGGGCGCGGTCGCGGTGATGGTCGAGAGCGACGCGCACGCGGCCGCCGTCGCGTCCGTACGCGACCGCCTGCCGGAGCTGCGGCACGTCTGGCAGATCGACAAGGGCGGGATCGACGAGCTGGTCGCGGCCGGCGCGGACGTCTCCGAGGAGACGGTCGACGAGCGCAGCGCCAGCGCCAAGGCCGACGACATCGCCACCATCGTCTACACCTCGGGCACCACCGGCCGTCCCAAGGGCTGCGTGCTGACCCACCGCAACTTCTTCGCCGAGTGCGGCAACGTCGTGGAGCGCCTCAAGCCGCTCTTCCGTACCGGCGAGTGCTCCGTGTTGCTCTTCCTGCCCGCCGCGCACGTCTTCGGCCGGCTGGTCGAGGTGGCATCGGTCCTCGCGCCCATCCGCCTCGGCTGCGTTCCCGACATCAAGAACCTCACCGACGAACTGGCCTCCTTCCGGCCGACCCTGATCCTCGGCGTCCCGCGCGTCTTCGAGAAGGTCTACAACTCGGCGCGCGCCAAGGCGCAGGCGGACGGCAAGGGCAAGATCTTCGACAAGGCGGCGCAGACGGCGATCGCGTACAGCCGCGCCGTCGACTCCCCACAGGGCGCGTCGCTCGGCCTGCGGCTGAAGCACTTCGTCTTCGACAAGCTCGTCTACAGCAAGCTGCGCGCGGTGCTGGGCGGGCGCGGCGAGTTCGCCATCTCGGGCGGCGCGCCGCTGGGCGAGCGGCTCGGGCACTTCTTCCGCGGCATCGGCTTCACGGTGCTGGAGGGGTACGGCCTGACGGAGTCGTGCGCGGCGACCGCGTTCAACCCGTGGGACCGGCCGAAGATCGGCACGGTCGGCCAGCCGCTGCCCGGCTCGGTGGTACGGATCGCCGACGACGGCGAGGTGCTGCTGCACGGCGAGCACGTCTTCTCGGGCTACTGGAACAACGAGGCGGCGACCGCGGAGGCGCTGGCCGACGGCTGGTTCCACACGGGCGACATCGGCACGCTGGACGAGGACGGCTACCTCGCCATCACGGGCCGGAAGAAGGAGATCCTCGTCACCGCGGGCGGCAAGAACGTCGCCCCGGCGGTGATCGAGGACCGCATCCGGGGGCACGCCCTCGTCGCCGAGTGCATGGTCGTCGGCGACGGCCGGCCGTTCGTCGGCGCGCTGATCACGCTGGACGAGGAGTTCCTGGCCCGCTGGGCGGCGGAGCACGGCAAGCCGTCCGGTTCGACGGCGGCGTCGCTGCGGGAGGACGCGGAGCTCCTGGCGGAGGTCCAGCGGGCCGTGGACGACGGGAACGCGGCGGTCTCCAAGGCGGAGTCGGTGCGGAAGTTCCGGATCCTCTCGTCGCAGTTCACGGAGGAGGCGGGGCACATCACGCCGTCGCTGAAGCTGAAGCGGAACGTGGTGGCGAAGGACTTCGCGGACGAGATCGAAGCGATCTACCGGGCCTGACCGCTGCGGGCCGTTGCGCGGTGCTTGCTGCCCGGTGGGCGCGGGTCGGGCGCCGAGACTGATCTGCGTCCGTACGATCCCAAGGCCGCCGACCGCGAGGAGTCGAGCCCGGAGGGGCCCCGCACCGCACCCCGCCGGCGGCAGCCGCCCCCGCGGAAGCGCGACCGCGCCCGGAGGGCAAGCCGCCGCCCCCCGAGCCACCCACGGCCCTCACAGCAAGCGCTGCAGCCGCTCCGCCAGCAAGTCCCAGCGCCACTTCTCCTCGACCCAGGCGCGGCCCCGCTCCCCCATGCGCCGGCGGAGTTCGGGATCCTCCAGGAGGGTGACGATGCGGTCGGCGCACTCCGCGGAGGAGGAGCCGCGCACGACCCAGCCGGTCTCGCCGTCGAGGACGGCGTCGGGCGCGCCCCCGGAGTCGCCGGCGACGACCGGGAGGCCGGTGGCCGAGGCCTCCAGGTAGACGATGCCGAGGCCCTCGACGTCGAGGCCGCCGCGCCGCGTACGGCACGGCATGGCGAAGACGTCGCCGGCGCCGTAGTGCGCGGGGAGCTCCTCCCACGGCACCGCGCCGGTGAACCGCACGGATCCGGCCACGCCCGTCTCCGCGGCGAGGCGGCGCAGGTCCTTCTCGTACGGGCCGCCGCCCACGATCAGCAGGACCGCGTCGGGCACCCGTGCGAGGATCGCGGGCATGGCACTGATGAGGGTGTCCTGGCCCTTGCGCGGGACGAGGCGCGAGACGCAGACCACGACCGGCCGCTCGGCGAGCCCGAGGCGCTCGCGCACGGCGTCGCCGCCCGAGCCGGGGTGGAAGGTCTTCTCGTCGACGCCCGGCGGCAGCTGCGTCATCCGTGCGGCGGCCTCGGGCGTCAGCGCGGCGGCGATGCGCGAGCGCGTGTACTCGCCGAGGTACGTGAGCGTGTCCGTGCCCTCGCCGATGCGCCGCAGCAGCTGCCGCGCGCCGGGCAGCTGGGCCCAGCCGGCCTCGTGGCCGTGGGTGGTGGCGACGATCCGCTTCGCGCCCGCCCGGCGCAGCGCGGGCGCCATGAGGCCGAGCGGGGCCGCCGCCCCGAACCACACCGACTCGCAGCCGTGCTCCCGCAGCAGCGCGACCGCGCGGGCGGTGACCCGGGGGGTGGGCAGCAGCATCGTCGTACGGTCGCGGACAACCCGGAAGGGCTGTTCCGCGTCGAACAGAGCGGTCGCCTCGGCGCCCTCACGCCCCCGCTTCCAGGTGGAGGCGTACACAACGAGACGCTCGGGATCGAGCCTGAGCGCCATGTTGTGCAAGAACGCCTGAATCCCACCGGGTCTGGGCGGAAAGTCGTTGGTTACGATCAAGGTCTTGTGCATCGTTTGCATCGGTGCCGACAGTACCGAACGGCCCCGCTCCGTCGCCCACGCGCAGTCCCCACCCCCCACCAGAAGACGACGTAGAGGTAGAGGTAGGCATGAAGGGCCCCATCCCCATATGGCTCCTGACCAGGATCCTTCTGCTCCTCCTTGTCTTCAAGGTGATGAAGCTGCCGGGCCCGGACATCACCACCGACATCTCGCAGATCTACCGCGGCTGGTACGACGTGCTGCGGGCAGGTACGTACCCGATGGACGACGTGACCTGGCAGTACCCGCCGGCCGCCGCCCTCGCCGTCCTCTCCCCCGGCTTGCTGCCCTTCCTCGACTACGCCTCCGCCTTCTTCCTGCTCGCCTTCGCCTGCGACGCGGCCGTCTTCGGCCTGCTCCTGTACGCGGGCCGGCGTCCGGGCAAGTGCCTGTCGGGTGCCTGGGTGTGGGTCGCGGGCGTTCCGCTGCTGGGGCCGACCTCGTACGCGCGCTACGACCTGATGGTGACCGCCGTCGCCGTCGCCGCGCTGCTCGCGGGCGTCCGGCACCCCCGGATCATGGGGGCGCTGGCCGGTTTCGGCGCGATGCTGAAGGTCTGGCCGGTGCTGCTGCTCGCGGGGACGCGGCGCGGGCGCGTCACCCTGCGCTCGTGGACCGCCGCGGTGGTGGCGGCGGCCGGGGTGCTGCTGCTCTGTATGGCGGCGATGCCGGGGGCGCTGGCGTTCCTGACGTTCCAGCGGGACCGGGGCACCGAGGTGGAGTCGCTGGGGGCGCTGGTGTTCCACGTGGCGCGGCACTTCGGCTGGGAGGGGCGGGCGACGCTGAACTACGGCTCGGTGGAGTTCCTGGGTCCGTACGTGCCGGTGGTCTCCACGGCGGCGATGGCGCTGACGGTGGCGGCCTTCGGCTGGCTGCTGGTGTGGCGGGTGCGGGTGTGGCGTTCGGGCGCGTTCGGGAAGACGACGCTGTGCGACGCGGCGTTCGTGGCGGTGCTGCTGTTCACCACGACGAGCCGGGTGATCAGTCCCCAGTACATGCTGTGGCTGGTGGGCCTGGCGTCGGTCTGCCTGGTCTTCCCGGCCAGCCGGATGCGCAAGGCGGCCCGGCTGGTGCTGGCGGCGACCGGCGTGACGCTGCTGGAGTTCCCGATCTGGTTCTCGCACGTGGCGGACAGCGATCCCCTGGGGCTGCTGCTCCTGCTGGTGCGCAACGGGCTCCTGGTGGCGGCGACGCTGACGGCGTGCCGCGTGCTGTGGGCGCAGACGGTCACGGAGCCGCGCACGCGTGAGCGGGCCTCGACGGTCCCGGCGCAGGGCGGCGCCGCGTCCACGGACCGGGACACCGACGACCGAAATCGGGTACTGGCCTCCTGAGGGCCTCTGCCACACTCCGATCATGACTCCCTCCGGTACCCCCGCCGCGCCGATCCGCTACCCCCGTCCTCTGCGTCCCGGGGACCGCGTGGCCGTCACCTCCCCCTCCAGCGGTGTCCCCAAGGAGCTCCGCGGGCGCCTGGAGGTGGCCGTCGCGACGGTGGAGGCGCGCGGCTACGAGGTGGTCGTCGGCGACTGCATGGACGGCTCGGGGCACGTCAGCGCCCCGGCGGCGGAGCGCGCGGCGGAGCTCATGGCGATGCTGACGGACCCGGCCGTCAGGGCCGTCGTGCCGCCGTGGGGCGGCGAGACGGCGATCGACCTGCTGCCGCTGCTCGACTTCGACCGGCTCCGCGAGGCCGAGCCGACCTGGCTGGTCGGGTACTCGGACATGTCGACGATCCTCACGCCGCTGACACTCCTGACCGGGGTCGCGACCCTGCACGGCAACAACCTGATGGACACCCCCTACCGGACGCCCGAGGGGCTGCTGTCCTGGCTGGACATCGCCGCCCTGCCCGAGGGGAGCCGGTTCGCCCAGACCCCGCCGGGCCGCCACCGCACCACCGGCTGGGACGACTACAGCGCCTTCCCGGACGTCCGCGAGTACACCCTGAACGCCACCGGCACCTGGACCCGGCTCGACGGCGACGGCGACCTGGAGGTGGAGGGGCGCCTGATCGGCGGGTGCATCGAGACGGTGAGCAACGTGGCGGGGACGCCGTACGGCGACGTCACGGCGTTCGCCCGGGCCCACGCCCCCGAGGGGCTGCTGGTCTACGTGGAGGCGGTGGGCGACGACGACGCGCTGGAGATCTGCCGCAACCTCCACGGGATGCGCCTGGCCGGCTTCTTCGACGCCGCGAACGCCGTCCTGGTAGGCCGGACCACGGCGCCGGACCGGGCCTCGCTCACGCAGGCCGAGGCCGTGCTGGACGCGCTCGGCCCGCTCGGCGTACCGATCGTCGCCGACGTCGAGTGCGGCCACGTCCCGCCGTACCTGCCGCTCGTCAACGGCGCCCGCGGCCGCGTCGTCCTCACACCGACCCGCCAGGAGATCGTCCAGACGCTGGACTGAGAGCATGAGGGCAGGGAGGGCGGAGGGGCTCAGCCCAGCCGCTCCCGCACATAGCCGCGCCACCGGGCGGTGAACTCCTCCGGGGTCGTGCCCAGCACCTCGCGCAGCGCCGTCGCCACGGCCTCCTCCCGGGCCTCGCGGCGCGGGTGCGCGCCCACCGCGCGGTAGAACGCCCGCAGCTCCGGCTCGCCCCAGCGGTCGGCGATCAGCGCGCAGGCCAGCCAGCCGCCCTCGTACGCGCGGGCCAGGGCGCCGGCGTCGCCCGTGAAGGCGAAGTCGGCGTCGGAGGGCAGCGCCGCGGGGGGCCGGCCGGCGCGTACCGCGTCCCGCAGACCGGGCGCCGCCTGGGCGGCCGGGTGGGCCGAGCCCCGGTAGGCCGCCCAGTCGGCGAAGCCCTCGGAGAGCCACATCGGGGTCGCCGCCGAGGTGTGGGTCCGGGTGGCCACGTGGGCCGTCTCGTGGGTGAGCACCATGTCCTGGCCGAAGCCGCTGAGCGCGTTGTACGCCTCGGGGTTGACGACCACCCGGTCCGCCGGCGCGTCCGGGCCGCCCCCGGCCCGGCCGGTCGTCACCGCCGCGATGCCCCGGTACCGGTCGGCCGGCGCGCCGAGCAGCGCGCCCATGCCGTCCAGCGAGCCGGGGACGAGCACCACCACGCGCCGGGCCCACGGCCCGGCCCAGGCGGCCGACACCGCCGGAACCGCCCGGTCCGCCGTGGCCGCGACCGCCCGCAGCCGCTCCGTGTCCTGCCCGGAGCCGAGAACCAGGCTCCGCCGGCCGCGTACGACCTCAACGGCGCCCTGGTCCCACAGCTGCTGGGCGGCGCCCTGCGCGGGCCGGTCGGACGTCACCTGCCAGCGGCCGTCCCGCCGTGCGAGCAGCAGGGCCCGCTCGGTGGTGACGGGGCCGCTGTCGTACCCCTCGATGCGGTAGCCGAGCTCCGCGCGGACGGCGGCCCGGTCGTCGCCGTCCCGCCGCGCCCCGACGATCCGGTACGACCAGGAGGCAAGCGGAACGCCGGCGAGGTCACCGGAGCGGACGGCCGCCGCCCACCGGTCCACCCCCGCCCGGAGCTCCTCGCTGCGCGCCGTCGTCCCCGGAGCCGTACAGCCGGAGGAGATCCCGGAGAACAGCAGGGGGCCCAACGCCGCGACCACCACCGCACGCCTCCGCACCACCACCCGGCGATCGTACGGTCAGACGCGCGTGACGGCCGAGATGGGCATCATGCCCACGGGGTCGTAGCGCACCGGCGCGCCGGGGTAGGGGGCGTGGACGACCTGTCCGTTGCCCATGTACATCCCGATGTGGCTGGCGTCGGAGCGGTACGTCACCAGGTCCCCGGGGCGCGCCTCGGAGAGCGGCACGTGCCGCCCGGCGTTGCGCTGGGCCTGCGACGTGCGCGGCAGGGCGACGCCCGCCTGCGCGTACGACCACTGCGTCAGGCCCGAACAGTCGAAGCCGTACGGTCCGTTGGCGCCCCAGATGTAGGGGCGGCCGACGGCGGAGCGGGCCGCCCGGACCGCGGCGGCCGCCCGCTCGGACGCGGCCTCGCCCGCGGGGCCCTCCGCCCCTTCGAGCGGCGGCACGTCGTCGCGCCCGGAGCGCGAGGCCCGGTCGAGGCTGTCGCGCTCCTCGGCGGAGAGGGAGTTGAGCAGCGTCCGCGCCTCGGCCAGCTTGCGCTCGACGACCCGCTTGTGGCGGGCGACGGCGTCCCGGCTGCGCTCCAGCTCGGCCAGCTGCCGGGTGGCCTCGGCGCGCTGCTGGCCCAGCAGGCGCTGGGCGCGCCGCAGTTCGGTGAGGGCGCGGCTCTGCCGCTCGCTGATCCGGTCGAGGGTCGCGGCCTTGTCGAGGTAGGTGTCGGGGTCGTCGGAGAGCAGCAGCGCGAGCGCCGGGTCCATGCCGCCGGAGCGGTACTGGGCGCCCGCGACCGTGCCGAGCGCGCCGCGCATGCGGTTGATGCGCTCCTGGCCGCGGGCGACGGCGTCCTGGGTGCGGGAGACCTGCTCGCGCAGCGCGTCGGCGCGCTCGTCGGCCTTGTTGAACCCCTCGGTGGCCTTCTCGGCCTCCTCGAAGAGCCGGTCGACCCTGGCCCGGGTGGTCTCCGTGGTGTCGGCCGGCTCACCGGGAGCCGCGCCCGCGGGGGCCGCGCCGAGAGCGGCCGCCGCGGTGGCCGCCGCGGTGGCCGCCGCGGCGGAGAGGACCGTGACCGTCGCGCTCCGGGTGACCTGGGTGAGACCCGAGAGACCCGACGGCGAGGACCGGCGATGGGACGCCACGAACCGCGCTCCCTTCAGCTGTGTGCGTTGCGCGCCAGACAGTAGCCGGACGGCTACGCACAGGCCAAAGGCCGTCCGCGGCCCCGGAGGGCTCGAACAGCGGCGCCCCGCCGGTAGACCACAAGGTCACCGGCGGGGCGGAGCGTCAGCTGGGAGTGTTGCGATTCCCCCGATCAGGGGAGTGTACGGGCGCGTCCCGGGGTCAGATGCGGACGCCGAACTGGAACGTGCCCAGCCAGTCCATCGACTCGTACCGGACGACCGTCCCGGGCTTCGGCGCGTGCAGGACGGTGTTGTTCCCCGCGTACAGGCCCACGTGCGACAGGCCGTTGAAGAAGACGAGGTCGCCGGGCTTGAGCTGGCTGCGGCCGATCTTCACGCCGTCGTTCTGCTGGGTGTACGTGGTGCGGGTGAGGCTGACGCCGGCCTGGCGGTAGGCCCACTGGGTCAGGCCGGAGCAGTCGTAGGCGTTGGGGCCTTCGGCGCCGGAGATGTACGGCTTGCCGACCTGGGTGTCGGCGGCCGCGAGGGCGGCGGCGCCGCGCGCGGAGGCGGGGACCTCGTTGCCCAGCTCGACGCGGTCGCTCGCGGCGCGGCTGGCGCGCTGCTCCTCCTCCTGCATCTTGGCGCGCTCTTCGGCGGTGAGCGTGTTGAGGAGCTTCTGGGCCTCGGCGAGCTTGCCCTGGAAGGCCTTCTTCTTCTCGCCGAGCGTCTTGCGGACGTCCTCGAGGTCGGCGAGCTTCGCGGTCGCCTCGGCGCGCTCCTGGGCGAGGGTGCGCTGCTTGGCCTGGATGGTCTCCAGGACCTCGGCCTGCTTGGCGCTCAACTGGTCGACGGCGGAGGCCTTGTCGAGGTAGCTGTCCGGGTCGGAGGAGAGGAAGAGCTGGAGGGAGGGGTCCATGCCGCCGGCGCGGTACTGGGCGCTGGCCACCGAACCGATGCTGTCGCGCAGCGTGTTGAGCTCCTCCTGGCCGCGCGCCACCTTGTCCTGGAGGGCGCTGATCTCCTTCTGGAGCTTCTCGCGCTGCTCTTCGGCCAGGTTGTACTGCTCCGTGGCCTCCTCGGCCTCGTGGTGGAGCTTGTCGACCTTGGCCTTGACCTCGCTCTTGCTCGGCTTGGGTTCTGCCTGAGCGGCCTGGGAGGACAGGGCGACGGCAGCGGCGGCGGTCGCGGTGAGCACGGTCACGCGGGCACGGCTCGGCTGCTTGGGACGACGGTGGGACGCCACGGAGGCGAGCTCCTTCTCCTTCGAGAGCCGCCTCGACCACTCGGGTGCTGCGCGGGGGACTGCGCGGGCGAGACGGTTCCTTCACTGTCACCCCGGGTGGGCGATCAACTGCGCGAAGGTTCGAGCAGACCCTAGTGACCATGCTGTGATCAGTTCAAATCCTCATACGGAAAATCTCGCTCAGGAGCCCCATTCTTTACACACATTCCACACTGCGTCATGAGCAGTTGACGGTACGTTGGCGCAAGGTACTGCTCAGAGTGGGACGAATTCGGGCAAGGGGCCCGGCACTTCACGAGAGCCGCGAAAGGCGCTTCAGCAGCAGCGCGGAGGAGACGGGCCGCGCGCCCGACTTGGCGACGCCGTCGGCGACCTCGCGGTCGGTGGAGACCACGACCACGGGCCGGCCCGACGGCTCCGCGCGCACCAGCTGGCGGATCAGCTCGTCCGCCGTCACGCCCGGCTTGGAGAACAGCACCCGCACCCCGCGCGGCGGCGCGAGCAGCACCGGCGCGGCGAGCTCGGCGCCGTCGAAGACACAGGTGACCTCCGCGCCCGTACGGGCCGCCAGCGCCGAAAGGCCGCCGAGCAGCCGCAGCCGCTGCTTCTCCAGCGGCATGGTCGGATAGCCGGTCTTCGTGACGTTGTAGCCGTCCACCACCATGTGCGCCTGCGGCAGCGCCAGCAGCTGGTCGAGCAGCGCCGGATCGGTCTCCGACAGGGCGCGCGCCGCGATGTCCTTGGGCGACATCCGGCCCGGCGCGACCGCGTCGACGGTGTCCGCCGGGTGGACCGAGGCCGGCGGCAGCGCCAGCTCGCGGCGCAGGCCCTGCGCCGACTCCAGGACGGTGTCGAGCAGCAGCCGCAGCCGCATGTCCTCCACCGAGCGCCCCTCCCGGGCGGCCCGGCGGCTGGCCTCCAGGGCGGCCTCCGTCTCACCGAGCCGCGCCTTGAGACGGCGCGTCTCGCTCTCGGCGGCGGAGACCTGCGCGGCCGCCTCGGCCCGGATCGCGTCGATGTCCGCCTGCGTACGGCGCAGGGCGGCCTCGCCCCGCTTGACGTCACTCTGCGCGCTGCGGAGCTTGCGCTGAAGCGATTCGGCTTCCTTGCGGGCCGCGTCCAGCTCGGCGCGCAGCCGCTCCGTCTCGTTGCGCGTCTGCGTCCGCGCCTCGGCGAGCTCCGCGCGCAGCCGCTCCAGCTCGCGGCGGCCCTCCTCGTCGGCGCGCTCGGCGTCCGCCCGCTGGGCCTCCTCGCCGGCCGCGGCGACCAGCTTCGCCCAGCCGGCGGGGCGCAGCACATAGGCGGCCGCGGCGACGTCGACCGGGTCGGCGGCCGCCGGCGGCGCACCCGACTCGACCGCGCCGGCCAGTTCCGGCTGCGCATCCTTGAACCGCTCGCCGATCCGCTGCCGGAAGACCGGGTCGCCCTCCAGGGCGGCGGCCATGGCGTTGCCCGCGAACTTGACCCGGCGGGACGGGGTGAAACGGGCGTACTGCCGCAACTGCGCGGGCAGTTCCGCGACGGTCAGACCGCCGAAGGCGTCCGACACCAGCGCGACGACCCGGCGCCGCACCCCTTCGGGCAGCGGGCGGTCGAGCGCCTCGGCGGCGTCTCCGGCCGCGCCGGCCGGTTCAGCACCGCTTGCGGGCTGCTCCACGTTCTCACCCCACTACCCGTCGTCCTCGCCCCCGCCGGGCCTCCTGTCAGGAGGCGGCGTCCGGCCTGTCCACCAGCTCGATCTGGTCCACCGCGTTGCACCAGCGGCAGCGGACCGACTCGATGGTCTCACTGACCACCTCGCGCTCCTCGACCTTCGGCTCACCGGCAAGGTCCAGATGGACGTACTCGACGACCTTGGAAGACCTGGTCACGTCGAAGCGCGTCAGATTGCCGCAGAGCGCGCACCGCCAGCGGGTCGTCGCGGTCGGCATGGGAACCGTCGTCATGGGTTGCCGTCCTCTTTCGTGCCGGTCGTGCCGGGTGCCGAGCCCGCGGTGCGCCATCGAACTGCGGATGTACTGCCCGTAACCCTACGGCCTCACGGGTACCCCTGTGGCCCGGCGAGGCACCCTGTCCCACTCCCTCCCTTTACGTCATGATCTGTGCATGATCGAGCGGGGTCCGGTGGTGACGTATGGCGTGATGGCGGCCTCCTGTCTGATCTTCCTGATCAGTCCGGTGTCCGGTCTGAACCACGAGTACGGCACCAGTGACGCGCTGCTCGCGGCGCAGAGCGCGTACTTCCGGCGCTGGGGGGTGATCCCCGCCGAACTGCTGACCGGCACCCCCGGCGCGCTGCCGTCCCCGCTGACGGCCCTCTTCGTCCACGGCAGTTGGCTGCACCTCCTCGGCAACATGCTCTTCCTCTACGTCTTCGGCGCCATGGCCGAGGAACGACTGGGGCACCTGCAGTTCGCCCTCTTCTACCTCGGCTGCGGCTACCTCGCGCTCGTCGGGTACGCGGTGGCCCACGCGCACTCCGCGCAGACCCTCGTCGGAGGCTCGGGAGCGATCTCCGGAGTGCTCGGCGCCTTCCTGTACCTCTTCCCGAAGGCACGCGTCACCAGCCTCTTCCCCTTCCTCTTCTTCCTGCCGCTGCGGTTCCCCGCCTGGATCGTGCTGATCTTCTGGTGCGTCCTCCAGTGGCTGGCGGCCCGCGGCGCCGGCAGCGGGCCCGGCGTCGCGTACCTGGCGCACCTGGTGGGCTTCGGCCTCGGGTTCCTCTACGCGTGGGTCCGGTACGGGGGGAGGGCTAGAGTGAAAGCCCAGACAGCGGGCCCCGAGGGAGAAGGACAGCCGTGATCACCGCGATCGTGCTCATCAAGACCAGCGTGGACCGCATCCCCGAGATCGCCGAGTCGATCGCCTCGCTGGAGAACGTCAGCGAGGTCTTCTCCGTCACCGGCACGTACGACCTGATCGCCATGGTGCGCGTGGCCAAGCACGACGACCTGGCGGACGTCATCCCCGGCCGCATCAGCAAGATCCCGGGCGTCGAGGCGACGGACACGCACGTCGCGTTCCGCACGTACTCGCAGCACGACCTGGAGGCGGCGTTCGCGATCGGCCTCGACGCGTAGGTTGCTCGCGCGGGGGGCGTGGTCGCTGCCCGGTGGGCGGCTTTCCGCTGCGCAGGGCCTGGCGCTGGTGGCGATTGCTTGCTACCCGGTGGGCGCGGGGCGTCAGCCCCCGCGTACAACCGTCAACCTCGCGTAACGCTTCCCTCGTGAGGGGGGTGGGGCCGAAGCCCGGGGGCTCGTGGGGGCGCGGTCCGGGAGCATGCGGTTCATGAAGGAGCCTTCATCTCGCGCTCATTCGCGGCGGCGTACGCCGCGCTCAGGATGGGTGCATGGCCTTCACCCACCGCATGGCTACGCTCGCCGCCGTCGTCGCCATCCCCCTCGGGATCGCGGCGACCAGCTATGTGCTGACCGACTCCCCCGAGGCGCCCCACGTGCCACCCGAGGTGGAGTTGGACGCCACGCCGCGGCCGGGCGGGAGCGTGAGCACCGGCGCCGGCGCCGGGAGCCAGAGCCCCACCCCTACGGCCCCCGCGCCCGCGAGCCCCTCGCCCTCGGCGGTGCCGCCGAGCCGGACGTACGCGCCCGGCGGGACGCCCGGAGGCACGCCGACCGACGCCGTCGTGCCGGTCCCGCCCGCCGCGCCCGCGCCCGCCCCCGCGCCGGGGGACGACGACGATGACGACTTCGGTGACGACGCCCTTGACGAGAACTGACCGCCGCGTCTCCGCGCGCGTACGGATCCTGCTCTGGCTGCTCCTGGTGATGGCGGTGGCGCTCGCCGCCGTGGCGATGACCACGCGGTCGATCCTGCTGCGGGACGTGGACCACCGGATCAGCCAGCTGCTGACGCAGGAGACGCGGGAGTTCGCGAACTTCGTCGACCAGGGCGTGGACCCGGCCGACGGTGCCCGGTTCACCGAGCCGCGCCGCCTGCTCCAGGTGTTCCTGCAGCGCCAGTACTCCGACCCCGACGAGGAGCTGCTGGGCCTGACCGAGGGCACGGGCCCCGCGCCGGACGTGCTGCGCCAGCCGCGGGACATCGCGGAGGACATCGCCCTGTACCGGGACCGCGACGCGCTCGCGCGGATCTTCGCGGCGGACGCCCGCTCCGGCACGCTGGAGCGCCCGCAGGGCGAGGTGCGGTGGGCGAAGGTGCCGATCAGCCCGGCGGGCACGGCGCCGCGCGGCGCGTTCGTCGTGGCGTTCCACGCGGACCACGAACAGGCCATCGCCGCCGAGGCGTTCCGTACGCAGCTGGCGATCTCGGGCGTCGCGCTGCTGATGACGACCGGGATCGGCTGGGTCGTCGCGGGCCGGATCCTCGCGCCCGTACGGATCGTGCGGCAGACCGCCGCGCAGCTCACCGAGCAGGACCTGACGCGCCGGATCCCGGTGCAGGGCCGTGACGACATCGCGCTGCTAGCGGAGACGTTCAACGCGATGCTGGACCGGCTGGAGCGGGCGTTCGCCGCGCAGCGACAGTTCGTCGACGACGCCGGCCACGAGCTGCGCACCCCCATCACCATCGTGCGCGGGCACCTGGAGCTGATGGGCGACGACCCGGCCGAGCAGGCGGAGACCATCCGGCTGGTCACGGAGGAGCTGGACCGGATGAGCCGGATCGTGGAGGACCTGCTGCTGCTGGCCAAGGCCGAGCGCCCCGACTTCGTGGCGCCGGAGCCGGTCCAGCTGGGCGAGCTCACCGCCGACGTGTTCGTCAAGGCGCGGGCGCTCGGCGAGCGGGAGTGGGTGCTGGACGGCGTCACGGACCGCGAGGCCGAGCTCGACCCGCAGCGCATCACGCAGGCGATGGTCCAGCTCGCGCAGAACGCCGTCCAGCACACCGTGCCGGGCCAGCGGATAAGGATCGGGTCGCGGGAGGTGGAGGCCCGCGTCGAGCTGTACGTCGCCGACAGCGGCGTCGGCGTGCCGCCCGACGACGCCGGTGTGATCTTCGAGCGGTTCCGGCGCGGCACCGCCCGGCGGGGCACCCGCACCAGCGGCGGCGCGGGGCTCGGGCTGTCCATCGTGAAGGCCATCGCCGAGAGCCACCGGGGGCGCGTCGAGCTGCGTCCCACCGAGGGCGGCGGCGCCACCTTCGTACTCGTACTGGAGGAAGAGGACGAGTGAACCGCGTGCTGATCGCCGAGGACGAGGAGCGGATCGCCTCCTTCGTCGAGAAGGGGCTGCGTGCCAACGGCTTCACCACCACCGTCGCCGCCGACGGCGACACCGCGCTCGACTACGCCGTCACCGGCGGCTTCGACCTGATGGTGCTGGACATCGGGCTGCCGGGCCGGGACGGCTTCACGGTGCTGCGGGAGCTGCGCGAGGCGCGGGTGACGCTGCCGGTGATCGTGCTGACGGCACGGGACTCGGTGCGGGACACGGTCGCCGGGCTGGAGGGCGGCGCGGACGACTGGATGACGAAGCCGTTCCGCTTCGAGGAGCTGCTGGCGCGGGTACGGCTGCGGCTGCGCACCGCCGCCCGCGCGCCCGAGGTGACGGTGTTGCGCAGCGGCGACCTGAGCCTGGACCTGCGCACCCGGCGGGCGCGCGCGGAGGACCGGACCGTGGACCTGACGGCGCGTGAGTTCGTGCTGCTGGAGCTGTTCCTGCGCCATCCGGGCCAGGTGCTGTCGCGGGAGCAGATCCTGTCCCACGTATGGGGGTACGACTTCGATCCGGGGTCGAACATCGTGGACGTGTACGTGCGCAATCTGCGCAGGAAGCTGGGGGCGCGGCGACTTGAGACGGTACGCGGCATGGGTTACCGCATGCCGTGACGCCGGGCGTAGATGAACTTTCCTTCACCAAGGGCTCATTGAGGGCTCACGGCGGGTGGAAACACTCGATGGTGTGACGCTCTCCCTCAGCCGGGCGATGTGGCTGGGTGCCGCGCTCGGACTGTGCGCGGTGCTGGCCATACCGTCCTACTTCCCCGGTCTCGGCGCCGACGCGCGCCTCACCCTCGGGGTGTTCGTCCTCGCCACCGTCGCCTGGATCGCCACGCCCGTCGACGACACGTACATCGCGCTGGGCGCCGGGCTGGCGCTCACGGCGACCGGCGTGATCAGCAGCGAGACCCTCTTCGCGACGCTGGGCGACGAAACGATCTGGCTGCTGATCTGCGCGTTCGTGCTGGCGGCCGCGGTCACCCGGACGGGGCTCGCGGGGCGGGCGGCGGCCTTTCTGGTCAGCGGGGCCCGTACGGTGCGCCAGCTGGTCCACCTCACCACCGCCGCGCTGGTGGTGACGTCGTTCGCCGTCCCGGCCACCTCGGGGCGGGCCGCGCTCGCGCTGCCGGTGTTCCTGGCGCTGGCGAAGGTGCTGGCGGACCGGGGGCGGCTGGTGGTGATGCTGGCGCTGCTCTTCCCGACCGTCGTGCTGCTGTCCGCCGTCGCGACGCTGATCGGCGCGGGCGCGCATCTGATCACGGTCAACGTGCTGTGGGAGCAGTCGGGGCAGCGGCTGGGATTCGTGGAGTGGCTGCTGCTCGGCCTGCCGCTCGCGGTCGTCTCGTCCCATCTGGCCGCCGAGGCGGTGCTGCTGACCTCCACCTCGCGGGCCGACCGGAGCGGCCCGGTGCACATCACGGCCGCCGACATCGAGGCGCACTCCCCCGCGCCGGTGACCGGGCCGCTGAGCATCGCCGAGGCGCGCTGCGCGCTGCTGCTGGCCACGGTGGTGGTGCTGTGGTGCAGCGAGCCGCTGCACCGGGTGTCGCCCGCGGTCGTCGCGCTGATCGGCGCGGTGGTGGCGTCGTCGCCCGCGCTCGGCACCGTACGGCTCAAGGACGCGCTGCGGACGGTGCCGTGGCCGCTGCTGCTGTTCATGGCGGCGACGATGGCGATGGGTGTGGCGCTCTCGGACTCGGGGGCCGCGGGGTGGCTGGTGGCGGGGCTGCCGGTGGACGCGCCGCCGTGGCTGTTCCTCACCGTGGTCGTGGCGGTCTCCACCGCCGCGCATCTGGTGCTGCAGTCCCGCTCGGCCCGCTCCTCGGTGCTGGTGCCGCTGGTGGTGGCGGCCGCGGCGGCCGCCGGGGTCAATCCGGTCACGGCCGCGCTGGCGTCCACCGCCGCGGCCGGGTTCTGCCACACGCTGCCCGCGTCGGCCAAGCCGGTGGCCCTCTTCGCGGACGTACCGGACGGCGTGCCCACCTACGCGCCGCGCGACCTGCTGCGGCTGTCGGCCGTGCTGGCCCCGCTCACCGCGGGCGTGGTGCTGCTGTTCGCCCTGACCGTCTGGCCGCTGCTCGGCGTGCCCGTCCTCCTGGAGTCCCGCCCATGAGCCACTCGTACCGCATCGCCGTCGCGCCCAGCGGCTTCAAGGAGTCCCTGTCGGCGCGGCAGGCCGCCGAGTCCATCGCCGAGGGGGTGCGGCGGGTCCTGCCGGGCGCGCGGCTGGACCTGATCCCGCTGGTCGACGGCGGCGAGGGTACGGCGGAGGCGCTGGCCGCCGCGACCGGCGGGCGCCTGGTGGAGTGCGTGGCGACCGGGCCGCTGGGCTCACCCGTGAACAGCCACTTCGCGCTGCTGGGCGACGGCTCGGCGGTGGTGGAGATGGCCGCCGTCGCGGGCCTCGCGCTGGTGGGGCCCGGCCGCCGCGACCCCGGCGCCACGACCACGTACGGCGTCGGCGAACTGCTGCGCGCGGCCCTGGACTCCGGTGCCCGCCGCATCCTCGTCGGCTGCGGCGACTCCGGTACGTCGGACGGGGGTGCCGGGGCGCTCCAGGCGCTGGGCGTGCGCCTGCTCGACGCGGACGGCCGCGAACTCCCGCGCGGCGGCGCGGCTCTGGGGCGGCTCGCGGCCATCGACCCGAGCGGGCTCGACCCGCGCCTCGCGGAGGCCGAGCTGCTGGTGGCGTGCAACCCGTACAACGTGCTGTGCGGCGAGCGCGGCGTGGCCCGGGTCTTCGGCCCCCAGAAGGGCGCCTCCCCCGTTCAGGTGGAAGTCCTGTCGGCGGCTCTGGAGCACTGGGCGGCGGCGCTGACGGAGGCGTTCGCCCCGGCCGCCGACCTGCGCGGGGCGCCCGGAACCGGGGCGTCCGGGGGCCTGGGAGCGGGGCTCGCGGCGCTCGGGGCCCGGCTGCTGCCCCGGTTCGAGGTGCTGCTCGACGGGCTGGACCTCGACGCGCGCCTGGCCCGCGCGGACCTGGTCATCACGGGCGAGGGCGCCCTCGACGCGCAGACCGTGCGCGGGAAGATCCCCGGCGAGGTGGCGCGCCGCGCCCGGGAGGCCGGGGTGCCGGTCCTCGCGCTGGCCGGCACGCTGGGCCCCGGCGCCCGCGACGCGGGGCTCGACGCCTACGAGTCGCTCGCGCCCGGGCCCGTCCCGCTCCAGGAGGCCCTGGAGCGGGCGGCCGAGCTGCTGGCGGACGCGGCCGAGCGGGCGCTGCGCACGGTGCTGGTGGGCACGCGACTGGTCAGCCGCGGTCGGGCACACAACGCCCGTCCTCCGTACGGTAGTTCCACTTCGCCCCGTCCCGCACGAGCTCCTTCACGGCCCGAACGAACCGGTCGACGTGCTCATCCGGCGTCCCCGCCCCGAAGCTGACCCGGATCGCGTTGAGCGACTTCTCGCCGGGCGGCGCCGCCTCGGGCGCGCCGCACTCGCCGATCTGCTGCGGGTCGCTGCCGAGCAGGGTCCGCACGAGCGGGTGGGCGCAGAACAGGCCGTCGCGCACGCCGATGCCGTACTCGGCGGAGAGCGCCGCCGCGAAGTGCGAGCTGTTCCAGCCGTCGACCACGAAGGAGATGACGCCGACACGCGGGGCATCGTCGCCGAAGAGCGACAGCACCCGCACCTCGGGAACCTCTGCCAGGCCCTCGCGCACCTTGCCGATCAGGTACCGCTCGCGGGCCACCAGGTCGTCGAAGCCGGCCTCGGTGAGCGCCTTGCAGGCGGAGGCGATGGCGTACGCGCCGATGACGTTCGGCGAGCCGGCCTCGTGGCGGGCCGCGGTGGTGTGCCACTCGACGTCGACGCCGCCGTCGGCGCGCCGGGCCACCGTGCGGGAGGCGCCGCCGCCCGCCAGGTACGGCTCGGCCTCGCTCAGCCAGTCGGCCCGCCCGGCGAGCACGCCGGAGCCGAAGGGCGCGTACAGCTTGTGCCCGGAGAAGGCGACCCAGTCGACGTCCAGCTCGCGCACGGAGACCGGGTGGTGGGGCGCCAACTGGGCTGCGTCCAGCACGATGCGCGCGCCGTGCGCGTGGGCGGCGGCGGCGAGCTCCCGCACCGGCCACAGCTCGCCGGTGACGTTGGACGCGCCGGTGACGCAGACGAGGGCCGGGCCGTAGGGGTCGCGGTCGGCGAGCGCCCGCTCCAGTGTGTCGACCGTCTCGCCCGGCGTGCGGGGCGCGTTGAGGTAGGTGACGCGGGCGTCCCTCCAGGGCAGCAGCGAGGCGTGGTGCTCGGTCTCGAAGACGAAGACCTGGCAGTCGGCGGGCAGGGCGGCGGCCAGCAGGTTCAGCGAGTCGGTCGTGGAGCGGGTGAAGACGATCTGGTCGTCCTCGCGGCAGTCGAGGAACTCGGCGACGGTGGCGCGGCTGTTCTCGAACAGGTCGGTCGACAGCTGCGAGAGGTACCCGGCGCCCCGGTGCACGCTGCCGTAGTACGGGGCGTACGCGGCGACGTCGTCCCACACCCGCTGCAGCGCGGGCGCGCTGGCGGCGTAGTCGAGCGCGGCGTAGGTGACCTCGCCACCGGTGACGAGCGGCACGGTGACATCCCGGCCCAGAACGGGCAGCGGCGTACAAACGGACTGGTCGGCGGCAGCGGTGAAGACAGACATGGCGAACTCCCGTACAGGGCAGGCGAATTCCACGCGTCAACGCACAGGGGTGCGGACGCGACGGAAGGAAAAAGGGGATGCCGAAGAAGGGGCGAGACGCCCTATCGCATTCGCTTGCTCACGAGACTGCTCCCTCGAGGACCAGGACCCCAGGGTGTGCAGGGGTCCGCGCTTGCCGCAGACCTCGCTGCCTGCGACCTGGTCTTCACCCGGGGCACCCCGCCACGGACGGAGGGTTGCCGGACAGCGGGCCGGGGCCGTAGTCGCTGTCACTCATGACCTTGAATGGCATCTTGCCATACGTCTCGGCATGCGCAAGGCGCAGTCCGCCATCCGGACTGCGCCTTGCCTCACACCTACGCCCGCTCGCGCGTTCAGCGGTGACTGGCCTCCACCCACCGGTCGAGGGCCGCGCGCGCCGCGCCGGAGTCGATCGACTCGGCCGCCTTGGCCATGCCCGCCCGGATCTGGTCGGCGAGCGGCGCGTCCGTCGGCTCCAGCGCCACCAGCGCCGCCGCCGAGTTGAGCAGCACCGCGTCCCGCACCGGCCCGGTCTCCCCGGCGAGCAGCCGGCGCGCCACGTCGGCGTTGTACGAGGCGTCCGCCCCGCGCAGGGCCTCGACCGGTACGAGCGCGATGCCCACGTCCCGCGGGTCGAAGGCCTCCTCGCGCACGGCCCCGTCGCGTACCACCCACACCTTCGAGGTGGCGGTGGTGGTCAGCTCGTCCAGCCCGTCGTCGCCGCGGAAGACCAGTGCGGAGGAGCCGCGCTCGGCGAGGACCCCGGCCAGGATGGGCGCCATGCGGGCGTCCGCCACACCGGTGGCCTGGGCCTTGACCCGGGCGGGGTTGGTGAGCGGGCCGAGGAAGTTGAAGGTGGTGCGGATGCCGAGCTCCTTGCGGGCGGCGGCCACGTGGCGCAGCGCGGGGTGGAACTTCACCGCGAAGCAGAAGGTGACGCCGGCTTCCTCGGCGACCTCGGCGACCCGCCGGGGCGTCAGCTCCAGATTGACGCCCAGCTTCTCCAGGACGTCCGAGGCGCCGGAGGCGGAGGACGCGGCGCGGTTGCCGTGCTTGACGACCTTGGCGCCGGTGCCGGCGACGACGATCGCCGACATGGTGGAGATGTTGACGGTCTTGGCGCCGTCGCCGCCCGTGCCGACGATGTCGACGGACGGGCCGGGCACCTCGATCAGGTTGGCGTGCGCGTACATCGTCCGGACGAGGCCGGAGATCTCCTCGACGGTCTCGCCCTTGGCGCGCAGCGCCACCGCGAAGCCGGCGATCTGGGCGTCGGTGGCCTCGCCGCGCATGATGCGGTCCATCGCCCACGCCGTGTCGTCGGCGCTCTGGTCGCGGCCCTCGAGCAGGCCGTTCAACACCACGGGCCAGGAGCGGCCCGCCGAGCTCGGTCCTCCAGCGGGTTGCACAGCGCTCATGGTCGCTCCTGGTGTCCGTGTGTACGGGGATGACCACAGCCTATCGAGCCACGGGCACGGCACAGAGCCCCGTCCGGTGAATGGACGGGGCTCTGTGCGGTGTGGCGACCGTGAGGTCAGGCGGCGAGTGCCGGTCGATCAGTGGTGGCCGTGGCCACTGGTGATCTCCTTGTACTCCTCCACGCTGGCCTTCGGGATCTGGTTGCCGTCGCCGAAGTAGCCCTTGCTGAGCTTGGCGCGGAGCTTCTCCGTGCGGGTCGGCTTGCGCTCGACGCCGTTCTCGTCGACCGTCGGGCCGATCTCGGCCGGCGTGTACTGCTCGTGCGCGGTGAGCGCGTGCAGCTGGGCCTGGCTGAGGGGCTCGTGGATCTCGACGAACTCGCCGTGCGGCAGGCGCTTGATGATGCCGGTCTCCCGGCCGTGCAGCACCTTGTCCTTGTCGCGCCGCTGCAGACCCAGGCAGATCCGCTTGGTGACGACGAAGGCGATGACCGGACCGAGGAAGAAGAAGATCCGGACGAACCACGTGATCGCGTTGATCGACAGGTGGAAGTGGGTGGCGAAGATGTCGTTGCCGCCACCGATCAGCATGATCATGTACGCGGTCACCCAGGCGACACCGAGCGCGGTCCGGGTCGGCGCGTTGCGGGGCCGGTCCAGCAGGTGGTGCTCCCGCTTGTCACCGGTGATCCACGACTCGATGAACGGGTACAGCGCGATCGCGGCGAGCATGATGCCGAAGACGACCAGCGGGATGAACACACCCAGGACGAGCGTGTGACCCCACAGGTTGATCTCCCAGCCCGGCATGACACGGATCAGACCCTCGGCGAAGCCCATGTACCAGTCGGGCTGGGCGCCGGTGGACACCTGGTCCGGGCGGTACGGGCCGAGCGCCCAGATCGGGTTGATCGTGAACAGCGCCGCGATGATCGAGATGACACCGAAGACCAGGAAGAAGAAGCCTCCGGCCTTGGCCATGTACACCGGCAGCAGCGGCATGCCGACGACGTTCTTGTTCGTCCGGCCGGGGCCGGGGAACTGCGTGTGCTTGTGGTAGAAGACCAGGATCAGGTGCGCCACCACGAGGCCGAGCATGATGCCCGGCAGCAGCAGGATGTGGATCGAGTAGAACCGGGCGATGATGTCGTGGCCCGGGAACTCGCCGCCGAACAGGAACATCGAGATGTACGTGCCGACGATCGGCGTGGACAGGATCGCGCCCTGGGTGAAGCGGACACCGGTGCCGGAGAGCAGGTCGTCCGGGAGCGAGTAACCGGTGAAACCGGTGAACATGCCGAGGACGAACAGCAGGAAGCCGAACAGCCAGTTGACCTCACGCGGCTTGCGGAACGCGCCGGTGAAGAAGACGCGCATCATGTGCACGAACATGCCCGCGATGAAGATCAGCGCGGCCCAGTGGTGGATCTGCCGGATGAGCAGACCACCGCGGACGTCGAAGCTGATGTCCAGGGTCGAGGCGTACGCCTCGGTCATGCGGATGCCCTGCATCGGCACGTACGAGCCGTGGTACTCGATCTCGTTCATGCTCGGGTGGAAGAACAGCGTCAGGTACACACCCGTGAGGATGATGATGATGAAGCTGTAGAGGCAGATCTCACCCAGCATGAAGGACCAGTGGTCCGGGAAGATCTTCCGCATGTTGGCCTTGGCCAGGGAGTAGATCCCCAGACGGCCGTCGGCCCAGTCGGCCACCCGCTCGCCGGCGGGCGCCTTCCGCTGTGCGTCTGTTGCGGTCGTGGTGCTCATCCGCGCTCCCAGAATGCAGGACCGACGGGCTCCTCGAAGTCGCCGAGCGCCTCGAGGAAGCCCTCGTCATTGACGCCGATCCGCAGCTGCGGAAGGGCGTGACCGGCCGGGCCGAAGATGACGCGGGCGCCGTCGGAGAGGTCGAAGGTGGACTGGTGGCACGGGCAGAGGACGTGGTGGGTCTGCTGCTCGTACAGGGAGATCGGGCAGCCCACGTGGGTGCAGATCTTGGAGAAGGCCACGATGCCCTCGTGCGACCACTCGAGCTCGCGCTTGTCCTTGATGTCCTCCGGCTGGATCCGGACGATCATCAAGGCGTCCTTGGCGATCTTCGTGTTGAACTCGTGGTCGTGCTCCTCCAGGCCCTCGGGCTTGGCGAAGGTCAGCGAACCCACCGCGACGTCCTCGGGACGCAGCGGCTCGTTCGTGTTCATGTTGATGAGCTGCTTGCCCTTGGCCCACGACGTGTGGAACAGCTTCTTCTCGGGCATCGGGCCCAGCTCGCGCAGCAGCACCACGCCGGAGAGCGGCACCATGGCCAGCGCGCCGAACATCGTGTTGCGGATCAGCGGGCGGCGGCCGATCGCGGACTCCCGCGCGCCGTCCGCGAAGTCGGCCATGACCTTGGCCTTGACCTCGGGCTCGGCCTCGATCGGGTGACGGTCGTCGGCGACCTCGTGGTCGGACATCAGGGTGCGGGCCCAGTGGACCGCGCCCGCGCCGATGCAGAAGAGCGCGATGCCGAGCGTCAGGCCGAGCGACAGGTTGGTCGCGCTGACGTGGCCGAGCGGCCAGACGTACACGATCTTGTCGACCGGGAAGATCACGAACGAGGCGATGAAGCCGATCGTGGCCAGCATCGACAGCGTGAACAGCAGGGCGACCGTGCGCTCGGACCGCTTGGCGGCCCGCTCGTCGATGTCCTGGATGCGCGGCTTGTGGGGCGGCAGCCCCGGGTCGGCGAACGGGTTCTCGGCTACCGCCGTGCCGTGCGCGGCGTCCTGCTTGTGCGGCAGGCTCTCTTCGGAAATGTCTTGGCTACTCATGACTTCTTGGCCTTAGCGGTGTGGGCCGCGACCCAGACGGCAACAGCGATCAGCGAACCCAGACCGAAGATCCAGCCGAACAGGCCCTCGCTGACCGGTCCCAGACCGCCCAGCGCGAAGCCGCCGGGAGTCGGGGTCTCGTCACCGTTCACGGTCTTGATGTACGCGATGATGTCCTTCTTCTCCTTCTCCGGCATGGTCGTGTCGGGGAAGGACGGCATGTTCTGCGGGCCGGTCTCCATGGCCTCGTAGATGTGCTTCTCGCTCACGTCCTCGAGGCTGGGCGCCCACTTGCCGTTGGTGAGCGCACCACCCTCGCCGGTGAAGTTGTGGCACTGGGCACAGTTCGTGCGGAACAGGTCACCACCGCGGGCGATGTTCGCCCCTTCGGGGCTGTACTGCTTCTCGGTCGGCGTGACCGGACCGGGGCCCAGGGACGCGATGTACGCGGCGAGCTGGTCGATCTGCGCCTGCGAGTAGATCTTCTTCTTCTTCGGCACCTGGGCGCCGGGCTGCTGCGCCGGCATGCGGCCGGTGCCGACCTGGAAGTCCACGGCGGCGGAGCCGACGCCGACCAGGCTCGGGCCGTCGGAGGTGCCCTGACCGCCGGTTCCGTGGCAGCTGGCACAGCCGACGGAGTAGAGCTTCTTGCCCTCCTCGATGGCGAGTGACTGGGCGGTTTCGTCGGCCTGCGCCTTGTCCGCGGGTGCGAACGCGGCGTACAGCCCCCCAGTGGCCGCCAGCGCGAGAAGTAGGACGACGACCGCCGCCAGCGGATGGCGTCGTCGTGCGGAGAGCTTTTTCACGGATTACCCCGGTGTCAGGATCTTCTGCGTCGATGCTTGCTGGATGTGTTCGGGCGTACCTGAGGTACGGGCCCGATTACTTGATCATGTAGATCGTGGCGAAGAGGCCGATCCAGACGACATCGACGAAGTGCCAGTAGTAGGACACGACGATGGCGGCGGTTGCCTGCTCATGGGTGAATCTCTTCGCCGCGTACGTCCGGCCGAGGACCAGCAGGAAGGCGATCAGGCCGCCCGTCACATGCAGTCCGTGGAAGCCGGTCGTCATGTAGAACACGGAGCCGTACGGGTCGGACGAGAGCGAGAGACCCGCGTCCTTGACCAGCTCGGTGTACTCGAAGACCTGGCCGCCGATGAAGATCGCACCCATGACGAACGTGATGATGAACCACGTCCGGAGCTTCTTCACATCGCCCCGCTCGGCGGCGAACACGCCGAGCTGGCAGGTGAGGGAGGAGAGCACCAGGATCGTGGTGTTGGTCGCCGAGAACGGGAAGTTCAGGTGTCCCGCCTGCTGGGACCAGAACTCGGCACCCATCACCGAACGAAGGGTGAAGTACATCGCGAAGAGGGCCGCGAAGAACATCAGCTCGGAACTCAACCAGATGATGGTTCCGACGCTGGTGAGGTTCGGCCGATTGACCGACGGGTGCGCGTGCCCGGTTTCTACTGTCGTTGCTGTCGCCACGACCGACATTATGTCGGTCGCTTATCCCGCCCTCACTCCGGGGGGTGCCGTTCGGTGTGTTGATGCGCTCCGTCCAGCCCGAACGGCCCATCCGAACCGGTGTTGACGCGGTGTGGGGAGGAGTAGCATCCGGCCCATCGGTACCTGCCTACCTGCCCTTGCCGCCGACGTACTCGGAGGAACAATGCAGTCGAGCGCCACCGTCCTGGTCTACAGCGACGACGCCAACACCCGCGCGCAGGTGCGGCTGGCGGCCGGGCGCAGGCCCGCGGCCGACGTTCCGCCGGTCGAGTACATCGAGTGCGCGACGCTACCGGCCGTGCTGGAGCGGCTGGACCAGGGCGGGATCGACGTCTGCGTCCTGGACGGCGAGGCGGCTCCCGCCGGGGGCATGGGGGTGTGCCGCCAGATCAAGGACGAGATCTTCCGCTGCCCGCCGGTGCTGCTGCTCATCGGCCGCCCGCAGGACGCCTGGCTCGCCACCTGGAGCCGCGCCGACGCGGCGGTGACGCTGCCGGTGGACCCGGTGGAGCTGGCCGACTCCCTGGCCGCGCTGCTGCGCAGCAGGCTGTCCGTGGAGGCGTGAGGGTCAGAAGGCGACCGGCCGGACGCGCGCCGCGTCGGCGGGGTTGACGCCCGGGCGGGCGGCGTCCACGAGGGCGCTGCCCGTGCGCCACTTGTCCCAGGGGATGTTCCAGTCGCCGAAGCCGTTGCCGAAGGGGTCCATCGGGCTTCCGCCGCTGTTGACGACGGCGACGATGTCCCCCGGACGGACGGTTTTGAAGAACCAGGCGGCATTGCTGGTGGACATGCCCGTGCAGCCGTGGCTGACGTTGGCGAAGCCGTGGGACCCGGCGGACCAGGGCGCCGCGTGGACGTACTCCCCGCTCCAGGTCACCCGGGTGGCCCAGTAGACGGGCAGGTCGTAGGACTCGCTGCTGCCGGCGGCGATACCGACGGTGGTGGACCGCATCCGGACGAACTGCTCCTTGCCGAGCACCACTTTGATGCCGTTGCGGGTGGCGAAGCCCGGTTTGCCGGTGGTCACCGGAATGGTGTTGATCACTTGCCCGTTGCGCTTGACCGTCATCTGGTGGGACGCCGCGTCGGTGATGGCCTCGATGCGGTCGCCGATGGTCAGGCTGAGGGGCTTGACGGGCCCGCCGTACAGGTCGCCGTCTATCCGTACGCCGGCGAGCTTGCCGGTGGCGGTGACGGACGCACCCGTGGGCCAGAAGTCCTTGGGGCGGAAGTGCAGTTTCTTGTCGTCCACCCAGTACCAGGAGCCCTCGACGGCCGGGGTGGAGCGGACCCTCAGGGAGCGTTCGACGGCGGCGCGGCCCGCCCGGGACCGTACGGGGACGTTCAGCTCCGCGGTGATGGGCTGTCCGACGCCGTACGTGCCCGCCTGCGGGCCGAATCGCACGTTCAGGACCTTCTTGGCGGGTGCCGTCTCGAATGTCAGCGTACGGGCGCCAGGAGCGCCGTCGCGGTCCTCCGTGGCGACCTTGACGGTGTAGCGGGCGCCGGCCGTCAGCGACCCCGTGGAGCGCCAGCGGCTGCCGTCCGCGGAGAGCTCGCCCGCCAGGTAGTGGCCGGCCTCGTCGCGGGCCGTGACGTCCGTGATGCGGCCGTCCTCCGCCTTGGCGGTGACTTCGAGCGGCTTGTCCAGCGGAGCCTTGCGGTTGCCGGAGGGGCCGTTGAAGGTGACCTGCTGGGCCGCGTCGTACGGATCCGCGGCGAGGGGGTGGCCCTCGGGGCCACCGCACGCGGTCGCGCTCGCTCCGGTGACGGCGACCAGCAGAGTGCAGCTTATGGCGGTGCGCAAGCGACTCGTGTGGCTCATGAGCACACCGTAGGAAGAGCTGTCGACCGCGGCACGCGGGATGCAACCAAAAGAGGGACCCGGTGACCTCCCTGTGGAGGTCACCGGGTCCCCGGTGAAGCGCTGGAGCGAACCGCGGAACCGTGGAACTACTGGTTCTGGTTCTCGCCCCGGTAGTACTCGAACACCCAGCCCCAGATGCCGATCAGGATCAGCGGCAGGGAGAAGTACAGCAGCCACCAGCCGAGGGCGACGCCCAGGAAGGCGAGGGCGCCACCGATGGCCAGGGAGAGCGGCTGCCAGCTGTGCGGCGAGAAGAAGCCGACCTCACCGGCCTCGTCCGCGACGTCGGCCTCCTTGTCGTCCTGCGCCATGGCGTCCACGCGCCGGGCCGTGAAGGCCAGGTAGTAGCCGATCATGACCGCCAGGCCGAAGGCCAGGAACAGCGCCGTCGTACCGGCCGGCTCCTTCGACCACAGGCCGTACACGATGGCCATGGCGAGGATGAAGATGCTCAGCCAGATGAAAATCTTGCCCTGGACCTTCACTTGCCGACCTCCTTGCCACCGAACAGCGCGGTGTCCTTCTGCCCGTGGTTCTCGAGCTGGCCGAGCGCCGCGATCTCAGGGTGATGCAGGTCGAAGGCCGGGGATTCGGAACGGATGCGCGGCAGCGTGAGGAAGTTGTGCCGCGGCGGCGGGCAGGAGGTCGCCCACTCCAGGGAGCGGCCGTAGCCCCACGGGTCGTCGACGCCGACCGGCTTGCCGTACTTGGCCGTCTTCCAGACGTTGTAGAAGAACGGCAGGATCGACAGGCCGAGCAGGAAGGACGCGATCGTGGAGATCGTGTTCAGCGCGGTGAAGCCGTCGGCGGCGAGGTAGTCCGCGTAACGGCGCGGCATGCCCTCGGCACCCAGCCAGTGCTGCACCAGGAACGTGCCGTGGAAGCCGATGAACAGCGTCCAGAAGGTGATCTTGCCGAGCCGCTCGTCCAGCATCTTGCCCGTGAACTTCGGCCACCAGAAGTGGAAGCCGGCGAACATCGCGAAGACCACGGTGCCGAAGACGACGTAGTGGAAGTGCGCGACGACGAAGTACGAGTCCGAGACGTGGAAGTCCATCGGCGGCGAGGCCAGGATGACACCGGTCAGACCACCGAAGGTGAAGGTGATCAGGAAGCCGATCGTCCACAGCATCGGCGTCTCGAAGGAGAGCGAGCCCTTCCACATGGTGCCGATCCAGTTGAAGAACTTCACACCGGTCGGGACCGCGATCAGGAAGGTCATGAAGGAGAAGAACGGCAGCAGCACACCGCCGGTGACGTACATGTGGTGCGCCCACACCGTCACGGACAGACCGGCGATCGCGATCGTCGCCGCGATCAGGCCGATGTAACCGAACATCGGCTTGCGGCTGAAGACCGGGATGATCTCCGAGACGATGCCGAAGAACGGCAGGGCGATGATGTACACCTCTGGGTGACCGAAGAACCAGAAGAGGTGCTGCCACAGCAGCGCGCCGCCGTTGGTCGGGTCGAAGATGTGCGCACCGAACTTGCGGTCCGCCTCCAGCGCGAAGAGCGCGGCGGCGAGCACCGGGAAGGCGAGCAGGACCAGCACACCGGTCAGCAGCACATTCCAGGTGAAGATCGGCATGCGGAACATCGTCATGCCCGGGGCGCGCATGCAGATGATCGTGGTGATGAAGTTGACCGAGCCGAGGATCGTGCCGAAGCCGGAGAAGGCCAGACCCATGATCCACATGTCGGCGCCGACACCCGGCGAGCGGACCGCGTCCGACAGCGGGGTGTAGGCGAACCAGCCGAAGTCGGCGGCACCCTGCGGGGTGATGAAGCCGGCCACCGCGATGAGCGAGCCGAACAGGTACAGCCAGTAGGCGAACATGTTCAGCCGCGGGAACGCCACGTCGGGCGCGCCGATCTGCAGCGGCATGATCCAGTTGGCGAATCCGGCGAACAGCGGCGTCGCGAACATCAGCAGCATGATCGTGCCGTGCATCGTGAACGCCTGGTTGAACTGCTCGTTCGACATGATCTGCGTACCAGGACGGGCCAGCTCGGCGCGCATGAAGAGCGCCAGCAGACCGCCGATGCAGAAGAAGAAGAACGACGTGACCAGGTAGAGCGTGCCGATCGTCTTGTGGTCCGTGGTGGTCAGCCACTTGACGACGACATTGCCGGGCCGCCTGCGCCGTACGGGGATCTCGTTCTCATACGGCTCGTTCACCGAGCCGTCGGCTGCCGTGGCGGCACCCTGAGGTTCGTTGAGGATGCTCACAGTTGGTTGGTCTCCGAGTTCCTGGCCGGGTCCGTCTGCTCAATGCCCGACGGGATGAAGCCGGTCTGCCCCTTCTCGGCCAGCTCCTTCAGGTGCTGCTGGTAGCGCTCCGGGGAGACCACCTTGACGTTGAACAGCATCCGGGAGTGGTCGACGCCGCAGAGCTCGGCGCACTTGCCCCTGAAGGTGCCCTCCTGGGTGGCGGTCACCTCGAAGACATTGGTGTGGCCCGGGATGACGTCCTGCTTGAACAGGAAGGGGAGCACCCAGAAGGAGTGGATGACGTCGCGAGAGGTCAGGATGAACCGGACCTTCTCGCCCTTCGGCAGCCACAGCGTCGGACCCGGGTTCCCGTTCTGCGGGTTCCGGGTACCGGGGATGCCGTAGTCGTAGACGCCCTCGGCACCCGCCGGGAACTGGTTCTGGTACCGATCCGGAATGGCACCGAGTTCCTTGGAGGACTTGGCGTCCGTGTCGGCCTTGCCGTCGACGTTCTCGACGTAGTTGAAGCCCCAGCTCCACTGGTAGCCCACCACGTTGATGGTGTGCGTCGGGTTCTTGGAGTGCTCAAGGAGCTTCGACTCATCGCGCGCGGTGAAGTAGAAGAGCACCGAGACGATGATGAGCGGGGTCACCGTGTACAGCGCCTCGATGGGCATGTTGTACCGGGTCTGCGGAGGAACCTCGACCTTGGTGCGGCTGCGCCGGTGGAAGATGACGCTCCACAGGATCAGGCCCCAGACCAGCACGCCCGTGGCGAGCGCAGCCGCCCACGAGCCCTGCCAGAGGGAGAGGATCCGCGGAGCCTCCTCCGTCACCGGGGTGGGCATACCAAGGCGGGGGAAGTCCTCCCAGTTGTACGAGCAACCGGAGGCGGTAGCCAGGATCAGGCCCGCAGTCAGCACCTGCGGCAGCTTCCGCCGCATCGGGCGCCGCGACGAGCGGTCGGAGCCGTTGGGACTCACGTAGCGCCTTCCCGAGAGTCTCGCCCGCGCGGTCGGCTGCGGCCGTCTCGCTGGTCGGTCGCCGGCCCTGACGCGGGCAGGGGTTTGGATGTTTATGCGGACCAAACCCTACTGGACGCTATTTGGGGTCGCGCGGGGAGGGTGCCCAACACACCGCCGGGCCCCTCTTTTGAGGGCGCGCCTGGCCTCCGGGGCGCCCCGGAGGGTGCCGGAGTTAGCGTGGGGGCGTGGCCTACTTCGATTCCGCTTCGTCCGCTCCCCTCCACCCCGTTGCCCGGCAGGCCCTGCTCGCGGCGCTCGACGAGGGGTGGGCCGATCCGGCGCGGCTGTACCGGGAGGGGCGGCGGGCGCGGATGCTGCTGGACGCGGCGCGGGAGGCCGCGGCGGAGGCCGCGGGGTGCCGGCCCGACGAGCTCGTCTTCACCCCTTCGGGGACACGCGCGGTGCACTCCGGAGTTGCCGGGGCGCTCGCCGGGCGTCGGCGGGTCGGGCGGCACCTGGTCGTGTCGGCGGTCGAGCACTCCTCGGTGCTCCATTCGGCGGCGGCCCACGAGGCGGACGGCGGCACGGTGACCGAGGTGCCGGTGGGCCGGGGCGGACGGGTCGAGCCGGCCGCGTACGCCGCCGCCCTGCGCGCCGACACCGCCCTCGCGTGCCTCCAGTCCGCCAACCACGAGGTGGGCACCGAACAGCCCGTGGCCGAGGTGGCCGAGGCGTGCCGGGCGGCCGGGGTGCCGCTGCTGGTGGACGCGGCCCAGTCGCTGGGCTGGGGTCCGGTCGCCGGTGACTGGTCGCTGCTGACGGCGAGTGCCCACAAGTGGGGCGGCCCAGCGGGGGTGGGGCTGCTCGTGGTCCGCAAGGGTGTGCGGTTCGCCGCCCAAGGACCGGCGGACGAGCGCGAGTCGGGGCGGGCCGCCGGATTCGAGAACCTCCCGGCGATCGTCGCCGCGGCGGCGTCGCTGCGGGCCGTACGGGCCGAGGCGGACGCGGAGGCGGCGCGGCTGCGGGAGCTGGTGGAGCGGATCCGGGCGCGGGTGGCGGAGTCGGTGCCGGACGTGGAGGTGGTCGGCGACCCCGTGCGGCGGCTGCCGCACCTCGTCACCTTCTCGTGTCTCTATGTCGACGGGGAGACCCTGCTGCACGAGCTGGACCGCGCGGGCTTCTCGGTGTCGTCCGGTTCGTCGTGTACGAGCTCGACGCTGACGCCCAGCCATGTGCTGCGCGCGATGGGCGTGCTGTCGGAGGGCAACGTACGGGTCTCGCTGCCCTTCGGTGCGCAGGAGGCGGACGTCGAGCGGTTCCTGGAGGTGCTGCCGGGCGCGGTGGCGGGGGTGCGGGAGCGCTTCGGCGCCCCGGCGTCCTCCCCCGCGCCGGCGGCCGGGGGCGGGGACCTCGTCGTCGACGCGCTCGGCAAGCGGTGCCCGATCCCGGTGATCGAGCTGGCGAAGGTGATCGGCGACGTACCGGTCGGCGCCACGGTGACGGTCCTCAGCGACGACGAGGCCGCCCGCCTGGACATCCCGGCGTGGTGCGAGATGCGGGGCCAGGAGTACGTGGGCGAGCGGCCGGCGGAACGCGGCAGCGCGTACGAGGTGCGCCGCACGGCCTGACGGCCGGGCGGCCGGGCCTCAGGCGAGGTGCTTGTGGACCTCCGCCGCCGCGTCGTCGCCGTACGCCTTGGTGAAGCGCTCCATGAAGTGGGCCCGGCGCAGCGTGTACTCCTGGGTGCCGAGCGTCTCGATCACCAGGGTGGCCAGCATGCAGCCGACCTGGGCGGCGCGCTCCAGGCTGACGCCCCAGGACAGGCCGGACAGGAAGCCGGCCCGGAAGGCGTCGCCGACGCCCGTCGGGTCGACCTTGGCCTCCTCCTCCGGGCAGCCGACCTCGATGGCCGGCTCGCCGACCCGCTCGATGCGGACGCCGCGGGAGCCGAGCGTGGTGACGCGGTGGCCGACGCGACCGAGGATCTCCTCGGCCGTCCAGCCGGTCTTGGACTCGATGAGGCCCTTCTCGTACTCGTTGGAGAAGAGGTACGTCGCCCCGTCCAGCAGGATCCGGATCTCGTCGCCGTCCATGCGGGCGATCTGCTGCGAGAAGTCCGCCGCGAACGGGATGCCGCGCGAGCGGCACTCCTCGGTGTGGCGCAGCATCGCCTCGGGGTCGTCCGCGCCGATCAGGACGAGGTCGAGGCCGCCGACGCGGTCCGCCACCGCCTGGAGCTCGATCTGGCGGGCCTCGCTCATGGCGCCGGTGTAGAAGGAGCCGATCTGGTTGTGGTCGGCGTCGGTGGTGCAGACGAAGCGCGCGGTGTGCAGGACCTCGGAGATCCGTACCGAGCCGGTGTCGACGCCGTGCCGGTCGAGCCAGGCCCGGTACTCGTCGAAGTCGTACCCGGCCGCGCCGACCAGGATCGGCTGGGCGCCCAGCTGCCCCATGCCGAAACAGATGTTGGCGCCGACGCCTCCCCTGCGGATGTCGAGGTTGTCGACCAGGAAGGAAAGGGAGACCGTGTGCAGCTGATCGGCGACCAACTGGTCGGCGAATCGGCCGGGGAAGGTCATCAGGTGGTCGGTGGCGATGGAGCCGGTGACTGCGATACGCACGGCTGGGCGCTCCTGAGGAAGGTGGAGTTGACGGTTAACGCTACCCGGTCACGGCGCTGCCGACATGCGGAAACTACCCGATAGTAGGTCTTTTTCGACCGGGGGCGGCTGCGTACGGTGCCGATATGACCGACTACATCACTGCATTCGACCGGGGGGAGTCCGCCATGGGCCTGGAGTTCGGCCTCGCCGAGCTGCGCGGCGACAGCGCGCGCATGGCGCCGCACTGGGTGGTGCCGGCGGAGGACGCTCCCCCGCCCGGCCCGGTGTCGCCTTCGCTGATCCACGGGGTGGTGGTGCCGCCCGCGTCCGCGCGGCTGATGGAGGCGGCGGCGGAGTACGGCGCCTGAACCGAACGGGCGTCGCGTCCGGCCGGCCTTCCGGTGGAACCGGGTGCTCCTCCGTTCCGTCCCATGAATGTCTTCCGTAAAGGGAGTACGACGGACGAAGGAGCGTTGCGGTGAGCAGTACGGAACCCGAGCCCACGCAGGACACCCCGCGTCGCGGGCGTTCGCCGCTGGTCGTCGCCTCGGTGGCGGCGGCGGTGCTGCTCGCCGGCGGCGGCGGGGCGTACTTCGCCACGAGCGCGTCGGACGGCGGGCGCGCCGCGCCGGGGACCGGCCGGACGGCGCCGCCGCCGCTGGCGCTGGACGGGCACACCGAGGGGTCGGGGCCGGGGATCGCGCCCGGCGAGCCGGACCCGAACGGCGTGGTCTACCGGGCCGGGGGGGCGCTGCCGGACGGGCCGGACGCGGCCCACGTCCACCGGGCCCGGGGCACGGTCGGCGCGGACGAGGTGGCGCGGCTGGCCAGGGCCCTGGGCATGTCGGGGGCGCCGCGCCCCGACGGTACGGCGTGGAAGGTCGGGCCCGAGAAGGACGGCTCGGGGGCGGTGCTCCAGGTGGAGAAGGAGGCGCCGGGGACCTGGTCCTTCGGCGCGGCGCCGGCGGGCGACGACTGCCGCAAGGGCCCGAGCTGCCCGTCGGGCGGGCAGACGGCCTGGGGCGGGGACCCGGTGGGCGAGGACGCCGCGAAGAAGGCCGCCGCTCCGGTGCTCAAGGCGCTGGGCCAGGACGACGCCAAGCTGGACGCCACCCAGCTGATGGGCGCGGTACGGGTCGTCAACGCCGATCCGGTCGTCGGCGGGCTGCCGACGTACGGCTGGACCACCGGTATCCAGGTCGGTCCCGACGGGCAGGTCGTGGGCGGCAGCGGGCGGCTGAAGGAGCCGGTCGAGGGGGACGAGTACCCGGTGATCGGCGCGGAGGAGGCGCTGAAGCTGCTGAACTCCGGCTCCTCGGACGAGGGGGGCGCCGGCATCGGCGGATGCGCGACGCCCGCGCCGCTGGAGGGCGAGCCGAAGGCGGCCCCCGAGGTCGGCTGCGCGCCGGAGCAGAAGCCCGCCAAGGAGACCGTGACGATCGGCAAGGCCGTCTTCGGCCTGGCCGCGCACACCGTGGAGGGGCGGCCGGCGCTCGTGCCGTCGTGGCTGTTCGACGTGGAGCCGAAGGGCGACGCACGGCCGTTCACGATCACCTACCCGGCGGTGGCTCCGAAGCACCTGGCGCCCGCGCCGAAGCCCTCCCCGACGCAGCCCGCGGTCCCCGAGCAGTCCGCTCGGCAGGTCGAGTCGTACCGGACGGACGGCAGCGGCCGGAAGCTGACCGTCACCTTCTGGGGCGGCGTGTGCAGCACGTACACGGCCAAGGCCGAGGAGAGCGACGCGCTTGTGAAGGTGACGGTGGTCGAGTCGCCGGCGCAGCCGGAGCGGTACTGCATCGCCATGGCGCAGGAGCAGACCGTCACCGTGTCGCTGGAGCGGCCGGTGGGCGAGCGGCGGGTCGTGGACGCGGCGTCGGGCGAGGCGGTGCCGCGGAAGTAGCCCCGGCCGGGCCTGGGCCCGGACACGACGAAGGTACGACGAAGGCGGCGCCCCCGAGGGGGCGCCGCCTTCGTCGTACGGGCTTCGTACAGGCTTAGCTGAACGAGTCGCCGCAGGCGCAGGAGCCCGTGGCGTTCGGGTTGTCGATGGTGAAGCCCTGCTTCTCGATGGTGTCGACGAAGTCGATCGACGCACCGCCCAGGTACGGAGCGCTCATGCGGTCGGTGACGACCTTGACGCCGTCGAAGTCCTTGACGACGTCACCGTCGAGCGAGCGCTCGTCGAAGAAGAGCTGGTAGCGCAGGCCGGAGCAGCCGCCGGGCTGAACGGCGACGCGCAGCGCCAGGTCGTCGCGGCCCTCCTGGTCCAGCAGGGCCTTGACCTTGGCCGCCGCGGCGTCCGTCAGGAGGATGCCGTCGCTGACAGTGGTCTTCTCGTCCGATACGGACATCTGCTTCTCTCCCGGTGTGTACGGAGACTGCTTGCCGACGGTTGCAACCGGCGGGGCCGCGGATTCATTCCGGGCCGAGTGCGTGTTTCCCCTTCATGCTCGCACACGCGCGCGCACGCACGTCGGGCAAGCGCCGACGCGCGGACGGGGCATGTGTCACATCGACACTATGGACATCGTCAAAGTGACGTGAACCGGTTATGATAGATAGCGTCATTTAGACGAAAAGGCTCCTTCGCCGGGCTTACCGAAGAGAAGAAAGGGTGCGTGACGTGACCACCGCCCAGCCCCTGGATGTCCAGCCGACGCCGCTCGCCCTGCTGCTGCTCGGCCGCGAGGCCGACCCCAAGAGCGAGCGGGGCGTCGAGTGCCCCGGCGACCTGCCATCGCCGTCCGACCCGGACCTCGTGGAGCGCGCCCGCGCGGCCAAGGAGAAGCTGGGGAAGAAGGTGTTCGTGCTGGGGCACCACTACCAGCGCGACGAGGTCATCCAGTTCGCCGACGTCACCGGGGACTCGTTCAAGCTCGCCCGGGACGCGGCGGCGCGGCCGGAGGCCGAGTACATCGTCTTCTGCGGTGTGCACTTCATGGCCGAGTCGGCGGACATCCTGACGACCGACGACCAGAAGGTCGTGCTCCCCGACCTGGCCGCCGGCTGCTCGATGGCCGACATGGCGACGGCCGAGCAGGTCGCGGAGTGCTGGGACGTGCTGACGGAGGCGGGCATCGCCGAGCAGGTCGTGCCGGTCTCGTACATGAACTCCTCCGCCGACATCAAGGCCTTCACCGGCAAGCACGGCGGCACGATCTGCACCTCCTCGAACGCCAAGCGGGCCCTGGACTGGGCCTTCGAGCAGGGCGAGAAGGTGCTCTTCCTGCCCGACCAGCACCTGGGCCGCAACACCGCCGTGCGGGACATGGGCATGTCGCTGGACGACTGCGTCGTCTACAACCCGCACAAGCCCGGTGGCGGACTCACCGCGGAGCAGCTGCGCGACGCCAAGATGATCCTGTGGCGCGGGCACTGCTCGGTCCACGGCCGCTTCTCGCTGGACTCCGTGAACGACGTGCGCGAGCGGATCCCCGGCGTCAACGTGCTGGTGCACCCGGAGTGCAAGCACGAGGTCGTGGCCGCGGCGGACTACGTCGGGTCGACCGAGTACATCATCAAGACGCTGGAGGCGGCGCCGGCCGGGTCCAAGTGGGCCATCGGTACGGAGCTGAACCTGGTGCGGCGTCTGGCGAACCGTTTCGCCGACGAGGGCAAGGAGATCGTCTTCCTCGACAAGACGGTCTGCTTCTGCTCGACCATGAACCGCATCGACCTGCCGCACCTGGTGTGGACGCTGGAGTCGCTCGCCGAGGGCAAGCTGGTCAACCAGATCCAGGTCGACCGCGAGACCGAGAGCTTCGCCAAGCTGGCCCTGGAGCGGATGCTGGCGCTGCCGTAACGCTTCCCCGTACGCGCGTGAGGGGCGCCCCGCCGATGCGGGGCGCCCCTCCTGCTGTCTGCGCTTACACCCCGGCCGGGGTCTGCTCCGGCTCGCGCGACGCGGCGCGGGCGGCGCGGGCGGCGCGCTTGGCGCGGCGGCGCTCCTTGCGGAGCTCCACCATCGCGTACAGCGTCGGCACCAGCAGCAGGGTGAGCAGCGTCGACGTCACCAGGCCGCCGATCACCACCACCGCGAGCGGCTGGGCGATGAAGCCGCCCTCGCCCGTGATGCCCAGGGCCATCGGGAGCAGGGCGAAGATCGTCGCCAGGGCGGTCATGAGGATCGGGCGCAGGCGGTGGCGGCCGCCCTCGACGACCGACTCGATGACGCCGAGGCCCTGTGCCCGGTACTGGTTGATCAGGTCGATCAGCACGATGGCGTTGGTGACGACGATGCCGATCAGCATCAGCATGCCGATCATCGCCGGGACGCCCATCGCCGTGCCCGTGGCGATCAGCAGGCCGATGGCGCCGGTGGCCGCGAACGGGATGGAGACCAGCAGGATCAGCGGCTGCACCAGCGACCTGAAGGTCGCCACCAGCAGCATGAAGACGATCGCGATGGCCGCCAGCATCGCCAGGCCCAGGTTGGCGAACGCCTCCTCCTGGTCCTCCGACACACCGCCGATGGTGGCGGTGGCGCCGTCGGGCAGGTCCAGCGCGTTGATCTTCGACTGGAGCGCGGCGCTGACCGCGCCGGTGTTGTCACCGGTCGGCTTCGCCGTGATGGTCGCGGCCCGCGAGCCGTCGATACGGGTCATCGAGACCGGGCCGGGGACCAGCTTCACCTCCGCGATGTCGCCGAGCTTCACCGGGCCGAGGGGCAGCTGCTGGAGCTGGGCCATCGTCCTCGCAGGCGCGGCGGAGGTGATGACGACGTCGCGCTCGGTGTCGTCCAGGATCGCCTTGCCCGCCGGGGTGCCGCGTACCGCCTGGGCGACCGCCATGCCGAGCGCCGCGTCGTTGAAGCCGGCCTCGGCCGCCTTGGCGGTGGCCTTGACCGAGACGCGCGGGACCGACTGCGACAGGTCGCTCTGGACGTCGGTGACGTCGTCCAGCTCGGCGACCTCGGCGCGGACCTGGTCGGCGGCCTTCTTCAGGGTGGCGGCGTCGGCGGCCTTGACCACGACGCTCAGGTCCTGGTTGCCGAAGCCGTCGCCGGCCGCGATGGTCGTGTCGCCGATGCCGTCGAGCTTGCCGAGCTCGGCGTCGAGGTGGTCGCGGACCTTTTCGTACGAGGCCGAGTCCGCGAGCGTCACCTGGTACGAGGCCTGGTTGGCGCCCGTGCCGCCGCCGAAGGCGGCCATGAAGCCGGAGGAGCCGACGGTGACCTGGTAGTCCTTCACCTCGGCGGCGTCGGCCAGGACCTTCTCGACCTTCTTCGCCGCGGCGTCGGCCGCCTCCAGGCTGGTGCCGGCGGGCAGCTCCTGCTTGATGGAGAGGACCTCCTGCTCGCCCTGGTCGAAGAAGTTCGTCTTCAGCAGCGGGGCCATGCCGAACGTGCCCACGAGGACGACGAGGGCGAGGGCCACGCTGGTGAGGCGGCGCCGGGTCGCGAACCGCAGCACCGGCACGTACATGCGCTGCAGGACGCTGCGGTTCTCCTTCTCCTCGGCCTGGCGGCGCGCCTCCTCCGGGTCCGCGGACGTGCCCTTGGGGGCGCGCAGGAACCAGTACGACAGGACGGGCACGACCGTCAGCGAGACGAGCAGCGAGGCGAGCAGGGCGGCGGTGACGGTGAGGGAGAACGAGCCGAACAGCTCGCCCACCATGCCGCCGACCAGGCCGATCGGCAGGAACACGGCGACGGTGGTGAGGGTGGAGGAGGTCACCGCGCCCGCCACCTCGCGGACCGCCGTGAGGATCGCCGCCTGGCGCTCCTCGCCGTAGCCGAGGTGCCGCTTGATGTTCTCCAGGACCACGATCGAGTCGTCGACGACCCGGCCGATGGCGATGGTCAGCGCGCCGAGCGTCAGCATGTTGAGCGACAGGTCCCGCGTCCACAGCACGATCAGGGCGAGGACGACGGAGAGCGGGATGGAGACCGCGGTGACCAGGGTGGAGCGGAGGGACGCCAGGAAGACCAGGATGACGATGACGGCGAAGAGGAGGCCGAGGGCGCCCTCGGTGGTCAGGCCGGAGATCGACTTGGAGACCGCCGGGCCCTGGTCGGAGACGACCGTCAGCTCGGCGCCCGCGCCCAGGTCCTCGCGCAGCTCGGGCAGCTTGGCCTTGACGGCCTCGGAAATGGCGACGGCGCTGCCGTCGTTGTCCATGGTGGCCATGACGGCGAGGCTCGGCTTGCCGTTCGTACGGGTGAGGGAGACCCGGCGGGACTCCTCCTGCCGCACGGTGGCGAGGTCGCCGAGGCGTACCGCGTCACCCTTCGCGGGCTTGATCCGCAGGTCCTGGATCTGCTCCAGCGAGGTGAAGCCGCCGCCGACCTGGACGGTGCGGCTCTGGCCCGCCTCGGAGAAGGAGCCGGCCGGGACGGTCGCGCCGCCCGCCTTCAGCGCCTCGGCCAGGGTCATCGCGTTCAGGCCGGCCGCGGCGAGCTTGCGCTCGTCGGGCGTGACCGAGACCTGGAGGTCCTGGACGCCGTCGATGGAGACCTGGCCGACGCCGTCGATGTCCTCCAGGGTTGGGACGACGGTCCGCTCCAGCTGGTCGGCCAGCGCCTGCTGGTCCTTGCCGGAGGTGACGGCGAGGACGACGGTCGGGATGTCGTCGGTCGAGCCGGCCACGACCTGCGGCTCCACGGTGTCGGGCAGCTGCGCGCGGGCGCGGTTCACGGCCTGCTGGACGTCGGCGACGAGCTGCTTGGTGTCCGCGTCGCCGTAGTCGAAGGTGGCCATGATGAGGGCGTTGCCCTCGCTGGCCGTGGAGGTGACGCCCTTGATGCCGTCGACGGCCTCGAGGGTGCTCTCGAGCGGTTCGACGACCTGCTTCTCGACCACGTCGGGGGACGCGCCCTGGTAGGGGGCGAGGACCGACACCATCGGCAGCTCGATGGAGGGCAGCAGCTGTTGCTTGAGCTGCGGGATGGCGATCGCCCCGAAGACGATCGCCACGATCGATATCAGCCCGACCAGGGCCCGTTGCGCGAGGCTGAATCTGGACAGCCAGGACATGGGGTCTCTCTTCTGTGGCGGATCGGCAGGTCTTTCACACGATCAGCCATGGAGGGGAGGGTTCCGTCGCCCCCAGGTCCCGTTTGCTTACGCCCGGCATACACCGGATGGAGTACTCGCTCACTCCGCCCTGGGGCGTACCAGGCCGGATTCGTACGCGGTCACGACCAGCTGGGCGCGGTCGCGCGCGCCGAGCTTGGCCATGGCGCGGTTGACGTGGGTCTTGACGGTGAGGGGGCTCACTTCGAGGCGGTCGGCGATCTCGTCGTTGGAGCGGCCGCCGGCGACGAGGACCAGGACCTCCCGTTCCCGTACGGTCAGGGCGGCGAGGCGGTCCGAGTACGTGGACGGCTCGGTGTCCTTCTGGGTGAGGAACCTGGCGATCAGGGCCTTGGTCGCGGCGGGTGAGAGCAGCGCCTCCCCGGCGGCGGCGATCCGGATGGCGCTCAGCAGCTCGTCGGGCTCGGCGCCCTTGCCGAGGAAGCCGGAGGCCCCGGCGCGCAGCGACTGGACCACGTACTCGTCCACCTCGAAGGTCGTCAGCATGACGACGCGCACGCCGGCCAGGTCCGGGTCCGCGCTGATCATGCGGGTGGCGGCGAGGCCGTCCGTGCCGGGCATCCGGATGTCCATCAGGACGACGTCGGCCCGCTCCGTGCGGGCGAGGGCGACCGCCTCGGCGCCGTCCGCCGCCTCGCCGACCACCTCCATGTCGGGCTCGGAGTCCACCAGGACCTTGAACGCGCTGCGCAGCAGCGCCTGGTCGTCGGCGAGCAGCACCCTGATGGTCACGTGGCCTCCCCTGTGGTCGCGGTGAGGGGAAGTATCGCGTGGACGCGGAAACCGCCTCCGTAGCGGGGGGCGGCGGTGAGGCTGCCGCCGAGGGCGGTGGCGCGTTCCCGCATGCCGATCAGGCCGTGGCCGCCGCTCTCCTCGGCGGAGGGTGCCGGTACGCCGTTGTCGAGGACCGTCACCTCCAGCGTCCGGCCCACCCGGACGACGCTGACCTCGGCCGTGGCGTCCGGACCGGCGTGCTTGCGGACGTTGGTCAGCGCCTCCTGGATGATCCGGTACGCGGCGAGGTCGACGGCCGCCGGGAGCGCGGTGCCCTGGTCCGTGCGGGCCAGCTGCACCGGGAGGCCGGCGTTCCGGAAGGTGGCGAGCAGGTCGTCGAGGACGGCGAGGCCGGGCGCCGGTTCGGTCGGGGCCTCCGGGTCGCCGGACTGGCGGAGCAGGCCGACGGTGGCGCGGAGCTCGTCGAGGGCGGAGCGGCTGGCCTCGCGGACGTGCGCGAGGGCCTCCTTGGCCTGGTCGGGGCGCTTGTCCATGACGTGGGCCGCGACGCCGGCCTGGACGTTGACGAGCGCGATGTGGTGCGCGACCACGTCGTGCAGGTCGCGGGCGATGCGCAGCCGCTCCTCGGCGACCCGGCGGCGGGCCTCCTCCTCGCGGGTGCGCTCGGCGCGTTCGGCGCGCTCGCGGATGGCGTCGACGAAGGCGCGGCGGCTGCGCACGGCGTCGCCCGCGGCGGCGGCCATGCCGGTCCAGGCGAAGACGCCGAGGTTCTCCTGGCTGTACCAGGGCGCGGAGCCGGACAGCATCGCCGTACCCGTCAGCACCGTCATCGTCAGCAGGCCGACCCGCCAGGTGGTGGGGCGGTCGGTGCGCGAGGCGACGGTGTAGAGGGCGACGACGGCGCTCATCGCGACCGGGGCCGGCGGGTCCTCGGCGATGTGCTCCAGGAGCGTGACCGCGCCGGTGCACAGCAGGACGCCCAGGGGGTTGCGGCGGCGCAGGACCAGGGCCGCGGCGCCGACCAGCATGAGGAGCACGCTGACCGCCCCGGGGGTGCGCCCGCCGAAGTCGGGCCCGCCGTGCGGGCCACCGTGCCGGTCGACGAACGAACCGGCGACCATGCACACCAGCACGGCGAGGGCCAGGGCGCCGTCGAACGCCAGGGGATGCGCGCGCAGCCAGCACCGCCCGCGCGCGAGCGGGGTTCCGAGGGTGGTCACGGGAGAGAACCGTACGGCCTGGCACGGCGTCGAGAAGCACCCGTGCCCCGACCCGGTCGTCCGGGGCGGGGCACGGGTGGAGTGCGGGGGTGGCCGTCAGCCGGGGATGAGGCCGTCGTCGGAGAGCATCTCGCGGACCTCTTCGAGCGTCGCGTCAGGGGCGGGCAGGATCAGTTCGGAGGGTTCCAAGGAGTCGTCCGGCAGCGGCTCGCCGAGCTGGCGCACCGTTTCCAGCAGGGCGTGGAGCGTGCGGCGGAAGCCTTCGCCGTCGCCCTTCTCCATCTCCGCGAGCAGTTCGTCGTCCAGCTTGTTGAGCTCGGCGAAGTGGCTGTCCGCCAGCCTCACCTGGCCCTCCCCCATGATCCTCACGATCATGACGCGCCGTCCTTACTGCTTGTCGAACCGGGTCTGGGACTGCTGCTGGGACTGGTCCTGCGGCGTGGCGCCGCCGCCCTCGATGGCCTGCTGCGAGGAGGAGCCTCCGGCGAGCTCCGCCTTCATGCGCTGGAGCTCCAGCTCCACGTCCGTACCGCCCGACAGGCGGTCCAGCTCGGCCTGGATGTCGTCCTTCTGGAGCCCGGACTGGTCGTCGAGCGCGCCGGAGGCGAGCAGCTCGTCGATCGCGCCGGCCCGCGCCTGGAGCTGCGCGGTCTTGTCCTCGGCGCGCTGGATGGCGACGCCGACGTCGCTCATCTCCTCCGAGATGCCGGAGAAGGACTCGGCGATCCGGGTCTGCGCCTGGGCGGCGGTGTACGTGGCCTTGATGGTCTCCTTCTTCGTACGGAAGGCGTCCACCTTGGCCTGGAGCCGCTGCGCCGCGAGCGTCAGCTTCTCCTCCTCGCCCTGGAGGGTCTGGTGCTGCGTCTCCAGGTCCGACACCTGCTGCTGGAGCGCCGCCTTGCGGGACAGCGCCTCGCGCGCCAGGTCCTCGCGGCCCAGCGCCAGCGCCTTGCGGCCCTGGTCCTCGAGCTTGGCGGACTGGGACTGGAGCTGGTTCAGCTGGAGCTCCAGTCGCTTGCGGGAGGTCGCCACGTCGGCGACGCCGCGGCGCACCTTCTGGAGCAGCTCGAGCTGCTTCTGGTACGAGTAGTCGAGGGTCTCGCGCGGATCCTCGGCCCGGTCAAGGGCCTTGTTGGCCTTCGCGCGGAAGATCATCCCCATACGCTTCATGACACCGCTCATGGGCTTCGCGCGCCCCCTTCGTGACGGACTTCGGCTCCAGCACTCCAACAGAACCCACAGTACGGGCCCTGCATCCATTACCGCACTGTTCGAGCGGGGATGCGCTCATCCCCAAGGACGACTGCGGACGGCTCGTGATCCGGCGCAAGGAGTAGGGGTTCCGGCAGGATCCCTTGTACGGGTGGACGCAGGCCGTTGCCGGATCGTTCCCCGCGGGGGTGGGGCGCATGCCGGGTACCCCGTACCCTTGGGCTTTGTGTTCCGTAGCCGTTCGAAGGATGAGAAGGCCCCCACCGACAAGGTGACGGCGGACCTCTCCAAGCAGCCCCGCGACCCCCAGGCCCCCAAGGGCCGCCCGACCCCGAAGCGGAGTGAGGCCCAGACGCAGCGCCGTCGTGCGCAGACCGTACCGACCGACCGCAAGGAGGCCATGCGCCGCCAGCGCGAGGCCCGCCGCGCGGACCTGGCCAAGCAGCGCGAGGCGCTGGCCAGTGGTGACGAGCGCTACCTGCCCGTCCGCGACAAGGGCCCGGTCCGCCGCTTCGTGCGCGACTTCGTCGACTCGCGGTTCTGCGTCGCCGAGTTCTTCCTGCCGCTGGCCGTGGTGATCCTGGTCCTGTCCATGGTCCGGTCCGCGCAGATGCAGAACATCGCCCTGCTGCTGTGGCTGGGTGTCATCGCCATGATCGTCGTGGACTCGGTGGGCATCTGGATCCGGCTGAAGAAGCAGCTGGGCGAGCGCTTCCCCAACGAGCCCAAGCGCGGCGCCATCGCGTACGGCCTCATGCGTACGCTCCAGATGCGCCGGCTGCGGCTGCCCAAGCCGCAGGTCAAGCGCGGAGAGCGGCCCTGAGCACGCAGGTCTCCGGCTTCGGAGGCGCTTCGGGGAGCTGGCTCGACGGGCTCGGCGGACTGCGCAACACGGTGCGCCAGGAGCTCGTCGCCCGCCAGCTGGACGAGCAGATAACCGCCCGCTACCCCGTGGGGCAGCGGCTGCGGATACTCGACGTCGGCATGGGCCAGGGCACGCAGGCCCTGCGCCTGGCCCGGGCGGGGCACACCGTCACCGGGCTGGAGTCCGACCCCGAGATGCTGCGGTACGCACGCGAGGCGCTGGCGACCGAGCCGGCGGGCATCCGGGAGCGGGTCCGCCTCATCGAGGGGGACGGCCGGGAGACCGGCGTGCACTTCCTGCCGGGCAGCTTCGACGTGGTGCTGTGCCACGGCGTGCTGATGTATGTGGAGGAGCGCGACGCCATGCTCGCGGGTCTCGCCCGCATGCTGGCGCCGGGCGGCCTGCTGTCGCTGCTCGTACGGAACGCGGACGCGCTGGCGATGCGGCCGGGGCTGGCCGGGGACTGGTCCACGGCGCTGGCGGCGTTCGAGTCGGACGCCTACGTCAACCGGCTCGGGCTGCCGGCGCGGGCCGACCGGCTGGGGGCGCTGACCGCGACGCTCGCGGGAATCGCGGCGCCGCTGCACGCCTGGTACGGCGTGCGGGTCTTCACCGACAACGTGCCGAACGCAGAGGGCTTGCCGGCCGCCGAGGAGCTGGAGCTCCTGCTGGCGGCGGAGGACCGCGCGGGCCGCACGGACCCGTACCGCCGGGTGGCGGCGCTGCTGCACCTGTGCGGGGTACGGGGCTGATCCGCTCAGGCGGGCACGGGGTTTTCGCGTCCACCCTGACGTGACCCTTACGGAATCGGAATCGGCAGCCGAGCGGAACACCCCGAACGCCGCGGACACCCCGAACGCCCCGGGCGCTCCTCCCAAGCTGCCCGCCCGCGCCACCTGGCGGGCGCTGTACCGGCACTTCCGGCCGCACCGCTGGACCGTCGCGCTCGGCGGTTTCCTGACGCTGATCGGCGCGGCGACCGCCATCGCGCAGCCGCTCGCCGCCAAGACGCTGGTCGAGCGGCTCGGGCAGGACCAGCCGGTCACCGCGATCCTGCTGGGGCTCACCGCGCTGGTGGTGCTCGGCACCGGGATCGAGGCGGTCGGCGCGTACGTCCTGGAGCGCACCGCCGAGTCGGTGGTGCTCGCCGCCCGGCGCACCCTGATCGGGCGGCTGCTGCGGCTGCGCCTGCCGGAGGTGGAGCGCACCCAGCCCGGGGACCTGATGTCGCGGATCACCTCCGACACGACGCTGCTGCGTGCGGTGACGACCGACTCGATCGTCTCGGCGGCCATCGGCGGGCTCGGCTTCGTCGCCACGCTCGCGATGATGGCGGTGATGGACCCGGTCCTGCTGGGTGTGGCGCTGGCCGTGATGGCGGTGGTCGGAGGGGCTGTGGCCCTGGTCATGCCGAGGATCTCCCAGGCGACCAAGCGCTCCCAGGAGGCGGTCGGCGAGATTTCCACGCGGCTGGAGCGGGCCTTCGGGGCGTTCCGTACGGTCAAGGCGTCGGGCGCGGAGGAGCGCGAGGCGGCCGTCATCGACGAGGCCGCGCGGGACGCCTGGCGGCACGGGCTGACGGCGGCGAAGTGGCAGTCGGCGGCCTGGTCGTCGGTGGGGCTGGCCGTGCAGGTGTCGTTCCTGGCGGTGCTGGGGATCGGAGGGGCCCGGGTGGCTTCCGGGGCGATCTCGGTGGCCACGCTGGTGGCCTTCCTGCTGTACCTCTTCTATCTGATCGACCCGGTGACGAAGCTGGTGGGGGCCGCGACGCAGTACCAGGTGGGGGCGGCGGCGATCGCCCGCATCGAGGAGGCGGAGCGGCTGGAGACCGAGCCGGAGGAGCCCCCCGGCACCGGCGCGGCCGTCGTCGGCGGCGGCGGTCCGGCGTCCGTCGTCTTCGAGGACGTCACCTTCCGCTACCGCGACGACCTTCCGTACGTCCACCACGGCGTCTCCTTCGAGGTGCCGGGGCCCGGGATGACGGCGTTCGTGGGCCCGTCGGGCGCGGGCAAGACGACGGTGTTCGGGCTGGTCGAGCGGTTCTACGAGGCAACCGGCGGCCGGGTGCTGGTCGACGGCGTGGACGTACGGGACCGGCCGGTGGCCGAGCTGCGCGCCGCCATCGGGTACGTCGAGCAGGACGCCCCGGTGCTGGCGGGCACGCTGCGCGAGAACCTCGTCTTCGCCGCGCCCGACGCGACGGACGAGCAGATCCGCGAGGTGCTCGTCCGGGCCCGGCTGGACACGGTGGTGGAGCGGCTGCCGGACGGCCTGGACACGGTGGTCGGACACCGGGGTTCCAAGCTGTCGGGCGGGGAGCGGCAGAGGGTGGCCATCGCCCGGGCGCTGCTGCGCCGGCCCCGGCTGCTGCTGCTCGACGAGGCGACCTCGCAACTCGACGCCGTCAACGAGCTGGCGCTGCGGGACGTGGTGGCGGAGGTCGCGCGCGAGGTGACGGTGCTGGTGGTGGCGCACCGGCTGTCGACGGTGACGCTCGCCGACCGGATCGTGGTGATGGACGCGGGGCGGGTACGCGCGGTGGGCACCCACGCCGAGCTGGTGGCCTCCGATCCGCTCTACGGCGAGCTGGCGGCGACGCAGTTCCTGGCCTCCGCACCTGACGGACCCTACGGTCCCTGAGGAGGCACCCCCTGATCGGATGCGCTGGGCGGGCCGTGGCGGGTGGTTCCGACGGACACTCGCGGCATGAGCGTGACCGCTGCCGTACGCCTGCTGGTGCCGCTGCTGCCCGTGACCGCCGCCGCCGTGCTGCTGGGCGGCTGCGTGGCCCCGGCGCCGCCGCCCGCGGCGCCCGCCCCGGCGGCGCGGGCGGCCGGGGAGCTGGAGGAGGACTACCGCAACGTCATCCGGGACGTCCTGCCGTCGGTGGTGCAGATCGAGGCGGGGCAGGGCATCGGTTCCGGGGTGGTGTGGGACAAGCGGGGCCACATCGTGACGAACGCTCACGTGGTGGGCGGGGAGCGGTCGTTCCGGGTCACCGTCGCGACGGGCGAGGAGGCGCTGGCCGCCCGGCTGGTCTCCAGCTATCCCGAGCAGGACCTCGCGGTCATCCGGCTGGACGCGCCGCCGCCGGGGCTGAAGCCGGCGAGGTTCGGCGACTCGTCGAAGGTCGAGGTGGGCCAGATCGTCCTCGCGATGGGCTCGCCGCTGGGCCTGTCCGGCAGCGTCACGCAGGGCATCGTGTCGGCGACCGGCCGCACGGTGAGCGAGGGCGGCGCGGGCGGCGGGACGGGCGCGACCATCGGGAACATGGTGCAGACGTCGGCGGCGATCAACCCGGGCAACAGCGGGGGCGCGCTGGTCAACCTGGCGGGCGAGGTCATCGGCATCCCGACGCTGGCGGCCACCGAGCCGGGCCGGAGCGGCGGTACGGCGCCGGGCATCGGTTTCGCGATCCCGTCCTCCATGGTCCGGACGATCGCGGACCAGATCGTCCGCACCGGCCGGGTCACGCACTCGGGCCGCGCGGCCCTCGGCATCGCCGGCCGCACCGTCCTGGACGACGAGTACCGGCCGGCGGGCGTGGCGATCGTCGAGGTGGCGCGGGGCGGCGCGGCGGCGGGCGCGGGGCTGCGGGCCGGCGACATCATCACCCGCGTCGGTGACACGGACATCACCACGATCACCTCGCTGCTGGAGGCGCTGGCGTCCGCGAAGCCCGGTGACCGGGTGCCGGTGGCGTACGTCAGGGACGGGCGGCGGGGGACGGTGACGGTGACGCTCGGCGAGATGTAGTACCTCGCCCCCGTACGAAGCCCCCCGCGCGCCCTGACGGGCTCAGCCCGCGGCCTCGGCCTCGCGCAGGCTCATCGGGCCGTAGATCTTCGTGTCGTCCTCGAAGAGGTGGACCTGCTCCACGCCCTCGTCGAGGAGGTCCTTCCAGGTCTCACCAAGCCACGACTCCGCGTCGCCCTGGGTGGTGAACTCCTCCGGCTGGGTTGCCGGCTGGACCTCCGTGCCGTCGGACCTCTCGAATCGCCACGTCCATGCCATGTGCGCCTCCCGGGTTCACCAGGTGATCGGTTTCCTGCCCGCAGCGTAGCCGGGCGCGCACCCCGTGCGGGGACGCGGAAGGATCATCCCTGTGGAACTGACTCTCCTCGGCACCGGCGCCCCCGACGGGCTGCCCCGCCCCGACTGCCCCTGCGCCCGGTGCGCCGTCGCCCGTGGCGCGGACGCGCGCGCCGCGACCGCGCTGCTCCTGGACGGGGCGCTGCTGCTCGATCTGACGCCCGGGGCCGCGCTGGCCGCCGCACGGGCCGGGCGGTCGCTCGGCGGCGTACGGCAGGTGCTGCTGACGCACCCGCACGACGGGCCGGCCGTGGAGCTGCCGGCCGGGCTGCCGGCGGCCGGGCGGGTGCCCGACGGGCGGGAGCTGACGCTGATCAGCGGCCACCGGGTGCGGGCCGTGCCGATGGACGCGCCGGGGACCGGGTACGAGGTCACCTCACCGGACGGGCTGCGGCTGCTGTACCTGCCGCCCGGCGGCGCCCCGGCGGGCGTGAGCGAGGCCGGGAACGCGTACGACATGGTCGTGGGCGACGTGGTGGGGCGGCCGGACGGGGTGGCCCGGCTGCGCGGCGCGGGAGCGATCGGGGCCTCCACCGACGTCGTCGCCGTCCACCTGGACCACGACGTACCGCCCGGGCCCGAGCTGGACCGGCGGCTGGCCGCCGCCGGGGCGCGGGCCGTGCCGGACGGGACGACGCTGATCGTCGGCGACTACCAGGACGTCCCGGACATACCCCGCCGCACCCTCGTCACCGGCGGGGCCCGCTCCGGCAAGTCGCTGGAGGCCGAGCGGCGTCTGGAGGCCTTCCCGGAGGTGGTGTACGTCGCGACCGGCGGCACCCGCGACGGCGACGCCGAGTGGGCGGCCCGGGTGAGCCTGCACCGCAACCGGCGGCCCGGGTCCTGGCACACCGAGGAGACCTGCGAACTGGCCCCGCTGCTGCGCGGCGAGGGGCCGCCGCTGCTGATCGACTGCCTGTCGCTTTGGCTGACGGACGCGATGGACCGGGTCGGGGCGTGGGACGACGCCACCTGGGCGGGGGGCGGGGAGCGCGCGCTGCGCGAGCGGGTCGCCGAGCTGGTCGCGGCAGTGCGCGCCACGCGCCGTACGGTCGTCGCGGTGACCAACGAGGTGGGCGCGGGGGTGGTGCCCGCGAACGCGGCCGGGCGGCGCTTCCGCGACGAGCTCGGACGGCTCAACGGGGCCTTCGCGGACGAGTGCGAGCACGTCCTGTACGTCGTCGCCGGTCAGGCACTCGTGCTCCGCGGCTGACGGGTACTGTTCGGCGAATGAGCAGGCTGAATCTCGACGACTTCTCCGAACTGATCGAGCGCCCCGACAGCGCCACGCGGCGTGACGCCGAGGAACGCCGGGAGCGCCTCGCCGTCCCGCCCGGTGCGCTCGGCCGTCTCGACGAGCTGGGCGAGTGGCTGTCGGCCGCCCAGGGGGCCGTCCCGGTGCGGGCGATCGACCGGCCGCGCGTGGTGCTGTTCGCCGGTGATCACGGAGTGGCCGGGCTGGGCGTGTCGGGCCGGCCCGAGGGCGGCGCGCACGCGCTGGTGCGCGCCGTGCTGGACGGCGCGAGCCCCGTGGCGGTGCTCGCGCGGCGGATGGACGTCCCGGTGCGGGTCGTCGACGCGGGACTGGACTGCGACCCTGAGCTGCTGCCCGAGGACGTCGTACGCCACCGGGTGCGGCGCGGCAGCGGCCGGATCGACGTCGAGGACGCGCTGACGCCGGAGGAGGCCGAGCAGGCGGTGCGCCTCGGCATGGCGATCGCCGACGAGGAGGCCGACTCGGGCACCGACCTGGTGGTGCTGGGCGACCTCAGCGTCGGCGGCACCACCCCGGCGAGCACGCTCATCGCCGCCCTGTGCGGCACGGACGCCTCCGTGGTGACGGGCCGCGGCGGCGCCGGGATCGACGACCTGGCGTGGATGCGCAAGTGCGCGGCGATCCGCGACGCGCTGCGCCGGGCGCGGCCGGTGCTGGGCGACCAGCTGGAGCTGCTGGCGGCGGTCGGCGGCGCGGACCTGGCGGCGATGACGGGCTTCCTGCTCCAGAGCGCGGTCCGGCGGATGCCGGTGATCCTGGACGGCGTGGTGTCGGCGGCGTGCGCGCTGGTCGCGCAGCGGGCGGCGTTCCGGGCGCCGGACTGGTGGCTGGCGGGCCAGGTGAGCGGCGAGCCCGCGCAGGGCAAGGCGCTGGACCGGATGGCGCTCAACCCGCTGCTGGACCACGGCGTGACGGTCGGCGAGGGGACCGGGGCGCTGCTGGCGCTGCCGCTGGTGCAGGCGGCCGCGGCACTGGCGGCGGAGCTGCCCGAGCGGGACTGAGCTCCCGGCCCCCGGGCGGAGAGATGGGGATCACGCGGCGGCCGGACAACTTCCCGGCCGCCGCTTCGGTCTTCGCACGTGCTCGACGCCGTGCCGATCCCCCTGGAGCCCCGATGCCGTTCGTCCGCCGTGCGCTGCGCCGTGAGTGGGGGCCGCTGTACGCGGCGGTACGCGCGGGGCTCGTCGCCCGCGGGTGGCGGGCGATCCCCCTGACGCTGTGCGCGGTCACGCTGACCGGGCTCTTCCAGCTCGTGCAGAACCAGTCCTGGGGCTACGGCCTCGTCCAGGGCATCGGCTCGGTCCGGGCCGAGGACCCGCTGTGGCTCGCGCTGCTGCGTACGCCCCTCTCCCTCTTCGTACCGGCGCTGCACCTGCCGGTGTGGGGCGCGCTGGCGCAGGTGCTGCTGGTGTTCGGGATCGCCGAGATCTGCCTGGGGCGGGCGCGCACGCTGCTCGTCGCGTACGCCGCGACGCTGGCCGGGACGATGTACGCGCGGATCGGCATCGCGCTCGGGCCGGACGCGCCGCTGGGGCTCGGGCTTCCCGCGTCGGACGCCCAGGTGGTCGACACCGGCCCGTCGGCGGCGGTCGTCGGTCTGGCGGTCGTCGTGTGCCGGCGCCACCGGGCCTGGCTGACGGGCGGGCTCGTGGTGGTGGCGATGATCGTCGAGGTGATCTTCAAGAACAACCTCGCGGGCAAGGAGCACCTGGCGGCCATCGCCGCGGTGCTGGTGGCGTGCGCGGTCCGGGAGGTGCTCGCGCTCAGCGGCGCCGGTCGTCGTGCGGACGGCGCAGTTGCTGGACGCGGTCGGGGGCCCCGGCGATCAGGTCCTGGAAGCGGTTCCTGACGCCGTTCCAGCGGCGGTCGTGGTGGTAGGCGCGCAGGCCCGCCCGGGCGCGGGCGCGGGGCCGGCGGCGGTAGAGGCGGCGGGCCCACAGGGAGTCGGGGCGGGCCAGCCGGAGGGCGCCGAAGATGGCGACCGGCAGCACGAACAGGCCGATGATCGCCATGCGGAACTTCCCCTTGAAGAGGGTGACCAGGACGAAGAGGAAGTTGAGCCCGAAGTTGAGCAGGAGGCTGCTGCGGCTCTGCCTCTCCTCCGGGGTCACCTCGTCCACGCCGAGCGGTGAGAAGCCGAGCAGCACGAGCAGGAGCAGCGCGGTGGTGAGGACCACGACCTCCACGCTCTTGCGGCCCTCCTCGGTCCAGTAGACGTCGTCCAGGTGGACGATGAGCGCGAACTCGTCGAGGACCAGGCCCGCGCCGATGCCGAAAAGCACCGCGCAGACGATGGACGCGACGCCGCGCCGGTCGACGGCGACCGCGCCGAAACCGCCGATCAGGGTGAGGACCACCCCGGGAATCACGTGGTGGATGTGGAGGCCGCCCGGAGTGACGTTGCGGAAGGGTCCCTTCCCTGCCCGGATCAGCCGGGTGACCACCCGGGTGAGCAGGAAGGTCAGCACGAAGGAGGACAGGGCGAGGAGCAGGGGCAGCTTCCCCGGCTCGACGATGTTGCGGTAGAACCAGTGACCCATCCCGCTCCCTCCATGATCGCGCCTCCTAGCGACTACCCTGCGCCCGGTGACCATGCGCCGCACCCGTACACGCCTCGATGGCATACGTTTCGCCTTCGGCACCCTCACCGTGCTGCCCGTCCACGTCTCCCGCTGGGACCGCGAGGCGGCCCGCTCGGGGATGCTGGCCGCGCCCCTGGCCGGGCTGGTGGTGGGCCTGTGCGCGGCGGCGGCCGGCGGGGCGGCCCTCCTGGCCGGCGCGGGGCCACTGCTCGCCGCGGTCGCCTCGGCGGCCGTTCCGGCCGTACTGACGCGGGGCCTGCACCTGGACGGGCTCGCGGACACGGCGGACGGTCTCGGCAGCGGCAAGCCCGCCGAGGACGCGCTGCGGATCATGAAGCAGTCGGACATCGGGCCCTTCGGCGTCATCACGCTGCTCTTCGTGCTGCTGGCTCAGGTCGCCGCCCTGCACGAGCTGTACGGGGAGGGCTGGGCGTACGGAGCTGCCGCGGCCGCCCTGAGCGGCACGGTCGCCCGGCTCGCGCTCACCCTCGCCTCGCGCGCCTCCGTCCCGGCGGCCCGACCCGAAGGCCTGGGCGCGGTGGTCGCGGGGACGGTGCCCGGGCGGGCCGCCCTGGGCGTGGTGGCGCTGGTCGGGTGCGCGGCCGCCGGGGCCGGGGCGCTGTCCGGGCCGTACGGCGCCGTGCGTCACGTGCTGGCGGTACTGGTGGGCCTGGTGGTGGCTGAGGTGCTGCTGCGGCGTTGTGTGCGGCGGTTCGGCGGGGTGACGGGGGACGTCTTCGGGGCGGTGGCGGAGACGGCGGCGACGGTGGTGCTGGTGGTGCTGACATTGGGCTAAGGGGTGTTTGAGCCACGCCGGAACCTGGTATTCGGGGATCGAGGAAGAAGGAGAATGATCATGGCAACTGGCACTGTGAAGTGGTTCAACGCGGAAAAGGGCTTCGGCTTCATCGAGCAGGACGGCGGCGGCCCCGACGTGTTCGTCCACTACTCGGCCATCACCGCCACCGGGTACCGCGAGCTCAATGAGGGCCAGAAGGTCCAGTTCGACGTCACGCAGGGCCCGAAGGGGCCGCAGGCGGAGAACGTCACACCGGCCTGAGAAACCGCTGCCGAGCACTCAGCAGGGGTCGCGCCAGGCGCCGAGCTCGTACCGCTTCAGTATCGAGCTCGTCCCCAGCCGCTCGGCCTGAGGGCAGAACGCCCGCGTCGGCAGCTCGTACTCGACGTGGAAGACGGCCTTGCCCGCCGTCAGGAAGGGGCGCAGGCGCTCGCACTCCCGGAACTGGGCGCACTGTTCGTTGACCGCGAAATCGAAGTCCTGGACCAGGTCGCCGACCTGGTCCAGGTCGTTCTTCAGGCCGACGGCGAGTCCGCGCTCGTGGGCGAGGCGGGCGATGAGGCGGTTGTAGCGGAGCTGGTCGGCGGCGGTGAGGGGGAAGCCGGTGTCGTTGGCGTACCCGTCCATGTTGTCGGGCTCCACGGCGTCGAAGCCCTTCTCCCGGCACATGTCGAGGCGGGCGGCCATCAGCGGTTCGAGGACGTCGGTGCGGCGGATGTCGAGCCAGCGCTCGCCCTTCCAGCCGTTGCCGCGCCCGACGACCTCCTTGGGGAACCGCGCGGCGTCGGGCCGCCAGTCCTCCCAGGCGCCGGTGGAGAGGTAGCAGATCACCTTGCGGCCGCGCCGGTGGAGGTCGGCGACCGTGGCTTCGGTGTGGTCGAAGCCGTCGATGTCGTACACCGGTACGTCGACGGTCGGGTCGAGGCGGCCGCTGAGCTGCCACTGCCAGGGCTGGCCCGGCTTCGGCTGCCAGCGGCGGCCCTCGTGCGGCGTGGGCGGCTCCGGGTCCGACGGGCTCGTACACGCCGTCGCGAGCAGCAGCAGCGCGGCCACCAAGATCAGGACACGGCGCGTCATGCGCGCCCCCTCCCGCCGACCAGGGCGTGCGGCAGCGTGCCCCACGGGTGCGCGCCCGCGCCCGGGACGGCGCACCGGACGCGGGTGATGACGCGGGCGTCGGGCGGGGCCGCGTAGACGAGGTGGCAGTAGTGGTCGGCGAGCGGGAGGTCCTGGGCGCGGTAGGCGTCCCAGGGGCCCTCGAAGGTGACGAGCAGGTCGGCCAGTTCGGCGTACGCGGGGTGCGGGTGAGCCCCGTGGTTGAGGACGAGCGTGGCGGCGCCGGCGGCGCGGGCGGCCACACCCAGGCGCCGGTAGTGCGGGGCGAGGTGAGGGTCGGTGGGGACCTGGTCGAGGAAGGCGCCGTCGGCGCCGTACCAGTCGCGGTGGCGGACCAGGTCGGTGAGGACGTCGGCGTGCGGGCGGCGGCCGTAGTCGGTGTCGGTGTAGCCGAGGACGCACACCCCGGCCGCGCGCAGCCGGTCGGCGACCGTCACGAAGGCGGGGTCGGGGGCCGCGCCCGCGCCGCTCGCGGGGTTGAGCACGACGCCGTAGAGCAGCGGCGCGGCGGCGATGAGGGCGTCCCATTCGGCGGGGCGGTCGGCGGGGTGCTCGTAGTAGGGCACCAGGAGGTCCACGGGCGTTTCCTTACGTCGTTCAGGCGCGGTGGGTGGTCGCCCGTCCGAGCAGTACCCATCCGAGGGCGGCCATTACCGCGGCCGCCGTCCCGGCGATGACCGCGCCGGCCGCCCTCGGGTCGCCCGTGCCCGTCGCCAGGGAGACCGTCTGGGCCCCGGTCGCCGCCACGCACACCAGCGCCGCGCTGAGTGCCGCCCCGAAGGACTGCAGCAGCAGGGCGGCCCACAGGACGCTCCCGATGAGCAGCAGAGACACCAGCCGCAGCCCGCCCAGCTCAGGCGCCCCGGGCCACAGCAGCGTCCCGGCGAGGGCCAGAGCCGACAGCACGGTGAGGTACGCGGTGAGGCACAGCGCCAGCGTGGTCGCGGTGGTGCGGCGGAAGGCGCGGGCGCTGGTGCTGGCCCGCAGCCCGGCGAGGCTCTCGCTGCGGAAGCGGTGCAGCAGCCACTCGGCGGGGCCCATCGAGAGGGTGAGCGCCACGGCGGAGGGCGCCGCGACCACGGCGCCGGGCCCGTCGGCGAGGACGTCGCCGAGCGCGGCGTACAGCACGAGCCCGCCGGTGCCGAGCCCGAAGAGGCCGTACGGCAGCGACGCGGCGAGCCGGGGCGCGGCCCTCCCGGGCACGCCGGGTGCCGCGAGCGGCACCAGCACCCGCAGCGCGAGCGCCACGGCCGCGACGAGCGACGCGAGCAGCAGGGCGGTGCGCACGGCGAGCGGCGGGTCGTACCAGAACGCGACGGGGGCGCCCGCCGCGAGCGGCAGCAGCGCGCCCAGCAGGGCCTTCTCGCGGTCGAGGACCAGCAGGACGGTCGCGGCGGCCAGGTACAGGGCCTGCCCGGCGGCGAAGGCGGCCGCGCCCCACTCCCCCGACCCGGTGGCGGCGACGGCGACGACCGCGCCGGCGAGGGCTCCGGCCGGGGTACCGGTGAGCAGGGTGCGGGCGGCGGCCTGGCGGTCGCCGAGGCCGAGCCAGGAGTAGGCGCGGTGGGAGAGGGCCTGGTTCCACACCCAGCCGGTGACGGCCCCAGCGAGCAGCGGAACCGTTCCGGCGGGCAGGCCGAGCGCGCCGGGCGGGCCCGCGAGGAAGGGCGCGCCGAGGACGTACGCGAGGCCGGGCAGGGCGAAGACCAGGCCGCGCAGCAGGCAGCCGCCGAGGCCGGTGTGCCAAGGATCGGTGGGCGGGCCGTCCGGTTCGGGGAAGCGCCGTTCCACGCGGGCGTAGAGGTCCTCGGCGAGGGCGAAGGAGTCCGGGCGGCCGTACGTGAGCCGTATGTGATCGTCGGTCATGCCGTCGGATTCGAGGATGGCGGCTATCTCGTCGGGGTGGACGGCGGCCGCTATCAGGTCCTCCAGGCGGTGGGCGAGTTCGTCGACCGGATCGGGCGCGGCCCAGCTGGGGCGGGGGCGCGGGATCGCCGGAAGGGTGCCGGTGGCGCCCGGGGCGGGCGGGGTGAGCCAGAGGGAGCCGCTCATTCACGCCGTCCGATCGAGTTCGCGGTACCAAGGGTCCGGGATGCGGAGCTGGAGGGTCCAGCCGTCCGGCTCGGCCACGGGGGGCTCGGGCACTTTGGCCAGCTCCCGGTAGATGCGGCGGAAGCCGTCGACGGAGCGGTGCAGCGTGAACCGGTCGATCACGCGCTGCCGGGCCCTGCGGCCCAGCTCGGCCCGCCGCTCCCCGTCGCGCAGCAGCGCCATGACGGCCTCGGCCATGACGGCGGGTTCGCGCGGCGGGACGACGAGGCCGGTGTCGCCGACGGCCTCCCGTACCCCGCCCACATCGGTGGAGACGGTGGCGCGGCCGCAGGACATGGCCTCGATGAGCGAGAAGGGGAACCCTTCGCTGATGGAGGAGAGCATCACCACGCTGCCCGCCGCGTAGGCGGAGGCCACATCGGAGATCCGGCCCTCGTAGGCGATGCCGTCCGTGACGCCGAGCTCGGCGGCGAGCTTCTCCAGCCGGGTGCGGTAGTCCTCGTTCCCGGCCGGGACGGGCCCGAACAGCCGCAGCCGCAGCTCGGGCAGTTCGGCGCGGGCGATGGCGTACGCCCGGATCAGGGTCTCCAGGTCCTTGATGGGGTCGACGCGGCCGCACCAGCTGAGGGTGGGCACGGCGGGCTCCGGGCCGGCGAGCGGGAAGGCGTGCGGGTCGACGCCGTTGTAGACGGTGCGGATGCGGTCGGCGGGGGCGCCGCCGCGCTCCTCCCAGCGCCGGTTGTACTGGTTGCACGGGGTGATCAGGTCGGCCTTGCGGTAGCCGAGGGAGTTGAGCTCCCGGTAGAAGCCGAGCATCAGGGCCTTGACGGGCCACCGCTGGGCTTCGGTGCGGTAGCCGAGGTAGCGCTCGCGGAGGTAGATGCCGTGCTCGGTGAGGAGGAACGGTACGCCGTCGACGTGCTGGGCGGCGAGCGCGGGGAGGGTGGCGAGGCCGCTGGAGACGGCGTGGGCGACGCTGTCGACGGGGACGCGGGCCGCGAGCGGCCGCAGCGCGTGTTCGAGGAGGTCGGTGGCGGTCAGGGCGTCGTGGACGGTGGGGCGGGCGGCGGCGGTCGGCAGGTGCGGCATGGTCCATATCCACATCAGCGACCGCAGCACCGACTCGGACCGCAGGGTGGAGGAGAGCCGTCCGCGGCGGGCGAGCGCGGCGAGGGCGTACAGGCCCTCGCCGAAGTCGCAGCCGGCGGACGGGTCGAGTATGGAGAGCAGGAACCGCTCGTAGGTGTCGGTGAAGCGGCGCCGCTCGCGTCCGATCAGCGGCCGCCCGCGCCCCGGCGCCGGGCCCCACAGGGGGAAGGCGGTGTGGCGGCGGACGTTGGGCGGCAGCTCCCAGGTGACGGGCTCGCGGCCGCTGCCGGTGAGGGCGAGGATCTCGAAGTCCACCTCGGGCATGCCGCGGACGAGCTGGTCGCACCAGGTACTGACGCCGCCGTGGACGTGCGGATAGGTGCCTTCGGTGAGCATGGTGACATGGCGGCCTGTGGTCGGCATGCGGTTCCCCCCCGGGAGTGAGCTCGTCAGGCGCTGGTCAGGCGGTGGGCAGCGTGAGCGTGATCGCCGTCTGGAAGGTGTCGGGAGCGGTCCAGGCGGAGCGGGCCCCGGCGTAGGGCGTGCCGAACGCCGTCGAACCGAGCAGCTGCTGCTTGCGGGTCCCTTCGGGCGCGGTGACCGGGGTGGTCACGCCGGCCGGCGCCTTGACGGTGACGGTGGTGCCGATGCGGTACGCGGTGACCTTGCCGTCCGCGAGGGCCTGCTCCCAGGCGGCGCGGCGCGCCAGTTCGGTACCGATGTCACGGTGACGGGGGTTGACGAGAGGGGTGCTCTCCGCGAACAGGGCGCGGTAGTCGGCGAGGACCTTGTCGAGGACGGGGTAGAGGAGCCGCTCCTCGGCGAGGTTGGACTGGTGGACGTAGTGGGGCCGCGGGTCGTTGGCCATGACGTGGCCCAGCGCGATGCGGGCCTCCTGCGGGACGATGTGCCCGGCGTACCCGGTGCGCACGTCGAGCGGCTCGTCGAGGCAGGTGGAGGCGGGGTTGGTTGCGCAGACGCCGCTGCCGCCGTCCTCCTTCGAGGTGTAGATCCAGTTGTACTCGTCCGTCATCTCCTCGGCCGTCCCGACGTTGTAGTACACGTTCATCGGGTGGCGCGGCACGGTCTTCGCGGCGCCCACGGCCCGCTGCCGCGGCTCGCGGGAGTTGTCGCTCGCGATCCAGCGGACCCCGGTGTCGGAGAGCGCCCCGGCGAGGTTCGGGTTGTCGGCGGGCTGCTGCGGCAGGGTCTTCAGGCCCGAGTGCTCGCCCGTGACCAGCTCGGTGCGGTCGACGGCCAGGCCCTTGCCCACGGCCCAGGTGTGGTTGTCGCGGATCTGGGCGGCGATCTGGGCGCGGCTCATCCAGCGCGTGGCGCCGTACGCGTCGGTGGCGCAGCGCCACGGCACGGTGGAGGTGTCCTGGACGCAGCCGAGGAAGGGGTGCGTGTAGGTGTGGTTGACCCACCGGTACCGCGCCCGGTCCGCGAGCAGCTGGGTGGTGAGCGGGTCGCTGCCGCCGTGCTCGGCCTTCCACTCCTCGCCGGAGCCCGCGTTGTAGACCATGTCGAGGGTGAAGCCGCTCGCCCGCTGCCACTGGGCGGCGTACTGCGCGTCGGCCGCCGTCATCCGGATCGGCGGCGTGCCCTCGCCGTCACCGCCCACGCAGTCGAAGTCGCCGGGCGTGCAGTTGCGTGCGGTGTCCCAGCGGGCGTCGGGGGCGAAGACGTCGTCGACATGGACCGAAAAGTAGTTCCGGCTCTGCCCGAGGTGTACGCCCTGAGTCAGCCATTCCACGATGCCCCTGGCCAGGGCCCGGAACTGCCGCTGGTGCCGGTTGTAGGCGAAGGTGACGACCAGCTCGCGCCGCCCGTCGTGCGCGTACTCGCCGAGGAGGCTGGCCCGGCCGCCGCCGTCGCCGGTCTCCACGTCCAGGTAGCTGGTGTAGCCGGCGCGGGGGCGTCCCGCGTACCCGTAGCTCTCGGAGACGGTGGGGTCGTTGTCCTCGAAGACGACCGGCCCGTCGAGGTACCGGAAGGGCCCGGTCCTCCCGGCGGCGGTGAGGGCGGTCTCCACGCCGTCGAACACGCCGGAGCGGCCGCCGTCGTCCGTGTACTCCAGGCCGACACCGGGGTGGGCCCAGGTGTACGCGTCGACCTGCGGGATCGCGTACGTCCGCTCGTACGCGGCGAGCGCCTCCCGCTCCGCCGCGGACAGCCCCTGGGGCGCCTCGTCGGGCAGCACCACGCCCTGGTACTTGGCGCGCGGGCGCCCGTCGACCGTGTCGGCGAGGAACGCGGCGTCGATGACGGGCCGGCCCGGGTCGCCGAGGCGGACCGCGCGGTACGGCGTGCCGGAGCCTTTCAGTTCGGATGTGAGGGCCTCCACCGCGCCGCCGCCGTCGTCCACGACGAGCACCGTGAGGTCGATGCGGGGCGCGGGCTCGGCCGCCGTCGCGCGGGCCGCCGGGAGCGCGCCGGTCAGCAGCGCCGCGGCGAGCAGCGCGGCCGCCGTGCGCCCGGCCCGGAATCCATGGACGTGCATGTGTTTCCCCCCTCGCAGGACCCGCCGGTGCGCGTGGGGGCGACCGGAGGATCTGTGGAGATGATGCAAAGGGCCGGATCGCTCCCTTGCATGATTGAGCAGAGTGTGACCGACCTCTCACCCATATGGGGTGGCAAACGTGAAAGAGACACCACGGATGAGTGAACCGCCGTCGCCGTGAGCGGGACGGAACCGCGCGCGTAGGCTCGTCCCCGGCGTTCCCCGGGCCGAATTACGATGCGACGGGCAAGGTCGGCCCACCCCTCGACCGCACTCCGGCCGTGCCACGGCCGTACGCCAGCCGCACACGCCGCCCGACCACTCAAACGGAAGCGAGAATTCACCACCGTGACTGCTCTCACTCTCAGCACCGCCGGCGCGGCGACACTGCGCGCCGACACTCTCGTCGTCGGCGTCGCCAAGAGCCCGCAGGGCGGCAAGGGGCTCGTCGTCGCACCCGGCGCCGAGGCCGTCGACCAGGCGTTCGACGGCAAGCTCGCCGGCGTCCTGGAGACCCTCGGTGCCTCCGGCGCCGAGGGCGAGGTGACCAAGGTGCCGTCGCCGTCCGGCCTGAAGGCCCCGGTCGTCCTCGCCGTCGGCCTCGGCCAGGCGCCCGAGAAGGACGACGAGACCTACACCGCCGAGACCCTGCGCCGCGCCGCCGGCGCCGCCGCCCGCGCGCTCGCCGGTACGAAGAAGGCCGGCTTCGCGCTGCCCGTCGACGCCGTCGAGGACGCCGAGGCCATCGCCGAGGGCGCGCTGCTGGGCGCGTACGCCTTCACCGCGTACCGCGAGAAGGGCAAGGACGCCAAGGGCCCCCTCGCCGAGGTGGCGCTGCTGGGCGCGAAGCCCCGCGACAAGGCGTACAAGGCCGCGGCCGAGCGCGCCGTCGCGCTCGCCGAGGAGCTCAACCGCGCCCGCGACCTCATCAACACCCCGCCCAACGACCTCACCCCCGAGGCCTTCGCCGCCCTCGCCACCACGGCCGGCAAGGAGCACGGCCTCAAGGTGCAGGTGCTCGACGAGCGCGCCCTCGCCAAGGGCGGCTACGGCGGCATCCTCGGCGTCGGCGCCGGCTCCGCGAACCCGCCCCGGCTGGTGAAGCTCGCCTACACCCACCCCAAGGCCGAGAAGACGCTCGCGCTGGTCGGCAAGGGCATCACCTACGACTCGGGCGGCATCTCCCTGAAGCCCGCGGGCCACAACGAGACGATGAAGTGCGACATGAGCGGCGCCGCCGCCGTGTTCGCCGCCGTCGTCACCGCCGCCCGCCTCGGCCTCGAGGTGAACGTCACCGGCTGGCTGGCGCTCGCCGAGAACATGCCGTCCGGCTCCGCCCTGCGCCCCGGCGACGTCCTGCGCATGTACAGCGGCAAGACGGTGGAGGTGCTCAACACCGACGCCGAGGGCCGGCTCGTGCTGGGCGACGCCCTCACCCGCGCCTCGGAGGAGCACCCCGACGCCATCGTCGACGTCGCGACGCTCACCGGAGCGATGGTGCTGGCGCTCGGCAACCGCACCTTCGGCGTCATGGCCAACGACGACGCCTTCCGCACCGCGGTCCACGAGATCGCGGAAGAGGCGGGCGAGCAGTCCTGGCCGATGCCGCTCCCCGCCGAGCTGCGCAAGGGCATGGACTCCCCCACGGCCGACATCGCCAACATGGGCGAGCGGATGGGCGGCGGCCTGGTCGCCGGCCTGTTCCTGAAGGAGTTCGTCGGCGAGGGCATCCCGTGGGCCCACCTCGACATCGCGGGCCCCGCCTTCAACGAGGGCGCCCCCTACGGCTACACCCCCAAGGGCGGCACCGGCTCGGCGGTCCGCACCCTGGTGAAGCTCGCGGAGCGAGTGGCCGCCGGCGACCTCGGCTGATCCCCCCTTTTTTGGGGCTCGGTTCGGCTCCGGGGCGCTAGGGGGTGTCTTGTCGATCAGCCCGGCAAGATCGGCAAGACGCCCCCTAAAGCCGGTGTCGACGGTCGATCGTGCTCGGTCGCTCGTTCCTCGCGACCTCCGCGCGTTCTCCCTGTCGACACCGGCGGCGCCCCTTCGCCTCACTCGCCATAGGCCCGGGGGGTGAGGCGAGGGCGCACGGCTCCGGGGGCCTGCTCCCGGGGTCGTACGCCGTCGGGGCGGGCCCGGCTCCGGGGCGACGAAATCCGTAGGTTCGTACGCCTCGGCGGCCCGGGCGCGTGGACGATCAGCCGTCTCAGAGCCTGGCCCGGCGTCTCTTGTTCCGGCAACAAGTGCGAAGATGGGTTCTCGGCAGGACAGGGCCCCCACCACAGGGCCGAAGAATCAGCGGCCGAACACCAGCCGACCGGCCGGTCATCCCCCGAGGAAGGGGGCCCGGCGACCGGCGCACATGCATGGAGGACGTGACGTGGCGAACGACGCCAGCACCGTTTTCGACCTAGTGATCCTCGGCGGTGGCAGTGGCGGTTACGCCGCGGCCCTGCGGGGTGCGCAGCTGGGCCTGGACGTCGCACTGATCGAGAAGAACAAGCTCGGCGGCACCTGCCTGCACAACGGATGCATTCCCACGAAGGCCCTGCTCCACGCCGGTGAGATCGCGGACCAGGCCCGCGAGGCCGACCAGTTCGGCGTGCTCACGACCTTCGAGGGCATCGACATCAAGGCCGTCCACAAGTACAAGGACGACGTGATCGCCGGCCTGTACAAGGGTCTGCAGGGTCTGGTCGCCTCCCGCAAGGTGACCTACATCGAGGGTGAGGGCCGGCTCTCCTCCCCCACCTCCGTCGACGTGAACGGCCAGCGGGTCGAGGGCCGCCACATCCTCCTCGCCACCGGTTCCGTACCGAAGTCCCTCCCCGGCCTGGAGATCGACGGCAACCGCATCATCTCCTCGGACCACGCGCTGACCCTGGACCGGGTCCCGGAGTCCGCGATCATCCTGGGCGGCGGCGTCATCGGCGTCGAGTTCGCCTCCGCGTGGAAGTCCTTCGGCACCGACGTCACCATCATCGAGGGCCTGAAGCACCTCGTCCCGGTCGAGGACGAGAACAGCTCGAAGCTTCTTGAGCGCGCGTTCCGCAAGCGCGGCATCAAGTTCAACCTCGGCACCTTCTTCCAGAGCGCCGAGTACACCGACAACGGCGTCAAGGTCACCCTGGCGGACGGCAAGACCTTCGAGGCCGAGGTGCTGCTCGTCGCCATCGGCCGCGGCCCGGTCTCCGCCGGTCTCGGGTACGAGGAGCAGGGCGTCGCGATGGACCGCGGCTACGTCCTCGTCGACGAGTACATGCAGACCAACGTGGAGACGATCTCGGCCGTCGGCGACCTCGTCCCGACCCTCCAGCTCGCGCACGTCGGCTTCGCCGAGGGCATCCTGGTGGCGGAGCGGCTGGCCGGCCTCAAGCCGGTCCCGATCGACTACGACGGCGTGCCGCGGGTGACGTACTGCCACCCCGAGGTCGCCTCCGTGGGCATCACCGAGGCCAAGGCCAAGGAGATCTACGGCGCGGACAAGGTCGTCGCTCTGAAGTACAACCTCGCGGGCAACGGCAAGAGCAAGATCCTCAAGACGGCGGGCGAGATCAAGCTCGTGCAGGTCAAGGACGGGGCCGTGGTCGGCGTCCACATGGTCGGTGACCGCATGGGCGAGCAGGTCGGCGAAGCGCAGCTGATCTACAACTGGGAGGCGCTGCCGGCGGAGGTCGCACAGCTCATCCACGCCCACCCGACGCAGAACGAGGCGCTCGGCGAGGCTCACCTGGCGCTGGCCGGCAAGCCCCTCCACTCCCACGACTGATCCGCTCAGTCCGGGCGCGACGACCACTTACCGCAATTCGTTAGGAGCAACTGAAACCATGTCGGTTTCCGTAACCCTGCCGGCGCTCGGCGAGAGCGTCACCGAGGGCACTGTCACCCGCTGGCTGAAGGCCGAGGGCGAGCGCGTCGAGGCCGACGAGCCGCTGCTCGAGGTGTCGACCGACAAGGTCGACACCGAGATCCCCGCCCCCGCGTCCGGCGTTCTGGCCTCCATCAAGGTCGCCGAGGACGAGACCGTCGAGGTCGGCGCCGAGCTGGCCATCATCGACGACGGCACGGGTGCCCCGGCCGAGGCTCCGGCCCCGGCCGCCGCCGAGGCCGCCGCTCCCGCCCCGGCTCCCGCCGCGGAGGCTCCGGCCGCCGAGGCCCCCGCCGCGGAGGCTCCGGCCCCGGCCGCCGAGGCTCCCGCCGCCGCCCCGGCCGCCGGTGGCGCCGAGGGCACCGACGTCGTCCTGCCCGCGCTGGGCGAGTCGGTCACCGAGGGCACCGTCACCCGCTGGCTGAAGCAGGTCGGCGAGGAGGTCACGGAGGACGAGCCGCTGCTCGAGGTCTCCACGGACAAGGTCGACACCGAGATCCCGGCCCCGGCTTCCGGTGTGCTGCTGGAGATCGTGGTCGGCGAGGACGAGACCGCCGAGGTCGGCGCCAAGCTGGCCGTCATCGGCGCCGCGGGTGCCGCTCCTGCGGCCGCCCCGGCCGCTCCCGCCGAGGCTCCGGCCGAGACCGCCGCTCCGGCCCCGGCTGCCCCCGCGCCCGCCGCCGAGGCCCCGGCCCCGGCCCCGGCTCCGGCCGCCGCTCCCGCGCCCGCCCCGGCCCCGGCTCCGGCTCCGGTCACCCCGGCTCCGGCCGCTGCCGCCCCCGCCGCGCCCGCACAGCCGGCGGACGAGGGCGCGTACGTGACCCCGCTGGTCCGCAAGCTCGCCGCCGAGAACGGCGTCGACCTGTCGGCCGTCAAGGGCACCGGCGTCGGTGGCCGCATCCGCAAGCAGGACGTCCTGGCCGCCGCGGAGGCCGCCAAGGCCGCCGCCGCTGCCCCGGCCCCCGTCGCGGCCGCCCCGGCCGCTGCCGCCCCCAAGGCGCCGGTGCTCGAGGCGTCGCCGCTGCGGGGTCAGACGGTGAAGATGACCCGGATGCGCAAGGTCATCGGCGACAACATGATGAAGGCGCTGCACTCGCAGGCCCAGCTGACCACGGTCGTCGAGGTCGACATCACCAAGCTGATGAAGCTGCGCGCCCGCGCCAAGGACGCGTTCGCCGCCCGCGAGGGCGTCAAGCTGTCCCCGATGCCGTTCTTCGTCAAGGCCGCCGCGCAGGCGCTGAAGGCCCACCCGGTCATCAACGCGCGGATCAACGAGGACGAGGGCACCATCACGTACTTCGACTCGGAGAACATCGGCATCGCCGTGGACTCCGAGAAGGGTCTGATGACGCCGGTCATCAAGAACGCCGGTGACCTGAACATCGCGGGCATCTCCAAGGCCACGGCCGAGCTCGCGGGCAAGGTCCGCGGCAACAAGATCACCCCGGACGAGCTGTCCGGCGCCACCTTCACGATCAGCAACACCGGCTCGCGCGGTGCGCTGTTCGACACGGTCATCGTGCCGCCGAACCAGGTCGCCATCCTGGGCATCGGCGCCACCGTCAAGCGCCCGGTGGTCATCAACCACCCGGACCTCGGCGAGACCATCGCGGTGCGCGACATGACCTACCTGGCGCTCTCCTACGACCACCGCCTGGTGGACGGCGCCGACGCCGCCCGCTACCTGACGGCCGTCAAGGCCATCCTGGAAGCAGGCGAGTTCGAGGTCGACCTCGGCCTGTAAGGCACAGGACGGGCATACGACGACGGCGCCCCCGGCCGGAGCTCTCCGGCCGGGGGCGCCGTCGTCGCGTGACGGCCGCGTGACAGGTGTCTCCCGCCCCGGGGCAGCCACAGGCCCTGACCGGGCGGAATAATGGCGATCGACCGCCGCAGCCGCGAAGGAGCCCCCATGACCCCGCCCGTCGTCCACTCGCTGCGCGACCAGATCCGCGAGCACATCGTGGAGGGCATCGTCAGCGGCCGCTGGAAGCCGGGCGAGCGCATCGTGGAGCGGCGCATCGCCACGGAGCTGGAGGTCAGTCAGACGCCCGTCCGCGAGGCGCTGCGCGAGCTGGAGAGCCTGCGGCTGATCGAGTCGGCGCCCAACAAGGGCGTACGGGTGCGCAACCTCACGGCGGCGGACCTGGAGGAGAGCTACCCCGTACGGGCCGGTCTGGAGCAGATCGCCGCCGAGCTGGCGGCCGACCGCCTGGGCGAGGACTGCTCGGCCCTGGAGCCCCATGTGGCGGCCCTCTACGAGGCGGACGCGCGGGCCGACGGGACCGCCCAGGTGCGGCACACGGTGGCGTTCCACCGGGAGTTGGTGCGCGCCGCGCGCAACAGCGTGCTGCTGCACACCTGGGAGGGGCTCGGCATCGAGGTCTTCACGGCGCTGTCGATCCGCTGGCTCGGGACCGTACAGAAGTCGTACGCGGAGGAGCACGACGAGCTCGTGCAGGCCTTCCGGCGCCGCGACCCGCAGATCGGGGTCCTGGTGAAGCAGCACGTCCTCGGCTGCGCTCCCCGGGCCTGACACAACCCCCCGCGACGCCCGCGTACGCCCCCTTTCGCGCCGGCGTGCACGCCCCCGCTCATTTGCAGGCGTGCGCGCTCATTCACCCTGCCTACCTGCGAAAACAAGGCACCGGGTGCCCATTTTTGTGGCACCCGATGCCGACTTTGGCGTTCTGGGCAAGATTTTTCGCCGAACACTTTGATCGATCATCGATCACGGTCGTACAGTCGTCCGCGGACTTCAACAGAGGTCCGCCTCGCCCTGTCCTGCCAAGACCAAGGGCTCCACACCCCTTCGACTCCGGAAGGCGGCGATTATGACGACCGACCCGAACCGCATCCAGCCGAGCGAGCTCGACCAGCTGCCGGACCGCGACCCCGAGGAGACCGCCGAGTGGCAGGCGTCCCTCGACGCCGTCGCCAAGGCCGCCGGGCCGCACCGCGCCGCGTACCTGATGCGCCGCACCCTGGAGCGCGCCGAGGGCGCCGGTCTCGCGCTGCCGAAGCTGCTCGAAACCGATTACGTCAACACCATCCCGACCGCCGCCGAGGCCGCGTACGGCTTCGACGGCGACGAGGCGATGGAAGCGAAGATCACCGCCTGGAACCGCTGGAACGCCGCGGCCATGGTCTCCCGCGGCGCGAAGTACGGCGTCGGCGGCCACATCGCCACCTTCGCCTCCGCCGCCTGGCTCTACGAGACCGGCTTCAACCACTTCTTCCGCGGCAAGGAGGGCGACGGCTCGGGCGACCAGCTCTACATCCAGGGCCACGCCTCCCCCGGCATCTACGCCCGCGCCTTCCTCGACGGCCGCCTCACCGAGCAGCACCTGGACAACTTCCGCCAGGAGTCCGGCGGCAACGGCCTGCCGTCCTACCCGCACCCGCGGCGCCTGCCCTGGCTGTGGGAGTTCCCGACGGTGTCGATGGGCCTCGGCCCGCTCTCGGCGATCTACCAGGCGCGCTTCAACCGCTACCTGACCAACCGCAACATCAAGGACGTCTCGAACTCCCACGTGTGGGCGTTCCTCGGTGACGGCGAGATGGACGAGCCCGAGTCGACGGCGGCCCTCGCGCTCGCCGCCCGCGAGGAGCTCGACAACCTCACCTTCGTCATCAACTGCAACCTGCAGCGCCTCGACGGCCCGGTCCGCGCCAACTTCAAGATCGTGCAGGAGCTGGAGGCCCAGTTCCGCGGCGCCGGCTGGAACGTCGTGAAGTCGCTGTGGGGCACCGCCTGGGACGAGCTGTTCCAGCTCGACACCACCGGCGCGCTCGTACGCCGCCTGCGCGAGGTACCGGACGCACAGATCCAGACGTACCAGACGCGTGACGCGGCCTACATCCGCGAGGACTTCTTCGGCAAGGAGCCGGCGCTCGTCGAGATGGCGAAGCTGCTCTCCGACGACAAGATCATCGAGTGCTTCCACCACTCGCGCGGCGGCCACGAGTCCCGCAAGGTCTTCGCCGCGTACAAGGCGGCCCTCTCCCACAAGGGCGCGCCGACGGTGATCCTCGCCCAGACGGTGAAGGGCTTCACGCTCGGCAAGGGCTTCGAGTCCAAGAACGCCAACCACCAGATGAAGAAGCTGTCGGTGGAGGAGTTCAAGGACATGCGGGACCTGCTGGGCCTGCCGATCCCGGACTCCGCGTTCGTCGACGGCCAGGTGCCCTACGGCCACCCCGGCGCCGACTCCCCCGAGGTCCGCTACCTCCAGGAGCGCCGCGCGGCCCTCGGCGGCCCGGCCCCGGCCCGCCGCGTCCACCCGGTGGCGCCGCTGCCGGCCCCGGCCGACAAGGCCTTCGCCGCGTTCGACAAGGGCTCCGGCTCCCAGTCGGTCGCGACGACCATGGCGTTCGTCCGCCTGATGAAGGACCTGATCCGCGACAAGGAGACCGGCAAGCGCTGGGTCCCGATCGTCCCGGACGAGGCCCGCACCTTCGGTATGGAGTCGCTGTTCCCGTCGCTCGGCATCTACTCGCCGAAGGGGCAGACGTACGAGCCGGTCGACCGCGACCAGCTGATGTACTACCGCGAGGCCAAGAACGGCCAGATCCTCAACGAGGGCATCACCGAGGCCGGCTCGATGGCCGACTTCATCGCCGCGTCGACCGCGTACTCCACGCACGGCGAGCCGATGATCCCGTTCTACATCTTCTACTCGATGTTCGGCTGGCAGCGGACCGCCGACCAGATGTGGCAGCTCGGCGACCAGCTCGGCCGCGGCTTCCTCGTCGGCGCCACGGCGGGCCGTACCACCCTGACCGGTGAGGGCCTGCAGCACGCCGACGGCCACTCCCCCGTCATCGCGGCGACGAACCCGGCGGCGCTGACGTACGACCCGGCGTTCGCGTACGAGGTCGCGGTCATCGTCAAGGAGGGTCTGCGCCGGATGTACGGCGAGACCGCGCCGGGCGAGGACCAGAACGTCTTCTACTACCTGACGGTCTACAACGAGCCGATGCCGCAGCCCGCCAAGCCGGAGGGTGTGGACGAGGGCATCATCAAGGGCCTGTACCGGTTCAAGGAGGGCACCGCCCCCGCCGCCGACGCGCCGCGCATCCAGCTGCTGTCGTCGGGCACGGCGATCCACTGGGCCCTTCAGGCCCAGGAGCTGCTGGCCGCCGAGTGGGGTGTGACCGCCGACGTGTGGTCCGCGACCTCGTGGTCCGAGCTGCGGCGCGACGCGCTGGAGGCCGACGCGGCGCTCCTGCGCGGCGAGGAGCGGGTGCCGTACGTCCGCCAGGCGCTGGCCGACGCCCCCGGCCCGGTGCTCGCGGTCACCGACTACATGCGCCAGGTCCCGGACCAGATCGCGCAGTGGGTCGAGCAGGACTACAGCTCGCTCGGCGCCGACGGCTTCGGCCTGTCGGACACGCGTGAGGCGGCCCGCCGCCACTTCGGCGTGGACGCCCAGTCCATCGTGGTCGCGGCCCTGGCCCAGCTGGCCAAGCGCGGCGAGGTCCCGGCCTCGGTCGTGAAGGACGCCCGCGAGCGCTACGGCCTGTAGGACTCCGTGTGCTGAGGAAGCCCCCCGCTCCGGCGGGGGGCTTCTTGCATGATGGGGGCCATGCGCGCTGCCCGGCTGATCAAGATGGTGCTCCTGCTCCAGTCCCGCCCCTCCATGACGGCCGCCGAGCTCGCGCGCGAGCTGGAGGTGTCGGAGCGGACGATCACGCGGGACGCGCTGGCGCTGTCGGAGGCGGGGGTGCCCGTGTACGCGGACCGGGGCCGCACGGGCGGCTACCGGCTGATCGGCGGCTACCGGACGCGTCTGACGGGCCTCGCGCGCAGTGAGGCGGAGGCGCTGTTCCTGTCGGGCGTGCCGGGGGCGCTGCGGGACATGGGGCTGGACGACGCGGCGTCGGCGGCCCGGCTGAAGGTGTCGGCGGCGCTGCTGCCGTCGCTGCGGGACGCGCCCGTCTCGGCGGCGCAGCGCTTCCACCTCGACGCGCCGGGGTGGTACCAGGAGCCCGAGACGCCGGAGCTGCTGCCGGCGCTCGCGGAGGCGGTGTGGGACGACCGGCTGGTCTCGGCGCGCTACCGCCGCGGTGAGGTCGAGGTGGACCGGGAGCTGGCGCCGTACGGGCTCGTGCTCAAGGCGGGCGTCTGGTACCTGTGTGCCCGCGCCGAGGAGGCGGCCTTCCGCGTGTACCGGGTGGACCGGTTCACCGCCGTGGCGCTCGGCGACGACCGGTTCGTACGGGACGAGGAGTTCGACCTGCCGGGCTTCTGGGAGGAGCGGGCGGCCGAGTTCGCCCGCTCCCTGCTCCGTACGGAGGTGGTCGTACGGCTCGGGGAGGCGGGCGCGCGGTGGCTGCCCCGGGTGACGGACCGGGCCGCCGCCGAGGATGCGCTGGCGGCGGCCGGTCCGCCGGACGCGGAGGGCCGGGTGACGGTCACCCTCCGGGTGGAGTCGGAGGAGGTCGCGTACAGCCAGCTCCTCCAGCTGGGTCCGGAGGCGGAGGTGCTGGAGCCGGCCTCGCTGCGGGAGCGGTTCGCCGAGGCGGCGGACCGGATGCGCCGCCTCTACCGGTAGTCGTCGACGGTCGCCTCCTTGCCGCCGTGGACGACGTCGATGAAGTATCCCCAGGCGTCGGGCTGCGAGCCGTCCGTGTCGGTGAAGCCGTACACCTTGGCCAGCTGGCCGCTGGAGAGCGACTGACCGTTCCACCGGTGCCGGTCGGGGTCGGCGGCGAGGGCGGCGGCGGCCCGGCCGACGTACGCGGGCGACTCGGCGATGGCGAAGTGCGGGTCCTTCTTCGTGCCGTCGCGCCAGTTGTCCTCCCGTACGCCGAAGGCGTCGAGCATCTCCTCCGAGCGCAGGAATCCCGGAGTGAGCGCCACCGCCGTCCCTCCCACGTCCTCCAGGTCCGCGGAGAGGGCGAACGCCATGCGGAGAGGGGTGGTCTTGGCGAGGTCGTAGAAGAAGTTCTCGCGGAAGCGCGGGGTGTTGTACTCGGCCGTTCCGTCCGTCATCTCGACGACCAGCCCGCCCGGGTGGCGCACGAGCAGCGGCAGTGCGCAGCTGCTCGTGATGGCGTGGCTGCGGATGCCGAGGTCCAGCATGCGCAGCCCGGCCGCCAGATCCGTGTCCCACATCTTGACGCCGAACTTCAGCAGGTGGTCGCCGCCCCAGAGGCTGTTGACCAGGATGTCGAGCCGTCCGTGCTCCTCGTCGATGCGCGCGACCAGCGCCCGGACCTGTTCGGGGACGAGGTGGTCGGTGGGTACGGCGATGCCCTCGCCGCCGGCCGCGGTGACCAGTTCGGCGGTCTGCTCGATGGTCTCCCCGGCCCGGCCGACCTCGCTGACGTTCGTACGGGTGGTGCGACCGGTGACGTACACGGTGGCGCCCGCGGCGCCGAGTTCGACGGCGACGGCGCGGCCCGCGCCGCGCGTGGCGCCCGCGACGAGGGCGATCTTCCCGGCGAGCGGCTTGTCGTTGTCCTTGTGCGTTGTCGTCATACGTCGACGGTGACAGCGAAAGGCGACACCTGCTGTCCGGATTCTTTTCGGCCGTTCCTTTCGGCCGTTCGGCGTGCGCCGCCGTCCGCCGCCCGGGATGCTGGTCCCGTGATGGACGAAACGGAGTTCTGGGAGATCATCGACACCACCCGCGAGGCCGCCGAGGGCGACCCCGAGGACCACGCGGAACTGCTGGTGGAGAGACTGCTGCAGCTCGACCCCGACTCCGTGCTGGACTTCGCCCGGCACTTCGAGGCGCGCTACAACCGCGCCTACACCTGGGACCTGTGGGGCGCGGCCGCCGTCCTGCTGGGCGGTGCGAGCGACGACGCCTTCGACTACTTCCGCTGCTGGCTGATCGGCCAGGGCCGGGAGGTGTTCGAGGGCGCGGTGCACGACCCGGACGCGCTCGCCGAGCTCCTCGACGAGTTCGACGAGGAGATCGACGGGGACGGCGAGGAGCTGGGGTACGCGGCGGACGAGGCGTACGAGCAGCTGACCGGGACGGTCGCTCCGGACCTGGGCACTCCGCCCCAGCCGCCGGAGCCGGAGGGCACGCCGTTCGACTTCGACGACGACGCGGCGCTGGAGGAGCGCTTCCCCCGGCTCTGGGAGCGCTTCGGCGGCCTGTGAGCCGCGCCGCCGGCCCGCGGGTCAGAAGTGGGTGCCGCCGTCGATGCGGATCTCGGTGCCGGTGATGAAGGCGCCGTCCTCGGAGCCGAGCATCGCGACGACCCCGGCGACGGTCTCGGGGCCGGCGAAGCCCTGCCCGATGGCGGGGGCCAGCTTGGCGAAGAGGCTCATGTCGGCGTCGTCGGGCAGGCCGGGGCCGGTGCCGGTGGTCATGCCGGAGGCGATGGAGCCGGGGGCCACGCACACCGCGCGCAGGCCCTGCTTGCTGTACTCGCTCGCGATGGCGTGGGTCATCGACTGGATGCCGCCCTTGGAGGCCGCGTACGCCGCCATGTAGGGGTGGGCGAAGCTCGCCGACGTCGACGAGAAGTTGACGACGACCGGGCGGTCGCCGTCGAGCAGCGCCGGCAGGGCCTCGCGGATCATCAGGAAGGTGCCGGTGAGGTTGACCGCGATGACCCGGTTGAAGCAGTCGAGCGTCGTCTTGTGGGTGTGCTCCGAGCGCAGGATCCCGGCGGCGTTGACGAGCACGTCCAGGCCGCCGAGGGTGCCGGTCGCGGCGGCGACCCCGGCGCGCACGGCGGCCTCGTCGGAGACGTCCAGGAGGGCGGTGGTGAGCCGGTCCGCGTGGCCGGCTCCGGCGGCCTTCGCGTACGTCTCCTTGAGCCCGGTCTCGTCGACGTCCACGGCGAAGACGCGGCCGCCCTCGGCGAGTATCCGCTGGACGGTGGCCCGGCCGATGCCGGAGCCGGCGCCCGTGACGAGGACGCGGCGGTTCTCATAGCGCTTCATGCTGTCACCGTACGCCGCAGTGGCACGTTTTGCCATCACGATGCCGGCGGCGGTCCGACGTACGCTGGCTCCCGATGAGCACCACACCCCCCAGGCCCCTCTCGCTGACCGAGCGCCGCAAGGCCGCGACCCAGCTCGACATCGCCCGCGCCGCGGCGGAGCTCTTCGCCGAGCGCGGCCCGGACGGCACCACGGCCGAGGAGATCGCCCACCGGGCGGGGGTCGCGCTGCGCACCTTCTACCGCTACTTCCGCAACAAGCAGGACGCCGTGGCGCCGCTCCTCGCCGGCGGCGCCGAGCGCTGGCGCGCGCGCCTCGCGGCGGCCGAACCCGGCGCCGTACCCCTGCGGGAGGCACTGGAGCGGTCGATCACCGAGGCCCTGTCCGTACCGGACGAGGCGGCGGCCGAGGGGCTGCGCTGGACGCGCGGGCTGCTGCGCGCGGCCGCCGGGGACCCGGCGCTGCGGGCGGTCTGGTACCGCGCCAACCAGGAGTCCGAGGAGCGGCTGCGGCCCGTGCTGGCCGCGCTCGCGGGCGAGGACGCGGACCCGCTGGAGGTGCGGCTCGCGGCGGCCGCGGCGACGGACGCGATCCGGGTGGCGCTGGAGGCATGGGCGCAGACGGAGGCGCCGCCGCACGAGGCCGCCCCGCTCGCGGCGCGGTGCCTGCGCGAACTGACGGGCGGGGTACGGCTGTTCAGCCCTCGCTGATCAGCGCCCGCCGAGCAGGCCGCGCCCCATGAGGACGTCGTCGACGTACCGCCCGTCCAGGTGGAACTCGCCGGGCAGGACCCCTTCGACGGCGAAGCCCTCCGCCTCGTACAGCCGGCGCGCGGGCGTGTTGTGGCCGAGGACCCGCAGCGTCATGCGGACGGCGCCCTGGCGGCGGGCCTCGTCGAACGCCGCGCGCAGCAGCGCCCGCCCGACCCCGGCACCGCGCGCCCACGCGGCGACGGCGAGTCCCTGGATCTGCCGCACGTGCGCGTTGCAGGCGAGGCGGGTGGGGGGCACGATCCGTATGTATCCGGCCAGGCGGCCGTCCTCCGCCTCGGCGACCAGGTAGTCGTCGGGGCGGTGGTTGGAGTCGAAGAACGGGTCGTACGGCGGCTGCGGCCTCGGCTGTACGGCGTGCAGCGGCGACCAGACGGCCCGGTCCAGCTCGCCGAGCGGCTCGGCGTCGGCCGCCCGGGCGGTACGGATGCGCGGGGGCGTACGGGCGTGCGAGTCGGTCATGGTGGTCACTGTGCCATGCGGCTCTCCCGGGGCAGGATGGGCCCATGCGTATCGCCATCACCGGCTCCACCGGGCTCATCGGCTCCGCCCTCCTCCGCTCGCTGCGCGCGGACGGCCACGACGTCGTCCGCCTCGTCCGCCGCCCGGCGCGCGCCGGCGACGAGGTGGAGTGGGACCCGCGGCGCCAGTACGTCGACGCGGCGGGGCTCGTCGGCTGCGACGCCGTCGTCCACCTCGCGGGCGCGGGCGTCGGCGAGCGCCGCTGGACGGAGGGCTACAAGCGGGAGATCCGCGACAGCCGGGTGCTCGGCACGGCGGCGATCGCCGAGGCCGTCGCCTCCTTGGACACCCCGCCCAGGGTGCTGCTGTGCGGCACGGCGCTCGGCTACTACGGGGACACCGGCACGCGCGCGGTGGACGAGACGGCGCCCGCGGGCGACGGTTTCCTGCCGTCCGTCTGCGTCGAGTGGGAGGAGGCCGCGGCGGCGGCCGAGGAGGCGGGCATCCGCGTCGCCTACGCCCGTACCGGCCTGGTCGTCGCCCGCGAGGGGGGCGCGTGGGGGCGCCTCTTCCCGCTGTTCCGCGCGGGCCTGGGCGGCCGGCTGGGCTCGGGGCACCAGTACTGGAGTTTCATCGCCCTGCACGACGAGGTGGCGGCACTGCGCCACATCCTCGACACCGAGTCGCTCTCCGGCCCGGTGAACCTGACCGCCCCGGAACCCGTCACCAACCGCGAGGTCACCTCCGCGATGGCCCGCGTCCTGCGCCGCCCGGCCTTCCTCCACGTCCCGGCCCCGGCCCTGCGGATCGCCCTCGGCGACTTCGCGGCGGACGTCCTGGGCAGCCAGCGGGTCCTGCCGGGCCGCCTGCTGGAGTCGGGCTTCCGCTTCGCGTTCCCGACGATCGACGGCGCGATCGCGGCGGCGTGAACATCCCGCCTGCTCTCGCCCGTGACCCACTGGCGAGCCCTGCCGCGCCTCCGCCCTTCCCCCGAGCACCAAAGGCGAACCGAGCCCTGCAAAACAAGCCGTGCGACCCCTGTGCACCGGTGAACCCCCGTGCGCGCGACTGACCGGTAGGTGTCGGGGCTCCTACGCTCGGGCCCGACTCGGGCATTCCGTCGCCCCGTTGAGGGCATGAGCCCCCCACGCACCGAACCGCCATCCCGGGGAGGGACACGTGCTCAAGCAGGAGCAGCACGCGGACGTCGTGATCGTAGGAGCCGGGCTCGCGGGTCTGGCCGCGGCTCATCAGCTGGTCAGCGCAGGACTGACGGTCAGTGTTCTGGAGGCCGCCCCTCGGGTCGGGGGACGGATGGGTACCGAGGACGTCGACGGGTTCCGGCTCGACCGGATCGGGCCGCTGCTCAGTACGGCCTGTCCGGAGCTGCGCCGGGTGCCGGGGCTTGACGGCGCCGGGCTGCGGGCGTTCCGGCCCGGGGTCGTGGTGCACAGCGACGGCAGGTTGCACCGGATGGCGTCGGCCCGTGCCGGCGAGGCGCGTGCCGTGGAGCTGCGCACGGCCGAGCTCCTGGACGCGGGGGGCGCCAGGGGTGGTGCGTTCACGCGGGCGCGGGCCCTGGCGAACGCGCCCCGCACGCTGGACCAGGCGCGGCTGGGCGCGGCGCTGGGGCGGCTGGCGACGACGCCGACGTCGCGGCTGCTGGCCCGGCGGGAGTTGTCGGCGGCGCAGGCGCCGGGGGCGGGCGCGGCGGGGCGCGGGCTGCCGCCGCGTACGGTGAACCGGTTCCTGCGGCCGCTGCTCTCGGCGCTGCTGAGCGATCCGGACCTCACGGCCACTTCCAGCAGGGCGGCCGATCTGGCGTTGCGTGGTTTCGCGCGGGGGCGGCTGTGCGTGCCGGCGGGGGGTGCGGCGACGCTGCCGGAGCGCCTGGCGGCCGCGCTGCCGCCGGGCACGGTGAAGACGGGTGTCCACGTCAAGGACGCGTCGATCAACCGGGTGGTGACCGCCGAGCACGGCGAGCTGGCGTGCCGTTCGCTGCTGGTGGCCACCGGCGCCCGCGCCGCCGCCGAGCTGCTGCCGGGTCTGCGGGTGCCGGACTTCCACCCGGTGACGGTGGTGCACCACACGGCGCCCGCGCCTCCGGCGGCCGAACCGGCGGCGCTGCTGCTGGACGCGGACCGCACGGGCCCGGTGGCGTACACCGCGGTGATGAGCGAGGTGGATCCGTCGCGGGCGCCGGAGGGCCGGGTGCTGGTGTCCTCGACGGTGCTCGGTGTGCCGCCGGAGGGCCTGGAGGAGCGGGTGCGCAGCCAGCTGGCGGGGTTGTACGGCGTGGGCACGGCGGACTGGGAGCTGCTGGCGGTGCACCACGATCCGGAGGCCGTTCCGGCGATGCCGCCTCCGCACGATCCGCGCCGGCCCGTACGGCTGCTGGCGGGGCTGTACGTGTGCGGCGACCACCGCGACGCGGGCACCGTGCAGGGGGCGCTGTCGTCGGGCCGCCGCGCCGCTCAGGCGGTGATGCGGGACCTGGGTGTCCCGGGTGGCCGGCCGGGGGACGACCGGCTGGCGGAGGAGGAGAGCCGCGCGGCCGCGTGACACCCCACGAGGTCCGGCCTCAGAGGCCCATGGCGCCGATCCGGTCGCGGTAGGTGCGTACGGCCACGGCGTCCTTGTACGGCTCCAGCCGGCGTTCGAATTCGCGCACGTACTCGACGGCGCGGGCGGAGCGGATCTCCGACGCCTGCTGGGCGGCCTCGGCCCCCAGCGCGCACGCCTGGTCGAGCTCGCCGAGGCCGAGGCGGGAGGTGGCGAGGACGACGCGGCAGAACAGGCGGCTGCGGGCGAAGGCGGGGGCGCGCAGCTGGAGGGCGCGTTCCGCGTGCTGGACGGCGGCGCGGTACTGCTGGAGGTCGCGGTGGCAGTGCGCGGCGTCGTCGGCGAGCTCCGCCTCGTCGTAGAACCGCGCCCAGTACGGCACGTCGTCGCCGGGCCGGGCCCCTTCGAGCGCCCGCTCGGCGCGTACGAGCGCGGCGGTGCAGGCCCGGACCTCGCCGAGGACTGCGTGGCCGCGGGCCTCGACGGCGTGCAGCAGCGCCTGGACGACGGGCGGCGCGGCGGAGCCGACGCCCTGCTGGGCGACGCGCGCGAGCTGCACGGCCTCGCGCCCGTGGGAGAGGTAGACGGCCTGGCGGCTCATGGTGATCAGGACGTAACTGCCGTAGGCGCGGTCGCCGGCGGCCTGGGAGAGCCGCAGGGCCTGCACGAAGTACCGCTGGGCGAGTCCGTGGGCGGCGATGTCGTACGAGGTCCAGCCGGCGAGCCGGGTGAGGTCGGCGGCCGCGGCGAACAGCCGGCGGCCGACGGCCTCGCCGTAGACACCGCGCAGCATGGGTTCGGCCTCGTGCTCCAGGTAGCGGACGAGGGCCTGGCGGGCGTGGCCGCCGCCGTACGCGTGGTCGAGGCTGCGGAAGAGCTCGCCGACGGAGCGCAGGGCGGCGATGTCGCCGCCGGTGACGCGCTGGCCGGGGGCCCGGTCGGTGGTGCGCTGGCGGGGCACGGAGGCGCGCCCCTGGGCGGGCACGCGGGGTTCGTGGGCCTGGGCCTGCGGGGGCTCGCCGCGGGCCACGCGCTCGTCGGCGCGGCCGATGAGCCAGTCGCGGCTGGGGACGACGAGCCCGGCCGGGGTGAAGGCGATCTTGCGGAGCTCGGCGTGACTGCCGGAGTCCTTGCGCCACAGGCCGCTGACGATGTCGACGGCCTCTTCGGGCGTGGCCGCGAACTCCAGCCCGGCGTAGACGGGCGCGCAGGCGTCGAGGCCGAGGTCCTGGGCGGAGAGCCGTCTGCCCAGGCGCCGGGTGAACACCTCGGCGATCAGCGCGGGCGTGGTGCCGCGCGGCTGCTGGCCGCGCAGCCAGCGGGTGACCGAGGTCTTGTCGTACCGCAGGTCGAGGCCGTGTTCGAGCCCGAGCTGGTCGACCCGTCGGGCCAGACCCGCGTTGGAGAAGCCGGCCTCGGCGATGAGGGCGGCGAGCTGCCGGTTGGGGGTGCGCTGCGGGGGGCGATCCGTCATCAGGTGTGCGGTCTCCTGCCTTGCCTTACGGGCGGGGTGCAGACCCCCTTTGGAACGGCGGAACGGCGCGAATTTAACTGCCCAGGACGTCCGTACCGCCACCTTCGCCCCACATTCATCCGATCGTGTGAGGATTGGGCCCGGCACTGACGCCTCACCGCCCGGGATGCGGGCGCGGTGACCTGCCCGACCGCGACGACCGGCACCGCCGTACAGTGGCGAGGGCGCGATCCGCACACAAGAGGGAGGCGTATGCCGTGAGTGAGCTGCGATTCGTCCAGCTGGGATTCGGCGAGGAAGCCGTCGAGTACCAGAAGGCGTGGGACAAGCAGCGTGAGATCCACGCCGCTCGCTTCGCGGACGAGATCCCGGACACCTGCCTGCTGCTGGAGCACCCGCCCGTCTACACCGCGGGGCGGCGCACGGCCGAGAACGAGCGCCCCCTCGACGGGACGCCGGTCGTCGACGTGGACCGCGGCGGCAAGATCACCTGGCACGGCCCCGGTCAGCTCGTCGGCTACCCGATCATGAAGCTGCCGCGCCCGGTGGACGTCGTGGCGCACGTACGCCGCCTGGAGGAGGCGCTGATCCGCACGGCGGCCGAGTTCGGCGTGGAGACCACCCGGGTCGAGGGCCGCAGCGGGGTGTGGGTGCTGGGCGACCCGGTCCAAGAGCGTCCGGCGCTCGGCGGGCTGTCGCTGGACTTCGACCCCCGGCTGCACGACGACGAGTTCGACCCACGGCTGAACGGCCCGGAGTACGCACCGTCCAACGCCGGGCAGCGCCGCGAGGACCGCAAGCTGGCGGCGATCGGCATCCGCGTCGCCAAGGGCGTGACGATGCACGGCTTCGCGCTGAACGTGAACCCGGACAACACCTGGTTCGACCGGATCGTGCCGTGCGGCATCCGCGACGCGGGCGTCACGTCACTGGCGCAGGAGCTGGGCCGGGAGCTGACGATCGCGGACGTCCTGCCGGTGGCGGAGAAGCATCTGCGGGACGTGCTGGAGAACGCGGAGCTGAAGCCGCGCGCCATCGAGCGGACCGACGGGGCCACAGCGGCCGCGTAGGGGCCCGACCGGCGGGAATGCCGCGCCTTGGCCAGAGGTTGGCCAGACGTCACAGCAGTCCCTAAGGGGCCACACTTTTATCGGGCGTACCCTGGTGTTCGCCGAGGAATCGAAGCCGTAGGAGCCAGCCGTGTCCGCAGTCGCACCCGACGGACGCAAGATGCTGCGCCTGGAGGTCCGGAACAGCCAGACCCCCATCGAGCGCAAGCCCGAGTGGATCAAGACCCGGGCGAAGATGGGCCCCGAGTACAACCAGCTCCAGAAGCTCGTCAAGAGCGAGGGACTGCACACGGTCTGCCAGGAGGCGGGCTGTCCGAACATCTTCGAGTGCTGGGAGGACCGCGAGGCGACCTTCCTCATCGGCGGTGACCAGTGCACCCGGCGTTGCGACTTCTGCCAGATCGACACGGGCAAGCCGCAGGCGCTGGACCGTGACGAGCCGCGCCGTGTGGGCGAGTCGGTCGTCGCGATGGACCTGAACTACGCCACCATCACCGGCGTCGCGCGCGACGACCTGGAGGACGGCGGCGCCTGGCTGTACGCGGAGACCGTGCGCCAGATCCACGCGCAGACGGCGGACCGCGCCGCCGGCCGCACCAAGGTCGAGCTGCTGATTCCCGACTTCAACGCCGTTCCCGAGCAGCTGGCCGAGGTCTTCTCCGCCCGCCCCGAGGTGCTGGCGCACAACGTCGAGACGGTGCCGCGGATCTTCAAGCGGATCCGCCCGGCGTTCCGCTACGAGCGCTCCCTCAAGGTGATCACCGAGGCCCGCGCGGCCGGCCTGGTCACCAAGTCGAACCTGATCCTCGGCATGGGCGAGACCCGCGAGGAGGTCAGCGAGGCGCTGCAGGACCTGTACGACGCCGGCTGCGAGCTCATCACCATCACCCAGTACCTGCGCCCGACGGTGCGCCACCACCCGGTGGAGCGCTGGGTGAAGCCGCACGAGTTCGTGGAGCTGAAGGAGGAGGCCGAGGAGATCGGCTTCTCGGGCGTCATGTCGGGTCCGCTGGTCCGCTCGTCGTACCGCGCCGGCCGCCTGTTCCAGCAGGCGATGGAGCGCCGGAGCGAAGCCGCCGCCTGAGCGCGTCCGCACGCCGGCGGCGTGTGAATCCGCGCACAAGCGATTACCGGCCGGTAGTGGCCGATTGGGATGCCGCTTCGCCGCGGCCCGTACGTCCCCGCAGGTCGGGGCCCGTACGGGCCGCGTCCGCGTTTCCGGGGAGGGGCGCGGCGCCGCCCGGACGGGGCGGGAACGTTTCGCCGCTGTTTGACCGGCCCGCCATGCCTTGGTAACACCAGTCTGTGATGCTGTTCGCACGCACCGCACACAGCACGCGGTCCGCGTACGGCACGCAGTGCTCACCCACGCCCACGCTCCCGACGAACCGCTTTCGAGGGGGACCCACACCATGGCCCACGAGGTACGCGAGGTACGAGCCCACGCGTTCCCGCCCGTTCCGTCGATCCAGTCCGTCACGTCCGTCGCGTCCGTCACCGGCGCCCTGCGCACGCTGGAGGCGCTGCTGCTCGGCGCGGGCCAGCGCACGGCCCGCCGCAACGCCTGGACGTCGGTCCTGGAGGACCGCCGCCGGGCCCGCGACCGGGTCGAGGCCGAGCACGTACTGGAGGCGGTGTCGGGCCGCACTTCCTCCGCCACGTAAACTTCACAGCATGGCGAGGAAGGCAAACTCAGACAGCGCTGACGCCGCTGCGAACCCCGGGCGACTGAAGCAGATCGCCCTGACGTACAAGATGACCCGAAAGGCCGATCCGAAGGTCGGGCTTGTCGTCGCGGGCGTGGGGATCGTCGTCTTCGGCGTCCTCCTCGCGATCGGCTTCCTGATCGGCCACCCGATCTACCTCGGGATCCTCGGCTTCCTGCTGGCCTTCCTCGCGATGGCGATCGTCTTCGGGCGGCGCGCCGAGCGGGCGGCCTTCGGGCAGATGGAGGGCCAGCCGGGTGCGGCGGCCGCCGTCCTGCAGAACGTGGGCCGCGGCTGGTCGACCACCCCGGCGGTGGCGATGAACCGCAACCAGGACGTGGTCCACCGGGCGGTCGGCAAGGCCGGCATCGTCCTGGTCGGCGAGGGCAACCCGAACCGGCTGCGGCCGCTGCTGGCGGCCGAGAAGAAGCGGATGGCCCGTGTCGTGGACGTCCCGGTGCACGACGTCATCGTCGGCACCGGCGAGGGCCAGGTGCCGCTGAAGAAGCTGCGCGTGACCCTGCTGAAGCTGCCGCGGGTGCTCTCGGGCCCGCAGGTGACGCAGGCCAACGACCGGCTGCGCGCGCTGGGCGACCTGATGAGCAACATGCCGCTGCCGAAGGGCCCGATGCCCAAGGGCATGCGGATGCCGCGCGGCGGCCGGATGCGCTAGCGCTGGTCTTTCGGATACGACGAAGGGCGCCCCACCACGGCGGTGGGGCGCCCTTCGTCGTATCCGGTGTGCTCGGGGCTCAGGTCCGGACCTGCACGGCGCGGGAGAACCGGTCGTGCAGTCCGCGCCCGTCGCGGTCCCAGATCAGCGCGGGGATCGCGAGGCAGAGCAGCATGCTGCGCAGCCACACGCGCAGGAAGCCGAGCCGCTCGCCCTCGACGGAGATGACGCGCAGCCCGAGGAGGCGCTTGCCCGGGGTGCTGCCGACGGTACCGACGGTGAGCATGTTGAGGACGAAGAGCACCGCGATGGCCCAGTTGCCGGCCCTGGTCTGGTCACCGGGCGCGATCAGCCCGTATGCGATCACGAGGCACAGGGTCCAGTCGATGAAGAGGGCCCCGAAGCGCCGCCCGAGCGGGGCGATGGAGCCCGGCCCCTCCTGCGGCAGGCCGAGCCGCTCACCCCGGTAGCCGAAGTCCGCGCCCATCTCCTCGGCGGCCGCCCGCGGTCCGGAGAGCCACGATCCGATTGCTTGCCTGTTGTCCACGCGACCACGGTACTGTGCCCGCTTTCGATCACTTCGACCCGGGTCCTTGATGTGTTACGCGCCCGCGCGCTGGTTAACTTTCCCGAAACAAATGGGTCATGCCCGAGAAATCCCGGGTCCCTAGGGTCAGAACCAGCGTGTGCCACCGCACTGGCCTCACGACCGAGCTGCAACCCCGCCCCTCCCTGGGTGGGAGTAGGAGGAGTTGGATGTTCCAGAACGCCGACGAAGCCAAGAAGTTCATCAAGGACAACGACGTCAAGATGGTCGACGTCCGGTTCTGCGACCTTCCGGGTGTGATGCAGCACTTCACGATCCCGGCGACGGCGTTCGACCCGGCCGAGGAGCTCGCCTTCGACGGCTCGTCGATCCGCGGCTTCCAGGCCATCCACGAGTCGGACATGGCGCTGCGCGCCGACCTGTCCACCGCGCGGGTGGACCCCTTCCGCCGTGACAAGACGCTGAACATCAACTTCTTCATCCACGACCCGATCACGGGCGAGCAGTACAGCCGCGACCCGCGCAACATCGCCAAGAAGGCCGAGGCGTACCTGGCCTCCACCGGCATCGCGGACACCGCGTTCTTCGGCCCGGAGGCGGAGTTCTACGTCTTCGACTCGGTCCGCTTCGAGACCTCGGCGAACCAGGGCTTCTACCACATCGACTCGGAGGCCGGCGCCTGGAACACCGGTGCCCTCGAGGACAACCGCGGCTACAAGGTCCGCTACAAGGGCGGCTACTTCCCGGCCCCGCCGGTCGACCACTTCGCCGACCTGCGCGCCGAGATCTCCCTGGAGCTGGAGAAGTCCGGCCTCCAGGTCGAGCGCCAGCACCACGAGGTCGGCACCGCCGGCCAGGCCGAGATCAACTACAAGTTCAACACGCTGCTGGCCGCCGCCGACGACCTGATGCTCTTCAAGTACATCGTGAAGAACGTCGCCTGGCGCAACGGCAAGACCGCGACCTTCATGCCGAAGCCGATCTTCGGTGACAACGGCTCCGGCATGCACGTCCACCAGTCCCTGTGGCAGGGCGGCGAGCCGCTCTTCTACGACGAGCAGGGCTACGCGGGCCTCTCGGACACCGCCCGCTACTACATCGGCGGCATCCTCAAGCACGCCCCGTCGCTGCTGGCCTTCACCAACCCGACGGTGAACTCCTACCACCGCCTGGTCCCGGGCTTCGAGGCCCCGGTGAACCTCGTCTACTCGCAGCGCAACCGCTCCGCCGCGATGCGCATCCCGATCACGGGCTCCAACCCGAAGGCCAAGCGCGTCGAGTTCCGCGCCCCGGACCCGTCGTCCAACCCGTACCTGGCCTTCTCGGCCCTGCTGCTCGCGGGCCTCGACGGCATCAAGAACAAGATCGAGCCGGCCGAGCCGATCGACAAGGACCTCTACGAGCTCGCCCCCGAGGAGCACGCGGGCGTCCCGCAGGTCCCGACCGACCTCGCGTCCGTGCTGAACGCGCTGGAGGAGGACAACGAGTACCTCCAGGCGGGTGGCGTCTTCACGTCCGACCTGATCGAGACGTGGATCGACTACAAGCGCACGAAGGAGATCGCCCCGATCCAGCTGCGTCCGCACCCGCACGAGTTCGAGCTGTACTTCGACATCTAAGCCGGTCTCCCGGCCGCGGATCCCACGCGAAGGCCGCCACCCCGCTCCGGGGTGGCGGCCTTCGCCGTGAGTTCCGCGAGGACTCGTGACCACCCGGCGAGAGTCGCGTGAGCCCGGGCTCACGCGGACAGCGCGCGCTCCAACGGTGTGCGGAAGCGGGGGCTGACCCGCGTGCCGTTCAGCCAGGTGTGGAGGCGGGACGCTTCCGCCTCGATGGCGGAGGCCGCCTCGGTGCCCGGGTCCGTGAGGAGGCGCCAGACCGGTTCGCCGTCCGGGCGTTGGGCCCAGGCGCCGATCACGCGGCCGTTCCACCAGACGGTGGGACCGATGTTGCCGCTGCGGTCGAAGAGCTCGGGGCGGTGGGCGGGGTCGAGGTACCAGTCGCGGTGCCGCCAGCCCATGGGGGTGGGGTCGAGCGCCGGGAGGAAGGCCGCCCAGGGGGCCGGGGCTTCGGTGGGGGACGTGTCGTCGGGCAGGACGTGGCCGGTCGTGCCGTCGTCGAGGTCGACCTCGACCGCCTGGACGGCCTGGAGGGCCTTGCGGACGTCCGTGACCTTCCAGCCCGTCCACCACGTGAGGTCCGCCTCCGTCGCCGGGCCGTACGCCTCCAGCCACCGGCGGGCGAGCGCGGCCCGGGCCTCGGCGGGCGGGAGGTCCGGCAGCGCGGGGGCGATCGCCCAGCGGAACTGGCTGGAAGTCCAGGAGCCCAGCGGGCGGGCGCGGACGACGCGGTTCTCGGTGCCGAGCAGCCGCAGCAGGCGCGTGGAGACGCTCTGCTTCGTCTCGTACGCGGTGCCGGGGGCGTACACGAACCGCTCCCGCAGCCGGGGCTCTTCGGCGGCCAGTTCGGCGGCGGTGGCCTCGCCGCGGCGGGCCAGGGCGGCGAGGGTGGACTCCTCGACGTCCGCCAGCCAGGCCTCGTCGAGGGAGCTGCCGGCCGTGAGCTGCTTGACGAGCGTGGCCCTTTCGCGGGCGGCGACCGCGTGCGTGGTGGACGACTGGACGACGGGCGCCAGCTCCGTGGGCACCACGAAGACGGTGTGGCGCATGCCGTGCATACGGACCAGGGTGCGGTCCTCGTACAGCGCCCGCCCCATGGCGGCCACCGGGCCGGCCGGATCGGCCAGCCGGGCGCCCACCGCCAGGTACACCGTGGCCGGGTCGGTGCCGTGCAGGGCGGTGAGCGAGCGCGCCACCTCCTCGGCCGTGGCCGCGCGGGCGGCGGGCGCCAGGTGGTGGCGCACGGCGAGGCGCCGGCGCCGCTCCTCGGCGGTCATACGGGGGCGGGTGCTCGTCATACGGGTGGACCTCCGATCAGGCGGGGGCAGGGGCCCGCCGCCCCCGGAGGGGCGGCGGGCGACGGGCGGCGGATCGGCGGCTCAGCGGCCGGAACGGATCAGGGTCCGCACCATGCGGCAGGTGGCCTCGGACGGCGCGTGCATGCCGAGGCGCTCCGCCGTGCCGCGTATCGTGTCGTCGTCGGCCTTGGACGGGTGGTAGACGCCCGAGTCGAGCAGGGCGATCGCCAGGCGCATGGCCTTGAGGCGGCGGTTGTGCGAGACGTACCACTCGCGGGGCCGGCCCGCCGGCAGTGGCTTCTTCTGCAGAGGTTTCCAGGGTTCGAGGGGCAGTGTCCGGACCGTGGCGACAGCCATCGGCGACCTCCTGGTACGGGGTGTGGGGGCCCTCCCCCGGGCCCTCACGAACTACCTGAATTTTACCGGCCACCACTGACAATCGGCCCTGGCCGGCAGGGCTTCGCGGGGGGCTTCGCAGGGGGCTTCGCCAGGGCTTTCGGCGGTCCGGCGGGTACGGTGACGGGCATGGAGATCTGGATCAATCCCGCCTGTTCCAAGTGCCGCGGCGCCCTGAAGCTGCTCGACGAGGAGGGCGCCGAGTACACCGTCCGCCGCTACCTGGAGGACGTGCCCTCCGCGGACGAGATCCGCGACGTACTGGACCGGCTCGGCCTGGAGCCGTGGGACATCACCCGTACCCAGGAGGCCGCCGCCAAGGAGCTCGGCCTGAAGGAGTGGCCGCGTGACGCCGGTGCGCGTGAGCGCTGGATCACGGCGCTGGTGGAGCACCCGAAGCTGATTCAGCGTCCGATCATCACGGCCGACGACGGCACGGCGGTGGTGGGCCGGACCGACGAGGCGGTGCGGGACGCGATCCGCCGTTCCTGAAAGGCGGTTGAGCAGATTCCGCTTGCTACTCGTACGTAGGGGCACACACGGAACCGATCCGGCCGCCGCTTCCCCGTGCGGCCGGGGACAGGAGCCCCCACGTGTCACGCGGAAAGACCCTCAGCGGGAAGAAGAAGCTCGCCCTCCTCATCGGCGCGGTCGCGATGGCCGGCGGTACGGCGGTGGTGATGACCGGGACCAGCCAGGCGTCCGTCGCCTGTGACGGGCTCGCGACCGCGCTGAGCAACAACGAGAAGTTCATCGCCGGTCAGCGCGCCAATCCTGACGCCCAGTCGGAGGCGCGCATCGCCAACCGGCTGGCCGTGATCGAGGAGATCAAACGCAAGCAGGCCGCCTCGGGATGCGAGGTGGGCCAGGGCAGCGCCGCCGGCAAGGGTGGTGCGGGTGGCGCCGGTGGCGCCCAGGCGGGCGGCCAGGCTCCGGGCGCCGGTGCCAACGCCGGTACGGGAGCCGGGGCGGAAGCGGGGGCCGGTGCCAACGCCGGAGCCGGAGCCGCAGCCGGGCAGCAGGGCGGCGGCGGTGCCGTCGGCGAGGTCGTCTGCGCCGGGTCCACGGTGACCCTGTCCGGCGAGGGCGGCGCCCCCGCCGCCTCCAGCAACCAGTTCCCGATCGGCACCAAGCTCAAGGTGACCAACCTCGACAACGACAAGTCCACCACCGTCGAGGTCACCGCCCCCTCCGGCAGCTGCGCCCTGCTGAACAACGCCGCGTTCGAGCAGGTCCGCGAGCCCGGCAAGTTCCTGATCCGCAAGGCCCGGATCGAACGCGTGGGCTGACAAAACCCAGAGCCGCGACTCCGCCCGTGGTGTTACCTTGCGGAGGCCGGCCGCGGGACTCCGGCGCGACTTCCGGGACTTGCCTATGAAGCGATGATTCAGCTGTTCGCGCCCTCATTCCCCGGCCGGCACCGGCTTTTCGTACGCATCGGGGGGAGACGATGGCGGAGACCTTCTCCGACCTCATCGCGGCCGAGGACGTGCTGCTCTTCGTCAACGCCGCCGTGACGGCGACGGGCCAGCGCGAGTTCCGCTCGGACGCGCAGGAGCAGCGCCTGTCGCTGTCCTTCCTCCACGAGTACGTACGGGTCAACTACCGGCGCCTCTACGCCGCCACCCTCGCCCTCGACGTCAACGACCACAACGCCGCGCTCATCATCGAGGCGCTGCTCCGCACGGCGGCCGACGCGGGCGACGCGGTGGACAAGCGCGCCGAGGGGCGGCTGATCGCGGCCCGGCTCGCCATGCTCCCTCCCCCGCGCGTCTACCGCCTCTTCCGCGCCCTGCGCGCCGCCCGGGTCAACAACCGCCGCACACGCGCGCTCATGCGCGACTGGCTGGCGGCCCGCCCCGACCCGGCGTACGACGCGGTGAAGTACCGCGCCGGGATGAAGACGGCCGCCCGCCACGCCCATGTCCGGCTGCCGGACGACGAGGTGGGCGCCTTCCTGTTCGAGCACCGCGGCCGGCTCCGGTACGACAACGCCTTCCTGGACGCGCACCGCCGCGCCCGGTACGAGCAGGCGGCGGTCTACGAGCTGCCGTTCACCGTCGCCGAGGGCTTCGCCGCCCGCCACGGCATCCCGCGCGAGGTCTTCCTGGAGCGGATCGCGCCCCGGATGACCCGCCTGGAGCGGCTGCGCACCCAGCGCACCGGCCCGGCGGCGGATCTCACCGGCATGCCGCTGACCCGGCTGGCGCTGTACGCGCTGTCGCTCGGCGTCGAGGAGCGGGTGGCGCGGCGCGCGGAGCTGACGGGCGCGCTGCGCGCCGCGGCGCGCCGGGCGGCGGGGCCGTACGCCGGTACGTGGGGGCGCGTCGCGGCGGTCCTCGACGACAGCTACTCCGCGTCCGGCTCCGGCGAGAAGCGGCGCCGCCCGCTCGCCGTGGCGCTGGGCTGCCACTTCCTGCTGGAGGCGCTGGCGACGACGTACACGCCCCGGTGGACCTCGGGCTCCACGGACGCCCTGCTCGTACGGCCCTGGGGTCCGACGCCGCTCGGTACGCGGATCCTCGACGCGCTGGAGGCGGAGCCGCAGCGGCTCGTGATCGTCTCGGACGGGTGGGACAACGCCCCGCCCGGTCTGGCCGGCGAGGTGCTGCGGGTCTGGCGCACCCGGCTGGACCCGGAGCGGCGTACGAGCGTGGTGCATCTGAACCCGGTGTACGACGCCGACGGCTTCGACGTGCGGCGTCTCGCGCCGAGCGTGCCGACGGCCGGGATCCGGGACGCGGAGGACCTGCCCGCCCTGGTGGAGGTGGCGCAGTTCGCGGAGGGGCGCACCGGGCTCGCGGAGCTGCGGGCGTACTTCGACCGGCGGGTGGAGCTGTTCCTGCGGGCGAGGGAGGGGACGGAAGCGTGACCCGGATCGATCTGGCGGGCCTGACCGCCCGGCCCGCGCAGGTGTGGGGCGGGATCCGCCTCGTACCGCTGGTGCGGGAGGAGCCGCTGGAGGGGCTGCGCCTGCACCGGCAGGTCCACGGCGGAGACGGCGGGTACGGCGGCTACGGCGTGGTCGATGTCGGGCCGCGCACCGAGTACGTGTCGTACATCCCGCACGGCCTCGTGGCGGACTGGTCCGGCGGCACAGGACAGCCGGGCGAGTCGGCGGCGTACGGCACCCGGCTCGGCGCGTACGACGCCGGTGGCGAGCCGCCGCCACCCTGCGTCCCCGTCCGGCGCCACCACCGCATGGTCAAGGGCGAGCGGGGCGCGAAGCGGGTCCGCTTCCTGCCGCTGCACCTCGCACTGGAGGGGTACCTGGCACTGCACTTCGGTGGCCCGTCCATCGTGTGGGACGAGTGGTCCCGGCAGGCGGTACGCCAGGGCCTGTCGCCGCGCGCGGAGGACGCGTACGCCGGACGGCAGGTGCGGGGGCTCGCCGAGGCGCTGCGCGTCTTCGAGATCCACCCGGGCCAGTGCGGGGTGATGGTGTACGCCGCGGACGCGCTCGCCGCGGCCTTCGCCGTCCCCCACCCGGACGACTACCGCGCCCTGCACCCCTCCCTCATCGAGGACCTGTACGGCGAGACGGTGTACCAGTACGCGCTGTACGGCGCGCCGGTCCCGGAGTTCACCGCGCGCATCGACGACACCGGCGGCCTGCGGACGCTCGCCGATCTGCGGGCCGCGGCGCGGGCGCAGGAGCGGGCGTGGACGGAGGCGCACGACGGGCTCATGGCGCGGGACCTGCTGCAGACTCCGTACGCCTTCGAGCGGGTGCGGCGGATGGGGCCGTACGCGCTGTACCGCTTCCTGCCGCCGTTCCTGCGGGGCGGCGGGCAGGAGCAGCACATCGGCGAGCTGATCACCGACCACAAGGGGCGGACGGCCTACCTCAAGACGTTCCGGCTGTCGGAGAAGCAGATCCGGCGCGGCTACCTGCTGCGGCGGCTGGCGGACTGCGACTGGCACCTGGGGCGTACGGCGGAGGCGCTCGGCACCGGGTACGCCGAGCTGGTGGCCCGGATCCGCGCCGCCGGGTTCGGATCGTTGCTCGACGCGCACGCCGTCGCACGCGGCGTGAAGGCACACGAGACGTAGGGGACATCAGAGATATAACGGAAAAGCTGAGTAACACGGGGTTCACAATCGGGCAACGGCCGGGAAATCCCGTGTTGCCAAGCTGCCGGGAGCGCGACACCCGCTGCACCCGAAGGATGAGGCACCCCCGTGACCATCAAGGCCGAGTACATCTGGATCGACGGCACCGAGCCGACCGCCAAGCTTCGCTCGAAGACGAAGATTCTTCCGGCGGGCGCGGCCACCGGCGTCGCCGAGCTCCCCATCTGGGGCTTCGACGGATCCAGCACCAACCAGGCCAAGGGGCACTCCTCCGACCGCGTCCTGAAGCCGGTCTACGTCTGCCCGGACCCGATCCGCGGCGGGGAGAACATCCTGGTCCTGTGCGAGGTCCTCAACACGGACATGACCCCGCACGAGTCCAACACGCGTGCGGCGCTGGCCGAGGTCGCCGAGCGGTACGCCGCCCAGGAGCCGATCTTCGGCATCGAGCAGGAGTACACCTTCTTCGACGGCACCCGTCCGCTGGGCTTCCCGGCCGGCGGTTTCCCGGCGCCCCAGGGCGGCTACTACTGCGGTGTCGGCGCCGACGAGATCTTCGGCCGTGACGTCGTCGAGGCGCACCTGGACAACTGCCTCAAGGCGGGCCTGGGCATCTCCGGCATCAACGCCGAGGTCATGCCCGGCCAGTGGGAGTTCCAGGTCGGCCCGCTCGCGCCGCTGGTCGTCGCCGACCAGCTGTGGATCGCGCGCTGGCTGCTGTACCGCACCGCCGAGGACTTCAACGTCTCCGCCACCCTCGACCCGAAGCCGGTCAAGGGCGACTGGAACGGCGCGGGCGCGCACACCAACTTCTCGACGAAGGCGATGCGCGAGGGCTACGACGCCATCATCACCGCCTGCGAGGCGCTCGGTGAGGGCTCCAAGCCGCTGGACCACGTCAAGAACTACGGCGCGGGCATCGACGACCGCCTGACCGGTCTGCACGAGACCGCCCCGTGGGACCAGTACTCCTACGGCGTGTCCGACCGCGGCGCCTCGGTCCGCATCCCGTGGCAGGTCGAGCAGGACGGCAAGGGCTACATCGAGGACCGCCGCCCGAACGCCAACGTCGACCCGTACGTGGTGACCCGCCTGCTGGTGGACACCTGCTGCGAGGCGCTGGAGAAGGCCGGCCAGGTCTGATCCCCCATCACCCCGCATGACGGTGCGGGACTTGCACGACGCGAGGGCGTCCGCCGAATTTCGGCGGGCGCCCTCCCGCACGTACGGGGGTGTCTGCTTGAATAGCGGCATGGCCAGCCTCCGGAACACCGCCACGGGTCGCAGCGACGACCTCGAGCCGTTCTGGCCGTCCCGTCAGCACCACGACTTCGACCGGGTGTGTTGCCGCGCGAGGAACGCGTCGGCCCTCTAACGCTGGTGGAGGCCTCTCCGGGCCTCCGATTGCCTTCGGCCGTCGCGCAACGACGTACTCCCGTCCCTTCGCGCGAAAGAGCTGACCCCATCATGGCGAACACCCGTACCGCCGCCCCTGTGACCCCTCTGTCCCCGCTTCCCCTGCCGACCGGCCGACACCGGCTGCGTGCCGTCGGCCGGGACGAGGTCGTCGACGTCGTGGACACCGTCGACGTCTCCGAGCTGATCCCGCCGGGCGCCACCTGGCTGCCCGCGCCACCGCACGCCGTGCCCGTGCTGCCGGGGCAGCCGCCGATGGTCGGCTACCTCGTGCTCGTACCGGCCGAGCAGGGGCAGAACCCGCCCGGCCGGGCCGCCACGGGCGAGGGGCCCGTGGTCATCGACGCCGTCCGCCGCACCGCCCTGGTGGACGGGCGGCCGCTGGAGCTCACGTACCTGGAGTTCGAGCTGCTGGCGCACCTGGTGGCGAACCCGCACCGGGTGCACACGCGCGACCAGCTGGTGACCACCGTGTGGGGCTACGGCCACGTCGGGGACGGGCGCACCGTCGACGTGCACGTGGCCCGCCTGCGCCGCAAGCTGGGCGCCGAACACCGCCGTACGATCCAGACCGTACGGCGGGTCGGCTACAAGTACGCGCCCTAGGAGGCGCTCTGCGAGGCGCGGCGGGCCGCCAGGGCGCCCAGCGCCGCGTCGAGCACCAGGAACGCCAGCAGGCTGATGCCCAGCATCGGTACGAACCAGCCCACCAGGGCCGTCCCGGCCGCGAGCGGCAGGAGCAGCGTGGCCGCCACCTTGCGCCAGGCGCCGCGCGGCACGGGGCGGCCGAAGCTCAGCGTCCGCTCCTTGGTGGGCCTGCGCAGCCACCACATCCGGTAGCCCCACAGGATGAGGAGGATGAGGCCCACCATGAGGGCGGCCAGGGCGAGCTGGTTGGGCAGCCCCAGGAAGACGCCCATGTGGGCGTCGATACCGATGCGCGTGAGCTTGGCGAACAGCGGGTAGTCGGAGAACCGCAGTTCGTCCATGATCCGGCCGTCGGCCGGGTCGACGGCGACCGAGTCGAGGTGGGCGGGGAACTGCGTGTCGGTCTCCTTGACGACGTACCCCTTGCCGTCGGCCGGGAGGGTGACCGCGATCCGTCCGGTGACACCCTGCGCGGCGGCCGCCTCGACGGCCTTGTCGATGCCGACGTCCGCCCCGGCCGGTGCCTGCGGCTGCTGGTGGCCCGCGCCGTGGCCCTCGTGGCCGCCGCCGTCAGCAGTGGGCGCGGCGCCGTCGAGGGTGGCGGAGACGGTGGGCGTGGTGCCGCCGAGCCGGGCCTGGAGCACGTCGACGTTCTCGCCCGCGTACCGCGACCAGGTCAGGCCGGTGGCGGAGAGCAGGACGAGTCCGGTCACCGCCCACAGGCCGACCGCGCCGTGCCAGGAGAGGGTGCGGCGACGGGACTTGGGGCCGCGCTCGGGGAGGAACAGGGACCGCTTGGCGGCGCGCCGGCGGCCGATCCAGAGCAGCAGGCCGCCGAGGGCGACGACCCACATCCAGCTGGCGGCCAGCTCGCTGTAGTTCCGGCCGAGGTCGCCGAGGTGCAGGTCCGCGTGGAACTCCGAGAGCCAGGCACGCAGCGGGAGGGCGCCCGAGCTGCCGTAGCTCGGCAGGTCCCCGCGCACCTCGGCGGTGTAGGGGTCGACGAAGACGGCGAGGGACTTGCCCTCCTCGACGTCCGGGCTGCTCATCAGGACGCGGGTGGTGGCACCCTCCTCCGGCGACGGCCACACGGCCGTCACCGTCCCTTCCGGATGGGCCGTACGGGCGGCGTCGACCTGCTCCGAGAGCGGCAGGACGCGCTCGCCGGCCGGGACCCGCAGCTCGTGGTCGTAGAGGACCTTCTCGACCTGGAAGGAGAGGGCGTACAGCAGTCCGCTCACGGCGGCGAGGAGGAGGACCGGGGATATGAGCAGGCCCGCGTAGAAGTGGACACGCAGGAGGAGGGGGCGCAGGGCGCTCCACGTCGACGTGGTCTGTTTCGGACTGGTTGATTCCGGTATGGGGGTGGTGGTGCGGTCGTCAATGGCCATGACTGTCCTAGGAGTCGGCGTTGTCTGCAGGGGAAAGCGGCCCCCAGGTCAGACGTGTGCGGCTCCGGGGGCCGTGGCGCGGGGTACGGCGAGCGCGGGCGGCCCGCGCCGCGACAGGCTGTGGGCGAGGACGACGCCGTGGTGCCGGCGCGCGGGGCGCGGACGGGCGCCGCGCGGCGGGCGCGGGGCCTCGGGCAGCCGGACGAGGGCGAGGAGCAGTCGCAGCGGTGTGAAGGCGAGGGCGCCGACGGCGTGGGCGATCCGGAAGAACGCGGCCTCGCCACGGGCCAGCCACAGGGCGCAGGCGCCCGCGGCGAGCAGGTGCGCGGCCAGCATCCCGGCGGACGCGCCGCCGAGGCCGACGGCGTCGAGGCCGACGGCGTCGAGGCCGAGGGCATCGAGGAGCGAGGCGGGCTCGGGGAGAGAGGCGGGCTCGTGGCTCACGGCGCCCGGCGTCGTGCCGCCGTGGCCGTGAAGAGTTCCGTGTGCGGTGCCGTGTTCGTGGTGGTGCGGGCGGCCCGCGCCGAAGGTGACGTGCAGCGCCGCCTGGAGGCCGAGCAGGCCCGTCGCGATGAAGGCCGCTCCCCTGCGGCGGGCCGCCGCCAGCCAGGCCAGGACCGCCGTCGCGCCGAAGGCGGCGAACAGCGCGGGCAGCGGGATGTCATGCGCAGACATGGACGAATGCCCCACCGCGGCCAAGGTCACGCACACCGCCGCGAAAAGTGCGGCACGCAAGGCGCGCAACGGCGACCGGGGCTCCGTCATCGTCCGCTCATGCTGCCACCCCCGCGCCGGGGGCGGGAGCCCCGGGGTCCGCGGTTCCGTCCTCGGCGGTGTTCCTCCCGCAGCGGAACCGCTGGTCAGCGTGGGGCGTGCGGGGCAGAGTCACCGTCATGAGACTTCTGATCCTCGGTGGTACGGAATTCGCGGGGCGCGCGGTGGCGGAGTCGGCCCTCGCCCGGGGCTGGGAGGTGACGGTGTTCCACCGGGGCCGCCATGAGCCGCCCGCCGGGGTGACCGCCCTGCTCGGCGACCGCACCGCGCCCGACGGGCGCGGCCTCGCCGCCCTCGCGGACGCCGGCCCCTGGGACGTGGTCGTCGACACGTGGACGGACGCGCCCGCCGCCGTACGGGACGCGGCGCGGCTCCTCGCCGACCGGGCGGGGCGGTACGTGTACGTCTCCAGCCGCTCGGTGTACGCCTGGCCCCCGGCGCCGGGGCTGGCGGAGGACGGGCCCCTGGTGGAGGGCTCACCGGACGCGGTGGACGTGCCGTACGCCGAGGCCAAGCGGGGCGGGGAGCTGGCCGCGCTCGCGGAGTTCGGCGACGAGCGGACGCTGCTGGTCCGGGTGGGCCTGATCCTCGGGCCCGGCGAGAACGTGGGCCGGCTGCCGTGGTGGCTGGGCCGCATCGCCCGGGGCGGCCCGGTCCTGGCGCCGGGCCCGCGCAACCTGCCGCTGCAGTACATCGACGTGCGCGACCTGGCGGAGTGGACCCTGGACGCCGCGGAGGCCGGCCGCTCGGGCGCGTACAACCTGGTCTCCCCGTCCGGGCACACGACCATGGGCGGGCTGCTGGACGCCTGCGTGCGCGCCACCGGTGCGGACGCCGAGCTGCGCTGGACCGAGCCGGAGGCGATCGCCGAGGCGGGCGTCGAGCCCTGGACGCAGCTGCCGGTCTGGACGCCGCCGGGCGAGCTGCACGACGCGATGCACCGGGCCGACGTGTCGAAGGCGCTCGCGGCGGGGCTGCGGTGCCGGCCGGTGGACGAGACGGTCGCCGACACCTGGGCGTGGCTGCGCTCGCTCGGCGGCGCCGCGCCGCAGCGCCCCGACCGGGCGCAGGTGGGGCTGAGCCCGGAGCAGGAGGCCAAGGTGCTGGGGCTGGAAAGGTGAAGAAGTCGGCACGGCTGGAGTAGTACGCCCCCTTTGCGGATGTGGATTTCTACGAACCCGGGCAGGGGCTGAACGGGCCACGCGCGCCTTCCGTATGGAACGGAGCGGTTCTCCCCTCCCGGGATTGGAGTTCCATGGGACGCACACGAAAACGCTCAACACTGGCCAACCGGGCGATCGCCGCCTCGGCTGCCCTGATACTGGGCGGGGGTGGGCTGGTAGCGGCCAATTTCTACGCATCCGCGGGCGAGGGCTGGTCCAGCCCGCCGCCTCAGCAGCAGAACACCCTCAATGCCGGGCAGCAGATTTCCACCATCGACTGCCCCGAAGTCGCCAACGGCCTTCCCCAGGTGCCCGCGCAGGCACGCGGGGAGGTGGACCGGGAACTGGCCAACATGGACAGCCAGATCACCGAGGCGTATCAGCGGTTCGCCGAGGAGAAGCAACGGATCCAGCAGGATCCCCGGTTCGCCGACAATGCCATTCTCAATCCGCTCAAGGACAAGCGGCTGGCCGCCATCGAACGGATCGCCGTGGCCATCGGCCGGAGTGCGGACCGCCCCGAGGGGCTGCAGAGCATGGCGCCCTGCACCCTGCGCGCGGACGACGCCGCCACGTTCGGTGGCGGCGACAACCAAGGTCAGGACCAGGGTCAGGACCAAGGCCAGGACCAGGGTCAGAACCAGGGCCAGGACGGCCAGGGCGACGACCAGAACCAGGGACAAGGGCAGGGACAAGGACAGGGGCAGGCCGGCAACGGGCCCGTCGCCGGGGACTTCGTCGACATTCAGTCCGTCCAGCCCAACGTCCGCACCCCCCGCCAGCTGCGCGGCGCCTCCCGCGGCAGCTTCGTCACCGACTGCGGCCGCAATGAGAACGGCAAGTTCAACCCGGACAACGTCATCGTCGCGCCGGGTGTGAGCAATGGCGCCCACCATATGCACGACTACGTCGGCAACCAGGCCAACGACGCCTTCGCGAGCGACGGCGATCTCGCCCGCGGGCAGACCACCTGCCGCAACCAGGGCGACAAGTCGACCTACTTCTGGCCCGTACTGCGTCTGCAGAACGGCCAGAACGAGAACGACGCCAATGCCGACGGCGGCGGAAAGGACCAGAACGTCGGCGAGATCCTGACCCCCTCCCAGGTCACCATGAATTTCGTCGGCAACCCGGTCTCCAAGGTGTCCCCGATGCCGCGCTTCCTGCGGATCATCACCGGGGACGCGAAGGCGTTCACGAACGGTGACGCCAATGCCAACGCGTCCTGGAGCTGTACCGGATTCGAGAACCGCCAGCTCAAGGACAAGTACCCGATCTGCCCGCAGGGCAGCCAAGTGGTGCGCACCTTCAAGTTCCAGAGCTGCTGGGACGGCCAGAACACCGACAGCGCGAATCACCGTACGCACGTGGCCTTCGCCAACGAGAACGGACAGTGCCCGCAGGGTTTCCGGGCCATTCCCCAGCTCGTGCAGCGCATTGTCTACGACGTACCGCAAGGGACGGTCTTCGCGGTCGACTCGTTCCCCGAGCAGCTCCACAAGCCGATCACCGACCATGGAGATTTCATCAATGTCTTCAACAGCAGGCTGATGAGCCAGATGGTGAACTGCATCAACGGCGGTCGCCGTTGCGCCTGATCACCATCTGATCCACCAGCCCTCCCCCCCTGCGCGGTCAGCTCCCGTGGTGACCCGAGTGGGACCCTTCGTGCGACGCACCGGTCTCCACTTCACCACCGAGCCGGCCGCGCAGTGCTGTGACCACCTTCTGGTCGCCGGACACGACCCACTTGCGGCCCACCAGGTAGGCGCCGCCGTAGTCGTTCGCCGCGTTGATCCACTCGCGCTGGCCGCGGTCGGTGGCGAAGGTGGTCAGGACGTACGTGCCGTCCTTCGTCTCGCACCTCGCCTGGCGCAGTTCCTTCGCGTCCGTCGAGATCTCCGGCTCGCAGGCGGCCGCCCGAGCGAGCTGTTCCAGGGTGCCCGTCGCGGTCGGCGCCGTCGACGCCGTCGGCGGCGCCGCATCGGGCTTTCTCTCCGCCTCGCAGGCCGCGAGGGCCGGAAGGGTCAGGGACATCAGGGCGGCCGCCGCCACCCGGGCCGTACGCGTTCGTCGTTCCGTGCGCATCTGGCCATCGTGCCGGTTCGCACCCCTGTTCCGGGTGCGAACCCGAGGTAACGTGCGACCCCTCACGCACCTGATGGCTCGTCAGCACCGTGGAGGAGCGCCGTGGCCGGAGTACCGACCGGAGTGTCGAGACGTACGTTGCTGGGGACCGCCGGAGCGATCGGCGCGGGTGCCGCCCTCGCCGGGAACGGGCAGCACGCCATGGCGTACGGAACCGAGGAGGACGGGCCCGGGAGCAAGAGCGGTACGGCCGCGGCCCGCGCCGCGCTCGCGCGGCTCCTGCCGGACCACGCGGACCAGTTCCGCCTCCGCCCCCTCACGGGCGGCCCGGAACGGTTCCGCGTCACCGGGTCCCCCGGCCCGGGCCCCGGCCGCGTCGAGGTCGCGGGCACCAGTCCCGCCACCCTCCTCACCGGCGTCCACTGGTACCTGAAGTACGTCTGCGGCGCCCACATCTCCTGGTCCGGCTCCCAGCTCCGCCTGCCCCGCACGCTCCCGGCCCCGCGCGAACCGCTCGCGCACGAGGCGACCGTCCCGCACCGGTTCGCCTTCAACGACACGCACGACGGCTACACCGCCCCGTACGCCGACTGGACGCGCTGGGAGCGGCTCATCGACGTCCTCGCCCTGCACGGCTTCAACGAGGTCCTCGTCACCGTCGGCCAGGAGGCCGTCTACCACCGGCTGCTGAGGGACTTCGGCTACTCCGACGCCGAGGCCCGCGCCTGGCTCCCGGCGCCCTCGCACCAGCCCTGGTGGCTGCTGCAGAACATGAGCGCGTACGGCGGACCGCTCGACCCCGGGCTGATCGCCCGCCGCGCCGCGCTGGGCCGCCGCATCGCGGACCGGCTGCGCGAGCTCGGCATGGCCCCGGTCCTGCCCGGGTACTTCGGCACCGTCCCGGACGGCTTCGCCGCCCGCAACCCCGATGCCCGCACCGTTCCGCAGGGCGTCTGGGCGGGCCTGCGGCGCCCGGACTGGCTGGACCCGCGCACGCCCGCGTTCCGGCGCGTGGCGGCGGCCTTCTACCGCCACCAGGCGGACCTCTTCGGCGACGTACGCCACTTCAAGATGGACCTGCTGCACGAGGGCGGCTCGGCGGGCGACGTGCCCGTCCCGGACGCCGCCCGGGCCGTCGAGGCCGCCCTCCGGGAGGCCCGGCCCGGCGCGCTCTGGGTGATCCTGGGCTGGCAGTCCAACCCGCGCCGCGAGCTGCTCGACGCCCTCGACACCACCAAGGTCCTGGTCGTGGACGGACTCTCCGACCTGGAGACGGTCACCGACCGCGAGCGCGACTGGGGCGGCGCCCCGTACGCCTTCGGCACCATCCCCAACTTCGGCGGCCGCACCACGCTCGGCGCCAAGACCCACGTGTGGGCGGAGCGCTTCACCGCCTGGCGCGACAAGGCCGGCTCCGCGCTCGCCGGGACGGCGTACATGCCGGAAGCCGCCGAGCGGGACCCCGCCGCCCTGGAGCTGTTCTCGGAGCTGGCCTGGCGGCGCGAGCCCGTCGACCGGGACCGCTGGTTCGCGGCGTACGCCGACCTGCGCTACGGCGGCCGGGACGCGGACGCGCGGGAGGCGTTCGCGGTCCTGCGGGACACCGCCTACCGGATCACCAGCCGCGACGGCCGCCCCCACGACTCCGTCTTCGCCGCCCGCCCCAGCCTGGACGCCCGCTCGGGCGCCCACTACGCCACCCACTCCCCCGCCTTCGACTCCGCCGACTTCGACAGGGCCTTCGCCGCGCTGCTCGGCGTACGGGAGCCGCTGCGCCGTTCGGACGCGTACCGCCACGACCTCACCGACCTGGGGCGGCAGGTCCTCGCCAACCGCTCCTGGCACCTGATCGGACAGCTGAAAGCAGCGTTCACACGCAAAGACCCGGACACCTTCCGCGCCCTGTCCCGGCTGTGGCTGCGGCTGATGCGGCTCAGCGACGAGATGACCGGTTCACACCGCGCGTTCCTGCTGGGGCCGTGGCTCGCGGACGCGCGCCGCGAAGGGCTGGAGCGCACCGCGCGGGTGCTCGTCACCACGTGGGCCGACCGCCCCACCGCCGACGCCGGGCGCCTCGCCAACTACGCCAACCGCGACTGGTCCGGCCTCATCGCCGACGTCCACCTCCCCCAGTGGCAGGCGTACCTGGACGAACTGGAGGACGCCCTCGCCCAGGACCGCGCCCCGAATGCCTTCGACTGGTACGCGCTCGAAGAGGCCTGGACGTACGGGACGAAGACCTATCCCCTGCGGCCGCGGAACGATCCGTACGCAACGGCGCGAAGGGTCCACGACGTCCTGGCCCGCGCGCCCTATCAGGGCACGGTCACCGTCTCCGCCGAGCCCGCCGCGCTCTCCCCCGGCGGCACCGCGCTGCTCACGGCGGCCTTCCGGAACGCCAGCGGTCTGCGCGCCACCGGCCGCGTCGGCTTCACTCTCACGGGCTTCGGCGACCAGCCGCCCCTGGAGCTCCCGCCCGTCCCGCCCGCCGGCACCGGAGAGGTCTCCTGGGGCGTCACCGCCCCCGCCCGGCCCCTCGCCGCCCCCGTCGAGCCGCTCCCCTACGAGCTGCGCACGACGTACGGCCCCGAGGGTGAGGAGCCGGTCACCGCCGTCCAGCAGGGCAGCCTGTACGTCGCCGGGCCCCTCCGGGACGCGGCGTGGCGTACGTACGCCGCCAACGGCGCCGTCTTCGGGCAGCTCGGCGACCGGTACGCCGTCAACGGCGGCGGCACGGACCTGTGGAAGGCCACCGCCGAGTTCGGCGCCCTCTACAGGGAGGGCGCTCTGGCGGACGGCTCCGCCCTGACCGTACGGGTGGACTCACAGGACGCGACCGGCGCCTGGGCGCGGGCCGGGATCGTCGTCCGCGACTCCCTCGCCGCGCCGCGGTCGCCCGGCTTCCTCAACCTGGCGGTGACCCCCGCGAACGGCGTGGCGCTGACGTACGACGCGGACGGCGACGGCGCCGTCGACACCTACCGGCGGATCACCGGCGTCACGGCCCCGGTGCTGCTGCGGCTGTCCCGCGCGGGCGGCGCGTACACCGGCGCCTGCTCCACGGACGGCGGCACGACGTGGCGTACGGTCGCCACGGTGCGCGTGCCGGGCGCGGCGGCCGCGCAGGACGCGGGCCTGTTCATGACGGCCGCGAACGGCGGCAGCGGGGCGCGCGGCACGGTGGTGTTCAGCGGACTGACGGGCTGGTAGCCCGGGACGGGGAGTCACGGGCGCCAGGTGACCATCCCAGGATTCGCTCGTTCTGCTGAACGTGAGCACCCAGGAACTGGCTACCCCCGCCCCCGTCGACGTCGAACAGGCCGAGGCGGCGCTCGTCGAGCACTACCCCCGGCTCGTCCGCATCGCCTATCTGGTGCTGCCGCCCTCCCTCGGCCGCAACCGCCGCGTCCTGACCGCCCACGCGCTCGTGCAGCGCGCGCTGCCCCGCCGCCGCGGCCCCGGCGACCGGGGCGCGATGCCCGGGCAGCGGCGGACGGCGGAGGACGCGGTCGACCCGGGGTACGCGTACGTCCGCGGCCAGGTGCTGCGCCAGGCGCTGGAGGCGGGCCTGCCGCTGAGGCGCCGGGCGTGGCCCAAGCGGGCGCAGCTGCCGCCGCTGCTGCCCCAGGTGTGGGGCCTGCGGCTGTTCCCGCGCTCCGGCGGGGCCGACGAACTGGCCCTGGACCAGCGGCTCTCGGCGCTGTCCGGTCCGGGCCGCGCGGCGTACGTGCTGCGCGGGGTGGAGCGGCAGGGCGACGCGGAGGCGTGCCGGGTGCTGCAGGCCGCCGGGGTCGAGGACCCGGAGGCGGCGCTCGCCGAGGCGGACACCATCACCGCGGGCCACGCCCTCCTGGAGTCCCCCGAGTTCGACCCGTGCTCGCTCCAGGCCCGTCCGACGGACCTGATGCGGCGGCGCCAGCACACCAAGGCGGCGCTGGCGGCGCTCGCGGCCGCGGTGGTGTGCGGGGCGCTCCTGGCGCTGCCGGGCGAGGGCTGGGGGCCGGACGGCGCGGCCGCCCCGGCGTACGCCCGCAACCCCGTCTCCGAGGCGGCGCTGGACCCGGCGCATCTGCGCAGGGTCTCCCCGGCCATGTGGCAGCGCTCGGCCCGGACGGACTTCTCGGTGTGGCCCGCGCGGGGCGGGCTGGTGAACGACACCGCGCTGCTGCGGCGGGCCCTCGCCGTATGGGCGCGGCCCGGGCGCACGGTGCAGGTGTCGGCGGCGCCGGGGACGCCGCCGGGGCCGCCGATGGGCCCGCCGCAGCTGCTGTTCGCCGGGGAGGTGGACCAGGCGCGGGTGGTGCTGTTCCACGACGGCCTGCGGGTGGTGCGCTACGCGGAGCCGACGAGCGGTACGGCCGGGGCGGCGCTGGACTTCGTCCGCACGGACGGCGCCGACACGGCGTCGGCGGGTGCCCTGGTGGTGGGCCGTACGAAGGCCAACGTCCGCTACCTGACGGCGCCCTGGGTGCGGGACGTGGCGGTACGGGACCTGCTCAGGCCGTCCGAGGCCACGCGGCCGCTGGAGCGGGACGCGTACGGCGTGACCGGGCCGATGCTCAGCCCCGTCGCGCCGAGCCAGTGCCGCACGTGGGACGCCCTGGAGGTGCGCGACGGTGTGACCACGCGGATGCTGACCGACCTCGGCGAGCTCACCCCGGCCCGGCTCACCTCGGGCCCGCCGTCGGCCCCGGTGGACGTGACGGACGACGCGGCGCGCGCGGAGTGGGCGCGTACGGCCTGCCTCCTGCCGATGGTGCGCTCGCACGGCGTACGGACGGTGAACTCCTGGCGGTTCGCGCAGCAGGAGCTGCCCGCCGAGGGCGGCACCGCGCGGTGGCTGTGCACCCGCGCGGAGACCTGGCGGGGTACGGGCGGCAAGGTGCTGGCCCAGTTCCAGGCGCCGGAGGCCGCGTCGCCGTCCGAGCCGCACGCGGGCGCGGTCACGGCGGGCGCGGTCGTCGCGAAGGCCGACGACTCGCCGGCGTGCGGGGCGCGCGATCCGCACGTCCTGGCGGGCGCCCTGTGGAAGTCGCCCGCCGGGCAGTGGTACATGGTCGCGGCCGGCAGCCCCGAGGTGACGTCGATCGCCGTCTCGGGGGCGGTGACGGGAGCGTCGGACGACCGGCTGCTGGCCGTGGCGGTGGACGAGAAGCCGGCCAAGCGGGTCGAGCTCGGCGGGCGGCTCCAGGACGGTACGAGGATCAACAGCCTGCGCTGAAGAACCCCGTGCACGACCCTGTTGCCGGCGGCGTACCCATCAGTACATTGACGCCATGTCTAATACGCAGCCGGCGGCGAGGACGTCGGAGCGGATCGAGCTGAAGGCCCGGAAGGTCTCCTTCGACTGGGAGGAGACCCCGCTCCACTGGGTTCCCGGCGACCCGTTCACCACCCACACCATCAACGTGCTGCACCTGCTGCTCCCGGCCGGGGAGCGCTGGTTCATCCACGTCTACCGGCAGGTCCTGCCCTACATCCGGGACGACCGGCTGCGCGCGGACGTCATCGGGTTCATCGGCCAGGAGGCCGTGCACTCCCAGGCGCACGACGACGTGCTGCCGCACCTGAAGAAGCTGGGGCTCGACCCGACCCCGTACACCGCGCAGGTCGACTGGCTCTTCGAGAAGCTCCTCGGCGACCGGACGCTGCCGCCCGGCAAGGCGCGGCAGTGGTGGCTCATGGAGCGGGTGGCGCTGATCGCCGCGATCGAGCACTACACCGCCTTCCTCGGCGACTGGGTGCTCAACGCCGAGGAGCTGGACCGGCGCGGCGCGGACCCGGTGATGCTGGATCTGCTGCGCTGGCACGGCGCGGAGGAGGTCGAGCACCGCGCGGTCGCCTTCGAGCTGTTCCGGCACGTCGACGGCGGCTACCGGCGGCGCGTGCGCACGTGGGCGACGGCGTTCTCGGCGCTGGTCTTCCTGTGGCAGCGCGGGGTGCGGTTCTTCATGGAGAACGACCCCTCCCTGTTGGACGGGAAGGCGACGCTCGGGGACTTCGTCCGGCGCGGGCGGCAGGGCGTCCTGCCGTCGACACCGGACATGCTGCGCTCCATACCCCGCTACCTGAGCCGCGCCTACCACCCCTCCCAGGAGGGCAGTACGGCCCAGGCGGTCGCCTACCTCGCCTCCTCCCCGGGTGCCAACGCCGCCACCGCCGCCCACGCCGCCCACGCCGCCCACGGAGGTCACTGAGCCATGCCACCCCGTCTGCGTACCGTCGTCCTCGCCGCCGGAGCGGCGCTGCTGGCGAAGCGGGCCCTGCGCCGCCGTATCCAGGCGGCCCCGCTGTGGCCGCTGCCCGCCCTGGAGGAGCCCGTCTCGGGCCGGGGCCGCCGGGCGTCGACCGTGCGCCGCCGCGTGCTCGTCACGGGGCGGAGCTCGCCCGCCGAAGGGGTGGTCCAGCTGCGGCTGGAGGGCACCGGGCTGCCGCCGTGGGAGCCGGGCGCGCACCTGGACGTGGTGCTGCCGTCGGGGGTGGTGCGGCAGTACTCGCTGTGCGGCGACCCGGCCGACGCCGACACGTACACCATCGCGACCCGGCTCGTCGAGGACGGGCGGGGCGGCTCCCGGGAGGTGCACGAACAGCTGCACGAGGGCACGGAGGTCGAGATCCGGGGGCCGCGCAACCGCTTCCCGCTCGTCGCCGCGCCCGCGTACGTCTTCGTCGCCGGCGGCATCGGCATCACGCCCGTGCTGCCGATGGTGCGCGCGGCGCGGGCGGCGGGCGCGGACTGGCGGCTGCTGTACTGCGGGCGTTCGCGCGCGACGATGCCGTTCCTGGACGAGGTCGAGGAGCTGGGCAACGTCACGGTGGTGGCGGAGGACGAGGCCGGGCTGCCGGACGTGGGCGCCTTCCTGGCCGACGTGCCCGAGGAGACCCAGGTCTACTGCTGCGGCCCGGACGGGCTGATGGACGCGGTGGCCGGGGCCCTTCCCCGGGGCGCCGCCCTCCATCTGGAGCGGTTCGCGCCGGGCGGCGCCTCCGGCGCGGGCGGCGGGGCCTTCGAGGTCGAACTGCGCCGCTCCGGCCGCACGGTGGCGGTGACGGCGGACCAGTCCGTGCTCGCCGCCGTCCGCGCGGAGGTGCCGCACGTGTCGTACTCGTGCGAGCAGGGGTTCTGCGGGACCTGCCAGCAGCGGGTGCTGGAGGGCGAGGTGGACCACCGGGACGAGCTGCTGACGGACGACGAGCGGCACGACTCGATGCTGATCTGCGTCTCGCGCTGCCGCGGCGAACGACTGGTCCTGGACCTGTAGGCCCGGGGCGAAACAGGGCTTACGGCAGCAGCAGCCAGTCGGCGACCAGCGCGGCCAGCAGGCCGCCGCCGAGCAGCCAGGTGCCCAGCCGGGTACGGCCGTTGCGGCTGAGCTCGATCACGACGCCGCACAGGATCATGGCCAGTCCGTACACGCCGACCACCAGCACGGAGGTGCGGCTGGCCAGCCGCAGCACCAGGACGACCGCCATCGCCACCAGGAGGACCGAGGCGGCGGCGATCCGCAGGCGCCGCGCCTGGCGCGGGCTGAGTCCGGAGCGCGGTTCAGGGTGCGGTCCGGCGTCCGGAGCGTGCGGGGTTCCCTCGTCGGAGAGGCTCATGTCCGGCAGCGTAACGGAAGGTGTAGCGGGCACTGTTCGAAGGGACGGTTAGGCTGTTCGGCATGACGACCGGGGTACGCCGCAGGATGGGCGTCGAGGAGCGCAGACGCCAGCTGATCGGTGTGGCGCTGGAGCTGTTCAGCCGCCGTCCCCCCGAGGACGTGTCGATCGACGAGGTCGCCGCCGCCGCGGGCATTTCCCGGCCGCTGGTGTACCACTACTTCCCCGGCAAGCAGAGCCTGTACGAGGCCGCCCTGCGGCGCGCGGCGGACGAGCTGGCGGCCCGCTTCGAGGAGCCGCACGAGGGCCCGTTGGGCGCGCGGCTGCTGCGCGTGATGGGGCGGTTCTTCGGCTTCGTGGACGAGCACGGGCCGGGCTTCGCGGCGCTGATGCGCGGCGGCCCGGCCGTCCCCGCAGGCGGAGCCTGCTCAGCAAGCACAGTCTCCACGACGAACGCGATGATCGACGAGGTGCGGCAGGCCGCGTACGAGCAGATCCTCTCCCACCTGGGCGTGACCGACCCGCCCGCCCGGCTGGAGCTGGTCGTCCGGTCCTGGGTGTCGCTCGCCGAGTCGACCGCGCTGCTGTGGCTGGACGGGCGCCGCATCCCGCGCGCCGAGCTGGAGCTGCAGCTGGTGCACGACTTCGCGGCGCTGGCGGCGGTGAGCGCCGCGTACGACGACGAGATGGCGGCGCTGGTGCTCCGCATGTTCGCGGACGAGCCGGCCGACGGTCCGCTGGGCGACCTCGTCGGCCGGCTCGACGCGCTGCTGCCGAGGGCGCGGGCCCTGTCGCAGGTTCCGTCTCAGCGCCTGCGGTAGGACCGCTCGAAGTCGTGGGCCTCGGCGGAGAGGTGCACGGCGAGGTTCTCCACCGGCTTCACGTGCGCGGGCAGGAGCGCGAGGACGGCCTCCGTCAGCCGCCCCTTGACCTCGTCCGTACGGCCGGGCGCGAGCCTGATCGCGACGTGGATCACCGCGCCGTCGACGGAGCCGTCGCCCACGACCGTCTCCTCGGCGTGGCGGAAGCGCGACTTGCAGTTGGAGACGTGGGTGCTGACGGTGTCGGCCACCACCGGGTGCAGGGCGAGGGCGAAGCCCCGCCGGTCGAAGGCGTCCTCCAGGGAGGCCGAGTAGTCGACTCTGATGTGCGGCATGGGGGTGGTCACTCCTGTCTCGTGTGAGTGGTGCGCCGCTTCACGATAGGCGGGCGCCCTGCCGTCGGCAGGGCGCCCGCGGTCAATCCGTCACCGTTCGCGTCAGCTGCGGCCGAAAACCGCCACCGTGCGGGCCGGAACCGTGAAGGTGCCCGAAGTCGCCTCGTAGGACGACGACTTGACCGTGGCGTCGGCACCCCCCGCCTGGACCGGGTGGAGGGCGTAGCCCTGGCCGGCGAGCGCGGGGACCTTCTGGGCCTGCTCCTCGGGGGTGGCGTTGAAGACCACGACCAGGTCGCCCAGGCGCATGGTGATCACGCCGGGGGTCTCCTCCTTGTCGGAGAGGGGGAAGGAGAGCGCGGACTGGACCTGGTCGGCCGTGGAGAGGCCGAAGGCCTTCTCCGTCGTACGGATCTTCAGCAGGTCCCGGTAGGCGGCGGAGGCTCCGGTGATCTGCGGGCAGCCCACCGTCAGGGACGGCGACGACAGGAGCGGCTTGCCGAAGGACCACTTGTCCTTGTTGTCGGCGGCGGGCGGCAGGCCGCGCCCGAAGCCGTTGCCGGCCCGGCAGTCCCAGTTGAGGACGTTGAACCAGTCGCCGCTGTCGTACGAGTTGCGGTCCAGCGACTTCGAGCGCAGCAGGTCGGTACCGGCCTGGGAGAGCGCGGGGCCCTGGGAGAGCGCGGCGGTCGCCATGGCGAGGACCTGCATCCTGGCCCGGTCGTCGGGAGAGGTGGCCGCCGGGAGCTTGAAGGCGAGCGCGTCGTACAGGGTCTCGTTGTCGTGGGCGTCCGCGTAGGCGAGGGCGTCGCCGGGGGCGGCGGCGTAGCCGGCGGGGGCGCCGTTGTAGTCGACCTCGGAGCCCTTGACCTGCTTCCCCGAGGTGTCGGTGAAGGTGTAGGAGGCGAGGTTGCCGGTCAGGCCGACCTTGATGAGGTCCTGGTAGTGCAGGAGGCGGGCCTTCTGCTCGGCCGGGGTGCCGTTCGCCTTCGAGGTGTTGGGGTCGGTGAACAGGCCGGAGGCGAAGCCCTGGACGCCGGGGTCGGCGTCGAAGGGGCCGCCGCCGCGGACGGCGTCGCGGGCCCGGTCGGAGAAGGTCGCGATGCCGGTGCCGGCCATGTTCTTCTGGGTGGCCTGGACGAAGCGGGCGTCGTCGGCGATCTCGCCGAAGTTCCAGCCCTCCCCGTACAGGATGATCTTCTTGCCGTCGACGCCGTCCTTCTCCAGGGTCAGGGCGTCGAGGGCCTCGCGGACGGCGAGCATGTTGGCCTTGGGGTGGTGGCCCATGAGGTCGAAGCGGAAGCCGTCGACCTTGTACTCCTTCGCCCAGGTCACGACCGAGTCGACGACGAGTTTGCCCATCATCGTGTTCTCGGGCGCGGTGTTGGCGCAGCAGGTGGAGGTGGCGACGGTGCCGTCGGCCAGCAGCCGCTGGTAGTAGCCGGGCACGATCCGGTCGAGGACGGACTTCTCCGACTGGCCGCTCGCGACGGTGTGGTTGTAGACGACGTCCATGACGGTGCGCAGCCCGGCCTGGTTGAGGGACTGCACCATGCGCCGGAACTCGACCGTGCGGCGCGTGCCCTCCGGGTCGGAGGCGTAGGAGCCCTCCGGGACGGTGTAGTGCAGCGGGTCGTAGCCCCAGTTGTAGGCGTCCTTGGCGGCGGCCTTCGCCACGCACGCCTGCTGCTCGTCGGAGTCGGGCGCGTACGCCTTCAGGTCGCAGGCGGGCACGCTCTGGCCGGACTTCTTCTCGGGGATGGTGCCGATGTCGAAGACGGGCAGCAGGTGGACGTACGACGTGCCGCTGGCGGCCAGCTTCTCCAGGTGCTTCATGCCGTCGGACGCGGTGTCCGTGAAGGCGAGGTAGCCGCCGGGGTGCTTCGAGGTGCGGTCCGCGACCGAGAAGTCCCGGACGTGCAGCTCCTGGATCTGCGCGTCCCGCAGCGGGGTCGCGGCGGGCTTCTTCAGGGTGGTCCAGCCCGCCGGAGCGAGGGCCGGGTCGGCGAGGTCGGTGACCAGGCTGTGGACCGAGTCGGTGGTGAGGGCGGTGGAGTAGGGGTCGGTGACCTTGTTGGTGACGACCTTCTGGACGCTGGGCGCCCAGACCGTCACCTCGTACCGGTACGGCTTGTTCCGCCAGTTCTTGCCGCCCGTGACGGACCAGACGCCGGTCGCGGCGTCGCGCTTCATCGCCACGCGCCTGCCGTCGAGTTCGAGGGCGACGTTCTGCGCGGTGGGCGCCCAGACGGAGAGGGTGGGCGTGCCCTTGCGGAAGACCGGGCCGAGCGCCGTGGTCTGCGCCTGCGTGCCGTAGAGGGCGTCGAGGACGCCCGGGATCTGGACGCCGGTGGCGGCGAGCAGAGCGCCGTTGGGGGCGCGGTGGGTGGCGATGAGCTGGCCGCGCAGCGCGTCACGCACCCGGTCGCGGTCGCGCGGGTCGAGGGTGAAGGCGGGGTAGTCCTTGAGGTGCGGGTACTTCGCCTTCTGCGCGTCGGTGAGCGCGCCGGGGTTCAGCCGCAGCCAGCGGCCCTCGTCGGAGAGGGCGCCCTTGGTCGCGGTGATGGAGCCGTCCCGGTCGTACACCAGCTGCCGGCTGGTGCCGGGGGTGGCCTTCACCTTCCAGACGACGGTGTCGGCGTCGATCCACTGCGCCTCGGCCTTGGTGAGGTCGAGGGCGGGCGCGGCGCCCGAGGTGGGCAGGAGGTAGCCGGTGTCGCCGGTGAGGAGCCAGACCTCCTTGCCGTACGTGCCGAAGTCGAGCGACCGGTCGGCGGGGACGTCCTTCTCGTCGCCCTTGTGGACGATGTAGGAGAGGGAGGTGGCCCCGGCGGCGAGCGGTACCTCGAAGGTGAGCCCGAAGGCGTCCTTCCGCACGGGCTGGAGGGGCTTGGACCAGTCGGTGGGGGTGGCGGCGCCGGTCCAGGTGTGCAGGCCCCAGCCGTCGTAGTTCCCGTCGGGGCGGTGGTAGTGGATGACGGCCTTGCCCGGGTCCTGCGGCGGGTAGGCGCCGTCGGGCGCCTTGTCGGCCTGGCCGTCCGCGCCCTGCCTGATCCAGACCTGGCCGGTGGCGGAGAGGTCGAGGACGCGCTGCGGGCCGTCGGCGGTGCCGTTCTTCTCGACGGTGTACGGGACGGACGTCGCGCCGTCCTCGACCTTGACCCAGGCGAAGGCGCCGTACGCGTCACGGCCGGTGAAGGCGGCGGTGGTGGCGCCCGTCCTCAGCTGCCAGCCGTCGTAGTCGCCGTCCGGGCGCTGGTAGTGCACGACGGCGTAGTCGCGGTCGACGGCGCTGGGCTTGCCGGGCTTCGGCGCCTGCCCGGCGGTGGTGGTGGCGAGGGCGCTCGCGGTGCGGCCGGTGCTGTCGACGACGACGGCCTTGTAGCGCAGGGCCGTTCCCGCGGGTGCGGTGACGGTGTGGGTGACCTTGTACGGGGCGTGGTCGGCGGAGCCGAGGACCTGCCACTTCCCGGTGCCCTGCTGGGCGGCGAAGACGACGCGGTTCAGGCCGCCGCCGTCGACGTCGGCGGCGACCTCGACGGTGCCGGTGGCTCCGGCGGCCGGGGCCTTGAGCGCGATGGCGGGCTTGGTCGCGGGGGCCGGGACGGGCTTGGTCGCCTTGAGGACGACGGAGGACAGGGCGGGGACGGTCAGCTTCAGCGTCTGTCCCCCGGTGACCGTGCCGGTGCCGCCGTACACGTACCGGAAAGCGGTGGCCGGGGAGTCGGTGGTGAGCTCCACGGTCTTCGGGGCGGTGGCGTTGTTGACGGCGACGACGTACTCGGTGCGCGCCTTCGTGTCCGCGCCGGAGAAGCGGGAGAAGGCGTACACGCCCTGGCCGCTGTCGGCGTGGCGCTCGGTCTGGACGCCGTCGCGGAGCGCCGGGTGGGCCTTGGTGAGCCGGGAGAGCGCGGCGATGGAGCGGTAGAGGGAGTGGCCGGTGTCGTACGCGTCGTCGGCGTGCGTGCGGTCGGTGCCGAGCTGGTCGTCGTCGAGGTAGTCGGCGGTCTTCGACGCGAACAGCGTCTGGCGGGCGTCCTTGTCGCCGCCGGCGCCGGTGAAGCCCTGCTCGTCGCCGTAGTAGACGACGGGGTTGCCGCGGGTGAGGAACATCAGCTCGTTGGCGAGCCGGTAGCGGGCCACGAGCTCCTCGTCGCCGGCCTTGGCGTTGTCCTGCTTCAGGAAGGTGCCGAAGCGGCCCATGTCGTGGTTGCCGAGGAAGGGCACCGACTCGTAGGCGTTGGCCTTGTCGGTGGTGTAGCGGTAGTCCTGCGCGAACAGCTCGGAGAGCTTGGTCGCGGGGCCGCCCTGGGAGGCGTACCGGCGGGCGGCGTCCTGGAAGGGGAAGTCGAGGGTGGCGTCGAGCCGGCCCCGGGTGACGTAGGGGGCGGTGACGGCCGGGTCGGCGGAGTACACCTCGCCGAACATGAAGAAGTCGTCGCGGCCCTGCTTCGCGGCGTACGCGTCGAGGGCGGTGGCCCACTGGGTCCAGAACTCGGTGTTGACGTGCTTGACGGTGTCGATGCGGAAGCCGTCGATGTCGAAGTCGCGCACCCAGCGCTGGTAGATCTTCTCCATGCCCTCGACGACCTCGGGGCGCTCGGTCCACAGGTCGTCCAGGCCCGCGAAGTCGCCGTGCGTGGAGGACTCGCCGGCGAAGGTGGAGTCGCCCCGGTTGTGGTACATCGCCGGGTCGTTGAGCCAGGAGGGGACCTTGAGGTTCCGCTTCTCCTCGGGCACGACGGGCGTACGCGGGAAGGCGTCGAGGTCCGTCCTCGGGAAGCGCCGGGTACCGTCGGCGTAGTCGGCGTCGTCGAAGGGGACGCCGTCCTTCGTCAGGTACGGGAAGGCGCCCTTGGAGAGGTAGCCGTAGGACTTCTCCTTGTAGTCGACGACGTCGGCGGTGTGGTTGGTGATGACGTCGAAGAAGACCTTCATGCCCTTGGCGTGGGCCCTGTCGATGAGCGTCTCCAGGTCGGCGTTGGTGCCGAAGTGGGGGTCGACCTGGGTGAAGTCGGTGATCCAGTAGCCGTGGTAGCCGGCCGAGGCGTCCTTGCCCTCGCCCTGCACGGGCTGGTTCTTGAAGATCGGTGCCATCCAGATGGCGGTGGTGCCCAGACCCTTGATGTAGTCGAGCTTCTCCGTCAGGCCCTTGAGGTCGCCGCCCTGGTAGAAGCCCTTGTCGGCGGGGTCGTACCCGGTGGTGAGGCGTGTGCCGGTCAGGCCGCCGCGGTCGTTGCCCGGGTCGCCGTTGGCGAACCGGTCGGGCAGCACGAAGTAGAACTGCTCCCGGGTCAGGTCGTGGCGGGCGGGCTGGGCGGCGAGCGCCTGGTCCGACGGCGGCGCGGGCGGCCTGGGGGCCGCGGCGGCCGGGAGCGCGGGCACGAGCGCGGCGACCGTCGCCGCCGCGAGTGCGGCCGCGGCTGCGCGCGGCAGGGTTCTGGATCCGGTGCCGGATCCGGAGGGGAGCCGTATCAAGGGGGTTCTCCTCGGGGAGGGTTGCGGAGAAGGGGCCCCGCGCCCGGGGAAGGTCCGGGCGCGGGGCGTGAAGCGGGTGGGCTCAGGCGCGCCAGGTGTCGTTCAGGGTGACCTTCCCGGAGGCCGGGACGGTGGCCGTGCGGTTGGCGCCGCTCTCCCAGGTGACGTTCCCGGCGGCGTCCTTGCGGAGGTACTTGTACGCGAAGGAGGTGCCGGCCGGCAGGTTCACGTCGAGCTTCCAGACGGGGTACGCCGCCGGGTCGAGCTTGAGCGCGGAGGCCGGGTTCCAGCTGCCGAGGGCGGGCCGGTCGCCGGTGACGTAGATGTTCTCGCCGGGGACGGTGGTGGCGTGGACGGCGAAGGACGCGCCGCCGGTCACCGGGGTGGTGGTCCCGCCGGAGCAGGTCCGCGCACCCGCGTGCAGGGCGAGCGCCGTACCGGCGCCGAGGGTCGCCGTGAACTGTCCGGAGCCGTTGACCGTGACCGGCCGGTTGGACTGGACGTCGCAGTAGTCGCCGGCGGGCAGCGACGTCTGGAAGGTGCGGGTGAGGGCGGACGTCTCGTGGTTGAGGGCGACGTACGCCTTGTCGCCGCGGCCGAAGGCGATGGCGTCGGCGCCGTTGTCCCACCAGTTCGTGACGCCCTGACCGCGGGCCACGTTCCGGAGGGCGACCATGGAGGCGATCTCGCGCCAGGCGTGCTGGCACTTCCAGCCGTCGCTGTAGCAGGCGTTGACCTGGCCGCCGGCGGGCGGGCCGGCGTCCTTGTCGGTCCACTCGTAGCCGGAGTGGACGTCCGGGGAGCCGTACGGCCAGGCCAGCATGAAGACGTTGGCCAGCGTGTAGGCAGAGCCGGACTTGTAGCTGAGGGTGTCGCCGACGCGCTCGGTGTCGTGGTTGTCGACGAAGACGGCGGACTTGCCGGACTCCATGTAGCCCCAGGCCTCGCCGAAGTTCTTCAGGTAGGCGAGGTTCTCGCCGGTGAAGACGCGCTTGAGGTCGCGGGCGTACCGGAACTCCTGCACGTCGCCGCTGCCGAGGTACTCACTGGGCGAGACGGCCTCCCCGGCGCCGTGGATGGCCTCCTGCTTCCAGTAGACGTCCGGCCGGGTGAGCTTGGCCTTGATGGCGGTGAGGTCGGCGGCCGGCATGTGCTTGGCGGCGTCGACGCGGAAGCCGTCGACGCCGAGCGACAGCAGGTCGTTCAGATAGCCGGCGATCTTGGTGCGGACGTACTCCTCGCCGGTGTCGAGGTCGGCGAGTCCGACGAGCTCGCAGTTCTGGACGTTGCCGCGGTCCTGGTAGGTGGTGATGTGGGCCGTGCAGTCGTCCATGTCGGGGGCGGAGTACAGGCCGGGGTAGCCGTACTTGGTGTACGCCGTCCCGCCGGTGCCGGTGCCGTTCCCGGCCGCCATGTGGTTGATGACGGAGTCGGCGACGACCTTGACGCCCGCGCCGTGGCAGGCGTCGACCATGTTCTTGAAGGCGGTGCGGTCGCCGAGGCGCCCCGCGATCTTGTAGCTGACGGGCTGGTACGAGGTCCACCACTGGCCGCCCTGGATGTGCTCCTGGGGCGGCGAGACCTGGACGTAGCCGTATCCGGCGGGGCCGAGCTGCTCGGTGCAGGCCTTCGCCACGGAGGCGAAGTTCCACTCGAAGAGCACGGCGGTGACGTCCTTGGTGCCGGGCGGCGCGGCCTGCGCGGGGGTGGGGGGCGCCGTGAGGGCGACCGCGACCCCCGCCACGAGGGTGGCGAGGGCGAGCGCGGCGGCCACGGGCTTTCTGGCCATGGTGCCTCCTGGGGAAGGGAGGTGCGGATGCGACGGTGCAGCCTCGTGCGGCAACGCGCCATGCCCGCAAGGCCTATGGATATGAAGGTTCTTGCTGCAAGAAAGCAGCAACAGTTTTCGGTCGAGACCGTACGAGCCCGTCGGCGTACGGTCAACCCCTCGGACACAGTCCGGTTACACCCCGGAAATCCGCGGGTTTCCTCGCTGCAAAGTCTTTCGCAAGCAGTTGCAGCGGTGCTACTTTCAACCAGCGCTCCGGTCCGGTCGGCCGAGGGTCCCCTTCACCCCGGGGCCCCACGCGCCCGGCCGGCCGGACCGGGTAGCCCCTTACCGGCGCTGCGCGGTCGAACCCCGCACCACGAGCTCCGGCTGGAAGACGAACTCCGTGCGCTGCACCGGGTTCCCGTCGATCTCCTCCAGCAGCGCGTCGACCGCCGCCGTCGCCATCGCCTGCACGGGCTGGCGCACCGTGGTCAGCGGTGGGTCCGTGAACGCGATGAGCGGTGAGTCGTCGAACCCCACGACCGATACGTCCCCGGGCACGTCGAGCCCGCGCCCCCGTACCGCGCGGATCGCGCCGAGCGCCATCAGGTCGCTGCCGCACACGATCCCCGTACAGCCCTCGTCGAGAAGTTCGGCCGCCGCCGCATGGCCGCCCTCGACGCCGAACAGCGTGGGCCGCACGAGCAGTTCGGCGTTCTCGCGCGCCACCCCCAACAACGCGTGCAGCGCCGCCGTGAACCCTTCGGCCTTGCGGCGCGACGGCACGTACCGGGTCGGCCCGATGGCGAGGCCGATGCGCTCGTGACCGAGCTCCACCAGGTGCCGTACGGCCATGCGGGCGGCGGAGCGGTCGTCGGGCGAGACGAAGTGGGCGTCGATGTGCTCGTTGAAGCCGTTGATGAGGACGAACGGCACGCCCCGCCCGGCCAGCCGGGCGTACCGGGCCGGGTCGGCGGCGGAGTCGGCGTGCAGCCCGGACAGGAAGACGATGCCGGTGACGCCCCGCTCCTCCAGCTGCTCGACGAGCTCGTCCTCGGTGGCGCCGCCCGGCATCTGCGTACACAGCACCGGCGTGTAGCCGTGCCCGGCCAGCACCTGCTCGATGACCTGTGCGAACGCCGGGAAGATGGGGTTGGTCAGCTCGGGGATGACGAGCCCCACCAGGCCGGCGCTGCGCCGCTTGAGCCGGACGGGCCGCTCGTAGCCGAGGACGTCGAGGGCGGCGAGCACCCGGGTCCGGGTGCCGCCCGCGACGCCCGCCTTGCCGTTGAGGACCCGGCTGACGGTGGCCTCGCTGACACCGGCCTGCGCCGCGATGTCCGCGAGCCGCGGGGCGCCCCCTCCTCCGTCGCCCCGCGGCTCGCCCGACGGCACGAGGGCCGTCACACCGCCCACCAGACGGTGGTGTCGGCGGGTATGTCGGTGGTGCCGTCGACGCTGGTGCGCACCCGCTCGCTGGCGAGCAGCATCCGGCCGGGCACCTCGATCCGTATCGCCTCACCGGTGGTGTTGGCCGTGCAGACGAAGCCGTCGCGGCGGAAGACCAGCAGCCCCTCGGGCGCCTCCTGCCACTCCACCTCGTCGCCCGCGCCGAGCCCCGGCTGCTCCCGGCGCACCGCCAGCGCGGCGCGGTACAGCTCCAGCGTCGACGACGGGTCGCCGGTCTGGGCCTGGACGCTCAGGGCGGCCCAGCTCGCGGGCTGCGGGAGCCAGCTGCCGCCGCTGCCGAAGCCGTACGAGGAACCCTCGACGGTCCACGGGATGGGCACGCGGCAGCCGTCGCGGAAGCCGTCCTGGCCGGTGGCGCGGAAGAACGACGGGTCCTGGCGCACCTCGTCGGGCAGGTCGGTGACGTCCGGCAGGCCGAGCTCCTCGCCCTGGTAGAGGTAGGCGGAGCCGGGCAGCGCCAGCATCAGCAGGGTGGCGGCGCGGGCCCGGCGCAGCCCGAGCTCCCGGTCGCCGGGCGTGCGCAGCTGGGTGCCGAGGCCGGGAGGGTTGGCGAACCGGGTGGCGTGGCGGGTCACGTCGTGGTTGGACAGCACCCAGGTGGTGGGGGCGCCGACGGGGCGCATCGCGGCGAGCGAGGCGTCGATGACCTTGCGCAGCTCGGCGGCGTCCCAGTGGGTCCCGAGGTACTGGAAGTTGAAGGCCTGGTGCATCTCGTCGGGGCGCACGTAGTTCGCGGTGCGCTCGACGGTCGGGGTCCAGGCCTCGGCGACGAGCACGCGTTCCCCGTCGTACTCCTCCAGGACCTGGCGCCAGGAGCGGTAGATCTCGTGGACGCCGTCCTGGTCGAAGAAGGGCATCACGTCGTTGCCGAGCAGCTTGAGCTGGTCGTGGGAGCCGATGTCGGGCAGGCCGTCGGCCTTCACCAGCCCGTGGGCGACGTCCACGCGGAAGCCGTCGACGCCCATGTCGAGCCAGAAGCGCAGGATGGAGCGGAACTCGTCGCGTACGGCGGGGTGTTCCCAGTTGAAGTCGGGCTGCTCGGGCGCGAAGAGGTGCAGGTACCACTCGCCGTCCGCGACGCGGGTCCACGCGGGGCCGCCGAAGATGGACTCCCAGTCGTTGGGGGGCAGTTCCCCAAGAGCCCCCTTCCCCTTGCGGAAGTGGTAACGCTCGCGCAGCGGCGATCCGGGGCCCTCGCGCAGGGCGCGCTGGAACCACTCGTGCTGGTCGGAGGAGTGGTTGGGGACGAGGTCGACGATGATGCGCAGGCCGAGCTCGTGGGCCTCGCGGATCAGCGCGTCGGCGTCCAGCAGGGAGCCGAACATGGGGTCGATGGCGCGGTAGTCGGCGACGTCGTACCCGGCGTCGGCCTGCGGCGAGGCGTAGAAGGGGCTGAGCCAGACGGCGTCGACGCCGAGCTCCTTCAGGTACGGCAGCCGGCTGCGGATGCCTTCCAGGTCGCCCATGCCGTCGCCGTTGCCGTCGGCGAAGCTGCGCGGATAGACCTGGTAGATCACCGCGTCTCTCCACCAGCCCGTGTGCGTGCCGGTGGTCGTGCCGGTTGCGGAGGGGGCGGGGGCAGCAAGGTGCTGGGTCATGTCTTCCCTGGAGTCATGAGGAGTGGAGCGGTGACCGGTCCGGCGTCAGGCACGGACCGGTCACCGCAGACCGGGACGGAGGATCAGGACTTGGTGGCGCCGGCGGTCAGTCCGGAGACCAGGTGCCGCTGGACCAGGCCGAAGACGACGGCCGCGGGCGCAGCGATGAGCACGGCGGCGGCGGTCAGCGAGCCCCAGTCGGCGGTGTACTGGTTGACGAAGGTCTGCAGGCCGCCCGCGAGGGTGAGGTTCTCCTCGCCGGTCATGAACGCGGAGGCGTAGGCGACCTCGGCCCAGCCGGTGATGAAGGTGTAGAACGCCGTGACGGCGAGACCGGGCTTGGCGAGCGGCATGATGAGCCGCCAGAAGGTGCCGAAGGGCGTCAGTCCGTCGACCCGGCCCGCCTCGTCGATCTCGGCCGGGATGCCGTCGAAGTAGCCCTTCATCATCCAGGCGCAGAACGGCACGGCGACGGTCAGGTACGTGACGACCAGGCCGACCGGCTGGTTGAGCAGCCCCATCGAGGCGAGCAGGTTGTACAGCGGCACGATCAGGACCGCGACCGGGAACATCTGGGTGATCAGCAGCATCCACATCAGCGGGCGCAGGCCCGGGAAGCGGAAGCGGCTGACGGCGTAGCCGGTGGTGGCGGAGATGAAGACGCCGACGACGGTGGTGATTCCGACGACGATCAGCGAGTTGCCGAGCCACGACAGGAACTGGGTGTTGTTGATGACGTGGGTGTAGTTGCCGAGCGTGAAGTTCTTGACGAGCGAGGTGTCGAACGCGTCGGTCTTCGGCTTGAAGGAGGTGATGACCAGCCACAGCGGCGGGAAGACCGCGATGACGGTGGCGGCCAGCAGCGTCAGGTGCAGCGCGACGGAGGCCAGCGGGGAGCGCTCCTCGCGGCCGCGCACCTTGCGGGCCTTACCGGAACCGGTCTTGCGGATCTGGGTTGCGGTGCTCACCACATGTCTCCCTGCTTCTTGAGCGCACGGCGGTAGACCACCGCGAAGAGCGACAGGAGCAGCAGGATCACCACGCCCCAGGCCGCGGAGGCCGCGTAGTCGCGCGGGCTGACGACGAACGAGAGCCGGTAGGCGTACGTCACGAGGATCTCGGTGGCGTCACCGGGCCCGCCCCGGGTCAGCAGGAAGATCACCGGGAACATGTTGAAGGTCCAGATGCAGCTGAGCAGCGTGACCGTCGCGGAGACCGGCCGCAGCCCGGGCAGCGTGATGTGGCGGAACCGCTGCCAGGGGGTGGCGCCGTCCATCTCGGCGGCCTCGTACAGCTCGCCGGGGATGGCCTGGAGCCCGCCGAGCAGGGCGACCAGCATGAAGGGCACGCCGATCCAGACGTTGACGGCGATGACCGAGATCTTCGCCCAGGTCGGGTCGTTCAGCCAGGAGATGCCGTCGATGCCGCCGCCCGCGAGGAGCTTGTTGAACAGGCCGCTGCGCTCGTTGAAGAGCAGCTTCCAGGTGAAGACGGAGACGAAGGCGGGCACGGCCCACGGCAGGACCAGGGCCATGCGGTAGAAGGCGCGGCCCTTGATCTTCCGGTTGAGCAGGGTGGCGAGGGCCAGGCCCAGCGTGAAGGAGAGCGACACGCAGGCGACGGTCCACACCACGGTCCAGCCGAGCCGGTCCCAGAAGACGCCGTCGGTGAGGATCGCCTTGTAGTTGTCGAGACCCACGGACTGGTACGTCGCGGGGATGTGGTTGACGCCGATCGTGCGCTCGACGTTGGCTTCGTTCGCGTCGGTGAGCGACAGGTAGACACCGCGCACGAGCGGGTAGCCGATGATCACGCCGATCACGGCGACGACCGGAGCGACCATGCTCCAGGCGTACCAGTGAGTGGTCAGCGCCCTGCGCAGCCGGCCCGGGGCCGGGTGCCCCGGGTTCTTCTCAGTGCGGCGGCCGCGGCCGCGGGCGCTGTGGGCGCCCGCGGCGGTGGCCTCCGACTGGCTGGTCTCGACAGCCATGGGTCGGTCAGCCCTTCTCACTGCTTACTTGTAGTCCTTGAGCATCTTGCGGTAGGCGTCGCCGGTCTCCTGGGCGGCCTTCTCCGGGGCGGTCCTGCCGCCGAGGACGTTGGCCATCTGCAGGCGGATCGGCTCGAAGAGCGCGTTGCCCTGCGGGATCCAGGGGCGCTCGACGGCCTTGTCGACCGCGGGCTTGAAGAACTTGACCATCTCGTTGTTCGCGACGGACGGCTGCGTGTAGACCGACAGGCGGGTCGGCAGCAGGCTCAGCTTCTCGGTGGTCTGCTGCTGGACCTTGGCGGAGCTCATGTAGCGGGCGAACTCGTACGACGCGTCGAGGTTCTTCGACCCGGCGTAGACGGAGAGGTTCCAGCCGCCCTGCGGGGAGCCCTGCGCGGCGCTGCCGGCGGGGACGGGCGCGATGCCGAGGTTGGCCGGGTCCTTGAACTCGGCGCCGGCGCGGGTGTCGGCGATGGCCCACGGGCCGTTGAGCATCATCGCGACCTTGCCGGACTTGAAGGCGTTCTGCATGTTGTTCCAGCCGTCGGAGGCGTCGGTGATCGCCGCCTTCGAGTCGACCAGGTCCTTGATGGTCTTGTACGCCTTGACGCCCGCCGGGTCGTCGATGGTGACGGTCTTGGCCTTGGCGTCGACCATGTCGCCGCCCTCGCCGTACAGGAAGGAGAGGAACCAGTACGGGTCGTCGCCGCGGAGGTAGAGGCCGGTCTTGCCGGGCGACTTCTCGCTGATCTTCTTCGAGGCGGCCTTGAGCTCCTCGATGTTCTTCGGGACCTCGACGCCGGCGTCCTTGAGCATCTTCTTGTTGTAGAAGAGCGCCATGGTGTCGATGACCTGCGGCACGGCGTAGGTCTTGCCGTTGAACTTGGTGGACGCGGCGGCCTGCGGCAGCCAGTCGACCTCGTTCTCCACCGCGCGGGTGCCGTCCAGCGGGGCGAGGTAGCCCAGGTTGGCGAAGTCGGCGACCCAGGCGACCTCGGTGCGCATCACGTCGGGCGCCCCGGAGTTGCCGCCGGCGGCGTTCTTGAACTTGGCGTTCGCCTCGCCGAAGGGCACGCTGACGTACTTGACCTTCACCTTGGGGTGCAGCTTGGTGAAGCCCTCGGCCAGCGCCTGGTAGGTCGGCTTCTCCGCCTCGTTCGCGGTGTCCCAGAAGGTGACGGTGCCGGACAGCTCGCCCGAGCTCTTCTTGCCGCCGTCGCCCTCTCCGCCGCCGCAGGCCGCCATCGTGAGGCCGAGGGCCGCGACCAGCGCGGTGGCCGCTATGCCACGCCGCATGTGAACTCCTTCAACTGATCCCGGGAAGACGAAGGCGTACTCGCCTCCTGCCGACCGCTCCCTCGCGGCGCGCCGGGCTGGCAGGAACGTAACAGGGATGAAAACGCGCCGAAAGACCTTGCAGTAATTTTTTGCAAGCGGGGGTGATCGTTACATTCGCGTGTCCCTACAGTTGCCGATGCATCGCTTGACACGCCCGTACCGGATGGGTTGCGGACCCCTGGAAGCCTCTGCAAGCCTTTTCAGAAGTCGTTGCAGACACATTGCAGGACCGTTTCATGGCCGCTCCCACCTCGTTGCTTGTACGTAGCCCCCGTCCCGGCCCACCCGAGAGGGACCCGCACATGGCCCACGAGCTCACCTCGCCCGTCCAGGCAGCCGAGGACCTCCGCCTCGCAAGCCCTTCCCCGGCGATCCCCTCCGAGGCGGGCGCCGCCCGGCCGGGCTGGTGGCGGGACGCCGTCATCTACCAGGTGTACGTCCGCTCCTTCGCCGACAGCGACGGCGACGGCATCGGCGACCTGCGCGGCGTACGGCAGCGCCTGGAGCACCTGGTGGAGCTGGGGGCGGACGCGGTGTGGCTCACGCCGTTCTACGCCTCGCCCCAGGCGGACGGCGGGTACGACGTCGCCGACTACCGCGCCGTCGACCCCGTCTTCGGGGACCTCGCGGACGCCGACGACCTGGTGCGCCGGGCCCATGAGCTGGGGCTGCGGGTGATCGTCGACATCGTCCCGAACCACACGTCCGACCGGCACCCGTGGTTCCGCGAGGCCCTCGCGGGCGTGGGCCGCGAGCGCTACCACTTCCGCCCGGGCAAGGGCCCGGACGGCTCGCTGCCGCCCAACGACTGGGAGTCGGTCTTCGGCGGCCCGGCCTGGACGCGCGTCCCGGACGGCGCCTGGTACCTGCACCTCTTCGCGCCCGAGCAGCCCGACCTGAACTGGGACCACGACGAGGTGCGGGCCGAGTTCGAGTCGGTGCTGCGGTTCTGGCTGGACCTGGGCGTCGACGGCTTCCGGATCGACGTCGCGCACGGCATGGTCAAGGCGCCCGGCATGCCGGACATCGGCCACGGCGAGCAGGCCCGGCTGATCGGCACCCAGCAGCTGCCGTTCTTCGACCAGGACGGCGTCCACGAGATCCACCGCGGGTGGCGGCGGCTGCTCGACTCCTACGACGGCGAGCGCATCGGCGTCGCGGAGGCGTGGGCCCCGTCGGCGGAGCGCCTCGCCCTGTACGTCCGCCCCGACGAGCTGCACCAGGCGTTCAACTTCCAGTTCCTCAACTGCCCCTGGGACGCCGACTGCCTGCACCGCGTCATCGACGACTCCCTGCGCGCCACCACCTCGGTGGGCGCCACGACCACCTGGGTCCTCTCCAACCACGACGTCGTACGCCACACCACCCGGTACGGCGCGGGCGAGGCGGGCCTGCGGCGGGCGCGGGCGGCCGCGCTCCTGATGCTGGCCCTGCCCGGCTCGGTCTACCTCTACCAGGGCGAGGAGCTGGGGCTGCCCGAGGTCACGGAGCTGCCGGACGAGGTGCGGCAGGACCCGGCGTTCCTGCGCGGCGAGGGCCAGGACGGGCTGCGCGACGGCTGCCGCGTACCGATCCCGTGGACCGCCGAGGGCCCCTCGTACGGCTTCGGGCCGGGCGGCAGCTGGCTTCCGCAGCCCGCCGCCTGGGGCGGCCTGAGCGTCGCGGCACAGACCGGCGACCCCGCCTCGACGCTGGAGCTCTACCGCGCCGCCCTCGCCCTGCGCCGCACGCACCCCGCCCTCGGCGCGGGCGACGGGGTGGAGTGGCTCCCGGCGCCGCGCGGTGTGATCGCCTTCCGCCGCCGGGCCGGCGACGCGGCCTTCGTCTGCACGGTGAACCTCGGCGGCCACGCGGTGGAACTGCCCGCCCCGGGGCGGCTACTGCTCGCGAGCGCACTCCCCACGCCCGGGGAGGCGGACTTCACCGCGGCCGGGGGCAAAGTACCCGCCCCGGCGCGCGAGTTGCCGGACGGCGCCGAGCCCGCCGAGAGCGGCCGGACGGTGCTCCTCGCCCCCGATTCCTGCGTCTGGTGGGCAAGCTGACGTGCGGCCGGTACAGTCGCATCCTATGACCGCGCGGCTAGCCGACATCGCAGCCCAGGCGGGGGTCAGCGAAGCCACAGTCAGCCGCGTGCTCAACGGCAAGCCGGGTGTGGCCGCGGCCACCCGCCAGTCCGTGCTGGCCGCGCTCGACGTCCTCGGTTACGAACGGCCCGTACGGCTGCGGCAGCGCAGCGCCGGGCTCGTGGGGCTCATAACGCCCGAGCTGGAGAACCCGATCTTCCCGGCCCTCGCCCAGGTCATCGGCCAGGCCCTGACCCGCCAGGGCTACACCCCGGTCCTCGCCACCCAGACGCCCGGCGGCTCCACCGAGGACGAGCTCACCGAGATGCTCGTCGAGCGCGGCGTCTCCGGCATCATCTTCGTCTCCGGTCTGCACGCCGACACCACCGCCGACATGACGCGCTACGACCAGCTGCGCGGCAAGGGCGTCCCGTACGTCCTGATCAACGGCTTCTCGCCCAAGGTGCAGGCCCCCTTCGTCTCCCCGGACGACCGGGCCGCGATGCAGCTCGCCGTCACCCACCTCGCCTCCCTCGGGCACACCCGGATCGGCCTCGCCGTCGGCCCGAAGCGCTTCGTCCCCGTCGTACGGAAGATCGAGGGCTTCCGGCGCGGCATGCGCGAGCGCTTCGGCCTCTCCCCGGAGGAGACCGAGGAGCTCGTCCAGCACTCCCTCTACACCCTGGAGGGCGGCCAGGCCGCCGCCACCGCGCTCATCGAGCGCGGCTGCACCGCCGTGGTCTGCGCCAGCGACATGATGGCGCTCGGCGCCATCCGGGCGGCCCGGCAGCAGGGGCTGCACGTCCCCCGGGACATCTCCGTCGTCGGCTTCGACGACTCCCCCCTCATAGCGTTCACGGACCCGCCCCTGACGACCATCCGCCAGCCCGTGCAGGCGATGGGCCAGGCCGCGGTCCGCGCGCTGCTGGAGGAGGTCGGCGGCACCCCCGCCCCGCACAGCGAGTTCGTCTTCATGCCCGAGCTCGTCGTCCGGGGCTCCACCGCCTCCGGACCCCAAGGCCGGCGGGGGGCGGACCGGCGCAGCGATGGCAGCGAGGACCCGACTGGCGGATGATCGACGCAGTGGACATATCTGGCACACTCTTGGCCCATGGGTGACACAACAGTGAGAACAATGGAAGGCCGCACGACGGCCCCCTCATCACCCATCGAGGAGCAGCGCCCCCAGGCCGCGCCCCCGCGCCGGACCACCCTGGAGCGCCTGCGGGCCCCCCGCCGCCCCCGTATCTGGTTCGAGATCCTGCTGATCGCGGTCAGCTACGGCACGTACTCGGCCATCCGCAACGCCGTACCCGAGCAGAAGGCGGAGGCGCTGCGCAACGCCGACTGGATCTGGCGTGCGGAGCAAGCACTCGGCATAGCGGTCGAGAAGACGGTCAACCACGCCGTCGACTCCGTGACGTGGCTGATCGTGGGCATGAACTACTACTACGCCACGCTCCACTTCATCGTGACCATCGGCGTGCTGGTGTGGCTGTACCGCTGGCATCCGGGGCGGTACGCCGCCACCCGCCTGGTGCTGTTCTCCACCACCGGTGTCGCCCTGCTCGGCTACTACCTGTATCCGCTCGCTCCGCCGCGGCTGATGACCAGCGAGAAGTTCATCGACACCGTCCTGGTCCACCAGACCTGGGGCTCGATGGCCTCCGGCGACCTGAAGCAGATGTCGAACCAGTACGCCGCCATGCCGTCCATGCACATCGGCTGGTCGCTGTGGTGCGGCCTGACCATCTACGCCCTGGCCCGGGCGCCCTGGGCGAAGATCCTCGGGTTCCTCTACCCCGTCGCCACCCTGGTGGTCATCGTCGCCACCGCCAACCACTTCTGGCTGGACGCCGTGGGCGGCCTGATGTGCCTGGCCTTCGGCTACACGCTCGCGTACGTCTGGTACCGCAGCGCCCCGCACAACCTGCCGCGGTACGTCGCGACACCGGCGGCTCACGCCCCGTAGAAGAGCTCCTCGACCACGGCCCGCGCGCGGCGCGTCGTACGGCGGTAGTCCTCGACCATCTCGCCGACGTGCCCGGGGCCGTACCCGAGGTAGCGGGCGACGGCGGCCAGTTCGCGCCCGTCCGACGGGAAGGTGTCCCCGGCCCTGCCGCGTACCAGCATCACGCCGTTGCGGACGCGGGTGGCGAGCACCCACGCCTCGTCCAGCGTGCGGGCGTCGTGCTCGTCGAGGAGCCCGGCCTCGCGGGCGGCGGCGAGCGCGTGCCGCGTGCGGGTGGTGCGCAGCCCGGGCACCTCGCGCGCGTGCCGCATCTGGATCAGCTGCACGGTCCACTCCACGTCGGAGAGGCCGCCGCGCCCCAGCTTGGTGTGGAGGGTGGGGTCGGCGCCGCGCGGTAGCCGCTCGGTCTCCATCCGCGCCTTCAGGCGGCGGATCTCGCGCACCGCGCCCTCGTCCAGCCCGCCCGCCGGGTAGCGCAGCGGGTCGACCAGCTCGATGAAGCGGCGCCCCAGCTCGGGGTCGCCCGCCATCGGCTCGGCCCGCAGCAGGGCCTGGCTCTCCCAGCCGAGCGACCAGCGGCGGTAGTAGGCCTCGTACGACTTGAGCGTGCGCACGAGCGGCCCGCTCTTGCCCTCGGGGCGCAGGTCGGCGTCGATCAGCAGCGGCGGGTCGGCGGTCGGCAGCTGGAGCAGCCGCCGCATCTCCGCGACCACGGCGTTCGCGGCGCGGGCCGCCTCCTGCTCGTCGACGCCATCGCGCGGCTCGTGCACGAACAGCACGTCGGCGTCGGAGCCGTACGCCAGCTCGTGTCCGCCGAAGCGGCCCATGCCGATGACGGCGAACTTCGTGGGCAGGGTCTCGCCCCACTGCTCGCGGACGGCGGCGCGTAGGGCCCCGGCGAGGGTCGCGGCGTTGAGATCGGTGACCGCGTCGCCGACCCGGTCGACCAGCACGCCCGGGTCGACCTCGGCGGGCCGGTCCTCGGTGCCGTACGAGTCGATGATGTCGGCGGCGGCGGTACGGAACAGCTCCCGGCGCCGTACGCCGCGGGCCACGGCGACGGCCTGCTCGGCGGTGTCGGCGCGGCCCACCGCCGCGAGGATCTCCGGCTCCAGGTGATCGCGGCGGCGCGGCTTCAGCCCCTCCGGCGCGCCGAGGATGGCCACCGCCTCCGGGGCCCGCAGCAGCAGGTCGGGCGCCAGCCGCCCGGCCGACAGCACCCGCGCGAGGTTCTCCGCCGCCGCGCCCTCGTCACGCAGCAGCCGCAGGTACCAGGGCGTCTTGCCCAGCGCGTCGGACACCTTGCGGAAGCCGAGCAGCCCCGCGTCCGGGTCCGCCGAGTCCGCGAACCACCCCAGCAGCACGGGCAGCAGCGTCCGCTGGATCGCCGCCTTCCTGGTGACCCCGGACGACAGCGCCTCCAGGTGGCGCAGGGCCGCGACGGGATCGGCGTACCCGAGGGCCTCCAGGCGCTGCCCGGCGGCCTTGGCGCTCAGCCGTGTCTCGCCGGGCGCGAGCTGCGCGACGGCGTCCAGGAGCGGCCGGTAGAACAGCTTCTCGTGCAGCCGCCGCACCACGGCGGCGTGCCGCTTCCACTCCCGGTTCAGCTCCGCCACCGGTTCGGTCCGCATCCCCATCGACCGCCCGAGCCGCCGCTGGTCGTCCTCGCTCTCCGGCACCAGATGGGTGCGGCGGAGCCGGTACAGCTGGATGCGGTGCTCCATGGCGCGCAGGAAGCGGTACGCCTCGTCCATCTGGGCCGCGTCCACCCGCCCGACGTACCCGCCGGCGGCCAGCGCCTTCAGCGCCTCCAGGGTGGTGCCGCTGCGCAGCGTGGCGTCGCTGCGCCCGTGCACCAGCTGAAGCAGCTGGACGGCGAACTCGACGTCCCGCAGTCCGCCGGGGCCGAGCTTCAGCTCCCGATCGACCTGGGCGACAGGGATGTTGTCGACCACGCGGCGGCGCATCTTCTGCACGTCGGCGACGAAGTTCTCGCGCTCGGCGGCCTGCCACACCAGCGGGGAGACGGCGTCGATGTACGCCTCCCCCAGGCCCGGGTCGCCCGCCACCGGGCGCGCCTTCAGCAGGGCCTGGAACTCCCAGGTCTTCGCCCAGCGCTGGTAGTAGGCCAGGTGGCTGGAGAGCGTCCGCACCAGGGGGCCGTTGCGGCCCTCGGGCCGGAGGTTGGCGTCCACCGGCCAGATGGCGCCCTCGACGGTCGTCTCGGAGCAGATCCGCATCAGATGGGAGGCCAGGCGGGTCGCGGCCTGCAGGGCCTTGGCCTCGTCGCCGCCCTCCGCCGCCTCCCCGACGAAGATCACGTCCACGTCGGAGACGTAGTTGAGCTCGTTCCCGCCGCACTTCCCCATCGCGATGACGGCGAGCCGGCACGCGGCGGCGTCCTCGGGCGCGGCGGCCTCGGCGATGGCGAGCGCCCGGCGCAGTGTGGCCGTGGCGAGGTCGGCGAGCTCGGCCGCGGTCTCGGCCACGTCGATGGTGCCGCACACATCGCGGGCGGCGATGGCCAGCAGGCACCTGCGGTAGGCGACGCGCAGCGCCACCGGGTCGGCGGCCCCGGCGAGCCCGCGCTCGAACTCCTCGACCCCGGGATGCAGGTCGGCCGCCTCGTACGTCACGAGCGCCCGCCAGTCCTGCGGGTGCCGCGCCAGATGGTCCCCGAGCGCCTCGGACGCCCCCAGTACCCCCAGCAGCCGGTCCCGCAGCGGCTTGGCGCCGACCAGCGTCGCCAGCAGCTGCCCGTCCTCCTGTGCCTCGGCGAGCCGTACGAGCCCCCGCAGCGCGAGGTCGGGGTCGGCGGTCGCGCCCAGCGCGTCCAGCAGCACCGGGTTGTCGCGCACGGCCGCCAGCACCGGCAGCTCCAGCAGCCGCCCGGCGGCGGAGGGGTCGGTGAACCCGTGCCGCAGCAGCCGTGTGAAGGTACTGCTCCTGCGCCCCGGCGCCGTCATGGGTCTCCCTCCACCGCGAGTAAGGGTCGCTGACGAGCCTATCGGCCCTCGGAGCGGGCGCGGGCGCGCGCCGGGCCTCCGGCCAGCGGGAATCGGCCTCGGCCCGCGTGACGGACCGCACACCGCCCCCAATGAACCCGATCGCGGCAAACCCCCTCTTCTCCGCCGGTTCGCCCATTCCTCCGCGTACGGAAGCCCTCGCCCATGCCCCGCCGCCCCGCCGCCCGTCCCGCCCGCCGTCGTCTGTTCCTCACCGCGCCCGTCGCCGTGCTCGCCGCCATCACCGGCGGGACGCTCGCGTTCACCGCCGGTTCCTCGGGCGCGTCCGAGTGGCCGAGCCGGGGCGTGCCGGAGGCGCACGCGGTGAAGCCGGTGCGGACGGCGGGCGAGGCGGTCGTGCAGATCATGGCCCACCCGGACGACGACCTGTTCTTCATGAACCCGGACACCTCCCACTCCCTCGCCACCGGCCGCAGCCTGACGTCCGTCTACCTCACGGCCGGCGAGTCCGACGGCCGCAACGCCCGCCACCAGGACCCGCGCCCGCCCGCGGACAAGGCGGCGTACGCCGAGGCGCGCCAGAACGGCATCCGCGCCGCGTACGCCGAGATGGCGACCGGCAACCGCACCAGCCCGTGGGACCGCACCTCCATACGCACGGCCGGCGGCGGCCTCGCGGAGCTGGACACGCTGCGCGCCAAGCCGCACGTCAGCCTCGTCTGGCTCCAGCTGCGCGAGGCGGGCAGCATCACCGGCGACCGCCCGCACAGCCTGCACGGCCTGTGGGACGGCCGGATCGAGGCCCTGGAGTCGCAGCTGGCGGCCGGTTCCCCGGTGCGGGAGGACTTCTCGTACACCAAGGCCGAGACGATCGAGACCCTCACCGCCGTCCTGGAGCGCTTCCGCCCCACCTTCGTCCGGATGATGGACCCGACGCCCGGCCACAACGACCGCACCGGCAAGCTCTCGGACCACCAGGACCACATGTACGGCGCCCGTTTCGCGCAGGCGGCGCTGGCCCGGTACGCGGACTCGCCCGGGCACCCGCCCTTCGCCGTACAGAACTACCTCGGGTACGCGACGGGCGGCCTGCCGCACTCGCTCGACCCGGAGACGACCGAGGCGAAACTGCGCTCACTGCGGACGTACGCGTGGACGGACCACACCGACTACTGCGAGGACCCGGCCGGCTGCGGCGACCGCAAGGTGGCCGCGCGGCCGGCCGGGCACGGCTGGGCGCAGTCCATCCGCTACACGCGCTCGGAGTCGACGAGCTGGGTGCAGCAGGGGCCCCGGCCCGGTGAGCTGTACGCGTTCGGGGTCCTCGACGGCCGCCTCGCGGTCTGGCACCGGACGGCCGGCACCGCGTGGACGGGCCCGGTCCTCCACGAGGGCGCGGGGCTGGACGGCGGCGTGACGTCCGTCCGGCTCCCGGACGGCCGGATCGCGGTGTTCGGTACGCGTACGGACCTGGGCGGCGAGCGGCCGGAGGCGTACCGCCGCGACGTGGTGACCGCCGTGCAGACGGCGCCGGGCGGCGCGTTCGGGCCGTGGCGTTCGCTGGGTACGCCGGACCCGGACGACGCCGCGGGCACGTCGGACATCAGCGCCCCGGCGGTGCTGGTGGACGGGGCGGGCCGGGCGTCGGTGTACGTGCGCGACGCGGGCCACGGCCTGAGCATGACGTCGCAGCGGCCGGACGGGCGGTGGACGCCGTGGCGTTCGGCGGGCGGGAAGGGCGTGCACGGCAACCCGGTGGCGGTGAGCGACGCGACGGGCCGCGGCCATGTCTTCGCGGGTACGGCCACGACGGTCCTGGCCTGGACGCAGCCGGCTCCCGGCGCCCCGCTGACCGGCCCGTCGGCGACCGGCCTGCCGCCGACGACGGTGGCGCTGAGCGCCACGCCGGACGGCGCCGACGGCGTACGCCTCTGGTTCCGCGAGCCGGACTCGGGCGCGGTGCGCGCGGCCCGCTTCGCGGGTGGCGACGTGACGGTGCTCGGCGGCAGGTCAGAGGGCCGCGGGGGCTACGGCGCGGTGGCGGCGTCCGGCGACCGGCTGGCCCTGCGCGGGCGCGGCGGCGCGGTGGCGACGGGGGCGGGCGCCGAACTGCCGTCCGGCGCGGGCCTCTTCGCGGGCGCGCCGTCGGCGTCCCCGTACGGCTTCGCGGCCCTGGGCCTGGACGGCCGGCTGCGCTGGACGCCCTGGGAGCGGTGAGCGCCGGGTCCTTGCCCGGGCGTGCGGCGGCCAGTACGGTCCCGGTGCATGAACTGGACCCTCGAAGTCGTCCTCGTCCCGGTCACCGACCTGGACTCGGCCAAGGACTTCTACGGCACGAAGTGCGGCTTCACAGTGGACCTGGACACGGAGGTGGCCCCGGGCGTCCGCATCATCCAGCTGACCCCGCCCGGCTCCCGCTGCTCCCTCACACTCCAGAGCGGCATGCCGCCGGCCCCCGGCGAGAAGGCCATGACCCCCGGGTCCCTCCAGGGCCTCCAGCTGTGCGTCACGGACATCGACGCGGCACGCGCGGAGCTGGTCTCCCGCGGGGTGGAGGTGAGCCCGGTCCAGCACCTGGGCGCGGAGGGGTGGACGGAGGGCAAGGGCGAGACCTGGAACTCCTTCATGTTCTTCAAGGACCCGGACGGCAACGGCTGGACGGTCCAGCAGGCCCCGTCGGAGCTCTCGGAGCGGTAGCTCAGTAGTAGCCCTTCTGCCCGTCCAGCAGCTCCCGCATCGCGTCCAGGTGCCCGGCGTGCCGCGCGGTCTCCTCGACCATGTGGATGAGCATCCACCGCAGACTCGCCCGCCCGGACCGGAAGTCCGGGTGGCGCCCCGTCTCCTCGAGGGCGTGCGCCGCGACGATCTCGTTGGAGACCTCGCACTGCCGCTCGTACTCCTCCAGCAGCCGCGCGAGCGGCACGCCCTCGACCTTCATGTCGAGGTCCTCTTCACTCTCGTCGAACGACGGGTTGTCGGCGGCCGGTTCGCCCAGGAACAGCACCTTGAACCACGCGTGCTCCACCCACCGCAGATGCGACACGACACCGGCCACGGTCATCAGCGGCGAATGCGGCAACACGGCCCGGTGCGCGTCCGCCTCCGCCAGGCCCTCGCACTTCCACCGGACGATGGCGCGCTGCGTGTCGAGCCACCCGACGAGCTGGGTGCGCTCGTCGGCGTCGAAGGGGGGACGTACGGGCCGTACGGGAGAAGAAGTCATGGGCGCGCACGCTAGCCGGGCGGGGCGGATGCGCGCACCGGGTTTTCGCTCACGGCACGGGCGGGTTCGGCCGCGCGTAACCGGCCGGCGTCAGGCGCCCGCCGCTTCCCCGGTCACGTCGATGATGCGCGAGATCCACTTCCGTGTCTGATGCCACCGGTTGCAGTACCGGCGCGAACGCCACCACGACCGGTACACGACGGGTCGCTTGCACCACTTACACGGCTTCACACGCACCTGAGCCCCCATGACGGCGACTCTAACCGCCGCCTCCAGCCGGGGAGAACCGGTCGGCCCTGTTCTCGGCGAGCACGGCTCGCCTCTGACCTGTGCTCGGGCGGTGGTCACTGGTCGTTATTGGCAGCCCGCGGTGCTCCGTGTGACGGCCCATAGACGGCCCGGGCAGCTCAGCTCTTCGCTCCTGAAGCTGGTGCGGCTCTAGCCCGTCCTCCCGCGCGAAGGCGAGGGCGGGGGTACTCAGCGTGCCGGAGCCCCGCGTGCTGCGCCGACGGCACGCTTCCGATGAACACGGCTCCGGAGGCCCCTGCCGACCTCGCCGGACTCGCTGGTGAGGGCCGGGGCAGGGTGGCCGAGCGCCACCAAACGTCCTATCCAGCGCTCTCGGACGGAGCTGACCAAGTGGCTGCCTGAAGCGTGCGAGCTGTGGCAGGGTCGTCACCCTGAAGGGGAGGATTGACCGGTGACCGATTACCGATGCGGGTCATGCTCCTATGAGAGCGACGACCTCGATGATCTTCGACAGCACTCGGTCCAGACGGGCCACGTCTCGACCGGGCCAACCGAAGGCAAGTCCGGCAAAGGCTGGGTCGTGGCTGGGATCGGCGTCGGCCTGTTGACCGTCGCCACCACCGGGGTCCTCGGCTGGAAGTACAAATCACTCCTGTCTGTGGCTGCCGGACTGGTGGTACAGGTAGCGGAGTTGGCAACAGAGAACGAGTACCTGAAGTCTGCCAGTGGCGCAGGGAAGACGCTTAATAGCTATCGCGGCCGCTGAGTGAGGGAGCAGCGAGGCCGCATCCCCGCAGCCGGTCACTTCCAGCGCGACATCCAGCTCCGATCGGGCATTCCTAGCTGCCCCGTCCCTGTGCGTGCCACACCGCTACATAGCGGTCGACGCAGCGACTTTGACCGGGAGTCCCAACCCCAGAAACGCCAGAGGTCCTGGATCTCTCCAGGACCTCTGGTCTGTACGCGCTCGGCAGGATTCGAACCAACGACTTTCTGATCCATAGCTCTAGCCGGATCGGTCGGCAGCGGTCATCTAGCAGAATCCTTTGCCGCACGCGCACGCACGGGCCTCATTAGTTCTAGTCGACTCTCGCTCGCGGCCCTGCGCAAGTCGATGAGGTCGGTGGAGCGGGTTTGGCCGGTGGCCTGCCCGGTTTGGGGCCGAGCGTGATCAGGGGGCCGTCCGCTGGTTGGCAACTCGGGCAGGCTTTGGACCTGCCCGCAATGTGTCCGAGTGGCCCCCTGGTCTTGCTCGGCGCGGGACCCGGACCGGGGAGGTGGCTAAAGCCGTGGAGCCGACCGCCCCAGCCACAGCGGGTTTCTCCCACCATCAACCCGAGCTGCTAGGCGTGCGGCCGGCGGCCGGGTTCGAGCGGGGCGTAGACAGGAGCGCAGGCCCGGGCGACGGGCCGCGCGCGGCGCTGTGCGCGGCGGCTGCCTTGATGAAGTAGAGGAAGTCTGAGCGCAGGCCGGGGTCGTGCTGGTGAGTCTCTGGCTGCTTCTGTGGCGGCGCCTTGGACCGACGCCCGGGCGAGTGAAAGCGGGGCAAGCACCCGGTGTCGGGAGCACGGTCCCAGTAGCACCAACGCGCCGAGCGCAGGGCGGCTCCAGCAGTCGTCCATGCGTCGCGGGCGTCCCGAACCCTGATGGAGCCCACCCCAGTTCTGGGATGCTGAAGGCCGATGGAGAGGGGCCGCCGCGATGCAGTGGAAGATCCACGGGGAACGTCCGATCTACGAGAACAAGTGGGTGAACCTGTGCACTCGGCAGGTTCGAGAGCAATCGTCAAGACCTGTGGATGCGCATGGTCAGTTGGTCGCCAGCTGCCATCTGGTCTCTCCGTCGTGCCACTGGCCGGTGGGGGTGAGGCCGGCTGCGGTGGCGACGGCGGCGGATGCCTGGTGGTTCGGGTGGATGTGGGCGATGACCGTGTGCACCGAGTGCTTCCGAAGCCAGGCGATGAGCCCTTGGGTGGCTTCGGTGGCGATGCCGCGCCGCTGCCAGGGGGTGCCCACCACCCAGGCGATCTCCGCGGCGGCTCCGTGGTCGTCGGCGGTGACCGTCGCTTGGACATAGCCGGTCAGACAGGCGGCGTCGCGGAGCTGGATGACCCAGTTGCACCAGGATTCGCCGGGGCGGGGTGAGCCGGCTGTCAGACGTTCGTAGTGGGCGCGCAGGTCCTGGGCGGTGTCCGGGGTCCCGCCGATGAAGGTGTGCAGACCGGGGTCGGACAGCACTGTGGCCATTTCGCCGGCGTGCTCGACCTGCAGGGGAAGTAAGGCCAGCCGGTCGGTATGGATGGTTTCGGGCCTGAGGGGGATCACGCTGCCTCCTGGTTGGGACGTTCGACGAGTATGCCGAGCTCGAAACGGGCGCCGGCCCGGACCAGGGCGACGAGGTGAGGCGCGTTCACCGCGCGCCAGCGGTGCTGGGCGGACTCGACGAGGTCAGCCGGGTGACGGTGGCCGGCGACAGACCGGCCGCCGAGCCGAGGAACTGCTCCAGCGCGGGCACGAAATCACCGGTGGACAGACCGTGCAGGTAGAGCAGCGGCAGCACCTCGGCGATCTTCGGTGACCTGCGGCACCAGGGCGCCAGGATCGCCGAGGAGAACCGCCTGCGCTCCCCGGTCACCGCATCAACCCGCCTGTCGTTCACCCGCGGGGCCTTGGCCTCGACCGATCCGGCTGCGGTGGTGACCTTCCTCGGCTGGTGGTAGCCGTTGCGCACCACCAGTCGGCGGCCGTCCTGGTCCCGCTGATCGGCTAACTCGGCTACGTAGGAGTTGACCTCGGCCTCCAAAGCGGCGGCCAGCATCTGCCGGACGCCCTCTCGGACGATCTCGTCCAGCAGCGATGCTCCGCCGGTGTGGTGCCGTCGGTGTTGACTACCGTGAGCACGGACGTGCCTTCCCGGCCGACGCCCACGTCGGCCTTGCTCGGTGACCTATCCATCGATCACCAGGGAAGGTACGGCCTCCCGGCGATCCAAAGGTTCCGAGCATTGCTCCAGGTTCGAACCTGCAACCTTCTGATCCGTAGCTCTAAGGGCTGTCCCGCAAACGATCTCCTACGGGTTGAGGGCGCGGTGGGCTGATCGGCGGGCTCTGCTCCTCCCTGTGAGGACGAGGTTGTGCAGGCGTGCGATGCCGCGAATGGCGTGGTGGACTCCGTTGCCTTTCAGTCGGCAGTCGCGGAGGATCTTCCAGCCCTTCATGCGGGCGAAAGTGTGCTCGACACGGGCGCGGACCTTGCGGTGCGAGGCGTTGTGTTCTTCTTTCCACGCCGGCAGTTCGGTCTGGCCGCGCTCGCGGCGATGCGGGATGACCAGACCGGTGCCCCGGTAGCCGCCGTCGGCGATCACTGTGGTCCTGCCGACGGCGTCCTTGGCGCCGGACATCTCCCACGCCTTGCAGTCGTTGCGGTTGCCGGGCAGCGGGCGACCGACCACGACGACGCGTCGACTGTCGGCGTCGATCACGACCTGGTGGTTGGTGGAGTACCGATAGTTCTTGGACTGCTGGGCTACCTCGTGGCGCGGGTGGGCACCAGGGTGCCGTCCACGTTCAGCACGGTGTCCTTGGAGAACCGGCGTCGCGGCCGCAGGGACATCAGCGGGCCGAGGTGGTCGATGATCCTGTCTGCCGCAGACTTCGAGATACCGAACAGCAGGGCCAGTTGGCGCATGGTCAGATTGGTGCGCCAGTAGGCGGCTACCAGCAGCACGCAGCCCTCCAGCGGAGGGCTCCATGGCCGTCCCCGCCGTACCTCGTCGGCGCCTTCCCTGCGTAGAGCGGCAACGAGCTTGTTGAAACTGCGCGGGCTCAGCCCAGTGAGTGGGGCTATCCAGGACGACTCTGATGCCGTGATCACTCCTGTCACGACCAGGATGATCTCACTTCAAGATCACTTACGAGGCGCCCGTTGGAGCGGCAACGATCTCGACTGCCTCCTTTGCGCCCGGCTCACGGGAGGGTCTCAAGACGCTCCATGTGTTCCTCGCCCCACTGGCCGAGTGGGGCGAGAGCGGCGATGAGCGAGTGACCGAAGTCGGTCAGTGAGTACTCCACCTTCGGTGGGACCTGGTGATGGACCTCGCGGTGCACCAGGCCGCTGGCCTCCAGTTCCCGCAGCTGCAGGATCAGCATCCGCTCACTGATACCGGACACTGTCCGGCGCAACTCGCCGAAGCGCAGCGGTCCTTCGCCGAGCCAGAAAAGGATCAGCCCCTTCCATTTCCCTCCCATGACGTCGATAGCAGCGTCAAGTCCGCAGGTATAGCTCCGCCTCTTCATCAGCGCTCTCTCCCTAACAAAAATGTGGGTACCAGACATAATTGTAGGTACTTGCAGAACTGTTGGTGCGCCCACAGCATGGAGCAGGCATCGCACCGAGAGCGCGACAACTCCGTGCGGTTGCGCATTATTTGAGGCCAGTTCAGGCGCTCAGGAAGATCCGTCACAGGTAGGAGCAACGAATGACAGGGCATCACCGCACTCCCGTGACCGTCGTCGGGCTGGGCTCGATGGGCAGCGCACTGGCTGAGGCATTCATCGACGCCGGACACCCGACCACCGTCTGGAACAGGACCTCATCGAAGGCCACGCCGCTCGTGTCCAAGGGCGCCGTTCACGCGCACACGATGGATGACGCGATCACGGCGAGTCCGCTGGTCATCGCCTGCCTGACCACTTATGACAGCACCATCGAAGCCCTGGAGCCGGCCGCTGCTGCGCTCAAGGGACGGGCCCTTGTGACTCTGAACAGCGGTTCACCAGCTGGGGCCCGACAGATGGCCGAGTGGACGCTTGGATACGGCGCACGCTACCTCGACGGAGCGATCAAGAACGTGCCGTCCGCCGTGGGCGCCGAGGACACCCTCCTGTACTACGGCGGCGACAACAGCGTCTTCGACGAGTTCGCATCGACGCTGCGGGTGCTGGGTGGCGACACCGTCTACCTCGGTACCGACGCCGACCTCGCCGCCCTGTACGAGATGGCGGTGGGCGGCACGTTGCTGCCCGCGCTCGTCGGTTTCTTCCAAGGCGCGGCAGCAATGCAGGCCCGTGGACTCACAGCGGCCTCAATGGTTCGATTCAGCGTCAAATGGTTCGAGATGATCAACTCGGTACTGCCGGTCTTCGCTGAGGAGATTGACAGCGGCGACTACAGCAAGCCCGCTTCCTCCGTGAACCTTTTTTTGGCCGGGTCCGCCCATGACGAGGAACTCGGCAAGGAAGCGCACCTCGACACGGGTTGGCACAAGCCCTTCCACGACCTGCTCAAGCGAGCGGTCGAAGCCGGCCACGGCGACCACAGCATCTCTGCCCTAACAGAGATCCTCAAGAACCCTGTGCAGACCGGCTAGCCCAGGACGGCACACAGCTGGGTGCGAAGCAGGCCAATCACCCAGCTACCCGGACTCCAGGCGGACGCGCTCAACTTCGGCCGCGCTGAACATCCTGCGAGACCAGCCCCCGTATGGGCCAACGCCAGCGCCCGGACAGCCTCGCTGGCTGGCACGTATCCCGACAAACATCATCCTTGCCGCCACGCTCGGCACCTAGAACAGCTCGTTGAGACGAAGGCCGTCGCTGCCGTGCACCATCGGTTCAATTGCGGGACAGCCCTTGGATGATCTATTCCAAGGGGTCGTTGATCGTGGGCGATCAGTGAACGTAGGACGGTCTGCCTGGTGGGGACGTCGTGCCAGATCGCGGCGGTCAGCGCGGCGATGCGATGCATGAGGCGGGCGATGACACCTCGGGGGTGCGCGTCCTCGGTGCCGTTAGAAGTCAAGCTGTCCCTTAAGGCCTCGTTGATCGATTCGATGGCCTGCGCATCGTGGCGAGGGTGACCGGTCCGGCATCGCTCAGGCGGGGCGTAATGCCGACAAGCTGGCGCCACGGCGCCAGGTCGGGATGCTCCTTCAGCATGTCGTCGGTCGTCGCATAGAGTGCTGTCGCGAGGGTGTCCACGTCGTTCGTCACAGAACGATCTTGGACACCCTCGTTCTCGTCTCCGCAGGCATCCCTTGGACCACACCACCAGGAGGAACCAGTGTCATACCCGCACCTGCTCACCCCTGAGGAGAAGCTCGCCGACGCGAAGAAGCTGTTGAGCCTCCCGCGTATCGTCGTGATCTGCGGCTCCACCCGCTTCATGACCGAGATGAACGAGGCCGATCTGCGGGAGACCAAAGCCGGAAAGATCGTCGTCAAACCGGGTTGTGACATGAAGACGCCGCACGGACTTTGGTCCGATCCTGTCGAGGCCGAGGCGCTGAAAGTTCGACTCGACGATCTGCACCGGGCGAAGATCCGCCTCGCTGATGAGGTACTCGTAGTCGGCGACTACATCGGAGACAGCACCCGAGCCGAAATCGCCTACGCCCGGTCGCTGGGCAAGCCCGTGCGGTTCACGCACCCCGAAGTCGACCCTGACGCCTGACCGCCCGCTGCCACCTCGACAACCAGGGACGGCAGCCGCACCGATTCCACGCCGGACGGCCCACAGACGACCCAGGGCCGTTGAGACGGGTCCGGGTCAGCGGCTGAGTGCCGCTGACCCGGGTTTGCCGTTGCTGCTGGACACTGCGCCTGACCTGCGCTTACAGCACCGGCAGGTTCTTCCGCAGCTCGAACGCGGTGACCTCGGAGCGGTACTCCTCCCACTCCTGCTTCTTGTTCCGCAGGAAGAAGTCGAAGACGTGCTCGCCGAGGGTCTCGGCCACCAGCTCGCTGCGCTCCATCAGGGAGATCGCCTCGCCGAGGTTCTGCGGGAGCGGCTCGATGCCCATCGCGCGGCGTTCGGCGTCGGAGAGGGCCCAGACGTCGTCGTCGGCGCCGGGGCCGAGTTCGTAGTTCTCCTCGATGCCCTTGAGGCCGGCCGCGAGGAGGACCGCGTACGCCAGGTAGGGGTTGGCGCCGGAGTCGACGGAGCGGACCTCGACGCGGGAGGAGCCGGTCTTGCCGGGCTTGTACATGGGGACGCGGATCAGGGCGGAGCGGTTGTTGTGGCCCCAGCAGATGTAGGAGGGGGCCTCGCCGCCGGAGCCGGCGGTGCGGGCCGAGCCGCCCCAGATGCGCTTGTAGGAGTTGACCCACTGGTTGGTGACGGCCGAGATCTCCGCCGCGTGGCGCAGCAGGCCCGCGATGAAGGAACGTCCCACCTTGGACAGCTGGTACTCGGCGCCGGACTCGTAGAACGCGTTGCGGTCGCCCTCGAAGAGGGAGAGGTGGGTGTGCATCCCGGAGCCGGGGTATTCGGAGAACGGCTTCGGCATGAAGGTGGCCTGCACGCCCTGTTCCAGCGCGACCTGCTTCATGACCAGGCGGAACGTCATGATGTTGTCGGCCGTCGACAGCGCGTCCGCGTACCGCAGGTCGATCTCCTGCTGGCCGGGGGCGCCCTCGTGGTGGCTGAACTCGACGGAGATGCCCATCGACTCGAGCATGGTGATCGCCTGGCGGCGGAAGTCCATGCCGACGTTCTGCGGGGTGTGGTCGAAGTAGCCGGAGTTGTCGGCGGGGACCGGCTTGGTGCCGTCCAGCGGCTTGTCCTTCAGCAGGAAGAACTCGATCTCGGGGTGGGTGTAGAAGGTGAACCCGAGGTCGGACGTCTTGGCCAGGATGCGCTTGAGGACGTAGCGGGGGTCTGCGAAGGAGGGCGAGCCGTCGGGCATGAGGATGTCGCAGAACATGCGGGCGGTGCCGGGGGCCTCCGCGCGCCAGGGGAGGATCTGGAACGTGCCCGGGTCGGGCTTGGCGATCATGTCGGACTCGTACACCCGGGCGAAGCCCTCGATGGCCGAGCCGTCGAAGCCGATCCCCTCATCGAAGGCTTGTTCGAGCTCGGCGGGTGCGACGGCGACCGACTTCAGGAAGCCCAGCACGTCCGTGAACCACAGGCGCACGAACCGGATGTCGCGCTCCTCGAGCGTGCGGAGCACAAATTCCTGCTGCTTGTCCATTTCCAACACCCATCCTCGCTGATCAGGCCAGCATGCCACCACACGGTTTCGTGCACGTTGCGAACCCATAGTGCCTTCCGGTCTGTGGCGTACGTAACGGCAGCCTCGCAGACTGGGCCTTATGGACCGTGGCGCACAGGAGCTGCCCGGCACGCGCCTGCCCGACTGGCTGCGCCTGCTGCCGTGGCTGGCGCTGCTCCTCCTGGTGGTCGTCCAGCTGACCACCCCCGCCACCGTCCAGCTCGGCTTCGCGTTCGCCGTCGTGCCGCCACTGACGTCACTGGTGTACGGGATGCTCGGCACGGCCCTGGTTTCCGGCACGCTCTTCGGCCTGCTGCTCATGCCCGCCATCCGGGCCGACGACGTCACCCAGGGGGACCTGCTGGCGTTCTCGCTCATCGGCGCGGTCAGCGTGCTCCTGGCGTGGCTGCGGGCGCGCCGGGACGCCCAGCTGGTCTCGGTGCGGACGGTCGCGGAGGCCGCGCAGCTCGCGGTGCTGCCGCCGCTGCCGGAGCGCGTGGGGCCGGTGCGGTGCGGGGCGCTGTACCGGGCCGCCGAGCGCGGCACGCTCGTCGGCGGCGACCTGTACGACGTACAGGACGGGCCCTACGGCGTACGGGCCGTCGTCGCCGACGTCCAGGGGCACGGGCTCGCGGCCGTCGCGACCGTGGCGGCGCTGCTCGGCACCTTCCGGGAGGCGGTGCTCGACGAGCCCGAACTGGGCGGGGTCGCGGCCCGGCTGGACCGGCGGCTGGTGGTCGACGCGGCGGGGCGCGAGGGCGCGGAGGCGGATGTCTTCGCCACCGCCGTCCTGGTGGAGTTCGCGCCGCCGCGGGCGGGCGGTGAGGCGACCGTACGGGTGCTCAGCTGCGGGCACCCGGCGCCGCTGCTGGTGACCGGCGAGGGGGCGCGGGAGGTGGCCGTGGAGCCGGGGTCGCCGCTGGGCCTCGGGCTCGCGGAGTACCGGCCGCCGCCCGTGACGACCGTGGCGCTGCGCCCGGCGGACGTCCTCCTCGCGCACACCGACGGCGTCACGGAGGCGCGGGACGCCGAGGGCGCGTTCTACCCGCTCGCCTCGCGCGTCCCGCGCCACGCGGGCCCACCGGTGGAGCTGGTGCGCGAGGTGTGGCGGGACCTTTCCGCGTACGCGGGCGTGATCGCCGACGACGTGGCGCTGCTGGCGCTGAGCGCGCCGGACGGAAGCGGGGCGGCGGCCGTGGCCCCGTAGGCCCCCGGCCGTTACCATCAGCGCCCATGGGGGGCCTGGGGCTCATACGCGTCGCGCGTCCCATGGTGCTCGGGAGCGCCGTGGTGACGCTGCTCGCCGCGCTCTTCGTCTGTCTGGGCGGGGGCGACCGCCCCGACGTCCGGCACGACGAGCCCCGTCGGATCACGCTCGCCGCCACCGTCGTCGTCACCGAGTACACCTGTCCGTACGACCACGGCGACTGCGCCCTCTTCCCCCACCTCTCCCCCGCCGTCCTCACCGCCCCGCCGCTCGATCCGCCGCGGCAGACCGACGGTCTCGCGGCGCTCACCGAGGCGTACGCCGTCGACCGGCCGGACCGGGCCGGGGTGCGGGCGCGGGCCCCGGATCTCCATGTCCTTCAGGTGCTGCGGACCTAGGCCGTCGAACGCCCGCATGCGGAACACCACCCCCCTACCCACGAAGGACATCGACATCATGGCTGCCAACCGCAACACCTCCAGCGCCGACCGCCGCGCCCGAATAGAGGAGATGCGCCGTGCCGAGAAGGCGCGCGAGCGCCGCAACCGGATCATCACCATCACCCTGAGCACGGTGGTGGTCGCGGGTCTCGTCGGCTTCGGCGTGTACGTGCTCAACGAGGAGAAGGAGCAGCAGCGGCAGGAGGAGGCCGCGGCCAAGGCGCCCATCACGGACGAGAAGTCCTGGGACGCGAAGAAGCTCGGGCGCAACCACCCCACCACGCCGGTCGCGTACCCGATGAAGCCGCCGGTCGGCGGCGACCACCACCCGGTGTGGCAGAACTGCGACGGCGACGTCTACAAGGAGCCGGTCCGCAACGAGAACGCCGTCCACTCGCTGGAGCACGGCGCGGTGTGGGTGACGTACAACGACAAGGCCCCGGCCGCCGACGTGAAGAAGCTGGAGGAGAAGGTCGGCAAGACCCCCTACACGCTGATGAGCCCGGTCAAGGACCAGGCCGGGGCGATCATGCTGAGCGCCTGGGGCAAGCAGGTCACCGTGGACGGGGCCGACGATCCGCGGGTGAACCAGTTCCTCACCAAGTACGTGAAGGGCCCGCAGACCCCCGAGCCGGGCGCGGCGTGCACCGGCGGCATAGGCGCGTCGCAGTGAAGCCGACCCGCACGCATGTGGCCGCCGCCGTGGCGGTCGTGCTCGCGCTGCTCTTCGCCGGGGTGGCGACGGTCGCCACGGCCGGCGGCCGGGGCGGCGAGGGGGAGGCGCGTACGCCCGCGGCGGACTCGGCGGACGCCGGGTTCGCGCGCGACATGTCGGACCACCACCAGCAGGCGGTGGAGATGTCGTTCATCGTGCGGGACCGCACGGCGGACGAGGAGGTGCGCCGGCTGGCGTACGACATCGCCAACACCCAGGCCAACCAGCGCGGCATGATGATGGGCTGGCTCGACCTGTGGGGGCTGCCGAAGGTGGCCATGGACCAGGAGCCGATGGCCTGGATGGGTAAGCCGTCCCACGGCTCGTCCCACGGCTCGTCCCACGGCTCGTCCCACGGCTCGTCCCACGGCTCGGCCGGTGGCTCCGGCTCGCAGGCGCTCATGCCCGGCATGGCGACCAGGGCCGAGCTCGACCGGCTGCGGGTGGCGAGCGGCAAGGACGCGGAAGTCCTGTACCTCCAGCTGATGATCGACCACCACAAGGGCGGCGTGCACATGGCGCGCGGCTGCGTCGAGAAGTGCGCGACCCCGGTCGAGCGGCAGCTCGCCCAGGGCATGGTCGACGCGCAGGAGTCGGAGGTCCGGCTGATGACGGACATGCTGGCGAAGCGCGGGGCGAAGCCGCGGGGCTGACCTCCGCCCGGCGGTGCCACCCGTGCTGCCCACGCGTGCCCCCGTGACGGCCCACAGCGGTCGCGGGGGCACGCGGGCGGGACGAGAATGGGAAGCGCTCGGGGACGTACGGCCTTATGACCCTGCATTACGGAGGTACGCACCCCATGACCACCGCCAAGGACATCATGCACCCCGGCGCACGGTGGCTCCCCCACACCGAGACCCTCGACCGCGCCGCGCAGATGATGCGCGACGAGAACGTCGGCGCGCTGCCCATCGCGGATGAGAACGAGCGCCTCTGCGGCATCCTCACCGACCGCGACATCGTCGTCGGCTGTGTGGCCGAGGGCCACGACCCGGCACGGGTGACGGCGGGCGACATGGCGAAGGGCACGCCGCGCTGGATCGACGCCAACGCGGACGTCAGCGAAGTCCTGAAGATGATGAAGGACCACCAGATCCGCCGGCTCCCGGTCATCGAGAACAAGCGCCTGGTCGGCATGATCAGCGAGGCCGACCTCGCCCGGCACCTGTCGGACCAGCAGGTGGCCGAGTTCGCCGAGCGGGTCTACGCGCCGTAGCACCCACATCGACCTCGCACAGGAAGGGCATGGCGTACGCGCCGTGCCCTTCTTCCGTGCCTCTCCGGACATTGCGTCGCTTTGACGATTACACTGGCCGGGTGCCTCAACTACGCCTCGCCCTGAATCAGATCGACTCGACGGTCGGCGATCTCGCAGCCAACGCCGAGGCCGTCGTCCACTGGACCCGGCACGCCGCCGAGCAGGGGGCTCACCTCGTCGCGTTCCCCGAGATGGTGCTGACGGGCTACCCCGTCGAGGACCTCGCCCTGCGGTCGTCGTTCGTGGAGGCCTCCCGCGGCGCGCTGCGGGAGCTCGCCCGGCGGTTGGCCGACGAGGGGTTCGGGGAGCTGCCGGTCGTCGTCGGGTACCTGGACCGGGCCGAGAAGGCCCAGCCCCGGTACGGCCAGCCGGCCGGGGCGCCGCAGAACGCCGCGGCCGTGCTGTACGGCGGCGAGGTCGTGCTGTCGTTCGCCAAGCACCACCTGCCCAACTACGGCGTGTTCGACGAGTTCCGGTACTTCGTGCCGGGTGACACCATGCCGGTCGTCCGCGTCCACGGCGTGGACGTCGCGCTGGCGATCTGCGAGGACCTGTGGCAGGACGGCGGGCGCGTCCCGGCCGCCCGCAGCGCGCGGGCGGGGCTGCTGGTCTCGATCAACGCCTCGCCCTACGAGCAGAACAAGGACGACGTCCGCCTGGAGCTGGTGCGCAAGCGCGCCCAGGAGGCCGGCTGCACGCTGGCGTACCTGGCGATGATCGGCGGCCAGGACGAGCTGGTCTTCGACGGCGACTCGATCGTCGTGGACCGGGACGGCGAGGTCGTCGCGCGGGCGCCGCAGTTCGCCGAGGGCAGCGTGATCCTGGACCTGGACCTGCCGGCCGCCGCCGCAAACGCGCCGGAGGGCGTGGTCGACGACGGGCTGCGCATCGACCGGGTGGTGCTGTCGGAGGAGCCGCTGCCGGCGTACGAGCCGGAGCTGACGGGCGGGTACGCGGAGCGCCTCGACGACGACGAGGAGGTGTACACCGCACTGGTCGTGGGCTTGCGGGCGTACGCCGCGAAGAACGGCTTCCGCTCCGTGCTGGTCGGCCTGTCCGGCGGCATCGACTCCGCGCTCGTCGCGGCGATCGCCTGCGACGCGCTGGGCTCGGCGAACGTGTACGGCGTGTCGATGCCGTCCAAGTACAGCTCCCAGCACTCCCGGGACGACGCGGCCGAGCTGGCCCGCCGCACCGGGCTGAACTTCCGCACCGTACCGATCGAGCCGATGTTCGACGCGTACATGGGATCCCTGGGGCTCACGGGCCTGGCGGAGGAGAACCTCCAGTCGCGGCTGCGCGGCACGCTGCTGATGGCGCTCTCCAACCAGGAGGGCCACATCGTCCTGGCGCCCGGCAACAAGTCCGAGCTGGCCGTCGGCTACTCGACGCTGTACGGCGACTCGGTCGGCGCGTACGGGCCGATCAAGGACGTGTACAAGACGGCGGTCTTCCGGCTGGCGCGGTGGCGCAACCGGGCGGCCGAGGAACGCGGCCAGACCCCGCCGATCCCGGAGGCGTCCATCACCAAGCCGCCGAGCGCCGAGCTGCGCCCCGGCCAGGTCGACACGGACTCGCTGCCCGACTACGACGTCCTGGACCGGATCCTGGAGCTGTACGTCGACCGCGACCGGGGCAAGGACGCCATCGTCGCGGCCGGTTTCGACGAGGAGCTGGTGACGAGAACGCTGCGGCTGGTGGACGTCGCCGAGTACAAGCGGCGGCAGTACCCGCCGGGCACCAAGATCTCGGCCAAGGGCTTCGGCAAGGACCGGCGCCTGCCGATCACCAACCGCTGGCGCGAGACGACGGCGTAGACGACGTGGAAGACGATTTCAGAGCGTCACGCGAGCCGCGATCGGCAGGTGGTCGCTGTCCGTCGCCGGGAGCGTCCAGGACGCGACCGGCTCGACGCCCCGCACCAGGATCTGGTCGATCCGCGCCATCGGGAACGCGGCCGGCCAGCTGAAGCCCATGCCGTCGCCCGCCGCGCCCTGCGTGGAGCGCAGCTGCGAGGTGACCGCGTTGAGCGAGCGGTCGTTCATCGTGCCGTTGAGGTCGCCGAGGAGGATCACGTCGTCGAGCCGCTCGCGGGCGATGGCCTCGCCGAGGGCGTCGGCGCTGTTGTCGCGCTGGTTGGCGGTGAAGCCGGCGTTGAGCTTGACCCGGACCGACGGCAGGTGGGCGACGTACACCGCGAAGTCGCCCTTGGGCGTGGAGACGGTGGCGCGCATGGCACGCGTCCAGCCCAGCCGGATGTCGACCGGGGCGCTGTCCTTCAGCGGGTACGTGCTCCACAGGCCGACCGTGCCCTGGACGGAGTGGTACGGGTAACGGTCGGCGAGCGCCGCCTCGTACACCGGGACCATGGCCGGCTTCAGCTCCTCCAGGGCCACGACGTCGGCGCCGGAGTCGGCGACGCTGCGGGCGGTGCCCTCGGGGTCGGGGTTGTCGGCGTTGACGTTGTGCGAGACGACCATGAGGTCGCCGCCGGGGCCGGACTTGTCGGTGGCGAGGCCGCCGAAGAAGTTGAGCCAGACGGCGACGGGCAGCACCAGGGCGACCAGCGCGGTCGCCGAGCGGCGCAGCAGCCCGGCGACGAGGAGGAGCGGCAGGAAGACGCCGAACCACGGCAGGAACGTCTCCGTGAGGCTGCCGATGTTGCCGACGCGGTTCGGGATCTGGGCGTGGAAGACCATCACCAGCGCGAGGAGCACCGCGCACAGGGCGAGCAGGACGCCCCGGCGCCAGATCCCCGGGTCGCGGCGCAAACGGCCGGCCACCGACCGGACCCGGGATCCGGTGCGCTCGCGCTCCGCGCCGCCGCCGCTCCCCGTCTCCACCGTGTCCACCTGCGCCATTCCGTCGTCCTCACTGCCTTGCTTGTCGTGCTCACCGTCCCCCGGAACCCCGACCCTAGGGGATCGGGCGACGGCCGTACTGCCTCGAGGACGAGATTGCGGCCGAGCAGGGTTCCGAAGGTTGCGGTCGGGGCGGCAGCTGTGACAGAACACGCATATTTGCGACCGCTGTGCGGTCGACGGGTCAACGGCGTACCGGCTCCTCCCGCGCGTCCCCGTGGGGCGCCTGCGGCGCGGGTCCGCCGCCGTGGCCGTGCGGCGGCCTGCGGGCCGGCAGCACGGTGGCCACCACCGCCGCGCCCACCAGCGCCGCGCCCGTCGACACCAGGGCGGTGAGGTGCATGGCGGTGAGGAAGGCTTCGTACGCGGCCGGGGCCAGGTCCCGCCCGGCGGCGCCGAGGCGGTCGGCGGCCGCGAGGGTGCCCTCGATGGACTCGCCCGCCGCGTCCCGGGCCGCGCCCGGCGGAACCGCGGCCAGGCGGCCCTCGACGCCGTCGCGGTACGCCGTCGACAGCACCGAGCCGAGGACCGCGACCCCCAGCGCCCCGCCGACCTGCCGGAAGGTGTTGCTGATCGCCGAGCCGGCGCCGGCCCGCGCGCGCGGCAGCGACTGCATCACGGTGACCGTCACCGGCGGCATGACGTGGGCCATCCCGGCGCCCTGCGCGAAGAGCACCAGCGCCAGCACCCACACCGGCGTGGACGCGTCGTAGAAGGCGAAGGAGGCGAGGCACCCGGCGATCACGAGCATGCCCGCCGTGCACACGGCCCGGGCCCCGAACCGCGCCACCGCCAGCCGCGCCCGGGGCGCGAAGAGCAGCTGCGCCACGGCCAGCGGCAGCAGGAGCAGCCCGGCCTGGAGGGCGCTGTAGCCACGCAGGCTCTGGAGGTAGAACGCCGCGACGAAGGTCACGCCCATCAGCGCGAAGAACACCAGCGAGATGGCGGCGACGGCGCCGGAGAAGGCGGGCTTGCGGAAGTGCGCCATGTCGATGGCCGGGTGGTCGGTGCGCTTCTCGTGCAGGACGAAACCGGCCAGCACCGCGAGCCCGCCGAGCAGCGGCAGCAGGGAGGAGGGGTGGGTGAAGTCGGCGAGCTCGCCGCCCCGGATGATCCCGTACACCAGCAGGACGAGGCCGACGATGGAGAGGGCCACGCCCGGCGGGTCGAGCCGGCCGGGGCTCGGGTCCTTGGAGTCCGGCACCAGCAGGACCATCGCGACCAGCGCGACGAGCACGACGGGGACGTTGACCAGGAAGATCGAGCCCCACCAGAAGTGCTCCAGGAGCAGCCCGCCGGTGACCGGGCCGATGGCGATGCCGAGGCCCACGCTGCCGGCCCAGATGCCGATGGCCTTCGGCTGCTCGTCGCGCTCGAAGACGTTCATCAGGATGGCGAGGGTGGCGGGCATCACCAGCGCGCCGCCCACCCCCATGAGCGCCCGGTAGGCGATCAGCTCGCCGGGCGCGTCGGACAGCGCGGCGAGCGCGGAGCCCGTACCGAAGACGACCAGGCCGACGAGCAGGACCTTCTTGCGGCCGAGCCGGTCGCCGAGCAGCCCGGAGGTGAAGAGCAGGCCGGCGAAGACGAGCGTGTACGCGTTGATCGCCCACTCCAGCTCGCTCTGGGCGGCGCCGAGGCCGACGGGCGCGGGGGCGGCGATGGTCCTGACCGCGACGTTGAGGATGGAGTTGTCCAGCACGACGATGAGCAGGCTGAACATCAGGACGCCGAGGATGAGCCAGCGGCGGCGGTGGACCGCTTCCGGTACGGCGGCGTGGGCGTCTGCGGGGACTGCGGGTTCCGGTACGGGCATGTTCCGACCGTAATGGTGCTTTTGCCGCCCCACCCGTCCCTGCCGTGGGCCCTTACGCCAGTCGGAGTGGCCGGGGCCCCACTTCCCCCCACGCGGCACGAAGTGCCACCATGGACCTGGTCCGGGGACGCCGTCAGGGCGCCTCGAGATGACGAAGGAGCCGTTTCCATGACGCTTCAGGCTGCCCAGGAACCGCAGCGGCCCGCCGACACCGGCAAGGCGCTGTACGGCGGCAAGGGCACCCGCCGCATCACCGTCCACGACATCGCCGCCGCCAAGGAGCGCGGCGAGAAGTGGCCCATGCTGACCGCGTACGACGCGATGACCGCGTCCGTCTTCGACGAGGCCGGCATCCCGGTCATCCTCGTCGGCGACTCCATGGGCAACTGCCACCTCGGCTACGACACCACCGTGCCCGTCACGATGGACGAGATGACCCTGCTCTCCGCCGCCGTCGTACGGGGCACCAAGCGCGCCCTGGTCGTCGGCGACCTGCCCTTCGGCTCGTACCAGGAAGGCCCCGTCCAGGCCCTGCGCTCCGCGACGCGCCTGGTCAAGGAGGCGGGCGTCGGCGCGATCAAGCTGGAGGGCGGCGAGCGCTCGCTGCCGCAGACCGAGATGCTGGTCCAGGCCGGCATCCCCGTCATGTCGCACCTGGGCCTGACCCCGCAGTCCGTCAACACCATGGGCTACCGGGTGCAGGGCCGCGGCGACGAGGCCGCCCACCGGCTGCTGAACGACGCGAAGGCCGCGCAGGACGCGGGCGCCTTCGCCGTGGTCCTGGAGCTGGTCCCGGCGGAGCTGGCCGCCGAGGTCACCCGGTCGCTGCACATCCCGACCATCGGCATCGGCGCCGGCCCGGACACGGACGCGCAGGTCCTGGTCTGGACCGACATGGCCGGGCTGACCGGCGGCAAGGTGCCGCGCTTCACCAAGCAGTACGCGAGCCTGCGGCAGACGCTCGGCGACGCGGCGAAGGCCTTCGCCGAGGACGTGGCCGGCGGGGCGTTCCCGGCGGAGGAGCACACCTTCCACTGAGCCACCAGGCCACCACCGGGCCTCGGGCCACCAAGCCACTCCCGGTACGGACGACAGCCCGCCGACTTCCCCCATCGGCGGGCTGTCGGCATTGGGCATAGCCTCGAAGGAGGAGGTGGTCACCATGGCCGGAATCGTCCGGAAGAACTTCGACGCGGCCGACGAGACCCGCCCCTTCGAAGAGGGCAAGGGAAAGCTCGACCTCATCACCACGGACCGCGGCCCCGTCGGGCGCGCGGTCTTCGAACCGGGCTGGCAGTGGTCCCAGCACGTCAAGCCCATCGCCGGCACGGACAGCTGCATGGCCGCCCACGCCGGCTACGTCGTCAGCGGCCGCATGAAGGTCGTCATGGACGACGGCACGGAAGGCGAGGTGGGCCCCGGCGACTTCGCGTCCATCGAGCCGGGCCACGACGCCTGGGTGCTCGGCGACGAGCCGTGCGTCATGCTCGACTGGGTCGGCTTCGGCGACTACGCCAAGCGCTGACCGACCCGTAGGCCGCGTATCGGCGCCGTGTCGGTGCCGTGTCGGTGACGGCTGGTGACATGGGTGGCATGACACGACCATCCGACACCAACGCCGTCGAGGTACGCGGCCTCGTGAAGCACTACGGCGAAACCAGGGCGCTGGACGGCGTGGACCTCGACGTCCGCGAGGGCACCGTCCTCGGAGTCCTCGGCCCCAACGGCGCCGGCAAGACCACGCTCGTCCGCTGCCTGTCCACGCTCGTCGTGCCCGACGCCGGCACCGCGACCGTCGCCGGGTACGACGTGGTGCGCGAGCCCCGCGCACTGCGCCGCGTCATCGGCCTCACCGGCCAGTACGCCTCGGTCGACGAAAAGCTGTCCGGCTGGGAGAACCTGTACATGATCGGGCGCCTGCTCGACCTGTCGCGCAGGGACGCCCGGCAGCGCGCCGACGAACTCCTGGAGCGCTTCTCGCTCGCCGAGGCCGCGGGGCGCGCGGTGATGACGTACTCCGGCGGCATGCGCCGCCGCCTCGACCTCGCCGCCTCCATGATCGGCCGCCCGGCGGTGCTGTACCTGGACGAGCCGACGACGGGCCTGGACCCCCGGTCCCGCAACGAGGTGTGGGACGAGATCAAGCGCCTGGTCGCCGACGGCGCCACGGTCCTGCTCACCACCCAGTACATGGAGGAGGCCGAGCAGCTGGCGCACGAGCTCACCGTCATCGACCGGGGCCACGTCATCGCCACCGGCCGGGTGGACGAGCTCAAGGCCAAGGTCGGCGGCCGCACGCTCCAGGTGCGGCCGGTGGACCCGGCGGACCTGCCCGCGATGGCGCGGGCGCTCGCCGACAGCGGTCTGGACGGCATCGCGGGCTCCACGGTCGTACCGGAGGACGGCCTGCTCTACGTACCGATCCTCAGCGACGAACAACTGACCGCGGTCGTCGGGCTCCTGGCCACGCGCGGCTTCGGCATCACGCACATCGGCACCCATCTGCCCAGCCTGGACGAGGTGTTCCTGGCCATCACGGGTGAGAAGTCGTCACCGGCCGCCGGTACGGCCGCCGTCGAGGAGGTGGCCGCGTGAGCGCGGTCGGCACCCGGGCCGCGCGGGCCAACCTGCGGCACATCGGCGCGCTGGTCCGGCGCAACGCCCTGCACCTGAAGCAGGATCCGCAGTCGATGTTCGACGTCGTCCTGACACCCATCATCCTGACGGTGCTGTTCGTGTTCGTCTTCGGCGGCTCGGTCGGGCTCGTGCTGGGCGGCGACCGGGACTCCTACGTGAACTACGTCGTGCCCGGGCTGATGGGCATGATGGGCCTGAACATCGCCATGGCCGTCGGCACCGGCGTCAACGACGACTTCCGCACGGGCGTCATGGACCGGTTCCGGACGCTGCCCATCGCCCGGTCGTCCGTCCTCATCGCCAAGATCGTGGTGGAGATCGGCCGGATGGTGATCGCCTCGGCCATCCTGCTCGCCATGGGCTTCCTGTTGGGGCTGGAGATCAGCACCTCGGTGCTCTCCCTCCTCGCGGCCGTCGGCCTGTCCGTGGTCTTCGGCGCGTCCCTGATGTGGATCTTCCTCCTGCTCGGCCTCACGATGAAGACGGCGCAGGCCGTCCAAGGGATGGCGATGCTGGTGCTGTTCCCCCTCCAGTTCGGCTCGTCCATCTTCGCGCCGCCCTCGTCGATGCCGGGCTGGCTGCGGGCGTTCACCGAGTACAACCCCCTGTCGAACCTCGCCGACGCGGCGCGCAACCTCGTCAACGGCGGCCCGGTCGCCGAGTCGGTGTGGACGACGCTGGCGTGGGCGGCGGGCATCACGCTGGTGACGGCGCCGCTCGCGGTCGCCAAGTTCCGCAAGCGGACGTGAGGGTGGGCGGTGGCCAGTGGGGGGCGTGTGCCCGCAGGGCCGTCGGGTACGGTCTCCTACGTCCCCGAGCCCAGGAGCGCCGCCCATGGCCACCGCCACGTCCCGCCACAGCGAGCGGAGGATCAGTCCGGTCTTCCTCGGTATCGCCGCCGTCATGGTGGTCACCGGATGGGCGGTGTGGACCGGTTTCTCCGCCAACCTGGGCCTGGCTGTCTTCCTCTTCGTGACGGCGACGTGGATCGTCTCGCTCTGCCTGCACGAGTACGCGCACGCCCGCACGGCCCTGCACGGCGGCGACATCTCCATCGGCGCGAAGGGCTATCTGACCCTCAACCCGCTGAAGTACACCCACGTGCTGCTCAGCATCGTGCTGCCGGTCGTCTTCGTGATCATGGGCGGTATCGGTCTGCCCGGCGGCGCGGTCTTCATCGAGCAGCACCGCATCCGCAGCCGCTGGAAGCAGACCCTGGTCTCGGCGGCCGGCCCGCTGACCAACCTGGCCTTCGCGGCGGTCCTCACCGCGCCCTTCTGGCTGGGCGCCCTGGACGGCGTGCCGATCCCCTTCCGCTTCGCGCTCGCGTTCATCGCGCTGCTGGAGGTGTCGGCCGTGATCCTGAACTTCCTGCCCGTGCCGGGCCTCGACGGCTACGGCGTGATCGAGCCGTGGCTGTCGTACCGGGTGCGGCGCAAGGTGGAGCCGTACGCGCCCTTCGGGCTGCTCGCGGTGTTCGTGTTCCTCTTCATCCCCGAGGTGAACGCCGCCTTCTTCGGGCTGGTCCACTTCGTCCTCGACGGGCTCGGCATCTCGGAGCTGGAGTCGTACTGCGGCCGGGACCTGTTCTCCAGCCTGTGGCAGGAGCAGACGCCGATCTGCGAGGCGGCCGTCAGCCTGTGACGCGCTGCGGGCGGCGGCGCCAGTAGTACCACGCCATGTTGGACGAGACGCCGGACAGCAGCACCCATACGATGCCGAGCCAGCTGCCCTGGACGAAGGAGACCACGGCCGCGGTGACGGCGAGGGCGCAGACGACGAGGGCGTACAGAGCGAGGCGGGGCATGGGGGGCGGCTCCTGTCCGGGTGCGGGTGTTGCCCGTCCAGTGTCCCCCATGCCCCCTGCCGATCAGACGTCGGTCAGGCGCAGGCCCGCGTGGACCTTGTAGCGGCGGTTGACCGAGATCAGGTTGGCGACCAGCGCCTCCACCTGGTGGGCGTTGCGCAGCCGGCCCGCGAAGACACCGCGCATGCCGGGGATGCGGCCGGCGAGCGCCTGGACGACGTCGGTGTCGGCGCGCTTCTCGCCGAGGACCATCACGTCCGTGTCGATCTCCTCGACCGTCTCGTCCTGGAGCAGCACGGCGGACAGGTGGTGGAAGGCGGCCGTCACCCGCGAGTCGGGCAGCAGGGCGGCGGCCTGCTCGGCGGCGCTGCCCTCCTCGGGCTTGAGGGCGTAGGCGCCGCGCTTGTCGAAGCCGAGGGGGTTGACGCAGTCGACGACGAGCTTGCCGCGCAGCTCCTCGCGCAGCGCCTGGAGCGTCGCGGCGTGGCCCTCCCACGGCACGGCGACGATCACGATGTCGCTGCGGCGCGCGCACGCGGCGTTGTCGGCGCCCTCGACGCCCAGGCCCAGCTCGGCCGCCGCGGTCTCGGCGCGCTCGGCGGCCCGGGACCCGATGATCACCTTCTGCCCGGCGCGGGCGAGCCGGTACGCGAGGCCCCGCCCCTGGTCGCCGGTGCCGCCGAGGACGCCGACGACGAGCCCGGAGACGTCGGGGAGTTCGTACGGATCAGTAGCAGTAGTCATGGCCCGACAGTACGGGGGAGGCCGCGCCGCCACCCCGTCCGGGTGACGCCTGGCCGAAAGTCCGCGCGGCGGCCCGGTGCGGGGGCATGATGCGGCGCCATGGATGCCGTACGCGTCGCGCTGCTGCGTGAGGTCCTGGCCGGTACGGAGTGGCCCGCGGTGACCCGCCGGTTCGCCGGGGTGCTGCGGTCCTCGGTGGTGTCGCACGGCGGCGGGCTGCTGCTGGTGGGCACGGCGGAGTACGAGCCGTGGCACCTGGCGGCGCACCTGGTGGACGAGGCGGCCTGGTCGGGTCAGCCGGAGCTGGCGCCGACCCTGGTACGCCACCGGGTACGGCCCTCCGATCCGGCGCACCTGGCGGTGGGCCTGGGGCGGCTGGAGGCGGCCGGGCGCGGCTCGACGCTGCTGGTGGTGGCGCCGGACCAGCCGGACGGCGGCCTGCTGGAGCGGGTGCACGACGCGCGGCGGGCGGGGGCGACGGTGCTGTCGCTGGATCGCGGCGACCGTGAGGTGCACGGGCTCGCGCACGAGGCGCTGACGGTGGCGGAGGCGCAGGACGTGGACCTGGACACGGTCCAGCACCTGGTGAGCGCGGCGGCCGGCGAGAACACCCTGCCGGGCGGCTCGGCCCCCTTGCCCCGGGCCCGCCGCCGCTTCCGCGACCGCCTGTCGCGGCTGGCGGACCATCTGACCTCGCCGCCGCCGACGCGCTGGTAATTCGGTTGCCCGGGGTGACGACCGCCGCCGACCATGGCGTCTCGTGGCCCCCCGACTCTCCGCCCTCCTCCCCGACCTGTCGCCGTTGCGCGCGTCGCGGGACTTCCGGCTGCTGTGGATACAGGGCCTGGTCACGTACTTCGGCAGCTTCGCGGCGATGGTCGCGCTGCCGCTCCAGATCAAGGAGCTGACCGGTTCGCCGCTCGCCGTCGGGGTCATGGGCGCGGTCGAGCTGGTCCCGCTGGTGGTCTGCGGCCTGTACGGCGGGGCGCTCGCCGACGCCGCCGACCGCCGCAAGGTGATCCTCTCCACCGAGACGGCGCTCGGCCTGCTGGCGGGGCTGCTGCTGGTCAACGCCCTGCTGCCGTCGCCGCTGCTGTGGCCGCTGTACGTGGTGGCCGCCGGGGTCGCGGGCCTGGCGGGGCTCCAGCGGCCGGCGCTGGACGCGCTGCTCGCCCGGATCGTGCCGCACGACAAGCTGACGGCGGCGGCCTCGCTGAACGCGATCCGCTGGGAGCTGGGCGCCATCGCCGGTCCGGCGCTGGCCGGGCTGCTGGTGGCGTACGGGAACCTCGCCACCGCGTACGGCACCACGGTGGTCTGCTTCACCGTCTCGGTGGCGCTGTGCCTGCGGCTCACGCCCGCGCCGCCCGCCCGCTCGGGTGGCAAGCCGTCGCTGCGGGGCATCGCGGAGGGCGCGCGGTACGCCTGGTCGCGGCCGGTGCTGCTGGGGACGTACGCGGTGGACCTGGCGGCGATGTTCTTCGCGTTTCCGAACACGATCTTCCCGTTCCTCGCGGACGAGCTGGACGCGGAGTGGTCGCTGGGTCTCATGTACGCGGCCGGGGCGATCGGCTCGCTGGCGCTGAACCTCACCAGCGGCTGGACCTCCCGGGTGCGGCGGCACGGGCTGCTCGTGGTGTGCGGCGCGGCCTGCTGGGGGCTGGCCATCGCCGCGGCGGGCTGGTTCTCCAGCGTGTGGCCGGTGCTGGTGTGCCTGGCGGTCGCGGGCGCGGGCGACACCCTGAGCGGGCTAGGCCGCTCGACGATCTGGAACCAGACCATCCCCGACGAGCTGCGGGGCCGGCTCGCGGGCATCGAGGTCCTGTCGTACAGCGTGGGCCCCCAGCTCGGCCAGGTCCGGGCCGGTGCGATGGCCGGCTGGACGGGGACGCGCCCGGCGTTCTGGAGCGGCGGGCTGGCGTGCGTGGCCGCGGTGGGCCTGCTCGCGGCGGCGCTGCCGAAGCTGCTGACGTACGACGCGACGACGGACGAGGACGCGCTGCGCCGCCGCGCGGCCCGGGAGACCGACCTGGCCTCCTAGGGTGCCTGGTCGCGGGGGGTGTCATGCCACTTCGGGTCGGTCTCCCACTCGAGGTTCCGCTCCTGGGCGGTGTCCATCGCGCGGGCGGCCTCCTCGCGGGTGGTGTAGGGGCCGAAGCGGTTCTTGGCCGGGCACTCCGGGCCCTCCTCCACCTTCTGGTGCTTCAGGCAGTAGTACCACTCGCCCGGTTTTCCGGTCGTGCGCTTCTTGAACAGGGCCATCGTCGGGCTCCTTCCTCTGACGCCATGGTGCCCCCCTGCGCCCTGGTTAGACTCGCTGCATGTCTGGCCAGTCGCTGCTCGTACCAGGGGAGCTGTCTCCCCCTCGTTCCGTTCCCGGGTCCATCCGCCGCCCCGAGTACGTCGGAAAGCCCATGCCGGCGCCGTACACCGGACCGGAGGTGCAGGATTCCGACACCATCGAGCGGATGCGCGTCGCGGGCCGCATCGCCGCCCAGGCGATGGAGGAGGCCGCCAAGCACATCGCCCCGGGCGTGACGACCGACGAACTGGACCGGGTCGCGCACGAGTACATGTGCGACCACGGGGCCTACCCGTCGACGCTCGGCTACCGCGGCTTCCCCAAGTCGCTGTGCGCGTCGGTCAACGAGGTCATCTGCCACGGCATCCCGGACTCCACCGTCCTGCGCGACGGCGACATCGTGAACCTGGACGTCACGGCGTACATCGACGGCGTCCACGGCGACAACAACGCCACGTACCTGTGCGGTGACGTCGACGAGGAGTCGCGGCTCCTGGTCGAGCGGACCCGCGAGTCGCTGAACCGCGCCATCAAGGCCGTCAAGCCGGGCCGCCAGATCAACGTCATCGGCCGCGTCATCGAGTCGTACGCCAAGCGCTTCGGCTACGGGGTGGTCAGGGACTTCACCGGGCACGGCATCAACTCGTCCTTCCACTCCGGCCTGATCATCCCGCACTACGACTCGCCCCACGCCACGACGGTCATGCAGCCCGGCATGACCTTCACCATCGAGCCGATGCTGACGCTGGGGACGCACGAGTACGACATGTGGGAGGACGGCTGGACGGTCGTGACGAAGGACCGGAAGCGGACGGCGCAGTTCGAGCACACGCTCGTCGTGACGGAGACCGGGGCCGAGATCCTCACGTTGCCGTGACGCCCAGGGCGGGTAGGCTTCTTTCCGACGGACTGTCGGGAACCCGTTGACTCAGGTAAACCTCAGCAGGAAGATCGACGGTAGTGGCGGCCCCGGCCGCCGCGACCCGTTGACTCGGCCCGGGAGGCCCGCCTTGGATGCCAGCGCCACCACCATCACCCCCTTCTCGACGCTCATCCGCACCGCCTCGCACCAGCAGCACACCGAGGCGGAGAGCTCGCCCTTCATGAGCCACCTGCTCGGTGGCCGGCTCGGCGTGGACGCCTACGCCCGGTACACCGAGCAGCTGTGGTTCGTCTACCGGGCCCTGGAGGAGGCCGCCGGCCCGCTGGCGGACGACCCGGTGGCGGGCCCGTTCATACGGCCCGAGCTGCTGCGCACCGCCGAGCTCGAGCGAGACCTGGCCCATCTGCGCGGCGAGGACTGGCGCGCCGGGGTGAGCGCGCTGCCGGCGACCGCCGCGTACGCCGCCCGCGTCGAGGAGTGCGCCCGCACCTGGCCCGCGGGGTACGTCGCGCACCACTACACCCGCTACCTCGGGGACCTCTCCGGCGGCCAGATCATCCGGGACAAGGCCGAGCGGACGTGGGGCTTCGCGCGCAAGGGCGACGGCGTGCGGTTCTACGTCTTCGAGCAGATCCCCAACCCGGCCGCCTTCAAGCGGACGTACCGCGAGCTGCTGGACCGGGTGAACGCCGACGACCTGGAGAAGCAGCGGATCGTCGACGAGTGCAAGCGGGCGTTCGACTTCAACGGCGCGGTGTTCCGGGAGCTGGACCGCGAGTTCCCGCTGAGCGCCTGAGACCCGGCGCTTCGGCCTCCGGGTCCGCGCCTCAGCGCCCGATCTCCCGTACCCGCCCGCCGAGTTCGATGATGCCGTCCGGGCCGGGGGCCGTCAGCAGCTGCGAGCCCCGGCCCTGGATGATGTTCAGCGCCCGGTTGAGGCGGGCTGTGAGCAGCAGGGCCGCCGCGCCGGTCGCCTCGTCCTCGTCGATCCCCCCGGTGCAAGCACCGGCTCCACCGGAGCGGCCTGCGCCGCGCTCATCGATACGCCCAGGGAAGGCCCGCGCCCTCACCCGGCCGCCCGCCTCGTCCTCCCACGCCCACGCGTAGACCCACTCCCCCGGCGGCGGCACGTCGAGCGCCTCGACCTCGGCGGCCGACGCGTACTGCCGCAGCGTGCGCGGCGGCGCCCACTCCGCGCGGGCGGTGATCCAGGTGAACTCGCCGTCCTGGCGCACCCACACCTCGCCCGCCGGAGGGTTCACCACCTCCAGGTCCAGCAGCCACGCGACACCGACCAGCGGGTGCCCGGCGAAGGGGAGCCGCGTGCCGGGTGTGTAGATGTCGACGTCCCCGCGCTCGGGGTCGTCCACGAACACGGTCTCGCTGAAGCCGAGTTGCTTGGCGAGCGCCTGCCGTGACGCCTCGTCGGGGCGGAGGCGTCCGTCGCGTACGACGCCGAGGAGGTTCCCGTGGCGGCCGTCGGCGGCGCAGAAGACGGCCAGGATGTCCACGACGTCGCGTGCGGAGTTCATCCCGGCATTCAAGCACGCGGCCCGGCACGGCAGGATGGCCGCATGTTCGAGACCTATCTCTCCGGCCTGCGCGGGGGCTTGGCGGCGGCCGCGGTTCTCTGCGTCCTCGTGGCGTACCTGGTGAGGACGGGCCGACGGGACGCGCTCCGGCCGGTGGGGGCGGGCGCCGGCGCGGCGGCGGCCCTGTCGTTCGCGCTCGGCGCGCTCCTCGAGTTCGGCGCGTACGAACTGACGCCGGAGGCGCGGAAGCTGCTGGGCGGCGTGCTCGCGGTGGGCGCGGCGGGCCTGCTGACGTGGCTGGTCGTCGCGGAGCGGCCGGGTGCGGGGCTGGTGGCCGGCACGGCGTTCCTGGCGGTGGGCCGGGAGGGCCTGGAGACCGCGCTGTTCGTCTGGGCGACGGTACGGGCGGCGGCCGACGAGGCGGGCTCGGCGGAGCCGCTGACGTGGGTGCTGGTGGGCCTCGCGACGGCGGCCGCGGTGGGGTGGCTGTTCTTCCGGTGCGCCCTGCGGTGCGGTCCGCTCCTGGTGGTCGTGGCGGCGGGCGTCCTGGCCGGAGGCGTACGCGGCCTCCAGGAGGCGGTGGTTCCGGGCGGCGCGGTGGCGTTCGACGTCTCCGCCGTGGTGCGGCCCGACAGCTGGTACGGGGCGGTGATCAGGGGCGTCTTCACCTTCCCGCCCGATCCGACGGTCCTCCAGGCCGCGGTGTGGGCGCTGTATCCGGTCCCGGCGCTCGCACTCTTGCGGGCCCCGGTAGGGTTCGGACGGTCAGTGGGGGTCGAGGAGCAGAAGGCAACCGATGAGAAGGCTGGGTCGGGGTCGGGCGGCGAGGCTCGCGGCGACGGTGACGGCGACCGTGGTGCTGGCGCTGACCGCGAGCGGGTGCGTGACGGTGCACGGGGAGCTGGAGGTCGTCCCGGCGGCGACGAAGACTGAGGCCGCGCGGGCGCTGAAGGACTTCACGGACGCGTACAACGCGGCCGACAAGGCGTACGACCCGGCGCTGGACGCGGGCCGGGTCACCGGCGCGCTCGGTGCGGTCAACCAGGCGGGGCTGAAGTCGCGCTCCATCACCAGCCCCGGCGGCAACCCCAACCACCAGCCGCTGGTGCTGTCGGACGCCACGTTCACGATCCCGAAGAAGGCGGGCTGGCCGCGCTGGTTCGTCGCGAACGTGGACTCGAACCGGGACACCGACCAGGGCACGGGCGACAGCCGCTGGGTGCTCGTCTTCGTGCGCAACAGCTCCCAGCAGCTGTGGGAGGTCGCCTACCTGTCGATCCTCGCGCCGAACGAGATCCCGGCGTTCAAGACGGACGCCGAGGGGTACGCGGAGCCGGTCGCGCCGGACTCCGCGGCGCTGGCGGTCGCGCCGAAGAACCTGAGCGAGGAGTACACCTCCTACCTCCACTCCGGGAAACCCGCGCACTTCGCGGCGGGCCCGCACACCTCGGTGTGGCGGACCGAGCGCCAGAACCTCGCACGGCGGCCCGGGCTGTCCACGCAGTTCGTCGACCAGCCGCTCGACACGGGCGACTACGCGCCGCTCGGGCTGATGACCGAGGACGGCGGGGCGTTCGTCTTCTTCTCGACGCGCTTCTACGACCGGCAGACGGCGGCGGCGGGCTACCGGCCCAAGGTGAACCCGGACGTGAAGGCGCTGATGACCGGTGAGGTGAAGACCACCCTCACCAAGGAGTGGGTGGCGGGCCTGGTGGCCCGGGTGAAGCCGTCCGGCACCACCTCGGACCAGGTCGCGGTGGTGGGCCGGCTCCAGGGCGTGACGTCGGCGACGGGCTCGTAGCGCCGCGCCGCGGGCTAGCGGCTGAGGGGCCAGGCCACCGAGTGGTGGTCGTGGTCGTCGTCGAGCTGGTCGGCGTGGCGGGCGCAAGCGTCGGTGAGGGCTTCGAGCAGCGTCAGCGGGTCGGGCAGCGGGTGCTCGGGCCCGCGTACCCAGCCGACGCCCAGGTCACCGGGGAGCCGGGCGGGCGGGACGAGGACGTAGGAGCCGCGGCAGTGCCAGCGCAGGCCGGGGTGCTCGTCCATGGTCTCGGGGTGGCAGTCCAGCTCGCACGGCCACCACTCGTCCTCGTCCTCGGGGGTGCCGCGGGTGGCGGTGAAGAACAGCATCCGGCCGTCTCCGGACTCGGCGACCGGCCCCACGTCGACGCCCTCGCCGAGCAGCCGCTCCAACGCGGCGCGACCGGCCTCCAGCGGAACGTCGAGGACGTCGTGGACCATGCCGGTCGCGGTGATGAAGTTGGCCTGCGGCTGGGCCTCGGCCCACCGCTGGATCTGCGCGCTGTCGGTGGTGGACTGCGTCTGCCAGGCGAAGGAGACGGGATGGCGGGCCGGGGTCGGACAGCCGATGCGCTCGCAGGAACAGCGGTAGCCGACGGGATACGCGGCGGGGGCGAGGGGAAGTCCGGCGGACGCGACGGCGAGGAGCAGGTCCTCACGGCTCGGTACGTCGGCGGCGGACTTCCTCGGACGCCGGCGCAGCCAGTGCGCGAGTTTGCTCTCCGTGCCGCGGTAGCGGCCGATACCGTCGCCCATCTATCCCCTCACACCTGGTCATGCAAGCCCTGCGGTCCCTGCCATGGTCCCACCATCCTGCGCCCCGGGTGACCGGAGTCCCCAACCGGGGTGGAGCAGCTGGGCGTGATGGGTGGCTATGCCCGGAATTGGTCAGCCCGTCGGGCGAGGCGCCAGCCCGTACAGGGCGTACTCGACGAGCCGGTCGGCGTACTCGTGGGTGAGCGGGAGGGTGCGCAGCAGCCAGCGGTGGGCGAGCGGGCCGACGAAGAGCTCCAGGGCGATGCGCGGGTCGATGTCCGCCCGGACGTCTCCGGCCTCCTGGGCGGCGCGCAGCCGCTTGACGTACAGCTGGAGCTGCGGTTCCAGGAGCAGTTCGACGAACTGGGCGCCGAGCTCGGGGTTGATCACGCCCTCGGCGGCGAGGGCGCGCGAGGGGACCTCGAAGGTGGGGTCGTTCATCTCGTCGACCGTGGCGCGCAGGACGAACTTGAGGTCGGCCTCCAGGTCCCCGGTGTCGGGGATCTCACTGTCGGCGTCGCCGCCGAGCGCCTCGTTGGCCTGGCGGCCGAGGTCGAGGAAGGCGTCCAGGAGGACGGCCGCCTTGGAGGGCCACCAGCGGTAGATGGTCTGCTTGCCGACACCGGCGCGGGCGGCGATGCCCTCGATGGTGGTCTTGGCGTAGCCGACCTCGCCGACGAGGGCGAGGGCGGCGTCGTAGATGGCGCGGCGGGAGCGTTCGCTGCGGCGCGTGGAGTCGGGTGCCTTGGTGTCTGCCATGCGCCCCAATCTAGCAGTCATGCGAGGCGAGACGTATCGTCTCAATGAGCTTGACAAGACGAGACGTCTCGTTCACTCTGGTGAAGTCGGGAGATGGACGACAGCGGAAGGAGCCCACCATGACGCGTGGCGGAACCGGAAACATGCTCGGTGTCGGCGGCACCCGCAAGAACCTCTCCCGCGCGGCCCTGCGCGGCAGCGGCGGCGGCCGGGCCGGCCGGGGTGCCGATCCGGCCGCGCAGAAGCGGGAGTTGCTGCGCACGTTGCGAGAGGGGCGGGAGGCGCCGGAGGTGAAGCAGGGACGTACGACGCGCGACACTTCGTGAGGCCCGGGTGAACCACCCGCCAACTCACCCGTACGGTCCACTGCGCGAAGGCTCCTCACGGCGCACCATGGCTTGCACGCACACACCGTGCGACACCAGCCGTCCGTGAGGAGCCTTCCTTGCCTCGTGACGCAACACCCCGCCGCTACCTGATGTGCCCACCCGCGCACTTCAGGGTGACCTACTCCATCAACCCGTGGATGGACCCGGCGAAACCGGTCGACCTGCCGCTCGCCCTCACCCAATGGGAAGACCTGCGCGACCGCTACCGCTCCCTCGGCCACACCGTCGAGCTGCTCGACCCCCGCCCCGACCTGCCCGACATGGTGTTCGCCGCCAACGGCGCCACCGTCATCGACGGCCGGGTGCTGCTGGCCCGGTTCGCCCACGCCGAGCGCGTGCCCGAGGCCGCGGTGCACCGCGAGTGGTTCCTGGCGCACGGCTTCACCGACATCCACGAACCCGACCACATCAACGAGGGCGAGGGCGATTTCGCCGTCACCTCCACCTACCTCCTCGCCGGGCGCGGCTTCCGCTCCAGCCCGCTGTCGCACGACGAGGCACAGGAGTTCTTCGGCCGCCCCGTGATCGGCCTGGAGCTGGTGAACCCGCGCTACTACCACCTCGACACGGCGCTGTGCGTCCTGGACGAGGCGCGCGACGAGATCATGTACTACCCCGGCGCCTTCTCCCCCGGCAGCCGCGCGGTGCTCCGGCGGCTCTTCCCCGACGCGCTGATCGCCGAGGAGGAGGACGCGGCGGCCCTCGGGCTGAACGCCGTGAGCGACGGCAGACACGTCCTGCTGCCGCAGACGGCGGTGGGGCTCTTCCGGCCGCTGCGGGAGCGCGGCTTCGAGCCGATCGGGATGGACCTGGGCGAGCTGCTCAAGAGCGGCGGCAGCGTGAAGTGCTGCACGCAGGAGCTGCGAGAGGAGTAGGGCGCGAGCCGGGAACGGACGGACCCGGTCTGGGCGCGGGGACTCCCGCCCGGACCGGGTCCGCACCCGGATCGACCCCGGTCAGTCCTCCAGCGTGAGCTTGAAGAAGGCGTGGTGGCCGTGGAGCGCGACCTCCGCCTTGCCCTCGGCGTCCTCGTACGCGCCGCTGCCGCCGGTGATCACCGAGTCGCCGCCGTGCGGGCCCCGGCCGTAGCGGTCGATCGTGTCCGTGAGCGTGATGCTGCCGTCGTCGGTGCGCAGGACGCGCTGGCACTGCGTCACATAGCCCTTGCGGTCCACCTTGACGGCGGTGCACTGCGCGGTGACGTCGCCAATCTTCTTGCCGGGCTTGCCCTTGTCGTTCTCGTGCAGATGGCCGAAGACGGTCCAGTCGGCGCCCGCGTGCAGCAGCGGGCCGAACGGCTTGGTGTCCGACTGCTTCACCGCCAGCCAGTCGAGCACTTTCGTCTCGTCCTTGGCCGGTACGGGCGCCGACGCCGCCGGGGTGGCCGCGGTGAGACCGAGGGCGGTGGCGGCGAGCGCGGCGGTGGCGAGGGAGCGGAGCATGGGGCCTCCTGAGATGAGGTGGATGAGGGGAGGGGACGGCAGCGACCCCAGCTCAACCCGGCCCCGGCCGCCCGGCAACCGGCGGGGGCACCCCCTCACCCGGGCGGTTGCCGCTTGTCACCTCATCGGAGGGTCGGCTCACTCGTGCGGGGGCGGGGGCCACGCGTCGCCCCACGCCGCGTCCCGCGCCGCCTTGTAGAGCGCGCCGTGCCGCTTGGTGACCGTGTCGCGCCGCAGCCCGTCGTCCTCGGTGCACAGGTCGAGCAGCACCTGCCCCTTGCGGAGCTGCGGCTTGCGGGTGACGCGCGCGGGCGCCGGCGCGACGGGGAAGCGGGTCGCGACGACGTAGCTGAACTTCTCGTCCTCGTACGCCAACGACCCGCCCTTCACCTGGCGGTGCAGCGACGAGCGGCTGACGCGCGCCGCGAAGTGGCACCAGTCGGTACCCGGCTCGATCGGGCAAGCGGCGCTGTGCGGGCAGGGCGCGGCGATGCGCAGCCCGGCGGCGATCAGCCGGTCGCGTGCCGCGATGATCCGCGCGTAGCCGTCGGGGGTGCCGGGCTCGACGATCACGACGGCCTGGGCGGCGCGGGCCGCCTCCGTGACGACGGCCGCGCGGTCGGCTTCGGTGAGCTCCTTGAGGACGTACGAGACCGTGACGAGGTCGCTGCTCTCCACGCGGAGCGCCGCGCTGATCCGGGCGCGCCGCCACGCCGCGCCCGCCAGGCCCGGCACCCCGGAGGCGGCCGCCAGCTCGCGCCCCAGCGCCAGCGCCGGCTCGGCCCAGTCCAGCACCTCGGTGCGCGCCGCCGAGTCCCACGCCTCCGCGACGGCCCAGCTCGCCGCGCCCGTCCCGCCGCCGATGTCGGTGTGCGTGCCCGGCACCCACTCCGGCGCCGCGCCGCGCAGCGCGTCCAGCGCGGACCGCACCGCCTCGAAGGTCGCGGGCATGCGGTACGCGGCGTACGCGACGACGTCGGACCGGTCGCGCAGCACGGGCGCGTCGGTCGGGGTCGTCCCCCGGTAGCTGGCGATGAGCCGCTCGACGGCCTGCGCGGCCTTCGTCGGCGGCAGCCCGTCGAGCAGCCCGGCCAGCGCGTCGCGCAGAGCGCCCGAGACGGAGTCGGAGGGGGACAGGGAGACGTTCACCGACCCATCGTAGGCGGCCCCCGGAGGTGCCCGGCGTTGCTAGGCTGGCCGCCCTGATCCGGTGGGCGGGCGGGGGAGTGTCCGCAAAGTAGCGTCGTCCGCCCGAAGGGCGGGCCTGGCGGCGTCTGGTGCGTGCGATCGCAAGGCGGAGGAAGGAGCCACTGCGGAGCATTGGCGACTGACGACAACGCGGCGAGCGGGCGTGCCAGGCGCCGCCAGGCAGACGGGGCTTGGCGGACACGACCCAGCGGGGGGACCATGAGACAGAGGATCGTGCGCCTGGCCCTGGTGGCCGGTGTGACCGTCCTGGCCCTGTTACTCCTCCTCGCCACCTGCGGTGGCGGCGCCGACGACCCGAAGGGCGCCCCGAAGCCGACGCGGACCGCCGCCGGCAGCGCCGCCCCGGCCACCCGGCTCACCGCCCCCGCCGCGTACGACACCCGCCGCGGCTGGGAGCTCCCCGACGTCTCCGCCGGCTACGTCGTGGACTCCGCCACCGGCCTGGTCGCCTACCTGGAAGCGGTGGGCGAGGCGCAGTACCGCGTGCGCACCGTCGACGCCACGACCGGCAAGCCGCGCTGGACGGGCCGCCCGTGGCACCCGCTGGGCGGCCCCGGCGACGTACCGCGTCTCCTCGCCCTGGCCAAGGACGGCCGGAGTTACGTCGTGACCTGGTCGTACGGCTCGCTCCGCGGCGATCCGCTGGCACCGGCGAGCAGCTTCGTCTCACTCGACGTGTACGACGCCGCCGACGGCGCCCGGCAGCGGGTGGAGGTCCCGTGGCCGGACGCACCGATAGTGACCGCCACCGGGCCGGGTGTCGTCATCAGCGACGGCAAGGCGCGAAGCGCGGTCGTCGCGCCCGACACCGGCGAGGTCACCACCGTCGCGCCGGAGGCGCTCGGCCCCCCGAAGGGCTGCCCGGAGTGCCGCACGCTCACCGAGGTGCGCGGGATGACCCCCAAGGGCCTGCTGGTCAGCGGCGCCCGGAGCTTCTGGGTGCGCGGCGGCTGGGCGAGCCGCGGCCGCGCCCCCTCGGGCGCCGATGTGGCGAGCGGGGTGCCGACCTCGCTGACCCCGGGGCACGTCCTGGCCCGCTGGCAGCACAAGAAGGGCGCCCGGCGGGCGGCCACGCACGACATCTGGGCCGTGCACGACGTGACCACCGGCGTGCCGCTGGTGCAGACCGAGTGCCGCAAGCCCGCGATCGAACCGGGCGAGCACCCCAGGGCCGTGACCTCGCCCGGCGGGCGGTACCTGATCGCCGGAAGCCTCGCCTTCGACCTGGACGCCCGCACGGGCCGCTGCTTCGAGAACCCCGACGGCACCAGCCCGCTCACCCTCACCACGGCCACCGACGACGGCGTGGTCTACGGCGCGAGCAGCGCCCGCAGCCCGTCCGACGCCCTCGCGGGCCGCGGCACCCCGGTCCGGATCGACCTGGCCACCGGGGTGCCGGAGGCACTCGCGCCGAGCGTACGGCTGCCGGAGGCGGAGGTGGCGGGCGTGGGGCTGTTCCGCTGGACGGACCCGGCGGACCGGGTGCACCTCATCGCGTACGTCAGGCGCGGTTGACGCTCCACGGTCGGCAGAGCCCCAGGAAGCAGCCCATCGCGCCGACCGCGCACACCAGTTGGACCACGGCCATCGGAACGGCCGTCCGCTCCCCCGCGATGCCCACCAGCGGCGAGGCGACCGCGCCGATCAGGAACGACGACGTACCGAGCAGCGCGGAGGCGGAGCCCGCGGCGTGCGGGGTGCGCATCAGCGCCTGGGAGTTGGTGTTGGGCATCGCCAGGCCCATCGCCGACATCAGGACGAACAGCCCGGCGGCCACCGGCACCAGGCCGACGGGCCCGAAGACCCCGCTGGTCATGAGGAGCAGCGCCACGGCGGCCAGCACGATCACCGCCAGGCCGAAGCCCAGCACCTTGTCCATGCTGACCCGGCCCACCAGCAGTTTGCCGTTGATCTGCCCGACCGCGACGAGGCCGACGGAGTTCAGCCCGAAGAGCAGGCTGAAGGTCTGCGGGGAGGCGCCGTACAGGTCCTGTACGACGAAGGGCGAGGCCGCGATGTACGCGAACAGCGCGGCGAAGGAGAGCGATCCGGCCAGCATGTAGCCGGTGAAGACCCGGTCGGCGAGCAGCCCGCGCATGGTGCGCAGCGCCTGGCCGACCCCGCCGCCGTGCCGCCGCTCGGGGGGCAGCGTCTCGCCGAGCCACTTCCACACCACGAGCGTGAGCAGCACGCCGACGACGGTCAGGACGTGGAACACGCCGCGCCAGTCGGTGAGCCGGAGCACCTGTCCGCCGATCAGCGGGGCGACGATCGGCGCGGCCCCGGAGATCAGCATGAGCGTGGAGAAGAACCGGGCCATCTCGACCCCGTCGTACAGGTCCCGCACCACCGCCCGGGCGATCACGATGCCGGCGGCGCCCGCGAGTCCCTGGAGCAGCCGGAAGGCGATGAGCAGCTCGATGCCGGGCGCGAAGGCGCAGACGGCGGTGGCGGCGACGTACACGATCATGCCGATGAGCAGCGGGCGGCGGCGGCCCCACTTGTCGCTCATGGGTCCGGCGACGAGCTGGCCGAGCGCGAGGCCGGCGAGGCAGCCGGTGAGGGTGAGCTGCACGGTGGCGGCGGGCGCGCCCAGGGCCTTGGTGACCTCCGGCAGGGCGGGGAGGTACATGTCCATGGAGAGCGGCGGGAGGGCGGTGAGCCCGCCGAGGACGAGGGTGACGAGGAGGCTCGCCCGGCGCGCGGTGGCGGTGGCGGCGACTTTCGTGGGTGGAGCTGTCTCGGGCGCGCTGTCGGTGCGTATGTGACGGGGGCCGCTCTCCGGCATCTCGTCTCCTCTCCTGGGGCTCGGCGCCCTATGCTCGCAGCTCGACCGGAATAGTTGAAAACTCAAGGGTGAAATCCGAGGGGGCATGGGGATGGGCGGGACCGTGCGGTGGGGCGTGCTCGCGACGGGCGGGATCGCCGCGTCGTTCACCACCGATCTGCTGCAGCTGCCGGACGCGGAGGTGGTGGCGGTGGCGTCGCGTTCCGCCGCGTCCGCCACGGCGTTCGCCGAGCGGTTCGGCATTCCGCGGGCGTACGGGGACTGGGCGTCCCTCGCCGCGGACGAGGACGTCGACGTGGTGTACGTGGCGACGCCGCACGCGGCGCACCGCGCGGCCGCCGGGCTGTGCCTGGAGGCGGGGCGGGCGGTGCTGTGCGAGAAGCCGTTCACGCTCAACGCGCGCGAGGCGGCGGAGCTCGTGGGGATCGCCCGGCGGCGCGGGGTCTTCCTGATGGAGGCCATGTGGATGTACTGCGGCCCGGTCGTCCGGCGCATGGTGGAGCTGGTCCGGGACGGCGCGATCGGCGAGATCCGCTCCGTGCACGCGGACTTCGGGCTGGTGGGCCCGGCCGACCCCGGCCACCGGCTGCGGGACCCGGCCGCGGGCGGCGGCGCGCTGCTGGACCTCGGCGTCTACCCGGTGTCGTTCGCGCAGCTGCTGCTCGGCGAGCCCGACCGCGTACAGGCCGACGCCCTGCTCTCGCCGGAGGGCGTCGACCTGAACACGGGGATGCTGCTCGGCTGGGACTCCGGCGCCACGGCGATGCTGTCCTGCTCGATCGTGTCCGATACGCCGCTGACGGCGTCGGTGTCGGGCACGGCGGGCCGGATCGAGTTCCCGCGCGGCTTCTTCTATCCCGAGGGTTTCGTCCTGCACCGGGACGGGCGGGAGCCGGAGGAGTTCACGGTGCCGGGGCGTCGCGACACCTTCCAGCACGAGGCGGCGGAGGTGATGCGGTGCCTGCGGGCGGGCGAGACGGAGTCGCCGCTGGTGCCGCTGGACGGGACGCTGGCGGTGATGCGGACGCTCGACGCGGTACGGGACCGGATCGGCGTCCGCTACCCGGCGGAGGCGCTCACGCGGGCGTGAGGCCCGGGTTCCCCGCCTCCGTCACGAACGACGCGGCGGTGGTGACGGGGGCGCCCGGGGTCGTGACCGCGGCGACGGTACGGAAGTCGGCGCGGGCGCGCTCGGGTGTCAGCGTGACCCTGAGGTAGCCGCGGCGGCCGTTGTAGAACCGCAGGTGGGGATTGGCGCGGGTGAGGTTGTCCCAGTTGGCGGGCTTGTCGGCGCCGTCCCGGCCGCTGCTGACGGAGGTGGCGACGAGCTCGGTGCCGACGGTGCGGGAGGCGGGGTCGTCGAAGTCGGCCTTGAGGTCGAAGGCGTACCCGACGTGCACGTCGCCCGTCAGCACGACGAGGTTCTCCACCCCGGCGGCCCGGGCCCCGTCCAGGATCCGCTTGCGGGAGGCGGGGTAGCCGTCCCAGGCGTCCATGGACAGCTTGAAGTCGGGCCCGGGGACGTTGCGCCGCTGGGCGAAGGTGACCTGTTGCGGCACGACGTTCCACACGGCGTCCGAGGACTTCCACCCGTCCAGCAGCCACCGCTCCTGTTCGGCGCCGGTCATCGTCCGCGCCGGGTCCTCCGACTCCGGGCCCGGGGTCTGCCAGCCGTCGCCGTAGGCCTGGTCGGAGCGGTACTGGCGGGTGTCGACGACGTCGAACTGCGCGAGGTCGCCGAAGCGCAGCCGCCGGTACAGCCGCATGTCGGCGCCGGCGGGCCGCTGCGGGGCCCGCAGCGGCTGGTTCTCCCAGTACGCGCGGTAGGCGGCGGCCCGGCGCACCAGGAACTCCTCCGGCGGTACGCCGTTCTCCGGGGTGCCGCCCGCGTAGTTGTTCTCGGTCTCGTGGTCGTCCCAGGTGACGACGAAGGGGTGCGCGGCGTGCGCGGCCTTCAGGTCCGGGTCCGTCTTGTAGAGGGCGTACCGCAGCCGGTAGTCCTCCAGCGTGACCGTCTCCCGGTTGAAGTGGGCGGGCAGCTGCCGGTCGGTGTAGCGGCGGTGGCCGCCCGCCGCGTCGACGGCGTACTCGTACAGGTAGTCCCCGAGGTGGAAGACGGCGTGGACGTCCTCCTCGGCGAGGTGCCGGTACGCCGTGAAGTAGCCGTCGTGGTACGCCTGGCAGGACGCGGCCGCCAGCCGCAGCTCCCCGACGCGGGCGGCGGCGTGCGGCGCGGTCCTGGTGCGCCCGGCGGGGCTCAGCCAGCCGCCCGCGCGGAAGCGGTAGTAGTACGCGCGCCCGGGGGCCAGGCCGCTCACCTCCGCGTGCACGGTGTGGTCGAACTCCGGGTGCGCGGTGGCGTGGCCGCGTCTGGCGATCCGGGTGAACGCCTCGTCGTGCGCGAGCTCCCAGCGCACCTGGACGCGCGCTCGCGGCAGGCCGCCGCCGGGCTCGTACGGGCGGGGCGCGAGGCGCGTCCACAGCAGGACCGAGCCGGGGAGGGGGTCGCCGGAGGCGACGCCCAGGGTGAAGGGGTCCTCGGTGATCTTCCGGGCGTCGAGCTCGGCGGCGCTCGCCGCGCCCGCGGCCGGCAGGTTCACGGCGAAGGCGAGGGCGGCGGCGGCGCCGGTCGTGGTGAGGAAGCGGCGGCGGTCGAAATGGCGGGCGGCGGCGCGCAGTTCGGCTGTCATGGGCTCATTGGACGGGGCCTGGTTGTCGCGTCCACAACATCCACATGTCGGCCATATGAGTTCCAGGTGCCGGACCCTCCCGTACGCTGCGGCCCCATGAACGCTGTACGGAGGATCGCGGTGGTGACGGGCGCGGGCTCGGGCATCGGCCGGAGCGTGGCGCTGGCACTGGCGGAGGACGGCTGGTCGCTGGCGCTGGCGGGCCGGCGGGCCGAGCCCCTGGAGGAGACGGCGGCGCTCGCGGCGGCACGCGGGGGCGCGGGCGCGGAGGCGCTGTGCGTCCCGACGGACGTCACGTCCCCCGACGCGGTGGCGGCCCTCTTCGCCGCCGTACGGGACCGGTTCGGCCGCGTCGACCTGCTCTTCAACAACGCGGGCAGCTTCGCGGGCGGCGGCACGCCGGTCGAGGATCTGGCCTACGACACCTGGCGGTCGGTCGTCGACACCAACCTGACGGGCGCGTTCCTGTGCGCGCAGGCGGCGTACCGCCAGATGAAGGAGCAGGCGCCGCAGGGCGGCCGGATCATCAACAACGGCTCCATCTCGGCGCACGTGCCGCGCCCGCACTCGATCGCGTACACGGCGACCAAGCACGCCATGACGGGCCTGACCAAGTCGCTCTCGCTGGACGGCCGCCCGTACCGCATCGCCTGCGGCCAGATCGACATCGGCAACGCGGCGACGGAGATGACCGAGCGCATGCAGTCGGGCATCCTCCAGGCGAACGGCACCCTCGCCCCCGAGCCCGTGATGGACGCGGCAGACGTGGCGCGGACGGTGGCGCACATGGCGGCGCTGCCGCTGGAGGCGAACGTCCAGTTCGCGACGGTCATGGCGACGGCCATGCCGTACATCGGGCGCGGCTGAGCGCCCTGGAACAAGAGTCCGCCCCGGGTGCGTTGGGACGGACATGACGATCACTTCGCGCTCCGCCGAGGTCCTGCGCTACACGGCGTTCTCCGCCGACCCCGAGGGGGGCAACCCGGCCGGGGTCGTCCTCGACGCCGCCGGGCTCGGTGACGCGGACATGCTGGCGATCGCCGCCGAGCTCGGGTACAGCGAGACCGCGTTCCTGACGCCGCCGCCGGAGGAGCTGGACGGAACCGGCGCGGGGCGGGCGTTCACCATCCGCTACTTCAGCCCCAAGGCGGAGGTGCCGTTCTGCGGGCACGCCACCGTCGCGACGGCCGTCGCGCTCGGCGAGCGCCTCGGGCCGGGCGACCTGGCGTTCGCCACGCCCGTCGGGACCGTGCCGGTGACGGTGGCCGAGGACGGCGGCGCACTGCGGGCCACGCTCACCAGCGTGGAGCCGCGCGTCGAGGACGTCCCGGCGGCCGACGTCCAAGAGGCCTTGGACGCGCTGGGCTGGTCGCCCGCCGAACTGGACGCGGCCCTGCCTCCCCGGATCGCCTTCGCGGGCGCCCGCCACCTGGTGCTGGCCGCCGCGACCCGGGCACGCCTCGCGGACCTGGCGTACGACTTCGACCGCCTCGCGACGCTGATGCGCCGCCTGGACCTGACGACGGTCCAACTGGTGTGGCGCGCCGCGCCGACGGTGTTCCACGTCCGCGACCCGTTCCCGGTGGGCGGCGTCGTCGAGGACCCGGCGACGGGCGCGGCGGCCGCGGCCTTCGGCGCGTACGCCCGCGACCTGGGCCTGGTCCCCGAGGCGGCGGTCCTCACCCTCCACCAGGGCGAGGACATGGGCCGCCCGGGCGTCCTGACGGTGGAACTCCGCGCGGGCGAGGGGCGCGTCCGCGTGAGCGGCGCGGGGGCGCGGATCGCGGGTTAGCGGATCGCGCGGTGCCGGATCGCGGGCTAGCGAGGCACCTCGGGGATCTCCCACCCTCCGATGAGGAGCACGACGAAGAACAGCGGCAGCACCTGGAACAGCGCGGCGACACGGCCCTTCCCCAGCCACTGCAGCACCCCCAGCCCGACGATCAGCCCCGCGCAGACGAGCAGGTCCTCCACCGGCGGCTCGACCTCCTCACCGGCCGCCGCCCACTCCCCCATGCCGACGTCGAGGAGCGCGTACCCGCAGATCAGCAGGTTGAAGGGAAGCGCGGCCAGGAAGAGCCCGAAGTTGCGCAGCCCGGGCCGGGGCGGGGACGGCTGCAGGTGCGGAGGGAGAGGGGGCGGGGACGAAGGTGCTTCGCTCATGCCCCCACCGTGCCGCCGGGGCGCGCGCGGGGGATGAGTACGCGTACCCAGGCGGGGCTGAGTACGGCAGTACGCCGGGGCAGCCGGTCAGGGGCAAGCCCACCCGCTGAGGATCCTGCCGGCTTCCTCGCCGATCGAGGCGTCGGCATCCGACACCAACGCGGAGCACAGCTCCTTGAGCCGTGCGAGGCCCTCGTCGGACTGGCAGCAGACGTTGGTGAGGGCGGCGTCCAGGTGATCGCCGGTGTCGTCGTCCGCGCGCGCGAGCGCGGCCAGGACCATCCGCACGCCGAGGACGTCCCCCCGCTCGAGCAGGGCTTCCGCCGTCTCTTGAGTGACCGCGGTGTCCTGCCCGTCCAGCAGCAGTCGATGCAGCACCGCAGCCACCTCGGCATCCTCTGCCGCGCCCGCCAGTCGCCGGCCGGCTTCCGCCCGAACGGACCAGGATGCCGAGCGGGCGTCCCGAAGGGCCGAGCTCAACGCGTCGTTGGGATCAGAGAGGGTCATGGCGCCTTGGCCTCCGAGAGTTCGTGGCCGGAGCAGCCTTAGGGGCAGACGAGTCGGGCTGTACGCCGGGTTCTGTGCCCCCGGGACCTCGCGGTCGTCGGGGCGACGGCCATCCATCTAGGACCGGCGTTGCCGCCGGTCTCGTGCGGTCTACCCGCGGACTCGGGCGGGCAGCCCTCGAACGTCCGCGCAGAGACACCGGGGTATCTCCTTTTGACCTTGCTCCAGGTGGGGTTTACCTAGCCGCCTGGGTCACCCCAGGCGCTGGTGGTCTCTTACACCACCGTTTCACCCTTACCGAGGACCGAGGTCCCCGGCGGTCTGTTTTCTGTGGCACTGTCCCGCGGGTCACCCCGGGTGGCCGTTAGCCACCACCCTGCCCTGTGGAGCCCGGACGTTCCTCGGGAGGATCCGAGGATCCCCACGCGGCCGTCCGCCCGGCTCGTCTGCCGTGTCGACCATGGTACCCGGCTGCCGCGACGGCAGGACCGGACGCCTTGACCTTGCCGCAGCGTCAACGTTTCTACTGGTCCCATGCGGATCGGAGAGATCGCCGCCCTCGTCGGGACCACCACGCGTGCGGTGCGGCACTACCACCACCTCGGCCTGTTGCCCGAGCCCGCCCGGCGGGCCAACGGGTACCGGGACTACACCCTGCGTGACGCCGTGCTGCTCGCTCGGGTCAGGCGGCTGACCGAGCTCGGGCTCGGGCTGGAGGAGGTGCGGGACGTGCTCGCCGACGACGCGGGGCGCGAGCTCGTCGACGTACTGGAGGAGCTGGACGCCGATCTGGCGCGGCAGCAGGCGGAGATCGGGGCGCGGCGGGAGCGGCTGCGGGTGTTGCTGGGGCAGGCGCGGGTGGGGCGGCTGCCGGCCGAGGGTCCGGTGTCGCCGGGGCTCGCGGAGCTGTTCGGGGACATGGCCCGGGCGTCGGCCGCGCGGCCCGGGCCCGAGCCGGCGATGGCCGCGCGGGACCGGGAGGTGCTGGCGCTGCTGGAGACCGTGGTGCCGGAGGAGGAGGGGGAGCGGCTGATGGAGGCCATGCGGGCGATGACGCTGGCGCCGGGGGCGATGGACCGGGCGTACGCGGTGTACGAACGGCTCGACGCGCTCGCGGACGCGGCGCCCGACGACGTACGGGTGGAGGAGGCCGCGCAGGCGCTGGCGGGGCTGCTGCCGGACGGCATGGTGCCGCGAGCGGAGGAGACCGAGGACCGGGCGCTCATGGAGGTGTTCTTCGCGGACTTCGCACCCGCGCAGGCCGAGGCCGTCCGGCGGGCGCTGCGGATCGTAACGGAGCGGGACCGATGAGGTGGGTGAGGCACCTCGTCGCGCATGAGGCGCGGCTCATGGCGAGCCTGGTGCGGTGGGTGGCGCGGCGGCCGCACGGGGTCGGCGGGGCGGATGTGGTCGGCGTCTTCGGGCACGCGCGCGACCAGGCGGCGTACATGTACGGCTTCGCCTTCGTGTGCGTCGTCGAGACGATCGGCATGTCCTGTCTGCTGGCGCCCTGGCCGGTGGCGCACCAGGTGGTCCTCGTCCTGCACGTGTACACCGTCCTCTTCGTGCTGGGGCTGCACGCCGCGTCGGTGACCCGGCCGCATGTGCTGAGCCGGGACGCGCTGCGGGTGCGGCAGGCGGGGCACGTCGATGTGGTGATACCGCTGGAGCGGATCGCGTCCGTACGGCATGAGCTGCGCTTCTCGCACCCGGCGGAGAAGGGGGCGCTCCAGTTGGCGGTCGCCTCGCAGACGTCCGTCGCGATCGAGCTGACCGAGCCCGTCACCGCCGTACGGCTGCTGGGCGGGCGGTACCCGGTGCGTACGGTGCGCTGTCACGCGGACGACGCGCGGGCGCTGGTGGACGCGGTCAGGCGGGCGCGAACAGCGCTTTCGCCCGCCCCGGGTCCGCCTGCGTGAGCCGTACGCGCAGCCGCTCGCCCAGCGGGAGGGGGCGCGTGCCGCCTTCGACGCGGGCGACGACCGCCGGGTCCTCCAGGTGGACCGTGCCGATGGCCGGGTCGCGGTCGTGGACGTCGATGACGTACGCGTCGAAGACCTCGCCGACGTGGTCCTGGAGCAGGGCCGCCTCGACGAGGTCGACGCACTCGCGCTCGACGGTGCCCGCGCGGCGCGTGCCCGCGGCCATCTCGTCGGGGAGCGCGGGCAGGGCGGCGCGTACCCACTCGGGGGGCTCACGGCCCGCGGCGGCCGCGAGGCAGAGTTCGCCGGCGTAGCGGTCGACGAGCCGGCGCAGCGGCGCGGTGCAGTGCGTGTACGCGTCGGCGACGGCGGCGTGGACGGCCGGGTCGGGCAGTTTCCCGCCGTCGAAGACGGTGTAGCCGGCGCCGCGCAGCAGCGCGGTGCAGTCCTGGAGGAAGGCGGCGTGGCGGGTGTCGCGCGGGTCGAGCGCGCGGATGAGGGCGGCGTACGAGACGTGGTGCGGCCAGTCGATGCCCAGCGCCTTCGCCGAGTGCCGCAGCCGGGCGACGGCGCCGGAGGGTGCGGTGGGCAGGGTGCGCAGGATGCCGGCGCCGGCGGCGGTCATGAGGTCGGCGGCGGCCATGCCGGTGAGGAGGGAGATCTGGGCGTTCCAGCCGTCGGCGGGGCGCGGGGCGCGGTACTCCAGCGTGTAGGTCCGGTCGTGATCGCTCGCGGTGATCTCCTGCTCGGGGACGTTGAGGGAGATCCCGCCGCGCTCCGCCTCCAGGCGTTCGCGCAGGATTCCGATGTCGCGCAGGAGGGCGACGGGCTCCTCTGCGGTGCCGGTGTCGATCTGTTCCTGGACCTCGGCGTAGTGGAGGCGGGCGCGGCTGCGGACGAGGGCGCGTTCGACGTCGGTGGCGACGCGGCGGCCGTACGCGTCGAGGTCGATGCGCCAGAGGAGGGCGGGGGCCGGGCGGCCGGGGAGGAGGCTGGCGGCGCCCTCGGAGAGGACGGGCGGGTGGAGGGGGACGCGGGCGTCCGGGAAGTACAGGGTCAGGACGCGGCGGTGGGCCTCGGCGTCGAGCGCGCCGCCGGGGGTGACGAAGGCGGCGACGTCGGCGATGGCGTAGTGGACGCGCTAGCCGCCGTCGGGGCGATGGGCGAGGTGCAGGGCCTGGTCGAGGTCGGTGGAGCCGGGCGGGTCGACCGTGAAGAACGGGATGTCGGTCGCGTCCCGGGCGGGGAGGCGCGGCGCCTTGGCGGCGGCCTCCGCCTCGGCGAGGACGGCGGCCGGGAAGGCGCCGGGGACGTCGAGCCGGGCGCGCAGCGCCCCCAGCGCGGCCCGGAGGGGAGCCTCGGCGGCGCCGGTGACGCGGATCTGGCGGCGGGGCATGGACCGAGCGTAGGCCGCGGGGCGGGTGGCGGCACGTCGGTGGCTCCGTGTGCTGGTTGCGTACGCTGGCGCGGGGGCCGCACCCCCTTTTCGTACGTGACGAAGGAGAACGACCGTGCTCGTGCTGTTGCCGCCCTCCGAGGGCAAGGCCGCTTCGGGGAGCGGCGCGCCGCTGGAGCCGGGCGCGCTGTCGCTGCCGGGGCTCGCCGGGGCGCGGGCCGCCGTGCTCGACGAGCTGGTGGAGCTGTGCGCCGGCGACGAGGACAAGGCCCGCGAGGTGCTCGGACTGAGCGAGGGGCTGCGCGGCGAGGTCGCCAAGAACGCCGGGCTGCGGACGGCGGGGGCGCGGCCGGCCGGGGAGATCTACACGGGCGTGCTGTACGACGCGCTGGGGCTGGCCACGCTGGACGCGGCGGCGCGCGAGCGGGCGCGGGCGTGGCTGCTGGTGTTCTCGGGGCTGTGGGGCGCGGTGCGCGTGGACGACCGGATCCCGTCGTACCGCTGCTCGATGGGCGTGAAGCTGCCGGGGCTCGGGGCGCTGGGCGCGCACTGGCGTACGCCGATGGCGGCGGTGATGCCCGAGGCCGCCGGGGACGGGCTGGTCCTGGACCTGCGGTCGGCGGCGTACGCGGCGGCGTGGAAGCCGAAGGGCGAGGTCGCGGGGCGGACGGCGACGGTGCGGGTGCTGCACGCGCCGACGCGCAAGGTGGTGAGCCACTTCAACAAGGCGACGAAGGGCCGGATCGTACGGAGCCTCCTGGAGAACGGGACCGCACCCGGCTCACCGGCCGAGCTGGTGGAGGCGCTGCGGGACCTGGGGTACGTGGTGGAGGCGGAGGCGCCGGCGAAGGCGGGGAAGGCGTGGCAGCTGGACGTGCTGGTGGACGAGATCCACTGAGCGTGCCGTAGCGGTGTTGCACTCTGTGCAACGGCCGTTGCGCGCTGCGTCGGACCCCTGGAGGATGCCGGGATGACCCCCGTGTCTTCCGTGCTGGACCTGGCCGCCGCCCCGGTCGTACCCGTCGTCGTCCTCGACGACGCGGCCGACGCCGTACCGCTGGCACGTGCGCTGGTCGCGGGAGGCCTGGCGGCGATCGAGGTGACGCTGCGTACGCCGGCGGCGCTCGACGCCATCCGGGCCATCGCCGACGGCGTACCGGGCGCGGTGGTGGGCGCGGGCACGGTGCTGTCGGCGCGCGGCGTGGCGGACGCGGTGGCGGCGGGCGCCCGCTTCCTGGTGAGCCCGGGCTGGACGGACGGCCTGCTGGGCGCGATGGAGGCGTCCGGCGTGCCGTACCTGCCGGGGGTGTCGACGGCGTCGGAGGTCGTCGCGCTGCTGGAGCGCGGGGTCAGCGCCATGAAGTTCTTCCCCGCGGAGGCGGCGGGCGGCACGGCGTACCTGCGGTCGCTGGCCGGCCCCTTGCCGGGTGCGCGCTTCTGCCCGACGGGCGGCATCTCGGCCGCCTCGGCACCCGCCTACCTCGCCCTGCCGAACGTCGCCTGCGTCGGCGGCAGCTGGATGCTCCCGCCCGAGGCCCTCGCGGCGCGGGACTGGTCGCGGGTGGAGTCGCTGGCAGGCGAGGCGTCGTCGCTGGGGGGCGTGTCCCAGGTCTAGGGCCTGTCTTCCGGATCAGGCGCTAGGACTTGGCCATGCCGGCGACGAACTCGTCCCAGGTGGCGACCGTCTTCGCCGAGGGTGCGGTGACCGGGGGGACGGCGCCGAAGTCGGAGTACTCCTCGGTGAGCCGCTGTTGCCCCTTGGGGGTCGTACCGGATTCCTGGGCCTTGAGGACCAGGTCGTCCTTGCCGACCCACATGTCGATGACGACCGACTTCAGGCCTTGCTTCTTGGCGAGTTGGACGTAGGAGTCGCGGACGTCCTTCTTCATGGCGGGGCCCTCGTACGAGGCGAGCCGGTCGAGCTCGACCGTGCCGCGGTAGTGGTCGGCGGGGCGGCCGGCCACCTTCTCCTCGGCGACCCACGCGGTGGAGTCGGTCGCGGCGAGCGCGCCCGCGAACTCGGTGATGTAGCCCGCCGCACGGGAGTTCCCCGCGTCGCCGCCGTCGGCACCGCCGAGGTCCATGGTGTACCAGCTCTTGCCGGGGATCGCGTCCGTCTTCACGTAGATGCGGCCGGCCGCGAAGATCATGTGTTGCGACGCCGTGGCCGACTTCGTCTTCATGACCGTGGCCGAGGGCTTCCGCTGGAAGAGCATCTCGGACCGGCTGCCCGGGTCGTCGGGGCCATGGCCCGTCTGGATCGTCTTGTACGACGGCTGGGCGTCCATCTTCTCGACCGCGGCCGTCAGCACGGCACGCGGATCGGTCCGCCTGCTGTCGTCATCACTCCGGCTCGCGCCATCGGCGCGGTCGGAACCCCCCTTGCCCTGACCGGCGTCGCCACCGCACCCCGTCAGCACCATCGTGAGCGCCGCCCCCGCGGCTGCCAGCACGATGCCCCTCCCCCTTGCCTGCACAGGCCACGTTCCTTCTCGCTTGTCCGGCTTTCTTCGCGATCTTAGCCGTTTGCGCAGGTCGGATCATGTGCAGGGAATATCGGGCGGGGTGCAGCGGAGGCAGGGCGGGGTGGAGCGGGTCCCGGAATCGGGGGCTCCACTCCGGGCCCCCGGTTTCGGGGCGGTCAGCGCAGGTGCGACGTGTCGTTCAGCAAGCGCACCGAGGCGTTGCCGTCCTTGTAGTACGCCACCGCCGAGAGCGACGCCGCCGAGAGTTCCATGCGGAACAGGGACTCCGGCGGGGCGCCCAGGGCCAGGCGGATGAGGGTCTTGATCGGGGTGACGTGCGTGACCAGCAGGACCGTGCGGCCCGCGTGGCGGGCGGTCAGCTCGTCGCGGGTCGCCGCGACCCGGCGTGCGGTCGCCGCGAAGGACTCGCCGCCCGTGGGGGCCGACTTGGCGGAGGACAGCCAGGCGTTCAGGTCGTCGGGGTACCGCTCGCGGACCTCTGCGAAGGTCAGGCCCTCCCAGGCGCCGAAGTCCGTCTCGCGCAGGCCGTCCTCGATGCGGACGTCCAGGCCCAGCCGCGCCGCGACCGCCTCGGCCGTCTGGCGGCAGCGCCTCAGCGGGGAGGAGACGATGTCCTGGATCGTGCCGCGGGCCGCCAGCGCGGAGGCGACCGCTTCGGCCTGGCGCAGGCCCACGGCCGACAGCTCGGGGTCGCTGCCGCCGCTGCCCGAGAAGCGCTTCTCGGGGGTGAGCGCCGTCTCGCCGTGGCGCAGGAGCACGAAGGTGGCCGGTGTGCCGAGGTCTGCCGCCGGCCCCCAGCCGACCGGCGGCGTGGAGCGCGCCGCGACCTCCGCGGCGGCCGCCGACGCCACGGCGGAAACGCCCGCCGAAGCACCCGCCGAAGCACCCGTCGAGGCACCCGCCGAAGCACCCGCTGAAACGCCTGCCAGCGCGGCCCGCGCCTTCGCCGCGCCCGCCGCCGCGTCGCCGACCACGCGGGCCGCGCCCGCGTCGAGGGCGGCGACCGACGCCGACGGCTGCCACTGCTTGCCGCGCTTGCCCGCGTCCATCGCCTCGTTCGCGAGCCGGTCCGCGTGCTTGTTCTTCTCACGCGGGATCCACTCGTACGTCACCTGCGACGCGGGGAAGACACGGGCGGCCTCCGCCGCGAGCGGCTTCATGTCCGGGTGCTTGATCTTCCAGCGGCCGGACATCTGCTCCACGACGAGCTTGGAGTCCATCCGTACGCGGACCTTGGCGTCGGGCGCCAGCTCCCGCGCCGCCTTGAGCCCGGCCACCAGGCCGCGGTACTCGGCGACGTTGTTCGTGGCGACGCCGATGTACTCGGCGGCCTCGGCCAGGGGCTCCCCCGAGACCGGGTCCAGGACGACCGCCCCGTACCCGGCCGGGCCCGGGTTGCCCCGGGAGCCGCCGTCCGCCTCGACGATCAGCTCGCGCAGCTCGGCGGCGGGCATCAGACGCCGGACTCCGCCGTGCGGACCAGGATGCGGCGGCAGTTCTCGCACCGCAGGACGGTGTCCGGGGCGGCCGCCCGCACCTCGTTCACCTCGGTGATGTTGAGCTCGATGTGGCAGCCCTCGCAGCGGCGCTGGTACAGGCGGGCCGCGCCGACGCCGCCCTGCTGCTCGCGGATCTTCTGGTACAGCTTCATCAGGTCGGCGGGCACGGACGCGGCCACGACCTCCCGCTCCTTGGCGACGGACGTGGCCTCGCCCTCCAGCTCCTGCAGCGCCGCGTCGCGCCGCGCGGTCGCGTCGTCGACCTTGCCCTGGACGGAGCCGACCCGCTCGGTGAGCTCGGCGACCCGCTCCTGGGCGGACTCGCGGCGCTCCATGACCTCGAGGACGACGTCCTCCAGGTCGGCCTGGCGCTTGGCGAGGGAGACGATCTCCTTCTGGAGGTTCTCCAGGTCCTTGGGGGAGGTGACGGCCCCGGAGTCCAGCCGCTGCTGGTCCCGGACGGCGCGCTGGCGCACCTGGTCGACGTCCTGCTCCGCCTTGGTCTGCTCGCGGGCGCAGTCGCTCTCCTCCGTCTGCGCGGCGACGAGCAGGTCACGCAGCTGCGTGAGGTCCTTGGTCAGCGATTCGATCTCGGCGTGCTCGGGCAGCGACTCGCGCTTGTGGGCGAGCTGCGACAGGCGGGTGTCGAGGGCCTGGACGTCGAGGAGGCGAATCTGGTCGGCGGGCGCGGCGTTCAGTTGGGGGCTCCAGAGGAAGAGTGGTGGGACCAGGGGTCGGTGACCGTCTTCGAGACGTGGACCCGCAGGTCCCAGCCGTGGCGGTCGGAAATCTCGTCGAGCTGGGCTGCGGCCAGCTCGCACCAGGGCCACTCGGTGGCCCAGTGGGCGGCGTCGACCAGCCCGAGCGGCGTGTGCTGCGTGGCCTCGGAGGCCGGGTGGTGGCGCAGGTCGGCGGTGAGGAACGCGTCGACCCCGGCGGCGCGTACGGCGTCGAAGAGGCTGTCGCCGGAGCCGCCGCTGACCGCGACGGTACGGACCGGGGCGTCGAGGTCGCCCGCGACGCGGATGCCCTGCGCGGTGGCGGGGAGCCGCTTGGCGGCGCGGGCCGCGAAGTCGCGCAGGGTCTCCGGCGGGTCGACCTCGCAGATCCGGCCGAGGCCGGTCTCCGGGACGAGCGGCCCGGTGACGCGCAGGTCGAGCGCGCCGGCGAGGGCGTCGGAGACGCCGGGCTCGGCGGTGTCGGCGTTGGTGTGCGCGACGTGCAGCGCGACGTCGTTCTTGATCAGCGTGTGGACGACGCGGCCCTTGAAGTGACCGGCCGCGACCGTCGTCGTACCGCGCAGGTAGAGGGGGTGGTGCGTGATGATCAGGTCCGCGCCGAGGGCGATCGCCTCGTCGACGATCGACTGGACGGGGTCGACGGCGATCAGGACGCGCGTGACCTCGGCGTCGGGGTCGCCGCAGACCGTGCCGACGGCGTCCCACTGCTCGGCCCGCTCGGGGGGCCAGAGGGCGTCGAGCTCGGCGATGACTTCAGACAGGCGGGGCACGTAGGAAAGGCTACCTGCCCCACGCGCCCCGCCGCCCTGGCCTGTGGACAACCCCGATCGCGGGCGGGACGGCGCGGCTTCGGGGCCTTCACACCCACGCGACGCGCGGCACGCCCTGCTCCCCCAGCACAACCGACCCCGCTTTCTCAGGCGAACCAGGACATCGCCACCCTTATAGGTGAAGCAGCGCGACACGCGCGGTTCGGTCCGGCGTACGAAAACTACTTTCAGTCGCCGGAGGTGACGAGTCGATGACTGTCTGTGCCATCGATACCGCCGGGCGCACGGGATTCACGATCGCGGCGGACGGTACCTACGCGGCGCGGCTGGCGGGTGACGGCGAGGCGCTGTACCCGGAGCGGTGGACCCTGGACGGCCCGGAGCCGTACGCGGTGCCGCTGCCGCTCGCCCAGCCGGAGGACCCGCACGCGCAGTTGCTGCCGCTCGCGGACGGACGGGTGCTGATCGGTCGCCGTACGGGCGAGCGGCACACCTTTTCCCTGCTGTACCCGACCGGGCCGGGCACCGGGCAGCTGCCGCTCGGCGCGGTGGAAGCACCGTCCCTGCGGCTGCTCCCGCCGCCACCGGGCGGGACGCACGCGTACGCCCTGACGGTGGGCGAGTACTCCTCCAGCGTCTGGCTGGTGGCGGGCGGCGCGTTCGGCCCGGAGCACGTCGCGGAGGTCAAGGGCCGCTGCACGGGCGGGGTCTGGCTGGACCGTACGGGGCGGCTCCTGGCGCTGGACCGGCAGCTCGACGGCGGGCCGGTCAAGGCGGTCGCGGTCGACCTGGAGCGGGGCGGGGAGGTGACCCCGCTGCTCCAGATCACGGAGGCGAGCGAGGACCGGCTGCTGCTGGCGGACGCGGACAGCGGGCTGCTGCTGATCCGCTCCGACGCGCCGTCACCGGGGCACGCACGCCTGGGCTGGGGCGTCCTCGGCTCCACGCTGCCGGTCCGCTTCCCGGAGTGCCTGCGCCTGGCCGACGCCGCCGTGACGCCGTTCGCCGTCCAGCCGGGGCAGATGCTGACGCCCGAGACCTGCTCGGTGGCGCTGCGCATCGACGCGGCGGCCGGCAGCTGGGTGGGCGTGTGGCGGCCGTCCGGGCGGCGGCTGCTCCAGCTTCCCGCACCGGCGGGATGGCTGACGGGCACGGGCCTGTGGACACGCGACGGCGTACTGCACCTGCCGTACGTCGCCGGATCCGTACGGTGCGGGCTGGCGCGGATCGCCCCGGACCCGGAGGCGCTCACACAACCGCCACAACCGGAGTCCGCGGACGGGGAACCGCCGGGGCGCGAGGCGACTCCTGGTGTGTGCAAGCCGGTTCCACTGCAGCAGGCACCGTTGCACCAGACACCGCCGCGAGGAGTGGCGCTGCAAGGGGCGACGCTGCTGAAGCGGACACCTCTGACCGGCCCGACGGCCCGCGGCTAGACTCACGGGCCGCATATGTCAGCGATCACTACGGGGTGAACTTCCCACATGTCTGAGGCCATGACCGACACGACCCACGCGACGCGACCGCAGGGGGACGCCGGCGGCTCCGGAAAGCACCGAGGGGGCGCGGCTACGACCGAGGACCTGTCCTCCCAGCCGCACGGCCGTCACCGCAAGGTCCCGAACCAGGGCACCGCGGCCTGACGACCCGTCGCACGCGAGGAGGGCCGCCCCGGGGAAACCCCCTGGGGCGGCCCTCCTCCTCATGTACCGGGCTCTCAGGCAAGAAGCCGGCCAGCCACTCGGCCTTTCCGGCCCTTACTGGTCCGTCGTACGGCGCGGCAGCCACACCACCATCAACACCGCTCCCGCCAGCAGGATCGCGGCGCCCGCGCGGAAGGCGAGCGCGTATCCGGCGGTCAGGGCCTCCGGGCTCGTACCGCCGGAGGTGCGGGCCGCGGCGAGCGTCGACAGGACGGCGAGGCCCAGGGCCCCGCCCATCGTGCGGGACGTGTTGACCAGGCCCGAGACGAGCCCCGCGTCGCCGGCGGCCGCGCTCGAGGTGGCCAGCGAGGCCATCGGGGTGATGACCAGGCCGATGCCGAGCATCATCAGGATGCCGGGGCCCATGATCATCGTCAGGTACGCGCTGTGCGCGTCCATCAGCGACTGCCAGCCGAAGCCCGCCGTGGCGATGAGCGTGCCGAGCACCGCGAGGTTCCGCGCACCGGTCACCGCCATCAGGCGGGGCGCCAGCTTGGCGCCGGCGAAGACGCTGAGGGAGCTCGGTACGAGCGCGAGGCCGGCCTCCAGCGGGGTGTAGCCGAGCACGTTCTGCACGTACATCGTCATGAAGAACCACATGGCGAACGACGCCGAACCGTTCACCAGCATCGACACGTTGGCCGCCGACACCGCCCGCGAGCGGAAGAGCTTCAGCGGCATCAGCGGCGCCGCCGTACGCGCCTCCACCGCCACGAACGCCGCCAGCAGCACGAGGCCGCCCAGCAGCGGCACCAGCGTCCCGGCCGCGCCCCAGCCGGCCTCCTCCGTCTGCACGATGCCGTACGCGACCGCCGCCAGGCCGCCCGTGACGAGCACCGCGCCCGGCAGGTCGAGGCGCCGCGCGCCGCGGCCCTGGCTCTCGCGCACCCACAGCGCGGCGCCGATCAGGACCAGGACCCCGACGGGGACGTTGATGAGCAGCACCCAGCGCCACGACAGCAGGTCCGTCAGCACGCCGCCGACCAGTCCCCCGGCCGCGCCGCCGGCCGCGCCCACCGCCGACCAGGTCCCTATCGCCCGGGTCCGCGCGGGCCCGGCCGGTACGGCCCCGGTGACGATGGTCAGCGTCGCGGGCGCCAGCACGGCTGCCCCGAGCCCCTGGACGGCGCGGGCGGCGAGCAGCTGCCATCCCTCCACCGCGAGCCCGCCCGCCACGGACGCGGCCGTGAACAGCCCGAGGCCGGTCAGGAACACCCGCTTGTGCCCGAAGAGGTCCGCCGCCCGCCCGCCGAGCAGCATGAACCCGGCGAAGGCGATGGTGTACGCGTTGAGCACCCATTGGAGGCCCAGCGCCGACAGGCCCAGGTCCGTCCGCATGGACGGCAGCGCCACGTTGACCACGGAGACGTCGAGGACGACGAGGAACTGCCCGGCACAGGCGGCCAGCAGGACGGGCCAGGTGCGGGCAGGGGCCGGGGCGGTGGCGGAGTCGGGAGTCGGGGTGTCGGAGCGCGGTTGGACCATGAGTGTCATGGTCGCAGGTGCGGTGCGGGTCGTACATCGGGCATTCGGCGTACGACCCGCCCTACGTCAGAAGTCCCCTTCTGCCGCCGCCGCGACGAACGCGGCGAAGGCCGCGGGCGCGACGGTGAAGGCCGGGCCTTCGGGGTTCTTGGAGTCGCGGACGGCGACGCGGCAGGGCTGCTCGGCGATTTCGACGCAGTCGCCGCCGGTGTCGCCGCTGTAGCTGGACTTACGCCAGGCGACGGCGCCGAGGGGGGCGCACTCGACGCACTGCCCGCCGGTGTCGCCGCTGTAGGACGACTTACGCCACCGTGCGCCCGTCAGGTTCTGGATGGGCTCCATAACGTTCCTCCATTACGCGGGCGATCCGCGCCGCCGAATCCTCGACGGAGAGGGCGGCGGCTTGGAGGTGATCGTAACGGAGGCAACCCTCCCTGAGAGCCTGAGGATTGGCCGCCATATGGCCCTGCACGAAGTCCTCGGTGTAGACGAGGTCCGGATCGTCGTCGAACCGCAGGATGGTGAACGCGCCCATGATCCCCGCGTGGGCACCGGCGGAGAACGGGAGGATCTGTACCTTCACCCACTCCCTCCCCTGGAGGCCCAACAGATGGGTGAGTTGCTCTCGCATGACCTCCCGGCCACCGACCTCCTGGTGCAGTACGGCCTCACTGAGCACGACCCACATCAGAGGCGGGTTCTCCCGATCCAGTATCCGCTGCCGCTCCAGGCGAGCGGCGACGCGGGCATCGAGGTTCCCGTCGGTGCGGGCGCCCAGCACCGCCCGTGCGTAGGCCTCCGTTTGGAGCAGGCCATCGACCAGCTGCGCTTGGTACGACGAGATGTACGCCGCCTTCGCCTCCATCTCCGCGTACGGCTGAAACCAGTGCGGCAGTTGGCTTCGCAACACCAGCCCCACAAGCCGCGAGAACGTCCCACCCGTGCCCAGCGCAGCGTCCACGCGCTCGGAGAACTCGCGGGTCGGGACCTTCCTCGCCGTTTCGACCTGGCCGATGAGCGAGCCCGTACAGAAGATGATGGCGCCGAGCTCTCCCTGCTTGAGCCCGGCCGCCTCTCTCAGGCGGCGGAGTTCGGAGCCGTAGTAGTCCAGCGGTGAGGCGCTGGGATCGAGGTCGCGGATGTTGACCATGCGGCGGCCACCCCCAAGTTCACGCCTTGCGGCGTTCAATTCAGTCTGTAGCCGAGCGTAACCATGCCACCGCACTCTGGTGACATGAATCACGCAACCCACCCCTCACCAGGGGACATTGAGGCGGGCTATCGCATGGGCTTCACCGTGGGTGAGCACTCCGCCCGTCACATGCGGCGCATCCTGCGCACCTACCTCATCCGTTGGGGGCTGGCCGAACTGACCGACGCCGCCGAGCTGGCCATGACGGAGCTCGTCGCCAACGTCGTACGGCATGTGCCGGGGAGGCGCTGCACGGTGCTGTTCCTGCGGCAGCCCGACGGGCTGCGGGTGGAGGTCTCGGACGCGTCCGAGCGCCCGCCGCTCGCGGTGGGCGGAGGGGACGAGCTGGACGAGGGCGGGCGGGGGCTGCTCCTGGTGGAGGCGGTGACCGACCGGTGGGGGGCGGTGCCGCTGGCGGACGGCAAGACGGTGTGGTTCGAGTGCGACGCCAAGCCGCCGCGCGGGGCCGCGTCCTCGATGTGACCGTCGCTCCGTCCGGCGGCTGTCGGGGGCAGCCGCCGGACGGGTGGTAGCGCCGCCCGCCTAGCAGGTGACGCCCATGCAGAGGCTCAGCTCGATGGTCAGCAGGTTCGTGCACTCGCACGTCGCGGCGAACGGGTCTCCGCCGATGCCGACGGGCTCGGTCTCGGGAAGGGCATGGAGCCGGGCCAGCAGTTCGAGGTCCTGGTTGTCCATGGGGTTCTCCTTTCTCAGGCCGGCGGCTGGACCATCCAGTGCCGGGGCGAGGGGTGACTGAGGCGCAGGAGGAAGGCCAGGATTCCGGCGGATCCGTCCGCCCAGCTGGTGGAGACGTCTCCGTACTCGTTGGGGAAGACCACATGACGGTTCCGGCGGGCCCGTTCGGCGAGGATGAGGCGGGCGACTTCCTCGGCCATGGCCCGGTAGGCGGGATCCCCGGTGGCATCGGTCATGTCGAGGAGGAAGTCGCCGTTGCCCGCAAGGCCGTGGCACTGGGTGAGCGGGGCACGGGAGGCCTGTTCCAGCACCGCGTGCGCGGCACGGCGGGCGGGCTCGACGTACCGGTCGTCGCCGGTGGCCCGCCACAGCCGGACGAGGAAGGTGCCGATGCCGGCGGCGCCGTGGCACCAGTACGGGGCCGTGGGCTGGTCCCCGTACTGCGCGGGCCAGCGTGTGGCCGCGCCGACGCGTACGGCGTGGGCGAGCAGGTCCTCGCCCGCCTCCACGGCGAGCTCCAGGTGCGCGGGGCTGTGCGAGACGGCCGAGGCGGCGAGGAGGAAGCAGCCGATGCCGGCCGTGCCGTGGGCGAAACCGAGGTAGCGCTTGCCGGCCGCCCGAGAGACGGCTTCGGCGGGGACCGCCCAGCTCACTCCGGGCTTCTCGCGGCTTACGGCGGCGGTCAGGCGGTCGGCGGCGTCGACGGCCAGTTCGGCGAAGCGCGGATCGCCGGTGCGGTGCCAGAGGTGGAGGGCGGCGAGGCTGCTGCCCGCCGTGCCGTGGGTGATGTCGTGGCTGGGCGTGGTCCGCTGCGGTGCCATGGCCAGGGCCACCGCGTGGTCGGTGAGCCGGCGGTCGTCGAGGGCGCGTCCGGCGTCGTACAGCGCCCAAGCGGTTCCGCGCGCGCCGAAGTGCAGGCCGGGGCGGGGGGAGCCGGTGTCGGCGCGGACGGCGATCCAGTGGCCCGCCGTGGCGAGCACCTCGGGCAGGCGGGGGTCGCCGGTGAGTTCGAAGTACCGCGTCAGCACGGCCAGGACGCCGGCCGCGCCCTGCTGCACGACGCAGGGGTCGCTCTCTCCGGCCCTGGTGGACACGGGCCACAGCCGTCGGTCGTCCGCCGGGGCCATGGAGGCGATGAGGTGGTCGACGATCCCGGCCACCGCGTCCTCGGTGTCGTCGTCCCCCGGCTCCGGACGGGCGCCGTCACCCAGCGCGTGCGCCGGGATCGGCCTCCCGAGGGCCGCGCGGGCCCGGGGCAGGTCCCAGCGTTCGGCGGGGTCGTCCCGCATCAGGCCGAGGATCGCCTCGGCCAGCGTGTCCGGCAGGCGCAGCGGTCCGGCGCAGGCGGCCAGCCAGGTGGCGAGCCGCTGTTCGGCGGGCCGGGCGGCGGGCTCGTCGTCCAGCAGCTGCGGCACCTTCCCGGCCAGGGCGAAGAGGGCGGTGGCACCGAGACTGTAGAGGTCGGCTGTCGGGGAGACGGGTGCGTCGGCCAGGCGCTCGGGGGCGCTGAAGCCAGGGGTTCCCACGCGGGTCGGCAGGGGGTCGTCACCCCTCGGTACGGCGAGTTCCAGGTCGATCAGGCGCGGTTCGCCGTCCGGGCGGACCATGACGTTGCCGGGCGAGAGGTCCCGCAGGACGCAGCCGTGGGCGTGGGCCGCCGCGACGACGTCGACGAGTCGGGCGACCAGGGCGCGGGCGTCGGCGTGGTAGCGCTCGGCGCCGACGTCGCGGAAGTGTTCGGCGGCCCAGGTGCGCAGGCTGACGCCCGGGATCCGCTCCTCGGCCAGGAAGAGGTGGCCGCCGTGTTCGAAGAGCGCCAGCGGTTCCGGTGCCAGGCCCAGGCCCTTGAGCCGCTCCAGGGCGCGGGCCTCGGCGCGCAGCCAGTCGCGGACGTCGCGGCCGGAGGCGTCGGCCTCGACGTGGGGCCGGGCCTCCTTGATCACCACGGCGGCGCCGGTGCGGACGTCGGTGCCCCGGTAGACGCCGCCCTTGTTGGTGTGCCGGATCGCCTCGCGGACGGCGAAGCGGCCGCCGAGCAGCACGGGGGCGCCCGGCACCGCGTCGTCGCCGGGCGGCGGGGCGGGCACCGTGGCGGGGAAGGGACAGACCGCCCAGGGGGGCGGGGTGTAGCGGCCCGTCCGCTTGTCCTCCACGGGGTTGCCGTCGGGGTCTTCGACGACCCACACCAGCAGACCGTCGTCCGACAGCCGCCGCCTGCCGGTGAAGGCTCCGTAGCGGTAGTGCACGAGGCTGTGCGGGGCGTACGGCTGGTCGGACAGGACGCGGGGGCCGGGCAGCCCCGCGGTGGCCCGGTGCAGCTCTTCGGCGAGCCGGACGGCGTCGGCGTCGGAGCGCGGGTAGATCGTGAGGAACTTGCCCGCGCTTCCCCGGGGCGTCGCGCGGGAGTTGAGCGCGCCCACCTGGTCGAGCGACCGGGCGAACTTGAACGCGGACTCCTCGCGAAGCAGGACGTCCAGGGCCTTTGTGAGGACCGTCGGGGCGGAGGCGACCGTGGCCGACAGGTGCAGCTTCCAGCCCTGCGCGCGGGGCGTCCCGGATCCGGGGACGACGTGGCACCACGTCCCGTCCGTGGCGGCGGTCCAGCGCTCGGCGGTGCCGGTGGCGCGCAGCACGCGGTGGAGGAGGGCCTCCAGCTCGGTTTCGGGTGCGGTGTCCGTCACGGCCGTCGTGGCGGTTTCCAAGGTCGTACTTGTCATACGTGGCCCCTCCCAGAGGTGAGAACCGCTGGGAGGGGCGTGCCCGATGACATAGGCATACCAACGCCACCCCGGCCGGGATCACCCCTTCCGGTAAGCGCGCACCCGCTGGTCCCCCGCCCGGGAGCACGCTCCGGCGCGGAGGGAGGCGCCCGGCGGGGCGGCGGGTGGCCGCGCCTACGATGTGACCGCTCGGTAGGCACATCGCCCAGCACACAGTCCCCACCAGTCCAGGAGGAAGCCGTGGCCGCTACGCCCAAGCCGGAGACGCTCGCCGCGTTCGAGGCGGCCAAGGGCTTCATGCCCGTACGGGAAGGGCTGGCGCTGTACGCGGCGGCGGCCGAGGCGGCGGGGCTGGGGCTGCCGCTCCTGGAGGTCGGCACGTACTGCGGGCGCTCGACGATCCTGCTGGCGGACGCGGCGCGGGCGGCGGGCACGGTGGTCGTCACGGTCGACCACCACCGGGGCAGCGAGGAGCAGCAGCCGGGGTGGGAGTACCACGACCCGACGGTGGTTGACCCGGAGGTCGGGCTGATGGACACGCTGCCGACGTTCCGCCGGACGCTGCACAAGGCGGGCCTGGAGGAGTACGTGGTCGCCGTCGTCGGGCGGTCGCCGCAGGTGGCGAAGGTATGGGCGGGCGAGGTGGGGCTGGTCTTCATCGACGGCGGCCACACCGACGAGCACGCGACCGCCGACTACGAGGGCTGGGCGCCGCGCGTGGCGCCCGGCGGGCTGCTGGTCATCCACGACGTCTTCCCCGACCCGGCGGACGGCGGGCAGGCGCCGTACCGGATCTACCTGCGGGCGCTGGAATCGGGCGCGTTCACGGAGGTCTCGGTGACGGACTCGCTGCGCGTGCTGCGGCGCACGGGCGCGTGACGCCGTACTCGCTGGCGTTCTACGTGGACGTCGTCACCACCGGCACCGTGCTGGGCGTGCGGCCCTCGGACTCGCCGGAGCAGGTGACCGAGGTGCTGGGGGCGGACTTCGCGGAGAACCGCTTCGGCGACCGGAGCCTGCACCGGGACTACGGCCTGGCCGAGTTCTTCTGGGACCGGGCCTCCGCCGGGGAACCGTGGTCGGGCCACCACCTCACCCTCCAGGTGCACCGCCTGGCCCACGGCGGGAGCCGGCTGGTGAACGAGGCCGTGCGGGCGCGGTACGGGCGCTTCGCGCCGAGGCTGCGGTTCGCGAAGCTGCGGCGCCTGCTGGAGCGGCGCGGCGTCCCGCTGGTGGAGGTGCCGGAGACCCCGGCGAACGCCCCCTTCTACCGGCGGTTCCGGCAGCCGGGCTCAGGGGTGGAGGTGTCGGTCATCGGCACGTACGGGGAGTTCAGCACGCCGGACTCGCTGCGGGTGGGCGACGTGTACAGCCTCCAGGCCACGGCGGCGCGTAGCATCGCCGCGTGCACGACGACCTCAGCCCCTCCCCCGCCCGCCGCGCCGTCCGCCGCCGTACCGCGGTCCTCGCTGCCGCCGGGGCCCTGATCGCCGCGACGGCCGGCTGCGGGGCGGACGGATCCGACGCGAAGGCGCCTCGGCGGCCAGCGGTGGTCTCCCCGACGACCGCCGCCTCGACGGCGGCGGCCGCCCCCCTCGCGGGAAAGGTCGTGGTCATCGACCCCGGGCACAACCCCGGCAACTTCTCCCACCCCAAGGAGATCGCCGCACAGGTGGACATCGGGACGAACCGCAAGGAATGCGACACCACCGGCACCTCCACGAACTCCGGTTACACCGAAGCCGCATTCACCCTGGATGTTTCACACCGTCTCCGCACCCTCCTCCAGGAACAGGGCGCCACGGTGCGCTTCACCCACGACGCCGACCGGCCCTTCGGGCCCTGCATCGACGAACGCGCGCGGATCGGCAACGAGGCCAAGGCCGACGCCGTCGTCTCCGTGCACGCGGACGGCTCCGCCGTCGGCAACCGCGGCTTCCACGTCATCCTTCCCGCCCTGGTCAAGAGCGGTACGGCGGACACGGCACGGATCGTCGGCCCCTCACGCGCCCTCGGCGAGCGCCTCGCCGCGCGCTTCGCGGCGGCCACCGGCAGCGCGCCCGCCAACTACGTGGGCGGCGGCGACGGTTTGGACGTACGGAAAGATCTCGGTGGACTGAATCTGTCGACCGTGCCCAAAGTGTTCATCGAATGCGGCAACATGCGTGACCCGAAGGACGCCGCATTGCTGACGGATGCCGCGTGGCGGCAGAAAGCGGCCCGGGGGATCGCGGACGGGATCAGCACCTACCTACGGGACTAGGCCGGGCGGACGATAGATTCATCCGTACGATGGGGCCGCCCCCGTGTGCTTCACGCCACCCCCGCATCCCGACGACACAACCGACGAAGGACTTCTACACGTGAACATCCGCTCCCTCACTCGAGGCGATGGCGTGGTGATCGGAGCAGCGGTGGTGCTGTTCGTCGCCTCGTTCCTCGGCCTGACCCCGGGCATCGACTGCCCGGCCGGCTCCACCGCCTGCCCGGACTACGACGCGCCGAACGCCTGGGACTCCCTGGGCCTTCTGATGAGCATGTTCCTCTCCGGTGTCATCGGTGCGGCCCTCATCGTCGTCGGTCGGGCCATGCCGGGCCGCAAGGTCGCGGGCATCGACCTGGGCCAGTTCGGCGTCGCCTTCGCCATCTTCGCGCTGTGGACGGCCTTCTGGACCATCATCGACATGGAGGCCGACGCCGGCCCGGGCATGATCCTCGGCCTGCTGGCCGCCATCGTGCTCGCCGTCGCCGCCGTCGCCGCGCCGCTCGTCCCCGCCCTCAAGGCCCCGCTCCTGGGCGCCCCGCGCCCCCAGCAGCCGCAGCCGTACGGCGGGCAGCCTGGCCAGCCGCAGGCCGGTTACGGCTACCCGGGCGCGCAGCAGCCGCCGTACGGTGGCCAGCCCGGCCAGCCGCAGGGCGGCTACGGCTACCCCGCCGCCCAGCAGCCGGGCCAGCCGCAGCCGGCGCAGGGCCAGCAGCCGCAGCAGCCGCAGGCCGAGCAGCACACTCCGGCTCCGGCGCCGGCGGCCGCGGCCCCCTCGGACTTCTCCCCGTTCTGGTTCGCGGTCCCGGTCGCGCGCCCGCTGTACGCGGAGGACGGCTCGCCCACGCCGATCGCCGAACTGGCGCCCGGCACCTGGTACCTGGCGGTGGAGCAGCGCGGCCAGGGCCTGGTGGCCCAGACGCAGGACGGCCGTCGCGGCGTGCTCCAGGACACGACGGGCATCCAGCGCGGCTGACCGGCCCGATCCGTACGTGAACGGCCCTCGCCCTTGCGGGCGGGGGCCGTTCACGTTTGGGGCGGGGCCGAGCGGCAACCCGTACCGCATGTCTCCCCGTCATCGGAACGGAAGCACGCAGGCGGCGACCGCCATAGCGGTCCTCGCGGATGTCCTGGCCGCCATCATCGCCCTGTGGATCCTGATGTACCTGCTGGAGGCCAACCGGGCCAACGACCTGGTGCAGTTCGTCCAGGGCGCGGCCCGCTGGCTCGCCGGCTGGTCCCATGACCTGTTCACCTTCGACGCGGCCTGGCTGCGCGTCGTCACGGGGTACGGCCTCGCGGCGATCGTGTACGTCTTCGCCGGGCACCTGCTGGCGGGCCGGCTACGCCGGTACTAGGTCGTGTCCGGCTCCGCCGAACTCTTCACTTTAGGGAACCGCTTCGAGTCCCTTGCACGTCACATGGCATGCTGAAACGATCTGCCGCGGCATGACAGTGCGTGAAACGGGGGCTTTGCGCTGTGGGTTACACCATTCCCGAAGGCGTCGACACGATGCTCGACATCGTTGGCGTGGGCTGGCCGAACGTCGACGAGGACGCCTACCGCGACATGGCCACGGCGCTGCGGGAGTTCGCCGAGGACGCGGACGACGACGGCCACGCGGCCCACCAGCACATCCAGCGACTGCTGTCCACCGGGCAGAGCGAGTCGCTGACCGCCCTCGACAAACACTGGTCCAAGGTGCAGGGCAAGCACGCGGACCTGGCGAAGGCCGCCCGGCTCGTCGCGGACGCCCTGGACCGGGTCGCCGACATCATCGTCGCCCGCAAGATCGCCGCGGTCGGCGAACTGGCCGACCTGTGCGCCACCGTCGGCATCACCCTCGCCTTCGCCCCGGTCACCGCCGGCCTGTCCACCCTGCTCGCCGGTGCGAAGATCGCCGCCACCCGCATCGCCTTCAAGAAGATCCTCAAGGAGATGGCCGAGGCGGCCGTCGCCGAGATCGTCGCGGTGCTCACCCAGCCCGCGGTCGCCGCGATCGAGAACGTCGTGGCGGACCTGGCCATCCAGACCGCGCTGAACGTCACCGGCGTCCAGGACGGCTACAACACCGGCCAGACCGTCCAGGCCGGCAAGGACGGCCTGCAGATCAACTCCGCCGGCGGCGCGGGCGGCGGACGCGGCGGCGGCCCGGTGATCGACCACGACGCCCACGGCAAGGCCGGCGGCAACCTCACCGACGTACAGATCGCCATGCAGGGCAAGACGCGCGGCAAGCTCGGCAAGGCCAAGTCCCACCACGGCCGCGCCAAGGGCAAGGACTCCCTCACCGCCGTCCTGGACACCACCATCGAGGGCGTGACCGAGAAGCTCGGCAAAGCCCTCGACGACCTCGGCGACCACATCGGCAAGAAACTCCCCGACGCCATCAGGGGCGGCTCCAAGACACACCGGGACACCGACCAGGGCGTCCACGACGCCGCCAAGCGCGTCAAGTCACCCACCGGCAAGGACGACGGCGGGCTGGACGGCAAGCGGGGCACGTCGGGGCCAGCACGCCGCAACCAGGGGCCCGAGTCGATGCGCAAGGCGCAGGACAGCCCCCGCGAGGCGGGCATCTCCCTGGCCGCGCGCCGCTGCGCGACCGACCCCGTCGACGTCGCGAGCGGCGAGATGGTGCTGCCGCAGACGGACCTGGAACTCGCGGCGGTGCTGCCGCTGGTGCTGCGGCGGACGCACATCTCGGGTTACCGCCACGGCCACTGCTTCGGGCCCAGCTGGGCGTCGACGCTGGACGAGCGTCTGGAACCGACCGGCACCGGTGTCGCCTGGGCGCGCGAGGACGGCTCGGTGCTCGTCTATCCGCGCTTGCCGGGTGACGACGGCACGGAGGTCCTGCCCCTCGAGGGCGACCGCGCGCCGCTCGCCTTCGTCGACCGGAACGAACTGGGCCGCGTCACCTACGCCGTCAGCGACCCCGCGTCGGGCCTGACGCGGCACTTCACCGGCAGCCCGTACTCCGGTGGTGGCCTGTACTGGCTGTCGGAGGTGGAGGACCGCAACGGCAACGCCTTCCACATCGGGCGCATGGAGGACGGCCTGCCCTCCGCGGTGGTCCACGAGGGCGGCTACCGCGTCCTGGTGTCCTCGGACCCCGAGCTGGGCCGCGTGACGGGGCTCGCCCTGCAGGCCCCCGGAGGCCCGGTGCCGATCGTCTCCTTCGGCTACGACGCCGACGGGAACCTGGACGCCGTCACGAACTCCTCCGGCCTCCCCCTGCGGTTCACCTACGAGAGCGAGGGCCGCATCACCTCCTGGACCGACCGGAACGACTCCACCTACCGGTACGTCTACGACGACGCCGGCCGGGTCGTCCGCACGATCGGTCCCGACGGCTTCCTCTCCTCGACCTTCGCCTACGAGACGGAGCCGCGCCTCACCCGCTTCACCGACTCCACCGGGGCCACCACCGTCTTCCACCTCAACGCGCTGCTCCAGGTGGTCGCCGAGACCGACCCCCTGGGCCGCACGGTCACGCAGAGCTGGGACCGGTACGACCGCCTCCTCAGCCGTACGGACGCCGAGGGCGGGACCACCACGTGGACCTGGGACGACCGGGGCAACCTCATCGCCGTACAGGAGGCGGACGGCACCGTCTCCACCGCCGAGTACGACGAGTCCGGCATGCCCGTCGTCGTCACCGGCTACGACGGCGCCGTGTGGAGGCGCGAGTACGACGCCGCGGGCAACAACACTGCACTCATCGCTCCGGACGGCAGCACGACCCGCTACGAGCACAACGCCCGCGGCGGCATCGTGGCGATCACGGACTCCGCCGGCGCCACCGAGACGTTCGAGCCCGATCGGGCGGGGCTGCCCATGGCGTGCACCGACGCCCTGGGCAACACGCACACGTTCACCCGGGACGCCTTCGGCCGGCCCGTCACCATGACCGACCCCCTGGGCGCCGTCACCACGTTCGAGTGGAGTGTCGAGGGACGGCTGCTGCGACGCGTCGCCCCGGACGGGACCGAACAGACGTGGACGTACGACGGGGAAGGCAACTGCCTCACCGAGACGGACGCCAACGGCGGGGAGACCCGCTTCGCCTACACGCACTTCGACCTGGTGGCGGCCCGCACCGACCCCGGGGGCGCCCGCTACGAGTTCGGCTACGACACCGAGCGGCGCCTGACGGAGGTGCGCAACTCGGCCGGCCTCACCTGGCGGTACACCTACGACAGTGCCGGCCGGGTCGTGCGCGAGACGGACTTCGACGGCAGGGTCCTCACCTACACGCACGACGACGCCGGCCGGCGCCTGAGCCGTACGAACCCGCTGGGCCAGACCGTCACGCACCACATGGACGCCATGGGCCGACTGGTGGCGAAGGAGGTGGACGGAACCGTCACCACCTTCACCTACGACCGCGCGGGGCGGCTCACCGGCGCCCGTTCGCCGCAGTCCACCATGACGATGGAGTGGGACGTCCTGGGCCGCCTCGTCGCCGAGACCGTCGACGGCCGCACCACCCGCTACACGTACGACGCCGTCGGGCGCCGCACCGGGCGCGTCACCCCGAGCGGTGCGACGACCTCCGAGGTGTACGACGCGGCGGGCAACCGCACCCGCCTGGACCTCGCCGGCCATGCGCTGACCTTCGGCCATGACGCCCGGGGGCAGGAAGTGGCTCGCGTCTTCGGCCTGCCGGACCGCCCCGTCACGCTGACCACGTCCCGCGACGCGCTCGGCAGGATCAGCGAACAGTCGCTCGTCGCCCAGAGCCGGACGCTGCGCTCCAGGGCGTACACCTACCGGGCCGACGACCACCTCCAGGCCGTCACCGACCGGCTGACGGGCCGGACGCGGCAGTTCAGGCTGGACCCGGACGGGCGACCGCTCGGCGTGGAGGCACGGGGCTGGAGCGAGCGGTACCTCTACGACAGCGAGGGGAACCAGACCGAGGCGGCGTGGCCCGACGCGTCACCGCACCCCGAGTCCCGTGGCGCACGCGCCTACGGCGGGACGCGCCTGCACTCCGCCGGTGGCCTGACGTACACCTACGACGCGGCCGGTCGCGTCGTCGAGCGCCGCAAGAAGCGACTGTCCCGCAAGCCCGACGTATGGCGCTACGACTGGGACGCGGAGGACAGGCTGGTCTCGTGCACCACACCCGACGGGGTGCTGTGGACGTACGTGTACGACGCCTTCGCCCGGCGCACCGCCAAGCGCAGGCACGCACCCGACGGGCAGGTCGTCGAGGAGACGGTCTTCAGCTGGGACGGCGGGCAGCTGGCCGAACAGACGGACCGGCACACGGGCATCACGCTGACGTGGGAGTACGACGGGTACCGGCCGTTGGCGCAGGCCGAGAAGCGCACGCGCACGCCCTCGGTGCCGCCGCCGGGCCAAGGCGATGGTGGCGCGAGCGGGGTGGGCGGTGTCGGCGGCGCGGGCGGCGACAGTGGCGGTGAGGGCGACCAGCGGGACATCGACGCGCGCTTCTTCGCCATCGTCACCGACCTGATCGGCACTCCCACCGAGCTCGTCGACGAGACCGGCGACATCGCCTGGCACAGCCGCGCCACCCAGTGGGGCGCCACCACCTGGAACCGCGACGCGACCGCCTACACACCGCTGCGCTTCCCCGGCCAGTACGCCGACCCGGAGACCGGGCTCCACTACAACCACTTCCGCCACTACGACCCCGAGCCGGGCCGCTACGTCACCCCCGACCCGCTGGGGCTGGCCCCGGCGCCCAACCCGGCCGGGTACGTGACCAACCCGGCGACCGTCTCCGATCCCATGGGGCTGGCGCCGTGCATGCAGCAGCTCCAGGACCTGGCCACCCAGATCAACAACCTCAAGCAGGGAATCGCCCGGGAGAAGCAGACCGTCGCCGTCATCCACGCGATGACGCCGGAAGGCCCCGCGACGTTCGTCGCAGGAACGAGCAAGTCGAAGCTCACCAAGGAGCAGGTGAAGCTCGCCCAGTCCCTGGGCCTCACTCCCCTGCCCAACGACGAGTACATGAAGGTTCCCAAGGGCGACAAGGGCGGTCACGCCGAGCAGAACATCCTTGCCTTCCTTTCCCGCATGAACAGCGGGAAGGAGGTGCCCACCTGGCTTCCCACGCACGGCGCGGCCTCGAACGTCGTGTGCGACAAGTTCTGTTCACCCGTCATCCGCGGCAGTGGCGGAGCCATGTTCGGCAAGATGGAACCAGGCACCCAGGGGACGCAGCAGAAGATGTTCTATTGGCCCGCGCGGCACTCACCGTTGTAAACAAGACGCATGGACTACACACCCCTTGCCGCCGAACTCGTCGCCGAAGAGGAATTCCCCGGAATCGACCTCTACGCCCATGACGCCTGGCTGGTGCGCCACGGCGCGATCTGGCTGGTGGCGGAGGCCGACGGCGAGATCGTCGTGGGACGTGTCGACGGGGGCCCGGCCCGCGTCTTCGCCGAGCGGCGCCGCTGGCCGGTTCCCCGTCCGGGGCGGGGTCATGGTTTCGCCTCCCCGCTGCCGGACGGCGGTCTCGCGGTGAGCGGCAGCGACGCCATCACGGTGTACGAGGCGGACGGGCAGGTGCGCTGGACGTACGAGCACCAGCCCTGGGCGGATCAGCGCAACGCCTCCGCCGCCTGCACCGCCGACGCGTCGGGGCACCGGCTCGTCGCCACCGTGCCCGGTCCCATGGAGGCGGGTTCGCCCTACGGCGGCGACCTGTGCATGGCCCTGGACCTGTCCGACGGCCGACGGCTGAGGGAGACCGTGCTGCCGTCGGCCTCGGCGGGCTACGTCTTCCAGCAGTCCCTCACCGATCCGGGACACCTCCTGCTGAACGCGGCGCAAGGGGACACGTTCTTCTCGCTCGTGGTCACCTCCACCCAGGACGACCTGCGCGCGGAGCCGCTGGGCCTGGACGACGAACTGTTCGCCGGAGTCGGCATGAACGGGGCCGTTCTCAAGCTCGACGTGGGCGGGACGTGGCTCAGTCGCTACGAGCCGGGCCGGGCCGACGTCAGCGTCGATGCCGAGGACGTACTTCCCGAGGACCTGATCTTCGTCGGTTACCGTCCCGGATTCCTCGACAAGGACCGCGTCCTCGTAGCCGTCGCCGAGGAACAGGATTCCGACGAGAACCGGCACCTGGTCCTGGACGGCCACACCCTGCAGCCGGCCGCCGAACTGGACTACCCCGGCACGGAGTGCTTCGACCCGCTGGCGCTGGGCGACGGCACGTGGCTGACGGTGGAGGACGGAACCGTCCGGCGCTGGCGTTCCGGTGCCTGAACTCCTTGTCCGGGGTGAGCTGTGAACCCGCACGTCGAGCACCTCGCCAGGGTCATCCCGCCACCCGACACACCGGAGCCGACGAACTGGCCGGACGTCGAGGCCGCCTTGGGCGGCACCTTGCCCAGCGACTACAAGGTCCTGGTCGACGCCTTCGGCGGTGGCGTCTTCGACGACGCCGTCTGGCTGCTCGCGCCCCACGGCGTCAGCCCGTCGTACGACCTGCTCAAGGAGAACGCGGGCAGCCGCCGTGGGGCGCTGGAGCGCAGCGGCTCCACGCCCCCGGAGCTGGACGAGGAAGGCAGCGACGTCATCGCCTGGGCCCTGACGGAGGACGGCGCGACCCTCTACTGGCTCCTCCGCCCCGGCCAGGACCCGGACGACTGGACCGTCATGGTCCACGAGGGCCGCGGCCCGGACTGGGAACGCTTCCCCATGTCCTGCACCGAGTTCCTGGAGCGGCTCCTGGTCACCGGGGACATCGAGTCGGACATCCTCTGCGACCTCCCCGCCGACAGCCACGGCTTCCGGCCGAGCTCCGGCTTCCTGTAGGCACCCTCAAGGACGGCACGCATGGACATCGAACTTCTGCCGCACGTCGGCGCGGGGCCGTTCCGGCTCGGCATGCCGGTCGAGGAGGCGCGGCAGGCGGCACGGGAACTCGGCCACCTCACGCACGGCGGGGAGGAGAACGCCGAGCCGGGACAGATCGTCTTCACACACGAGGAGTCCCGGTCCCATGTCGTGCTCGGATTCACCAAAGGGCTCCTGAGCCAGGTGGAACTGTGGCGGTTCCGCAATGAGGACGCCGATGTGCGCGTCACGCTGGAGGCCATCGACGTCTTCCGCACACCGCACGAGGAGCTGCAGCAGCGCCTCGCGGAGCGGGGGCACCCGGTGGAGGAGGACGACCTGGGATTCGACGCCGTGCCCGACCTCGACATCATCTTCGCGAACGAGAGCAGCTACGAATACCCCACCGACGAGGAGGGCTACCCCCTCTATTACGACTACGTCCTGGTCTCCGCCGGAACTCACGCCCGATGACCGCGTACGAAGACCCTCGCCGGGTGTACCGGTTGCTGCCCGCCCTCGGCGAGTTCCGCACGCTGCTGTTCGACAGCTCCGTGCGAAAGATCATGCGTTGGCAGCGCACCGGTAACTCCGGGGATTGCCCTCGGGACATGAGAGCGGAATGGAACGGAGACCCGGCCCTGCGGGTGGCCGACTTCCCCTCGGGTTACCCGAGTGCCCCGGTGCTGAGCCGGCGCATCACAGACGCCTTGCACGGCGATCTGACGGCCGCTGGAAGGTTCGTGCCTGTTCGTACCGACGACCCGAAGGCCGGAGAATTTCTTCTCTACGCCGTCGAGGCCGTCGTGGACTGCCTGGACACGCGACGGTCTTCGAAGGCGAAGAAGACGACCGGAGACATCAAGAAGGCCGTCTTCCGGGCGAATGCCGTCTCCTATGCCCTCCCCGCCTTCCGCGTCCCGGAAGCACCCAAGGCCGTCTACTGGAACGGCTGGGTCGCCGACCGGCTGCGCGAGCTCCTCGGGGACGACCTCGAAACCCGCCTGGTGTGGTCGGAGGACCCCGGCCTCACGCCGCACCCCGACCCCATGGGGTTCTAGATCCCCCGGCCTACGGTGGCTACCCGCAGCAGTCCGGTTCCAGGCCGCGCGGGAGGCGTTCGCCGCCGAAGACGGCGGTGGTCGCCTCGTCGCCGCCCAGGGCGGCCACCGCGAGGAGCAGGGAGCCCGCCGTCCAGGTGGTGAGTTCCTCCGGCCAGACCGCGCGCTCGCCCTCGAAGACGTACCCCGTCCAGTACATGCCGCCCTCGGCGCGCAGGTGGCCGATGGACTGGAGGATCTCCAGGGCCCGGTCGGACTCGCCGATCGCCCAGAGGGCGAGGGCCAGTTCGCAGCTCTCGCCGCCCGTGACCCAGGGGTTCGGCACGACGCAGCGCACGCCGAGGCCGGGGACCACGAAGGCGTCCCAGCCTTGCTCGATGCGCTCCTTGGCGGCCGGGCCCGTGACGGCGCCGCCGAGCACGGGGTAGTACCAGTCCATGGAGTAGCGGCTCTTGTCGAGGAACCGCTCCGGGTGGCTGCGGATGGCGTGGCCCAGCGCGCCCGCCGCGAGCTCCCAGTCGGGCTGCGGCTCCTCGCGCTCCTCGGCGATGGCCAGGGCGCAGCGCAGCGCCTGGTGGATGGAGGACGAGCCGGTCAGCAGCGCGTCGGTGACGGGCGTGCCGTCCGCCTCGCGCTTCCAGCCGATCTGGCCGCCGGGCTGCTGGAGGCGCAGCACGAACTCGACCGCCGCGTAGACGGTCGGCCACATGCGGTCGAGGAAGGTGTCGTCGCCGGTGGCGAGGTAGTGGTGCCAGACGCCGACGGCGATGTACGCGACGAAGTTGGACTCGCGGCTCGCGTCCGTGACCTGGGTGTGGTCGCCGTCGTGGTACGCGGCGTACCAGGAGCCGTCGTCGTTCTGGTGCCGGGCGAGCCACGCGTAGGCCTGGGCTGCGGCGGCGTGTTCGCCGGCCGCGTCCAGGGCCATGGCCGCCTCGGTGTGGTCCCAGGGGTCGAGGTGGTGGCCGCGGAACCACGGGATGGCGCCGTCCTCGCGCTGGGCGGCGAGGATCCCGGCGACGGTCTCGGCGGCCTGCTCGGCGGTGAGGACGCCGGGCAGGACGAGGTGTTCGGCGACCCTTTCCGGTGAGGTCACTTGGCGTCCGCCGCCGGGAGGTGGGGCTTGGTCGCGTACGCCACGAAGCTCTTGCCGAGGATGGGGTTGAGCGCCTGCTCGGCGAGGCGGGTGGCCAGCGGCTTCTTCATGATGTCCCAGACCAGCAGCTTGTGGTACGCGCGGACGGGCAGCGCCTTGTCGTTGTCGACGCCGAACGCGCACTTCAGCCACCAGTACGGCGAGTGCAGCGCGTGCGCGTGGTGGGTGCCGTACGGCCTGAGCCCGGCCTCGCGGATCTTGGCGAGCAGCTCGTCGGCCTTGTAGATGCGGATGTGGCCGCCCTCGACCTCGTGGTACGCGTCCGAGAGCGCCCAGCAGACCTTCTCGGGGCCGTAGCGGGGGACGGTGACGGCGATGCGGCCGCCGGGCTTGAGCACGCGGACCATCTCGGCGAGCACGCCCTTGTCGTCGGGGATGTGCTCCATCACCTCGGAGATGATGACGACGTCGAAGGACTCGTCGGGGAAGGGCAGGTTGAGGGCGTCGCCCTCCATGGCGGTGGCGGTGGCTCCGGCGGGTGCCTCGCCGGCCTCCTTCATCGCCGCGAACCACTTGGCGACCTCGCGGATCTCGTCGCCGTTCTGGTCGAGGGCCACGACCCGCGCCCCGCGCCGGTAGCACTCGAACGCATGCCGCCCCGCCCCGCAGCCCAGGTCGAGCACACGGTCGCCGGGGGCGAGCGGGAAGCGGGTGAAGTCGACGGTCAGCACGGGGACGGCCTGCTTTCACGGAGGGTGCGGAGGAGGGGGGAGCGGGGGGTGAGAGGGGTCGGGCGGGGGTGGGTCACCGGCGGGCTCCGCGCGCCGCGATGGCCTCGCGGTACAGCTGGGCCGTGCCCTGGGCGGCGCGGGCCCAGGTGAACCGGTCCAGGACCCGGGCCCGGCCCGCCGCGCCGAGGCGGGTGCGCAGCGCGTCGTCGCCGAGGAGCCGGCCGAGGGCGGCGGCGAGCGCGCCCGCGTCGCCGGGCGGCACGGCCAGGCAGGTCTCGCCGTCGGGGCCCGCGACCTCGGGGATGGCCCCGCCCGTCGTGGCGACCAGCGGGGTGCCGGTGGCCATCGCCTCGGCCGCGGGCAGCGAGAAGCCCTCGTACAGGGAGGGCACGCACGCCACCTGGGCGCCCCGGTAGAGGTCGACGAGCTCGGCGTCGGTGACGCCCTTGACGAAGCGCACCGCGCCGTCGAGGCCGTACCGCTCGATGGCCCGCGCGACGGGGCCGTCCTCGGCGCGCTTGCCGACGACGACGAGGTGGGCGTCCGGCTGCTCGGTACGGAGCTTGGCGAGCGCCTCCACGAGGTGGACCAGGCCCTTGAGGGGGACGTCCGCGCTGGAGGTGGTGACGATGCGGCCCGCGACCTCGGGGACGGACGGGTCGGGCGACCACAGGTCGGTGTCGGCGCCGATGTGCACCACCCGGATGCGGTCCTCGCGCACGCCGAGGTGCTCCACGATCTCGTCGCGCGAGGAGCCGGAGACGGTGAGGACGGCGGGGAGGCGGCGGGCGACGCGCTTCTGCATGCGGGTGAAGGCGTACCAGCGGCGCACCGAGGCGCGGCGCTTCCAGTCCTGTGCGGCGTCCAGCTCCAGCTGCCGGTCCACCGTGATGGGGTGGTGGATGGTGGTGACGAGGGGCGCGCCGAGGTCGCCAAGGAGGCCGTAGCCGAGGGTCTGGTTGTCGTGGACGACGTCGAAGTCGCCGCGGCGGGCGGCGAGGTGCCGGCGGGCGCGCAGCGAGAAGGTGAGCGGCTCGGGGAAGCCCCCGGTCCACATGGTGGCGACTTCGAGGGCGTCGATCCAGTCGCGGTACTCGTCGCGCTTCGGCGTACGGAAGGGGTCGGGCTGCCGGTACAGATCGAGGCTCGGCAGCTCGGTGAGGGTCAGGCCGGTCAGCTCGTCGCCCTCGTCGAGGACGGGGTAGGGCTGGGAGCCGATCACCTCGACGGTGTGCCCGAGGCGGGCGAGCTCGCGCGAGAGGTGCCGTACGTAGACGCCCTGGCCGCCGCAGAAGGGGTTCCCCTTGTACGTGAGGAGGGCGATCCGGAGCGGACCGTCGCCGTCTCCGTCGGCGCGCGGGGCGGCCCCGTCGAGGGCGCCGGCGCGGGGACCTGCCTCTATGGCCTCAGCGGTCACTCGGGCCCCCTTCTGGCTGCGTTTCGCCGGAGCGTAACCGCTCGCGCTGATCTAGAACAAGTTACAAGTGCATCGCTGCGGGAGCCTCGAATCTACCCGCAGGTAGCGCCGCCGTAAGAGCCGGAACAGGTGATTCGCGCCACGGCGCGAAGCCCGGCCATACTGACGCGCACCACCCTCACGGAACGGGGCCACGGGGACACATGACAGCGGAAGACAGACGACCGGCGTCGACGCCGCCGGCCGAGCGCCGGGCGCCGCTGACCCAGCGCCAGGAGGCGCGCCGCCGCCGGATCCTGCACGCCAGCACGCAGCTGGCGAGCCGGGGCGGCTTCGACGCCGTTCAGATGCGCGAGGTCGCCGAGGCCGCCGGGGTCGCGCTGGGCACGCTGTACCGCTACTTCCCGTCCAAGATCCATCTGCTCGTCGCCACCATGCAGGACCAGCTGGAGCACCTCCACGCGACCCTGCGCAAGCGCCCGCCGGCCGGCGAGACCCCGTCCGCGCGGGTCGCCGAGACCCTGATGCGCGCCTTCCGGGCCCTGCAGCGCGAGCCGCAGCTCGCGGACGCGATGGTGCGGGCGCTGACGTTCGCGGACCGGGGCGTGAACCGCGAGGTGGACACGGTCTCGCGGCGGACGACGGCGATCATCCTGGACGCGACGGGCCTGGAGCGCCCGACCCCGGAGCAGCTCTCGGCGGTGCGGGTCATCGCGCACACCTGGCACTCGGCGCTGATCACCTGGCTGGCGGGGCGGGCGTCGATCGCGCAGGTGAGGCTGGACATCGAGACGGCGTGCCGTCTGATCGACGTAACCTCACCCGACGCGGGCTGACAAGGCCGCCTGACCGGGCGGCGGCTCCTACTGGCCCGTCTCCTTGCCCTTCGCCAGGTCCTCCGCGAAGAGCTTCGCGCACACCGGCCCGTTGTCCACGGCCACGAAGGAGACCGACACGAAGGCCTTCTGCTGGCCGTGGTAGCTCGCCTTGAGGGTCCAGCCGCTCTTGTCGAGCGACTTGACCACCGAGCCCTGCTGCTCGAACTTCTGCGACTCCTTCCAGCCACCCGTGGTGAGGGCCGTCACCGTGGCGTCGTAGGACCCCTTGGCGTCGGTGGCCTTCTTGGCGTCCGGGCTCCAGTCGACCATGCAGGCCTTGAGGGCCGCGGGGACCATGTCGTCGCCGGCCTTCTCGGCGAAGCCCGCCGCCGTCGCCGCGGTCTCGATCTCCTTGGTCACCGCCGCCGCGTCGAGGCTGCCGCCACCGTCGCCGCTGCCGGCGTTGCCGCCGCTCGCGCCGACCTTGCCCGCGTCCGTCTTCTTGCCGCCCTCGCCGCCGCAGCCCGCGACCAGCAGCACCGCACTGGCGGCCGCGGCCACGGCCACCCACTTCGCCTTGCGCACGAATCTCCCTATGAAGCGTGCACGCGGGCCCGATCGCCCCCGTGATCAAGAAGGCAGTCTCGCAGACGAGCCGTCCCCGCCCCGCCCCTGTCCCCGTCCCGCAGGTAGCTCGCCCGGCCGCCGTCGTCCACGTCGAAGGAACCCTCCGGGATGACGCAGAACTCGTTCCCCTCCGGATCGGCCATGACGAGGAAGCCGCCGGACGCGTACGCGTCGAGCCGCCGGCCGCCCGGCGCCTCGATGCGCTCCCGCTCGGCGGCCGGGTCCGGGTCCTTGATCTTCGGGCGGGTGTCCGTCATCCCCCGATGCCCGCAGACGGGCACCCCGGTAAAGTGGGCGCGTCGTCATCACGCCCGTACGGGGGGAAGCCGGTGCGAATCCGGCGCTGACCCGCAGCCGTGAACCGCCGTCACCGGCGGTGAGCCGGATTGCCCCGTACGCGTACGTGTTCGGCTCGTGCCACCGGGAGCGACCGCCCAGGTGGCCGGCACCGTCGAGGAATGCGGAGCCGGAGCCTGGTGCCCTTCCGTGTGCGCCGGTCCCCCGCCCCGCCCGTCCCGGACCAGACCGCGCAGGAGAGGCCACCCCGCCATGACCACCGTTCGCCGCCGCAGCATCGCCGCAGCGCTCGCCGCCACCGCCGTGCTGTGCGGGGGTGGCGCCGGGGCTCTCGCCGTGGCCCCCGCCGCGCAGGCGGCACCGTCGCCGTCGCCGTCCGCCCCCGCTCTGCCCGCCGGGCTGTACGGCACGAAGGACCCGACCTACGACGGCGTCTGGCGGCAGTCGTTCGCCTTCCTGGCCCAGGAGACGAGCGGCGTCGAGCCGGCCGACCAGGCCGTGGACTGGCTGCTGAGGCAGCAGTGCGACAACGGCGGCTTCGCCGCGTACCGCCCGGAGCCCGGCAAGCCCTGCGACGCCTCGACCATGCTGGACACCAACGCCACCGCCGCCGCCGTGCAGGCGCTCGCCGGGCTCGACAAGCCGGAGGCGGCGGACGGCGGCACCGACCCGGTCACCCAGGCCATGCGGTCGAGCGTCCACTGGCTCAAGGGCGTACAGAACAAGGACGGCGGCTGGAGCTACAACCCGGGCGGGGCCAGCGACGCCAACTCCACCTCGATCGTCATCGGCGCCCTCGCCGCGGCGGGCGAGAAGCCCGGCACCGTGAAGTCGGCGGACGGCAGGAGCCCGTACGACGCGCTGATCGGCTTCGCGATCCCGTGCTCCGCCAAGGACGCGGGCGCGGGCGCCTTCGCCTACCAGCCCGACCGGAACGGCAAGCTCGTCGCCAACGCCGACGCCACCGCCGCCGCCGTGCTCGCCGGGCTCGGCAAGCAGGCCCGGACGCGCGGCGCCGAGCCCGGCCAGCCGCCGACCTGCGAGGCCGCGGCCAAACCGACCGCCGAGCGGGTCGCCCGCAACGGCGCCGCGTACCTCGCCACCGCCCTCGCCAAGACCGGGCACCTGGACCTGCCGCCGATGCCGGGCGCCGAGACCACCGCCCCCGCCCCCGACTTCGGCAACACCGCGGACGCGGTCGTCGCCCTCGCCGCCGCCGGGCACGGCGACAAGGCCGCCGGCGCGGTGACGTGGCTGAAGAAGAACGGGCCCGCCTGGGCCGCCGAGAACGGCCCCGCCGCCTGGGCGCAGCTGATACTCGCCGCGCACACGGTCGGCGCCGACACCCGCGACTTCGGCGGCGTCGACCTCGTGCAGCGGCTCAACGCGACCGGGCCGAAGCCGGATTCGACCGTCGAGACGCGGGCCGAGCAGGAGCACGAGAACAAGGAGTCGGGCGAGAACAGCGGCTTCGGCGTCTGGCTCGTCGTCGGCGTCTTCCTCTTCGCCGGTATGGGCATCGGCTTCCTGATCAGCGGCCGCAACAAGAACCGGCAGCTGTGATGCGCACCGTCGCACGGCCGCTGCGGCTGCTGCTCGCGGTCATGGCGCTGAGCCTCGCCGTCGCCGCTCCCGCCCACGCGGCCGACTACCGCTACTGGTCGTTCTGGCGGACCGGCCCGGGCGCCGGCTGGGCGTTCGCGACCGAGGGGCCGGCCACCGCCCGGCCCGTCGACGGCGAGGTGAACGGCTTCCGCTTCGCGGTGAGCTCCGACTCCGCGACCTCCGCGGCCCCGCGCCACGCGCCGGACTTCGCCGCCGTCTGCGGTGACACGCCCCGCGAGGAGGGCGCCAAGCGGGTCGCCGTCGTCGTCGACTTCGGCACGGCGGCGGACGCCCCGGAGGGCTCCCGTCCGCCGTCCCCGGACCAGCGGGCGGCGTGCGCGCGGGTGCCCGAGGACGCGACGAGCGCGGAGGCGCTGGCGGCGGTCGCCAAGCCGCTGCGGTACAGCGGCGACGGGCTGCTGTGCGCGATCTTTGGGTATCCGAGGACGGGCTGTGGCGAGCAGGTCGCGCCGGACCGGACGGCGCGCGGGGACGTGACCGCGTCCGCCCGCCCGGAGCAGGAACCGAATCAGGAATCGACGCAGGAGGACGAGGCGGAGGACGGCGGGCCGTCCCTCGGACTGCTCGCGGGGGCCGCCGCCGTGCTGGCGCTGGGCGCCGCCGCCGTCGTACAGGCCCGCCGCCGGCGCCGGTGAGGCGTCGCCGATGACGCTGCGCGCACCCGAGGCGCACCGGAGCAACGCGCTGCACGCGGGGGCCTGGTGGCTGTGGGCCCTGGGCCTGGCCACCGCCGCCTCGCGCACCACCAACCCGCTGCTGCTGGGTCTGCTCGTCGGCGTGGCCGGCTATGTGGTGGCGGCCCGCCGCACCGACGCGCCGTGGGCCCGCTCGTACGGCGCCTTCGTCAAGCTCGGTCTGGGCGTGCTCGCCATCCGCCTGCTCTTCTCGGTGCTGCTCGGTTCGCCGATCCCGGGGACGCACGTGCTGCTCACGCTGCCCGAGGTGCCGCTGCCCGACTGGGCGCGGGGCATCCGCGTCGGCGGCCGGGTGACGGCCGAGCAGCTCGTCTTCGCGCTGTACGACGGGGCCAGGCTCGCCACGCTGCTGATCTGCGTGGGCGCGGCGAACGCGCTCGCCAACCCCTCCCGGCTGCTGAAGTCGCTGCCGGGCGCGCTGTACGAGGCGGGGGTCGCGGTGGTCGTCGCGATGACGTTCGCGCCGAACATGGTCGCCGACGTGGCCCGGCTGCGCACGGCGCGGCGGCTGCGCGGGCGGCCGACGGGCGGGGTGAAGGCGCTGCTCCAGATCGGGCTGCCGGTCCTGGAGGGCGCGTTGGAGCGGTCGGTCGCCGTCGCGGCGTCGATGGACGCGCGGGGGTACGGCCGTACGGCGCGGGTGCCGCGCGCGGTGCGCCGCGTGACGGCGGTGCTGACGCTGGGCGGGCTGCTGGGCGTGTGCGTCGGCATGTACGGCCTGCTCACCGCCGAAGGCGACACGTACGGCGTGCCGTTCGTCGCCGCCGGTCTGCTGGCGGCGCTCGTGGGTCTGCGCCTGGGGGGCCGGCGCTCGGTACGGACCCGGTACCGGCCCGACCGGTGGGGGGTGCGCGCCTGGCTGGTGGCGGGTTCGGGCGCGGCGGTCGGCGGTCTGCTGGCCGTGTGGGACGAGACGGTCCTGCGCCCCGGGGTCGTCCCGCTCGTCGCGCCGGAGCTGCCGGTGTGGCCGGCGCTGGTCGTCCTGCTGGGCCTGCTGCCCGCTTTCGTAGCCCCCCTTCCCAAGAGGATGTCGTGATGCGCTCGTGATCCGCTTCGAGAACGTCTCCGTGACGTACGACGGCGCCCCGGACGCCACCCTGCGGGACGTGGACCTCACCGTCCCCGAGGGCGAACTGGTGCTGCTGGTGGGCCCGTCCGGTGTCGGCAAGTCGACGCTGCTGAACGCCGTGTCCGGGCTCGTGCCGCACTTCACGGGCGGCACCCTGCGCGGCCGGGTCACCGTCGACGGCCGCGACACGCGCACGCACCGGCCGCGCGAACTGGCCGACGTCGTCGGCACGGTGGGCCAGGACCCGCTGGCGCACTTCGTCACCGACACGGTCGAGGACGAGCTCGCGTACGGCATGGAGTCGCTGGGCCTGCCGCCCGCCGTGATGCGCCGCCGCGTGGAGGAGACGCTCGACCTGCTGGGCCTGGCGGAGCTGCGGGACCGCCCGATCGCCACCCTGTCGGGCGGGCAGCGCCAGCGCGTCGCGATCGGGTCCGTGCTCACCCCGCACCCCCGGGTGCTGGTGCTCGACGAGCCGACGTCGGCGCTGGACCCGGCGGCCGCGGAGGAGGTCCTCGCGGTCCTCCAGCGCCTCGTGCACGACCTGGGCACGACGGTGCTGATGGCCGAGCACCGCCTGGAGCGGGTGGTGCAGTACGCCGACCGGGTGGCGCTGCTGCGGGCGCCGGGCGAGCCGGTGCTCCTCGGCCCCCCGGCGGAGGTGATGGCGGTGTCGCCGGTCCATCCGCCGGTGGTCTCGCTGGCGCGGGTGGCGGGCTGGTCGCCGCTGCCGCTGTCGGTACGGGACGCCCGGCGCCGCGCGGCGGACCTGCGGGAGCGGCTGGCGGGCGCGGAGCCCCGGGCCGGGGAGGCGCGGGCCGTGGCCTCGACCGCACGGACCCCGGCCGGTGCCGGCGCCGGTTCCGGTGCCGGTGTCCCGCGGACCGCGCGCTTCCGGTGGGGGCGGCGCCGTGCCCCCGAGGCACCCGCCGAGTCGGCGGCGGCCGGGCTCGTCGCCGCCGAGGGCCTGCGGGTGCGGCGCGGCCAGGCGGAGGTGCTGCGGGGTGTGGACCTGGTCGTGCGGGGCGGCGAGACCGTGGCGCTGATGGGGCGCAACGGCGCCGGGAAGTCCACGCTCCTCGGGGCGCTCGTCGGGATGGTGGAGCCGTCGGGCGGCCGGGTGCTCGTGGGCGGGCGCGTACCGCACCGCACGGCGCCGCGCGAGCTGGTCCGGCAGGCCGGGCTCGTACCGCAGGAGCCGCGCGACCTGCTGTACGCCGACACCGTCGCCGCCGAGTGCGCGGCCGCCGACGCCGACGCGGGCGCGGCGCCCGGGGCGTGCCGGGCCCTGGTGGCGGAGCTGCTGCCGGACGTGGGCGACGACACGCATCCGCGCGACCTCTCCGAGGGGCAGCGGCTCGCGCTCGCGCTGGCCGTCGTGCTCACCGGGCGGCCGCCCCTGCTGCTGCTCGACGAGCCGACCCGGGGCCTCGACTACGCGGCCAAGGCGCGGCTGGTCACCGTCCTGCGCGGGCTGGCCGCCGACGGCCACGGCATCGTGCTCGCCACGCACGACGTGGAGCTCGCCGCCGAGCTGGCGCACCGCGTGGTGATCCTCGCGGACGGCGAGATCGTCGCGGACGGCCCGGCGGCCGAGGTGGTGACGTCGTCGCCGGCCTTCGCGCCGCAGGTCTCCAAGATCCTGGCCCCGCAGAAGTGGCTGACGGTCGCGCAGGTGGAGGCGGCGCTGTGAGCCCCCGCCCGCAGCGCGCGCTGCGCCTCGGGGTCCGTTCCGCCGCCGCGCTCGCGCTGATCACCGTCATCGGCGTGATCGCCCTGGGCTGGCCGCTGCTCGCGGACGGCGCCTCGGGCCTGGCGACCCGCGCCGACGACGCGCCGTGGCTCTTCGCCGCGCTGCTGCCGCTGCTGGTCGCGGTCGTCGTGGCGACGATCGCCGACCAGGGCATGGACGCCAAGGCGGTGGCGATGCTCGGCGTGCTGGCCGCCGTGGGGGCGGCGCTGCGCCCACTGGGCGCGGGGACGGCGGGGCTGGAGCCCATGTTCTTCCTGATGGTGCTGAGCGGCCGGGTCCTCGGCCCGGGCTTCGGCTTCGTCCTGGGCGCGGTGACGATCTTCGCGTCCGCGCTGCTCACGGGCGGGGTGGGCCCGTGGATGCCGTTCCAGATGCTGTCGATGGGCTGGTTCGCGATGGGCGCCGGGCTGCTGCCGGGCCCGGACCGGCTGCGCGGCCGGGGTGAGCTGGCGCTGCTCGCCGGGTACGGGGCGCTGGCGTCGTACGCGTACGGCCTGGTCATGAATCTGCAGGGCTGGGTCATCCTCCAGGGCCTGCACAGCGGGATCTCCTTCCACGCCGGTGACCCGCTGCACGAGAACCTGGTCCGGTTCCTCGCCTACTACGTGGCGACCTCGCTCGGCTGGGACCTGGGGCGGGCGGTGCTCACCGTCGTCCTGACGGTCACCATCGGATCGACGGTCCTGAAGGCGCTGCGGCGCGCGACCCGGAGGGCGAACTTCGAGGCCCAGGTCACATTCGAAGGTCCCTGAAGGCCCCGAAAGCGGCATAAAGGGGGCCTCTCCGGGTGAGGTGCCCCATAGGACCCAGATCACTTACGACGGACGATAGTGGCCGGATCCAGGGGGCCGGCCGGGGTGCTTTTGCCCGTGGCGACGTGCGCGGACGGCTCCGCGCGCCGAGCGGGCTCCCGGCCCCCGTGTCCGGTGTCGCCTAGTACAAGGGGGCGTTGCACCGGCCCCGCCCCGGCTGCTTCTCTGGTGGACGTCGCCGGGCGCCGCTCGCATCGCAGCGGGTCGCAGCGCCCAGGCATCCCACTCCCCCGCCCTTCCGGCGCGGTACCGGTGTGCCCGGGCGACGCCCCCGTCCCCGACGTTAGGTCTCTTACGTGTTCCGCTCGATCGCCAGCCGCTTCTCCGCCCGCAAGAAGTCCGTCGCCGCCGGTGCAGCCGTGCTGCTGGGCGCGACCGGCGCGGTGCTGGGTACGACTGCCCCGGCTTCGGCCGCCTCCGCGCAGGACATCGCCAAGAAGATGGTCCCGGCGGGCCAGTACCAGTGCTTCAGCAAGATCGTGGAGCACGAGTCCGGCTGGAACCCGTCCGCCACGAACGCCTCCTCCGGCGCGTACGGCCTGGTCCAGGCGCTCCCGGCCTCGAAGATGGCGTCCGCCGGCGCGGACTGGAAGACGAACCCGGCCACCCAGATCGAGTGGGGCCTGGACTACATGAACGACCGCTACGGCAGCCCGTGCGGCGCCTGGAACTTCTGGCAGGCCAACCACTGGTACTAAAAGAGCCAGCAGGTTCGGACAGGCCCCGGTGCACCCGCACCGGGGCCTTCCCGCGTGTACGTTCGGCGCCATGACACAGGATCAGACACAGGACCCGCAGGCCCGGTGGAGCGCCGTGGGCGACTACCTCGCCGACATGCTGGCACCCCCGGACGAGGCGCTGACCGCCGCGCTCGCGGCCGCCCGGGAGGCGGGGCTCCCGGCCATCGCCGTATCCCCGACCGAGGGGAAACTGCTGCACCTCCTGGCCCGCACGCTGGGCGCGCGCACCGTCCTGGAGATCGGCACCCTCGCCGGGTACAGCACCATCTGGCTGGCCCGGGCGCTGCCGTCCGACGGACGGCTGATCACGCTGGAGTACGACCCCGCCCACGCGGACGTGGCCCGCGCGAACCTGGCCCGCGCCGGGCTCGACGCCATCGCCGAGGTGCGCACGGGCGCCGCCCTGGACACCCTGCCGAAGCTGGCCGAGGAGGGCGCGGGCCCCTTCGACCTCGTCTTCGTCGACGCCGACAAGAAGAACAACCCGCACTACGTGGAGTGGGCGCTGCGCCTCACCCGGCCGGGCAGCCTGATCGTCGTCGACAACGTGGTGCGCGGTGGCGCGATCATCGACGAGACGTCCACGGACGAGGCCGTACGCGCGACCCGCGAGATGCTGGACCTGGTCGCGCGCGACCCCCGGCTGGACGCCACGGCGCTCCAGACGGTGGGCAGGAGCTACGACGGCATGCTGCTGGCCCGGGTGGTGGCCTGATCATGACGACCACCACCCTGTGGACCATAGCCCCCGAGCGGTACGACACCGCCGACGCCACCGCGCTGCGGCGCGACTACTACGACGAGGTCGCCAGCCGCTACTGGGGGCGGCCCGCCACCGCCGCCGAGATCGACGAGGGGCTCGCGGGCGACGGTGTGGAGCTGCTCACGCCGCCCACGGGCCGGTTCGTGGTCGGCCGCCCGGCCGGCGAACCGGCGGCCTGCGGCGGCGTGCTGATGCTGGACGCCGAGCGCGCCGAGCTGACCCGGGTCTTCGTCCGGCCCGCCTTCCGGGGCACCGGCGGCGCGGGCCTGCTGCTCGCCGCGCTCGAGGCCGCCGCGCGAGAGCTGGGGGCCTCGCGCACGGTCCTCAACACCCGCCTGGACCTGGTCGAGGCCCGCGCGCTGTACACGCGCAACGGCTACCGCGAGATCCCGGCGTACTGCGAGGGCCCGTACATGGAGATCTGGTACGGCAAGGAGCTCGGCTGAGTCCTCCGGATCTCCGCTGACGGCGAAACCGCACGCGTGTGCGGGAGTGCGGTGCTTGGGTGGCGGGATGGAGATCTTGGTACTGGGCGGAACGGCATGGGTGGGGCAGGAGGTGTCGCGCCAGGCGCTCGCGCGCGGTCACCGGGTGACGTGCCTCGCCCGCGGCGAGAGCGGCAAGGTGGTGGACGGGGCGGAGCTGGTCGCCGCCGACCGGCGTGATCCGGCGGCGTACGCGGCGCTGCCGGACCGCGCGTGGGACGCGGTGGTCGAGGTGTCGTGGCAGCCCGCCTTCGTCCGGGCGGCGCTCGACGCGCTGGGCGACCGGGCCCGGCACTGGGCCTACGTCTCCTCCATCAGCGCCTACGCCTCCCATGCCGAGCCGGGCGCGGACGAGTCCGCCGCCCTCCTCGCCCCGACGGACCGCGGCGAGGTCGACCGGGCGCTGTACGGGGAGGCGAAGGTCGCCTGCGAGCAGGCGTCGAGGGCCGCCGTGGGCGACCGCCTGCTCGTCGCACGCGCGGGGCTGATCGGCGGCCCCGGCGACCACACCGGGCGCACCGGCTACTGGGCGGCCCGCGCCGCCCGCGACCCGCGCGGGCCGATGCTGGTGCCCGACGCACCCGGCCTGCCGACCCAGGCGGTCGACGTGCGTGACCTCGCCGCCTGGCTGCTCGACGCGGCGGAGAGCGGGCGCAGGGGGACGTACGACGCCGTCGGTCCGGTCGTTCCGTTCGCCGAGTGGATCGAGCTGTCCCGTGCCCTCGGCGGGCACACCGGCCCGGTCGTCACCGCCGACTCGGCGTGGCTGCTGGAGCAGGGCGTGGAGGAGTACATGGGCGAGGAGTCGCTGCCGATGTGGCTGGTGGACCCCGACTGGCGGGGCTGGCAGGACCGGAGCGGCTCGGCGGCGCGTGCCGCCGGACTTCGCCACCGCCCCCGGGCGGAGCTGCTCGCCGACACGCTGCGCTGGGAGCGCGAGCAGGGCCTGGACCGGGCCAGAGGCGCGGGCCTCAGCGCGGCGCGGGAGCGCGAGCTGCTGGCGGCGCTGGGCGCGGGGGACGGCGGCCTGGGCGCGGGGGACGGCGGCCTGGGCTGAGGGGCCCGGACTCCCTCAGCCGCCCTGCGCCCGCGACGCCGCGTGGTTGCGGCGCGGCTCCGCGGAGCGCGGGCGCTCGCGGGTGGAGCCGCACAGCTCGGACGTCAGCTGCTCGACCAGCTGCACCAGGTCCGTGGGCCGCTCGGGTCCCCACCAGTCGCCGAGGAGCTCCGCGAGGGACTCCTCGCGGGCGCGTGCCAGGCGGGCCGCGACGTCCACGCCCTCGTCGGTGAGGATCAGCTGGAGGCCCTCGCGGCGCACCAGGCGCCGTTCCTCGAGCTGACGGGCGGCCTCGGTGATGGCCCTGATCGGTACGGGCGTGGTGTCGGCGAGCCGTGCGGGCTCGACGGTGCCGTGCCGCCGGACCCGCAGCAGCAGCCAGCTCGCCGCGGGCAGCAGGTCCAGGCCCGCGCGGGCGGTGATCTTCTCGTAGACCGCCTTGCGCCCCTCGCGGGAGCCGAGCACCGACAGGGCGCGGGCGCACTCCTCGTACGAGGACCGGGTCACCGGGTTGGAGGCGAGGGTCTCGCTCGCGTCGGGCGCGGTGACCGAGCCGCGCAGCCGGTCCTCCTTCAGCAGCCAGGCGACGAGGAAGGCGAGGAGCACGACGGGGGACGCGTACAGGAAGACGTCCGTGATGGACGTGGAGTAGGCGTCCAGGACGCCGGTGCGCAGGTCGGGCGGCAGTTCGGCGAGGGCGCGCGGGTCGGCGGCGAGCTGGTCGGGCCCGGCGCCGGGCGGCAGCTCCTGTCCGGCGAGGGCGTCGCTCAGCTTGCCGGTGAGGCGGTTGGTGAAGACCGTGCCGAAGATGGCCACACCGAAGGAGGCGCCGATGGAGCGGAAGAAGGTGGCTCCGGAGGTGGCGACGCCGAGGTCCTCGTACCCGACGGCGTTCTGCACCACCAGCACCAGGACCTGCATGACCAGGCCGAGCCCGGCGCCGAAGACGAAGAAGTACAGGCTCATCTCGCCCTCGGAGCTGTCCCGCTCCAACTGGTGCAGCAGGAGCAGCCCGAGGGCGGTGACGGCCGTCCCGGCCAGCGGGAAGACCTTCCAGCGGCCGGTGCGGCTGACGAGCTGGCCGGAGAGCGTGGAGGTGAGCAGCATGCCGAAGACCATCGGCAGCATGTGCACGCCCGACATGGTCGGCGACACGCCCTGCACGACCTGGAGGAACGTCGGCAGGTAGGTCATCGCGCCGAACATCGCGAAGCCGACGATGAAGCTGATGACCGAGACGAGCGTGAAGGTGCGGATCCGGAACAGCTTCAGCGGCAGCACCGGTTCCGCGGCGCGCTTCTCGACCCGCAGGAACCACAGGAGCAGCACCGCGCCGAGCACGGCGAGGCCGATGATCTGCGGCGAGCCCCACGCCCAGGTGGTGCCGCCGAGCGAGGCCACGAGCACCAGGCAGGTGGCGACGGAGGCGATGAGGAAGGTGCCGAGGTAGTCGATGGTGTGGCGGGTGGGGCGCGCCGGGATGTGGAGGACGGCGGCGATGACGAAGAGCGCGACGATACCGACGGGGATGTTGATGTAGAACACCCACCGCCAGGACAGGTGCTGCGTGAACAGCCCGCCGAGGAGCGGCCCGAGGACGCTGGTCGCCCCGAAGACGGCGCCGAAGAGGCCCTGGTAGCGGCCGCGTTCGCGCGGCGAGACGATGTCGCCGACGATCGCCATCGACAGCACCATCAGACCGCCGCCGCCCAGGCCCTGGACGGCGCGGAAGAGGATGAGCTGCGGCATGTTCTGCGCGATGCCGCACAGCGCCGAGCCGATGAGGAAGAGGACGATCGCGGACTGGAAGAGCTTCTTGCGGCCGTACTGGTCACCGAGCTTGCCCCAGAGGGGCGTCGCGGCCGTGGAGGCCAGCATGTAGGCGGTGACGACCCAGGAGAGGTGCTCCATGCCGCCGAGTTCGCTGACGATCGTCGGCAGGGCCGTGGAGACGATGGTCTGATCGAGCGCGGCCAGCAGCATGCCGAGCAGCAGGGCACCGATCGCGACCAGGACGGCGCGGTGGCTGAGGGCCTCCCCCGGGGCGGGGCCGGGGCTGGTGGCCGGGGTGCTCACTTCCTGTGCCATCGACATCGTCTCCCTCGTGTACGCCGCGTCCGTCCGGCCGGCGGGGACAACCGGCCGGCCGAGTCAGTCGGGTCCGTCGCGTACCCCCTCTTTTCTCTCCCATCCTGGGCGTTCTGGCCCGTTATGGCCTGCCGAGCGTCACGCGGCCGGATTCCGGCGGCCGGAAGTGGCTGCATAATCGCTGGCAGTTTCAAGGGGAGGGGACCCACGTTGACGGGACAGGAGTGTCCTGAGTGCGGTGCGGCGACGGTGACGGCGCAGCGCGAGAGCTGCGGTTGCGCCGGCGACGGTTTCGAGCTGCGCATAGGCCCGTACGTGAACCTCGACGCCGCCGAGCCCGTGGCGACGACGATGCCGCTGCACACGGCGACGCCGGCGCCGTACACGGAGCCCGGCGCTCCGGTGCCCTACGCGCCCCCCGCGTACGGACCGGAACCGGAACCGGAACCGGCGTTTGAGCCGGTGTACGAAACGGCGTACGAACCGGAGCTCGGGCCGCGCCGCTCCCGCGCCCGTGAGCGGCGCCGGACCCGGAACCGGAGCCCTCAAGCGGCCCTCGGCGCGGCGGTGGCCGTGGTGGCGGTGGCGTGCGTGGCGGCGCTCGCGAGCGGCCTGTTCGAGGGGGACGACGAGTCCGACCGCGTCCTGCCCGACCTGGACGTGAGCGCGCCCGCGTGGCCCAGCGCCCTGCCGCACGGGCCGTCCGCCGACCCGTCCGTCTCCGCCCTCCGGTCCGGCTCCGCGTCCGGTACGGCCTCGGCGTCACCGTCCGCGTCCGCCTCCGCGTCCCGGTCGGCGTCCGCCTCCGCCTCCGCGTCCGCGTCCGCCCGTACGCCCTCGGGGACGGCCTCCGCCACGGCCCCGGGCGCGCCGGGTCAGGAAGGCGGCACGCGCCCCTCGGCGGCCCGCACCAACGGCCCGGCCCAGCCGGATCCGGAACCCGAACCGGAGCCCGAGGAGGCGCCGACCCTCCGCCGCGGCGACCGGGGCCCGGAGGTCAGCGAGCTCCAGTACCGGCTGCGCCAGGCCGGCCTGTACGACGGCCCCATGAACGGCCGCTACAACGAGGCCGTGGAGGAGGGCGTGTACCGCTACCAGTGGGCCCGGGACCTCGACGAGGACGAGTGGGGCGTGTACGGCCCGGCGACCCGGGAGGCCCTGGAATCGGAGACCACCGGCCGCTGAGGCGCGGGGTCCGTACCCGTGCGCACCCGGGCTGGCGCTGGGCCACCTCCTTTTGTATCGTGGAGGAACAAAGTGGTCCCGCCCGTACTCCCTGACCGGCGGGCGGGCCACTTCGTACCCCACCCCCCACTCTCGCGGAGCCCCTCCATGACGACGCCCGCCGCCACCTCCCTGACCGCACGGGCCCTCCTGCTCGACATGGACGGCACCCTCGTCAACAGCGACGCAGTCGTGGAGCGCTGCTGGCGCCGCTGGGCGATCCGGCACGGGCTGGACCCCGAGGAGGCGCTGAAGGTGGTGCACGGCCGCCAGGGCTACGCGACCATGGCCGCCCTGCTGCCCGACCGGCCCATGGAGCAGAACCACGCCGACAACCGCGCCATGCTCGCCGAGGAGACCGCGGACCTCGACGGCGTCGTGCCCATCGGCGGCGCCCCCGCCTTCATGGACGCCATCGCCGCGCTCCCGCACGCCCTGGTGACCTCCGCCGACGAGAAGCTCGCCCGGGCCCGGATGGGCGCGGCCGGGCTGCGCATGCCGGACACGCGCGTGACCGCCGAGTGCGTGGGCGCGAGCAAGCCGGACCCGGAGGGCTTCCTCAAGGGCGCCGCCGAGCTGGGCTTCGACCCGGCCGACTGCGTGGTGTTCGAGGACTCCGAGGCGGGTATCGCGGCGGGCCGGGCCGCCGGGATGCGCGTGGTGGGCGTGGGCCCCCGCGCGGGCGCCTTCGCCCCCGACGTCCTCGTACCGGACCTGTCGTCCATACGCGTGGAGGCGGACGGCGCCGACGGCACCATCCGCCTCCACTTCACGGGGTAGCCGCTTCACGGGGTAGCGGTCAGGGCGCGAGCGCCTCGTACAGGCTGAAGCCCGCCAGGGCCAGCATCAGGCAGGCGGCGACCTTGGTGATCAGGCGCAGCGGCACGTACTTCATGAGCGTGCGCCCGCCCAGGATGCCGATGCCGGCGACCGCCCACAGGGCCAGTACGGCGCCGAGGCCGACGGAGAGCGGGCTGTCGTAGCGGGCGGCGAGGTTCGCGGTCATGATCTGCGTCAGGTCGCCGAACTCCGCGACCAGGATCAGCATGAAGCCCGCCCCGGAGACCTTCCAGAAGGACTGGTCGGCCGGGGCCTTGATCTTCTCCTCGTCGCCGTCGTCCTTCTTCAGCAGCAGCACCGCCGCCCCGCACAGGAACAGCACGCCCACCAGCGCCTGCACCAGCCGGTGCGGCAGCAGGGTCAGCACGCTGCCGGCGGCGACGGCCAGGGCGACGTGGACGGCGAAGGCGGCGGCGACGCCCGCGAAGACGTAGGAGGCGCGGTACCGCGTGCCCAGCATGAGCCCGGCGAGCGCGGTCTTGTCGGGAAGCTCGGCGAGGAAGACGACGCCGAAGGTGATCGCCGTGATGGTGAGGCTGAGCACGGATGGTTCCTCAATCGGTCGGGCGCCGCCGTACCGAGAAGAGACGTGTCAGGGGTCGCTCCGGCACGGCGGCACCATGGGCATGTCGGACATGGCATGGCGCTGCTGTTGCCGAAGGTCTCGCTGGCGGGCCCCTGACGAGGCCGCCTCCGGGCGCCGGCCGGGCGCGTGGCCCAGCAGTATGTCGACGTTCCGGCGAAGAGCTACTCCCCTTCTGCTCCGTCCAGGGTACGGGATCCCTCCGCTCACGCCTCCTCCCGGTGCAGCTTCCCGCGCGCGATCAGCTCCAGCACCGCCGCCACCGCGACCGCCTGCACCGCCATGAGCCCCACCAGCACGAACAGCTGCACCGCCCCCGCCTCCAGCGGCGCCGCGCCGCCCAGCAGCATGCCCACGAAGGCGCCCGGCAGTGTGACGAGCCCCACCGTCCGCGTCTGGTCGAGCCCCGGCAGCAGGGCGTCCGCCGCCGCCTCCCGCGCCACCTCCAGCCGCGCGTCCCGTTCCTGCAGCCCGAGCGCGAGCCCCGCCTCCACCTCGCCGTGGCGGGTGCCCAGCTCGTCCAGAGCGCGGCGCCCGCCGAGCACGGTCGCGGTGAGCGCGCCGCCGATGAGGATGCCGGTGACCGGGATCAGCGCGATGCCCTTGACCGGTACGAGCCCGGTGAGCAGCAGCGCGGCGACGACCGGGACGACCCCGGCGGCGATCGGCACGGCCGTCCACCACCAGGTGCCGTTCGGCGTGATGCGGCGCCCGGCGGTGCGGACGGCGACGGCGTACATCAGCAGCAGGAAGGCGAGCAGCAGGGGCACGGCCCGGACGACCCAGCCGATGGCGAACGAGACGGCGGCGAGCTGCACCGCCGCCCGGACGCCCGCGGTGACGGTGTCGCGCGGCGGCCGGAGCCGGGCGACGGCCACGACGGTGGCGGCGACGGCGAGCAGGACGGCCAGAACAGCCGCGAACGTGGCGTTGACGGGCAGCAGCACACGTCAACCCTAAAGCCGGACAAGGCAGGTGCCGGGACGTCAGAAACCGGGCACACCCCTTGATGTGACGTGCACACGTCGCCACTCTGTAACCCGGCGCATCCCCCGGGGAAACCTGGCGCCACCACGATGACCGAGCGCCCGAACGGGCGATCGGCCAACACCCCCACATCCCAAGGGAGTCACCCATGTCCGGTGTCTACGCGCGTCGAATAGCCCGTCGAACCGCCGTGCTCGCCGCCTCCGCCGCTCTCACCGCCACCGGCGTCCTGGCCACCGCCCCCGCCGCCCAGGCCGCCCCGCCGACCCCGATCAGCGCCGCCACCGCCCGTACGTACCTGGGCCAGCTCACGGTCAAGGCGGAAGGTTCCTCCAGCGGTTACAGCCGCGACCTGTTCCCGCACTGGAGCACCCAGTCCGGCACCTGCAACACCCGCGAGGTCGTCCTCAAGCGCGACGGCGTCAACGTCGTCCAGGACTCCTCCTGCGCGGCGGTCAGCGGAAGTTGGTACTCCGAGTACGACGGCGCGACCTGGCGGGCCGCGTCCGACCTGGACATCGACCACGTCGTCGCCCTCGCCGAGGCCTGGCGCTCGGGCGCCAGCGCCTGGACGACCTCGCAGCGCCAGGCGTTCGCCAACGACCTCGCCCGCCCGCAGCTCATCGCCGTCACCGACGACGTCAACCAGGCGAAGAGCGACCTCGACCCGGCCGAGTGGCTGCCGCCCCGCACCGCGTACCGCTGCACGTACGCCCGGATGTGGGTGCACGTGAAGCACCACTGGAACCTCAGCGTGGACTCGGCCGAGAAGAGCGCGCTCCAGTCGGTCCTGAACGGCTGCTGAGCCGCCGCGACACCGCCGGACCGCCTGGACCGCCGGACCTCCGTCGTTCCGTACCGTGGATGTACGGGCGGGGCGACGGAGGAGGTCGGGCATGGCAGCCGGACTACGACTGGGACCGGTACTGCGGTACGTCGACGGGAACGGCGGCGGCCGCGCCACCGTCTGGGCCGAGACGGACCGCCCCTGCACGGCCGAGGTGCGCTGCGCCGACGGGGCCGGCGGGGAGACACGCACGTTCCAGGTCGCCGGGCACCACTACGCGCTGGTCCAGGTCACCGGCCTGACCCCCGGCTCGACCACTCCGTACGAGGTGCTGCTGGACGGCCGCCCGGTGTGGCCGCCCGCCGACTCGCGGCACCCGGCGAGCACCATCACCACGCCGGACCCCGGAGACGGCGCCGGGGGCGGGGGCGGGGGCGCCCTGCGCGTCACCTTCGGCTCCTGCCGCTGGTCCGCGCCGCCTGGCGACGGCAAGGACCCGGTGGGCCCGGACGCGCTGGACAGGCTCGCCGCCCGCCTGGCCGCCGACCCCACCGCGGTACGCCCCGACGTGCTGCTCCTCCTCGGCGACCAGGTGTACGCCGACGAGACCTCCGCCGCGACGCGCCGCCGGCTGGCCGCCCGCCGCGACCTGAGCGAGCCGCCCGGAGCCCAGGTGGCGGACTACGAGGAGTACACGTACCTCTACGACGAGTCCTGGCAGGACTCGGGGGTGCGCTGGCTGCTGTCCACCGTGCCCAGCTGCATGATCTTCGACGATCACGACGTCGTCGACGATTGGAACACCAGCGCCGCGTGGGTGGCGGACATGCGCCGCACGGGGTGGTGGCGGGAGCGGATCCTGAGCGGGCTGATGTCGTACTGGGTCTACCAGCACCTCGGCAACCTCTCCCCCGACGAGCTGGACGCCGACCCGCTGTACGCGGCGGTGCGTGCGGCTCCGGACGGTACGGACGTGCTGCGGCGGTTCGCGGAGGAGGCGGACGCGGACCCGGCGAGCGTGCGGTGGAGCTACCGGCGGGACTTCGGGCGGACGCGGCTGCTGATGGTGGACACCCGGGCCGGCCGGGTGCTGGACGAGCGGCACCGGGCCATGCTCGACGAGGCGGAGGAGCGGTGGCTGCGCGAGGAGGCCCTCGCGGACCGCGCGGGCTGCGACCACCTGCTGATCGGCACCTCGCTGCCGTGGCTGCTGCCGCCCCTCATGCACGACGCGGAGGCGTGGAACGCCGCGCTGTGCCGGGGCGCGCGGGGCGCACGCTGGGCGCGGTTCTCGGAGGCCGTGCGCCGGAAGGCGGACCTGGAGCACTGGTCGGCGTTCCCGGCCTCGTTCGAGCGGCTGGCCCGGCTGCTGGCGGAGGCGGGCAGCGGGCCGGACGCCCCGGCGACCGTGTGCGTGCTGTCGGGCGACGTGCACCACGCGTACATCGCGGAGCCGGTGTGGCCCGAGGCGGCCCCGCGCTCCCGGGTGCTGCAACTGACCTGCTCGCCGGTGCACAACCGCATCCCGGGCTCGCTGCGCCGGGGGTTCCGGTTCGGCTGGAGCGGGGCGGGGCGGGTGCTCGGGCGCGTACTGCGGCGCCACGGGCGGGTGGGGCGCCCGGTGGTCGAGTGGCGCCGCACGGGCGGGCCGTGGTTCGGCAACCAGCTGATGACGCTGACGCTGCGCGGGCGCTCGGCGCGGCTGCGGCTGGAGCACGCGCGGGAGGCGGGCGGGCTCGTGACCGTGCACGAGGAAGCGGTGACGCCTGAGGCGTAAGTGCGTGCCGGCACGCCTGTGAACGTCCGGTGAATGTCCCGTACAGGCATGCCGCGATCCCGCCCACAGCGGACAGTGAAGCCCTGCCCAAGGCTTCGGTGAGGGCTGCGTCACCGGCATGATGAGCGTTCCGCTTGCCGCACACGGCACCCGTCCGCACCCGCCCACGCCCGCCCGCACCCACCGCATCGAGCCCGCACCCGTCTGCCCCCACCGCACCGAGTCCGCATCCGCCCGCACCCGCCTGCACCTGCCCCGGGAGTCCGCGCCTTGTTCGTCTCGCCCGTCCCGCCCGCACTCGCCCCTGCCATAGCCCTGGTCGGCGCCGGCCCCCGCGGTACGTCGGTGCTGGAAAGGCTCTGCGCCTCCGTACCGGAGCTGGCCCCGGGAGCCCGGCTGACGGTCCACGTCGTCGACCCCGCCCCGCCGGGCCCCGGCCGCGTCTGGCGCACCGACCAGCCCGCCGAGCTGCTGATGAACACGGTCGCCTCCCAGGTGACGGTCTTCACCGACGACAGCGTGCGCTGCGAGGGCCCGATACGCCGGGGGCCGAGCCTGTACGAGTGGGCCGCCACCCGCTCGTACGGGCTCGGCCCCGACGACTACCCGACGCGGGCCTGCTACGGCGCCTACCTGGAGTGGGCGTTCACGCACACGGTGCGCGAGGCGCCGCCGGAGGTGACCGTACGGGTGCACCGGGCCCGCGCCGTACGCCTGGAGGACGGCCCGGAAGGCCCCGACGGCCCGCAGATCCTGGAGCTGGACGACGGCACGGCGCTCACCGGCCTCTCCGCGGTCGTCCTCGCGCAGGGCCACCTGCCGTCGGCCGCCGGGCGGGTGGAGGCCGAGCTGGAGGTGTACGCGGAGCGCCACGGGCTGCGCTACCTGCCGCCCGCCAACCCGGCGGACCTCGACCTCTCCGGTGTCGCGGCCGGGGAGCCGGTGCTGCTGCGCGGCCTCGGCCTCAACTTCTTCGACCACATGGCGCTGCTGACGGAGGGCCGCGGCGGCACGTTCGAGCGGACGGACTCCGGGCTGGTGTACCGCCCCTCGGGGCGGGAGCCGCGCCTGTACGCGGGGTCCCGGCGCGGTGTGCCGTACCAGGCGCGCGGCGACAACGAGAAGGGCGCCTCGGAGCGGCACGAGCCGGTGCTGCTGACGGCGGACGTCATCGAGACGTTCCGCAAGCGGGCGGAGGCGGGCGATCCGCCGGACTTCCTGGCCGAGATCTGGCCGCTGGTGGCGCGGGAGGTCGAGACGGCGTACTACGAGAGGCTGCTCCCGGCCGCCCTCGGGTTCCGCACCCGCTACCTGGCCGACCCCGACGCGGCCCTGGACGCGTACGGCGTGGCCGACGCCGACCGCTGGTGCTGGGAGCGCCTCTCACGCCCGTACGGTGACGAAACGTTCCGGTCGCCGGCCGAGCACCGGGCCTGGCTGCTCGCGTACCTGCGCCGGGACGCGGCCCAGGCGGCGCTCGGCAATGTCACGGGCCCGCTGAAGGCCGCGCTGGACGTGCTGCGCGACATCCGCAACGAGCTGCGGCAGATCGTGGACCACGCGGGCCTGTCGGGCGCGTCGCGCCGCGACCACCTCGACCGCTGGTACACCCCGCTGAACGCCTTCCTCTCGATCGGCCCGCCGCGCCGCCGCATCGAGGAGATGGCGGCGCTGATCGAGGCGGGGGTGCTGGAGGTCGTCGGCCCGCGCCTGCGCGTACGCGCCGAGGGCGGCGCCTTCGTCGGGGAATCGCCGGACGTGCCCGGTTCCACCGTGGCGGCGACCACCCTGATCGAGGCGCGGCTGCCCGAGCCGGACCTGCGCCGCACCGGCGACGCGCTCCTCGCGGGGCTGCTGGCGACGGGCGCCTGCCGTACGCACGTGGTCGACGGGTACGACACCGGCGGCCTGGACGTCACGCCGCGCCCGTACCGCTTGATCGACCGTCAGGGGCGGGCCCATCCGCGGCGCTTCGCGGTGGGCGTGCCGACCGAGGGGGTGCACTGGGTCACGGCGGCGGGCGCCCGCCCGGGCGTCGACTCGGTGACGCTGTCGGACGCGGACGCGGTGGCCCGGGCGGCGCTGGCGGCCGCCACGGCCCCACCCCGCCGACCTGACGAAGAACGAATGTTGAACTTGCAAGTAATGGTTAGGGGAGCCTAACGTGGGGCCGCATCGGTACGTCCCCGCCGAATGGAGTTCCCCCATGTCCACACCCCTGTCCACGCCCACGCTCACCGTCCGTCTCGATCGGGCCCGCCCCTACGCCCTCGGCCTGTTCCGCGTGGTCGTCGGCCTGCTCTTCCTCTGCCACGGCGCCGCCTCGCTCTTCGGCGTCCTCGGCGGCGCGGCCGGCAGCGGCGGCACCGTCCCGGCCGGCGCCTGGCCCGGCTGGTACGCGGCCGTGATCCAGCTCGTCGGCGGCGCCCTGGTGCTGCTGGGCCTGGGCACGCGGGCGACGGCGTTCCTCGCCTCGGGCTCGATGGCGTACGCGTACTTCTCGGTCCACCAGCCGATGGGCCTCTTCCCGCTGGAGAACGGCGGCGAGGCGTCGGCGCTCTTCTGCTGGGCGCTGCTGCTGCTGGTGTTCACCGGCCCGGGCGCACTGTCCCTGGACGCGCTCTTCACCTCGCGCAGGACCGGAGGTGCGGCGCGGGAGCTCGGCAAGGCGGAGACGCGCGAGGCCGTGGAGACGCGCGAGGACGCGGGCGACCGCGGCGAGAAGGGCGCCCCGGTCGCCGTCTGACACCCCGCCGGGCGTACGCTCTGGGCCTGTGCAGCCGCCCTGCGGCGCCGGACCGGGGAGTGAAGGTGCTCGAAAGCGTGGGGTCGCTGACCGCCGGCCCATGGGTCTACGCGGCCGTCGCCGTGTCCGTCCTCCTGGACGTGTTCCTGCCGGTCCTGCCGAGCGGCATCCTCGTCGTCACGGCCGCGACCGCCGCCGCCACCGGCACCGGTTCCCTGCTCACCCTGATCCTCTGCGCGGCCGCCGCCTCCCTGGCCGGCGACCTCGCGGCGTACGCCCTGGCCCGGCGCGGCGGCGCCCGCCTCGACCGGGCCATCGCCCGCTCACGCCGCCTGACCACCGCGCAGGAACGTCTCGGCACGGCGCTCGCGCGCGGTGGCGGCCTCCTGGTCGTCATCGCGCGCTTCGCCCCGGCGGGCCGCTCGGTCGTCTCCCTGGGCGCGGGCGCGGCACGCCGGGAACCCGGCGAGTTCCTGCCGTGGTCGGCGCTGGCCGGAGCGGCCTGGGCCACGTACAGCGTGGGCCTCGGCTACCTCGGCGGCCAGTGGCTCGGCGCGACCTGGACGGCCGTGGCGGTCTCGGCCGTGGCACTCGCCCTGGCCGGCAGCCTCGCGGCCTACGTCATGCGGCGCCCTGCTCCTGCTTCCTAGGACTCTTCGCACCGCGCACCTCGAGGTCGTCCAGGAGCGCGCGGGTCGCCTCGGCGACCTGGTCCACGGCCCGCTCGAACACCTCGCGGTTGTGCGCGGCGGGGACGTGGAAGCCGGAGACCTTGCGTACGTACTGGAGGGCGGCGGCGCGGATGTCCTCGCCGGTCGCCTCGTGGGAGAGCGCGGGCGGGCGGAGGGTCTTGATGCTGCGGCACATGCCTCCAGTCTGCCCCCGTCCCTCATGTCGCGAGGCGCTCCTTGCGACGCTCCCGCTCCTGCTGCCGCTCCCACCGTTCCCGCTGCTCCCTGAAGCGTTCGACCGGGTACGTGGCCCAGTCCGCGCGGTGCAGGTTGCACCGCCAGGCCCCGACCATGGCCAGCCGCCGGCACGTGCCGCCGCTCTTGGTCCGCGCACCGCACGGGGACTGCGTACGAGCCATGACTCTCGCCTCCTGCTCTCGGGTCCACTCCCCCTGCACGCAGCGTGGAACCCGCGCCTCCGCCCCGGCAGGGCGCGCACCCGGTCCCGCCGCGGCACGCTCCGTCGCGCACGCGGACCCCGCGTCGCGTGCGCGACGGCGGCTACGGAGGCCGCCTTGGGGCGGGTTTAAGGTGGCCCGATGCGACGATCATGGCGCGTCCACCGGGGCCGCACCCCCGGTACGAGGACCGGCGCCGAGTGAAGCCCGACCTGCCGCACCTCCCCTACGACCCGGAACAGGACCGGCGGGCCCTGCGCTGGGTGCTCGGCGTCCCGCTCGTGATCCTTCACGTCCTGATGGCGGGTTTGTGCTTCGCGGTCTACCGCACCGAGCCCCAGGGCGTCTGGGACGACGGCGCCTACGCCGGAATCGACGCCGTCTGCCTGGTCGTCCTGTTCCTCGGCTCCTGGGCCGCCCTCCTCACCCTGCTGCCCTCGCGGCGCCGCGTGCTGGGCCTGTGGTGGCTGGCGCCGCCCCTCGCGCTGATGTTCCTCACGGTGGTGCGGGCGGCCACGGTCTGACGGCGGCCGGGACTCTACCCATGCGAGACGGACAGAGCGGACCTAGACTCTCGAAAGGACTGACGGGACTGACAGGACGGCCCGCCCCGACCCAGGGAGACAGACATCATGTCCAAGCGAGGAAACAAGCGCCGCGCCCGCAAGAACCGCAAGGCCAACCACGGCAAGCGCCCCAACTCCTGACCGCGTCGGCGGCGTTGTCAGTGGTGCCTGCCACCATGGCCGCATGAGCCACGTGATCACCCGCAAGACCCTCACTCTGAGCAGGATGTACGCCTATCTGCGGGGCGGCGAGCCGACCGACCAGCAGAAGCACTTCCTCGACGAGATGCGGCAGCACGCGCAGGCCACCCAGCGCCGCCTGGACTACCAGGACATCGACCTGGGCCTCACCATCCCCGAGGCCTTGGAGCACCTGGTCTCCGGACGGGCCGACGCGGAGGGCCCGTACGTGGGCAACGCCTACTACACCGCGCTGCTGTCCGTCATCGAGTGCACCGGCTCCGACCCCATCGACGTGGGCGTGTACTCCAAGCCGTCCACGTTCTTCGGCCTCATGGACGACGAGCTCGCCAGGCTGGGAGTCCCCGCCGACCTGCTGCCGCACCGCATCCTCTTCGCGGACCTGCCCGACGGGATCCCGTTCCACATCCCGGGCCCCGTGGACGGCTACCCGGCCTTCGGCCACCTCCCCCTGGCCAAGGCCAAGGAGGTCGCCGACGCGTACAGCGCCGTACTGGACCGCCTGGACGACGCCTTCACGTACGACGCCAAGCACCTCATCGACATATTCGAGAACGAGCACGAGGAGTGGCAGACCGCCCTGAAGTACGGCCACACCATGGACACGTTGCTGTTCTGGATCACCGGCTGACCCCTCGCGCGAGCACCTCGCGCGGCACCTCTCGGGGCACCGATTGTCAGACCCGTGCGGCACAGTAACGGACATGGCACGAAAGACGGACAGGAGCCGAGAGCCCCGGCTCCCCGACATCCGGCTGCCTCCGCTGCGGCCGTACGCGGACGGCGCGCTCGCGGCGGACGCAGGGTACGACGAGCTGCAATTCGAGGACCTCGACCTCACCGGGCAGAACGGCCGGGGTGCCCGATTCCTGGAGTGCGCCCTCACCCGGTGTGCGCTGGACGAGACCTCGCTGCGCCGGGCGCGCTTCATGGAGTGCCTCCTGACGGGCGTCCGCGGGGTCGGTGCCGACCTCGCCGAGGCGTCGCTCCGGGACGTCGAGCTGACCGACGTGCGGTTCGGCGGACTCCAGATGCACGGCGCGACGCTGGAGCGCGTCGTCGTACGCGGCGGCAAGATCGACTACCTGAACCTGCGCCGGGCCCGGCTGAAGGACGTGGTCTTCGACGGTTGTGTGCTGGTCGAGCCCGACTTCGCGGGGGCGCGGCTGGAGCGGGTGGCCTTCCGCGACTGCGCACTGCGGGGGGCCGAGTTCAGCGACGCCCGCCTGACGGACGTGGACCTGCGGGCAGCCTCCGAGCTGGACATCGCCCGGGGCATCGACCGCCTCTCCGGTGCCGTGATCAGTCCGACCCAACTGCTCGACCTCGCGCCGGTGTTCGCGGCGCAGCTGGGCGTGCGCGTGGAAGCGATGCCGGCCGACCGCTCCCGGGAGCACGGTAGGAGCCGGCCACCGCGGTGACCCGGACGGCCGGAGCCACGAGGGCAGTGACCAGTGACGACGACGCCGAGCGGGTCAGTCGAAGAGGGCGACGAGCCCGTTGACCCAGACCGCGAGGAAGGCGAGGACCCCCACCAGGCAGCCGGCCCCGGCCAGGAAGCCGGAGAGGGAGAATCCGCCGCTGTCCGCCTCCCCGTCGGCCGCCTTCCGGTCGGCCACGTCCTCGTCGAACGGCACCGAGTCCCAGTCGACCTTCCACCCCACGGCCTCGGAGCAGGCCTCTCGTACCGCCACCAACTGCTCCCTCGCGAACGGAGAAGAGGCAAGGGCCTCAGGGCCATGCCAGGCAAGGGCGCGCATACGCCGCGGAGCCGTGCGGTACCGCTCCTCGAAGGCCGCGGTCTCGGCTTCGTCCCGGTCCTCTTCGAGGTACATCCAGCGCCCCGCCTCCGCGGGCTCGCCGTACAGCCGGTACACCTCGGCCAGGCGCCGGCGCAGCGTCAGGTCGCTCGGGAAGGACGACACGAGGCTGCGCAACCGCTGGCGCGCGACGGGAACACGGCCGGCGGCCAGGTCGGCCTCGACCCGGGCAAGGGTGTCTCTCAGGGGCATGAGCGCATGATCGGACACCGCGGCGGCCGCTGTCGACCCGGTTCTTACGCCCGCCTGACGGCAGGGCTGGGTCAGGTCGGGCGGCCCGGCTGCCGCGACACCAGCCGGCCCACCTCACGCGCGAAGCTTTCGGCGAGTCGGACGACGTGGGTCCCGCTCTCCCCGTCGGCCGTCACGGAGAAGGTATGGGTGCCGGCGTACGAGGTGAAGGCGGCGAGGGTGCTCATCCGGGGCGGGAGGCAGGGCACCACGTGCAGCGTGTCGACCCGCCGGCCGGCCAGCCGCAGCGGGGCATCGCTGAGCCGGAAGTTGGAGCAGGAGACCGTGACCATCCGGGGGTTCGCCATCAGCCACTCGCCCGCGGTGTCCAGCGCCCGCGGCCCCAGACGCGAGAGCGCCGTCGCCAAGGACATCCCGCCTCTCGCGCGCCCGCGGGCCTTGTTCACGGCCATGGCCCGGTGCACCGCGCGCAGACGGCCGACGGGGTCGTCCACGTGCAGGGGAAGTCGCAGCCGAACCGACGACACCACATTGCCCAGCCGGTGCTCCAGACCGAGGTGCGGGCGCAAGTCGACCGGCACCGCCGCGTACACCCGCGCCGGCGGCCGCGACCCGCGCCAGAAGTCCGGCACGGCGCGCAGGGCTCCGGCGAAGGCGGCCAGCACGACGTCGTTCACGGTCACCGCTTCCTCGCCCGTGGCCTGCCGCGCCCGCCGCACCACGTCGTGGCCCACCGTGGACCAGGCCACCGACCGGCCCGCCCCCGCGGGGTGGCGCGAGACGGACGCGGGGACGATCACCCCGCGCAGGCACTCGACCTCCTCCACGAGGCGCCGTACGAACCGCGGCGCGAACACGGTCTCCCCAGCGGCGGCGACCTGGGCACCGGTGAGTCCACCGGCGTCGTCACACAGCAGACGCATCACCGTCCCCACCGACGAGCCGTCCAGCAGGGCGTGATGCGCGAGGAACACGAGCGCCTGCCGCCCCTCCCGCCAGGGCAGCACGCGCACCTCCCACAACAGTCCACCGGGCCGCTCGGGCAGAGCCCGCTCCAACAGCGACGCTACGACCCCGCGCACAGACGCACCCGGCGGAACGTTCAGCGCGTACACCGGCGGCGGCTCGTCCCCGCGCCCCGCCACACGCCAGCGATACGTCCCGTCCTCCGCGGCGCTCCACCACAACCGCCCGGCGTTCCTCCACCGCCGCGACACCAACGCCGCGACCTCCGGCACCGACAGAGGCGCCCCCTCCAGGGAGAGGACCGCGGCAAGGGTCCACGGCGTTCCATGCCGCCGCTGGATCCCGGCCAGCATCGCGTCGACCGGCGACATCGCCACGAACATCCCTGCTCCGCCCCGATCCGCCCCGCCTGGAACGGCAGCAGCTGAGATCCGTCCGCGAAGGCACCATCGACTCTGGGGTGAGCCACTCTATGGCCGAACCGGGGCAAAGACGGCGTGGGCCGGCTCGCGGAGAAACTCTTACCGCGTGAGCTCGGGGCGCGGTCAGGGGTGTCACGTGCAGATGGCGGTGACCATGAACGTGTACACGTACGTCGTCCGGGACGCGCAGCGCGAGGCGGTCAGCCACATGGGCCGGTTGCTCAGGAGGCGTCCCGGCCGCCAGTGACTACGGCCGTCGATGTCGGGTACGGACGTCAAAGACCCCCAGCCATGATCGACTGGGGGCCTTCGTACTGGTGGGCGCGGACGGTTTCGAACCGCCGACATCTGCTTTGTAAGAGCAGCGCTCTACCCCTGAGCTACGCACCCGTGGAGTGAGGCAACAGCGTACATGGCTCCCTGGTGTGTCCTGCAAACCCATGGCCTGAGGCGGGGCATGAGGCGTGGCATAAGGCGTGGCATGAGCTGGCCGGCGACAGCGGGATACGGGGGTTGTCCCCACCCCGGGAAGGGTGGGTCCCCGGATCGCGGGCGGATGTGCGGTTACGTAGCGTTAAGGGGACACAGCAGCTCTACCTGGGGGTTCATCGTGGCCGGACGCCGTACGCGCCGCCGTATCCGTACGTTCATCGCCGTCGGCGGAGCCGCGCTCGTCGCGGTGGGGGTCACCGGGTGTGGTGAGGCCGATCTGGCGGGGGCACCGGTCGAGAGGAAGGTGTTCGCGTTCGAGGGGGAGGCGCTGACCATCGACTCGGAGGACTCCGAGCTGGTGCTGGTGCCGGCCGATGTGGAGGACGTGGAGGTCAGCCGACAGGTCGACGGGTGGGTCGTCGCAGGTGAGGGGCCCACGGCGAGCTGGCGGCTGGAGGGCGGGAAGCTCACGCTGCGCCTGGAGTGCCGCGCGATGATCAGCGACTGCCGGTCGCGGCACGAGGTGAAGGTGCCGCGCGGCGTCGCCGTCACCGTGCAGGGCGACAACGGGACCGTGAGCGCCGACGGGTTCCGTACGGCGCTGAAGGTGCAGGCCGACAATGGCCTGATCAAGGTGGAGGACGCCACCGGGCCGCTGGAGCTGCAGAGCGACAACGGCGAGATAGTGGTGGATCGGGCCGCGTCGAAGAGCGTGATCGCGCGGGCCGACAACGGGGCGGTGCGGCTCGCGTTCGGGGCGGTGCCTCAGCGTGTGGAGACCACCAGCGACAACGGCGAGATCACCGTCGAGCTCCCGCGCGGGAAGACCGCGTACGCCGTCGAGACGCGCAGTGATAACGGCGAGGTGAAGGTCGACGTGCCCCACGACGGGAGCAGCGCGCACATAGTCAAGGCGCGGAGCGACAACGGGAACATCACCGTGCGGACGGCGGACTCCGCGAACTGAACGGGCCGTGTGTTCGTCCTTACCTGGTGGGAGAATGACCGGGCAGGGGCGGACACGGCACGGGAGCGGGATGTGACGGCGACACACGCGCGGCGGTACGCGGCGGACGTCCTCGCGCTGGTGCTGCTGCCGGTGCCGCTTCTGATCGCCGCCGCGCCGGCCGCCTTCGCGGGCGGCGGCACCCGGCGCTGGTTCGGCGGGCGTGGCGACAACGGGCGGGCCGATGCCCAAGCGGCCAAGGACGCAGCGGCCGCGGCGTTCTACGACCTGGACAGCGCGCAGCGGGACCTGCGGATCTCGGTGGAGACGATCACGGCGGTCGACGGATCGCCGGCCGCGCGGCGGGCCGTGGACGATTTCGCGGCGCTCGGGCGGCGCATCGACGAGGTGAGCCACGCGTACATCACGGCGGTGGACGCGTACGACCTGGACCGGGACGATCTCGACGGCTCCACCGCCGCCCGGGCGCGGGGCGAACTGAACCGCGCCAAGGACGAGCTCGTACGGGTCAAGGGCGAGCTGGACCGGTTCGAGCAGGGGCTGCGGCCGTTGCTGGACCAGGCGGAGACGCAGCTGTCGCGGCTGGCGCCGGCGGTGGAGCGCGCGCGGGCGGCGCTCCTGTCCGCGAGCACCGCGCTCGACGCGGTGCGCGCCTCCGGTATGCGGGCGGACGATCTGGCGGCGCGGCTCGCCTCCCTGGCCCCGGAGCTGACCAAGCTGAACGAGGGCGCGGGCCGGCACGGCGTCGCCGAGACGCTGCAGCGTGCCGACCGGGTCGTACGCGACGCCGAGGCGGTACGCGGGGAGGCCGAGCGGCTGCCCGAGCGTGCCGCCGAGATGGCCAAGCGGCTCGTCTCCCTCCGCACCCGCGCTCAGGCGCTCGCCACCCGCACGGCCGCCGTGGAGCCGGTCCTCAGCGAGTTGCGCCGCCGGTTCACCGTCGCCTGCTGGCAGGACCTCCAGCCGGTCCCCGAGCAGGCGGCGCACAGTGTCCGGCAGGCGGAGGAGAGGCTGGAAGAGGCGGCCAAGGCTCACGCCGAGCAGCGCTGGGCGGACGCCACCGCGCTCCTCGGTACGGTACGGGCGCTGCTGAACAGCACCGACGAAGCCGTATCGGCCGCCGGTGAGCGGCTGCGGCGGCTCGATGCCGTGGCGGCGGACCCTCAGCAGGAGATCGAGCGCACGCGCTTCGCGATCCGCGACGCCCAGCGCCTCGCCATGGCCGGCCGCACCACCCCGGACCCCCGCCACGCGCGCCCCCTGGACGACTCGGTCGCCCGGCTGGAGCGGGCCGTCGCCGGGCTGGAGGCGGGCCGCCACCCCGACTACTGGCACTTCCTGAAGGAGACCGAGGCCGTGCGGGCTGCCGTGGCGCGCGTGGTGGAGCTGATCAGGGAGGAGCGCGCCGGGGGCGGCGGGGCCGCGGGCGCGGGCAGGCGCGGGGCCTGAGCCGGACGGGCTCCGCTCGGGCGTGCACCTCGTTAACCTGGGTCCATGCCTCGTTATGAATACCGCTGCCGCAGCTGCGGCGACACCTTCGAGCTCAACCGGCCCATGGCCGAGTCCTCCGCTCCCGCCGCCTGCCCCGCCGGGCACGACGACACCGTCAAGCTGCTGTCGACCGTCGCCGTCGGCGGCGTCGCCTCGAAGGGCGCCGCTTCCGCGCCCGCACAGGCCGCCGGCGGTGGCGGAGGGTGCTGCGGCGGCGGGTGCTGCGGCTAGCGGGCGGCTCCCGGCCGGCGGGTACGGCTTCAGGATCCCTTCAGGCGCCGGTCCCTAGCGTGGCTCCATGGAACGCTGGATCAACAGCCTCATGGACACGCTGGGCGCACCCGGCGCCGGACTGGCCATCGCCTTGGAGAACCTCTTCCCGCCGATCCCGAGCGAGGTGATCCTCCCGATGGCCGGCTTCGCCTCCGCCACCGGCCGGATGAGCCTCGCCGCCGCGCTGCTGTGGACCCTCGCCGGCTCGGTGATCGGCGCGCTCGCGCTGTACGGGGCCGGGGCGGCGCTCGGCCGGGACCGTACGGTCTCCCTCGCCGCCCGGCTGCCGCTGGTGAAGGCCGCCGACATCGAGCGGACGGAGGCGTGGTTCGCCCGGCACGGCGCCAAGGCGGTGTTCTTCGGGCGGATGATTCCGGTCTTCCGTTCCCTCATCTCCGTGCCCGCCGGGGTGGAGCGGATGCCCCTCCCCCTCTTCCTCGTGTTGACGACGGCCGGCAGCGCGATCTGGAACACCGCCTTCGTGCTCGCCGGTTACGCCCTCGGCGACAACTGGGCCGACGTCACCCGCTACGTCTCCCTCTACTCCACCGCCGTGCTGGTGGCGGCAGCGGGCGCGGCCGTCGTCTTCGTGACCGTACGGCTGCTCAGGCCGGGTAGGGGAGCGCGGCGGAGCGGATGAAGCGGCGCAGGATCTCCTCGCCCGCGACGACGCCCTTCTCCTCCAGCACGTCGACGTGTTCCGCGCTCCAGCCCGTGTCGGCGAGCTCCCCGTGGCCCGGCCGCCAGGCCCGGTCGGCGGCGAGCAGCAGGTCCGCGTCGAGGAGGGAGTCCCCCGCGGCCAGGACGCGGGACGCGCCGGTGCGGCGGGCCACTTCCCGCATGGCCGCGCTCTTGGTGAGCGGCTTCGGCACGGCGTACACCTTCCGGCCCTGGAGGGAGACCGTCCAGCCGCGCGCCTCCGCCCACTCGGCGAGCTCCTTCACCCAGCCCGCCGGCAGCAGGGCGCGTTCGACGACGAGGTAGGCGAAGAGGTCCTCGGCGACCCGCTCCTTGAGCAGCCAGGCGGGGTCGGCCGCGGCCAGCAGATGTGAGCGGACCTCCTCCAGCGTGGCGCACTCGTCGGCGAGGCGGCCGGCGACCGTGCGCTGCCAGCCCGCGTCGGTGACGCCGTCGACGAGGAGGTGCCCGCCGTTGGCGCAGATCGCGTACGCGGGCGCCGGGCCGGGGAGTTTGATCCGGTGGTACTGCTCGCGCGTGCGCGTGGTGGTCGGGACGAAGACGGCGTGCCGGGGCAGGTCGGCGAGGAGCGTGGCGGCGGCCTCGGTCATGTACGACAGCGGCTTGTGCTGGTAGACCTCGACGCAGAGCAGGCGCGGCGTCTCTGCGTCCGGCATGGTCAGGCCGAGGGCGGCGGGCGAGTAGATGAGGGTGCGGTCGAGGTCGCTGGCGACCATCGTCACGGTCATCGGCCCGAGACCGCCTTGCCGTCGGCGCCGGTGGCGCCCCGCGTGTACTGGGGGTGGATGAGGCCGACGCAGGTGTACGGCAGGCCGTCGACCTCCTCGACCGGTACGCCGCGCTGGTGGGCGAGGAGGCGTACGTGGTCGAGGTCGGCGCCCGCGCCGCGCTGGGCGAGGATCTTCCAGGGGACGCGGCGCAGCAGGACGCGCGTGGTCTCCCCGACGCCGGGCTTGACGAGGTTGACGTCGTGGATGCCGTACTCCTCGCTGATCCGCTCGACGGCCGCCCAGCCCGCCCAGGTCGGGGTCCGGTCGGTGGCGAGGAGCTCCTTGACGTCGGCGTCGACGGCGTCGGTGACCTCCTCGAAGCGGGCGGCGACGGTGTCGAGGAAGTCGTGGGAGACGTCCGCCGCGGCGAGGTCGCGGTAGTACTTGGCGCCGTGGTAGTCGGCCGGGCCGACCAGGTCGGCGCGGAGCACGGTGCGCGATATCAGCCCCGACACGGTGGAGTTGAGGCAGGCGGAGGGGATGAGGAAGTCCTCACGGGTGCCGTAGGTGCGCACGCAGGAGCCGGGGTCGGCGAGGACCGCGATCTCCGGGTCGAAGCCCGGGAAGTCGCGGAGGGCCTCGGCCAGTTCGCGGGTGATGGCGCCCTTGCCGGTCCAGCCGTCGACGAAGACGACGTCGGCGGGGTTGTGGTGGGCGGCGAGCCAGCGCAGGGCGTTGGCGTCGATGCCGCGGCCGCGCACGATGGAGACGGCGTAGTGGGGCAGGTCCAGGCCGTGGCGGTGGTGCGCCCAGCGGCGCATGAGGACGCCGACGGGCGTGCCGGCGCGCGCGAGCGAGACCAGCACCGGCCGCGGCGACCGCTCCGCGAGGACGGTCTCGGTGACGGTGCCGACGGCGCGGGCGATGCGCGCCGCGGAGGTGGTGAGCGCGGCCCGGTACAGCTCCTGGTACTGCGGTGTCGGCTGGTACTCGACGGGCAGCGACTCGGCGTAGTGCGCGCCGCCGCTCTGGATCGCCTCCTCGCGCTCCTCGGTGGGCGCCTCCAGCTCGACGTCGGAGAGGTCCTGGAGGAGCCAGCCGACCTCGTCCGGGGCGTAGGAGGAGAAGGCGGGGCCGCGCAGGGGCTCGGGCAGCATGGGGACCGTTTCGGATTCGGGTGCGGTGTCGTACGACGGTACGTGCGAAGGAACGGGCGGGGTTACGGGCGACGGTACGTACGACGGTACGACGGCGAGGACGACGCGCGGTATGTGCGCGGCGAGTTGGGCCAGCAGCCCGTCCGGGGCATGCAGGGCGGGCGTGTCGGCGGCGGAGTCGACCACGGCGACGACGGCATCGAAGCCGGCGCCCGCGACGTTGTAGGCGTACCGGTCGCCGGGCCCGTCGGCAGGGTCGTCGTGGGCGGGGAAGACGAGCCGGGTGCGTATCGCGTAGCCGGGGTCGTCGACGGCGAGCACGGGCGAGCGGGTCGTGGTCGAGTACCGCACCTCGGCGTCCCCGCCCCGCCGCTCGAGGGCGACGGCGAGCGCGAGGGGCGCGTACATGAGCTCCTCGGAGCCGAGGACGAGCACGCGGCGCGGCCGCGCACCGGCACCGGCATCGGCGCCAGCCGCTGCGGGGGCCCCGGCCGCCGGCAGGTCCAGCCCCTCCGCGAGGCGTTCCGCCATGGCGGGGAGCGCCGCGTCGAGGCGGGCGCGGTGTTCGGGGGTGAAGCCATGGCGGCCGCCGTCGGGTACCCCGGCGGGCCAGCCGAGGTCCACGCGGCGCACCGCGCCGGTGCCCACCGCGCCGGGGCTCACGGTGCCGGGCGCCGCCGACGCGGTCGGGTACGCCGCGACGAGCGCCTGGCCCCGTTCCAGTACGCCCTCCGGCAGGCGCACGGTGCCCGAGGCGAGCGCCACCAGGTCCACCCGGGCGCCGATCTCGGTGGCGAAGGCGGACAGCCGGGCACGGTCGGCGGGCGAGCGCATGTCGACCAGGGCCACGATCACGTAGCGGTCGCGCGGGTGGCTCTCGTGGAGGGCCCGCACCGTGTTGAGCACGGTGTTCCCGGTGGAGAACTCGTCGTCGACGAGCACCAGCGGCCCGCCGCCCGCCAGCAGCTCCGGGTCCTCGGGCAGCAGGAGGTGCGAGGTGGCGTGCGAGTGGGACTCCTCGAAACCGCCCGCGCGCGGGACGCCAGGCACCGGGCGGCGCGTGGAGTGCAGGTACGGCGCGACGCCCAGCCCGTCCGCGACCGAGTGGCCGAGGCCGGTCGCGGTCTCCGCGTAACCGAGGACGACCGCGCGCCGGGCCTCGTCAGGCCCGAGCAGGTCGCGGACGCGGACGCCGAGGTCGTAACCGGAACGCCACACCACGGTCGGGCTCTGCGGTACGTGCTTGCCGAGCACGTTCGAGACGAGCAGGTGCGCCCGCTTGGGGTTGCGGCGCAGGGCCAGGCCCAGCAGCTCGCGCAGCGCGGGGTCCCCGTCCAGCTCGACGCCCAGCCGCTCGGCCACCCACGTGCCCGTCCACACCACGTCGTCGTTCCCCCTCACGGCCCTCACAGGCCCAGTCCGGCGGTGAGCAGCTCCACGAAGCCGACGTCCTCCTTCGCGACGCCGAACACCTCGGCGCGCTGGAGGGTCCGCTCGGCCCAGGCGCGGTGCGGCTTCACCTCGTTCATCTTGTTCGTGTACGCGGAGCGCAGCACTCCGCCGCCGCCCCGCTCCGGTCGCAGGATGTCCTGGGCGTCGCTGAACTCCTCGTGGCTGACGACGGACAGCGCGTGCACCGGCATCACGTGCGACGGGTGGATGCAGGTCTTGCCGAGCAGGCCGTTGGCGCGGTCCAGCTCGATCTCGCGCAGCAGCCCGTCCAGGTCGTGCTCGATCAGCGCCGTGCGCAGCTCGTCGGCGCGCTGCTCCATGAAGGGGCTGCGGCGCAGCTGTGGCTTGAACATGCGCTCGCCGAGCCGGAAGTACTCCCACACCGGCCCGGTGATGGTGAAGCCGGTGCCGTCGGAGCGGCCCAGCACGTTCACCACGTCGCCGATCACGCCCGCCACGATCTGCACGTCGTACGCGGTCATGTCGGGCGAGCGGCGCAGCCCGTAGGCGGAGCAGAAGTCGGTCACCCCGAGCCGCAGTGCCAGCACCCGGTCGCGGTACTTGTCGACGATCCGGCCGATGCCGGTCAGCGTCTCGGCGCGGGTCTCCAGATGGAGCAGCTCGGGCGATTCGAGGACGGGCATGGCGAACAGCCGCCGCCCGCAGGCGACCTCGGCGTCCGTGAGCGCCTCCAGGAACGCCGCGCCACGCTCCTCCGTGAACTTCGGTAGTACGAATCCGGACAACAGTCGGCCGGCGTCGCCGAGCCGCCGCGCGAGGTCCGGAATCTGGGCGGGCTCGCGGACCCGGACGAAGAGGAGGGGTGTTTCCGCGCCACGCGCCTGGAGGGCGGTGAGCTGCCGGACGAGGTTCTCCTCAGCCGCTTCGACCTCACCGTCATCAATGGAATCTTCCAGGCACAGCACCATCGATACGACCCCGCGCCCCACCTGTTTCAGTACGTCGTCGGCGAGGTGCGGACGCGTGGCGGGACTGTAGAGGGTGGCCCCGAGCGCCGCCGCCAGCACCTTCGCCGGGGAGTCCGCGGTGAACTCGCACGGCTGCCGGTGGAAGAGTCCGGCCCGGGCAGCGGGCGGGATGTGCCCGAAATGACGCATATAACTCCCCGAACTGCCCTGAGGGCCGTGATGACATGTGGCCGGTAATAGTACGTAGAGACGGGTGTCGTGGGTTCCCCGCCGGCATGAACTTCAGGTAACTCGTCTGCTTATCGCCCCTCTGTGCGTCCGCACTCCCCCGCCCCCGCGTTGTCCGGTCCGTGGGACGCCAGGCAGGATGGCGGGCATGACGCACGCCATGCTGAAGGGCTCGAACGTCCCGCTCGACGCCGCGGCCGTACGGGCCGTACTGTGCTGGACCCCCGGTCCCGGGGTCCCCGATGTGGACGCCTCCGCCCTGCTGCTCGGCACCGACGGTCGGGTGCGTTCGGACGAGGACTTCGTCTTCTACAACCAGCCGCGCCATCCCTCCGGCCTGGTCAGGCGGTTGCCGAAGAAGCGTGTGGCGGAGGGCCTGACCGACACGGTGGAGGCCGATCTGTCGGGGCTGGACGCGTCGGTGGACCAGGTGGTGCTGGCGGCGTCGTCGGACGGGGACACCTTCGACCGCGTACGGGACCTGCGGATCCTGCTGTACGACGCGGGCGCGGGCGCGGCCGGGGAGCCGCTGGCCGTCTTCGAGGTGAAGCCGGAGACGGGCGAGGAGACCGCGATCATCTGTGGTGAGCTGTACCGGCGCGGGGATGGCTGGAAGTTCCGTGCGGTGGGGCAGGGTTATCCGACGGGTCTGATCGGCCTGGCGACGGCGTTCGGCATCTCGGTCGACGAGGAGGAGCCGGCGGGTGCGGAGCCGGCGGCGGCGAGCGAGCAGCCGGAGCCCCGGGCGGCGACACCGGAACCGGCGGCATCCGCGGCGGCACCCACCCAGGTGCAGGCCCCCGTACCCGTACTCGATGCGCCTCCGGCGCCGAGCGTGCCCCCGGCTCCCGCCTCGCCCCCGGCGTACGGCTACCCGCAGCCGTCTTCGGCCCCTTCGCCCCAGCCGACGTCGGCTCCCGCCCCGGCCCCGGCTTACGGGTATCCGCAGCCCGGCTCGGCGCCCTCGCCGCAGCCCGCGCATGGCTATCCGCAGCCGGCCGCCGCCGCGGCCCCCGCGCCGGACCCGGGTTTCCGGCTGCCGCCGATGGGGCCCCAGTTCGTACGGACCTGAGATGAGCGGGACCTGAGAGGAGCGGCTTCAGGCCTTGCCTGCCTTGAAGCCGCGACCCCACTGCAGGCCCCACCCGTACAGCCGGTCCAGCTCGGCCTGGAAGCCGTACACGAACCGCACCTCCCGCCGTACCGTCAACTCGCCCTTGACGTTCTCCAGCAGGAACACCGCGCAGGAGCGGGCCTGCGGGGCCCGCTCGTCGAGCTCTATCTCGATGCGCGGGCCGTTGCTCGGGTAGAGCGTCATCTTCGCGTGCGTACGGTCGAAAGCCGGCGTCTGGTCGTAGATGTAGACGAAGAACAGCAGCCGCTTGATCGCGTCGCGATGGTCCAGGTTGACGAAGATGGTCTCGCCGGACGGCGCGCCGAAGCGGTCGTCACCGCTGAGCTTCACGTACGGCGCCGCGTTGAGGTCGCCGAAGAAGCTGCCCAGCGGCTGGACGACGCCCTTGCTGCCGTCGGCCATCTCCCACAGGCAGCCGATGTCGAGGTCCACATTGGCCACGCCCTGGGTGTGTGCCTGGACCACCTCCGGCTTGAACAGCTTGGACGGGTGCCGCAGCAGCCGGCCGCTCTGCTTGGAACGGCCCTCGATGTCGGAGGTGCGCATCCGCCAGGAGAGGTTGACGCGCAGGTTTCCGGTGGCGGCGCCCTGCTTGGTGAGCGAGACCGACGGGCGCCGCTTGGTCAGGTCGATGGAGTTCGTCGCGGCGCTGCCGGAGTCGAACTGCGCCGCGTTGTTCCGCCACAGGTTGTCCCAGAAGGCCATGCCCCGCCCCTCGTCGTCACTCGTCGTCGCCAACCCCTGCATACGCCGCGGGGCGGCCGGGAGCACCCGGCCGCCCCGCTCAGAGCGTTCCTCGTTGCCGCGGTCGTCACACTCCGGACGGGACCTTGGCCTTCTTGTCGTCCGGTCCCGCTCCCCCTTCGGCCGCCAGCCGCTTGTTGCGGCGGACGGAGGAGAGGAAGGAGGCGGCGATCAGGAACACACCCACGGTGCCGGTGATGAGCTCGCTGATCTCGTGCTGGATGGTGATGAGCAGGATCACGGCGAGGGCGCCGATCGCGTAGTGCGCGCCGTGCTCCAGGTAGACGTAGTCGTCCAGGGTGCCCTGGCGGACCAGGTAGACGGTGAGCGACCGGACGTACATGGCGCCGATGCCGAGGCCGAGCGCCATCCAGAAGATGTGGTTGGTGATGGCGAAGGCACCGATGACGCCGTCGAAGGAGAACGACGCGTCCAGCACCTCCAGGTACAGGAAGAGGAAGAAGGCGGCCTTGCCGGCCAGGCCGACCGCGGAGACCGGCTTGCCCGCCTTCTTGGCCTTCTCCTCTTCCTCGTGCTCGCGCTCCTCCTCTTCCTCCAGCTTGTTCTCGAAGTAGCCCGAGAGACCGCCGACCACCAGATACGTGATCAGGCCGGCGACGCCGGAGAGGAGCACCGTGGCGGACTTGTCGACATGGCCGGTGCTGGTGTGCGCCTGGGTGGCGAAGGTGATGGCGCTGAGCAGAAGCGCGATCAGCGCGATGCAGACCGACAGCATGTCGACCTTGCCGAGCTTGGCGAGCGGGCGCTCCAGCCAGCCGAGCCACTTGATGTCACGGTCCTCGAAGATGAAGTCGAGGAAGATCATCAGCAGGAACATGCCACCGAACGAGGCGATCGCGGCGTGCGCGTCGGTGACGAGGTCCTCGTACCGCTCGGCGTCATTCATGGCCAGCTCGACCGCTTCGATCGGACCGACCTTGGCGCTGATGGCGACGATGACGACGGGGAAGACCAGCCGCATGCCGAAGACCGCGATCAGGATGCCGATCGTCAGGAAGATCTTCTGCCAGAAGGCGTTCATCTTCTTGAGGATTCCGGCGTTGACGACCGCATTGTCGAAGGACAGCGAGATCTCGAGGATCGACAGGATCAGTACGACCCCGAACGCCTCCCACCCCCACTGCCAGGCGGCGAATGCAAGGCCGAGCGCCGTGACGGCGAACGACCAGCCGAAGGTTTTCAGAACCACTGGCTACCCCATCGTGATTTAAGTACGGGTACGGGACTCCCCCGCGCCGTGCGCGCCGGGTTTTGAACCGACCCGGAGCAGTGCTTTAGGAAACATTGACGCCGAAGTCTAGAGCGATGCCCCGGAGCCCCGACGCGTACCCCTGCCCCACCGCACGGAACTTCCACTCGCCGCCGTACCGGTAAAGCTCGCCGAAGATCATCGCGGTCTCGGTGGAGGCGTCCTCGCTGAGGTCGTAACGCGCCAGTTCCTGGCCGTCGGCCTGGTTGACCACGCGGATGAACGCGTTGCTCACCTGACCGAAGGTCTGGCCGCGGTTGTCGGCCTCGTGGATCGAGACCGGGAAGAGGATCTTGTCGCAGTGGGCGGGCACCTTGGAGAGGTCCACGATCAGGGACTCGTCGTCGCCGTCTCCCTCGCCCGTCAGGTTGTCGCCGGTGTGCTCGACGGAGCCGTCGGGGCTGGTGAGGTTGTTGTAGAAGATGAACCACTCGTCGCCCAGCACCCGGCCGTTCTGGCAGAGCAGCGCGCTGGCGTCGAGGTCGAAGGGCGCTCCGGTGGTGGAGCGCGCGTCCCAGCCGAGCCCGACCAGCACCTGGGTGAGGTTGGGTGCGGCCTTGGAGAGGGAGACATTGCCTCCCTTGGCGAGCGTGACGCCCATGACGGTGGTCCTCCCCTGAGGTGTACTGCCGTGTACTGCCTGTACTGGTGCGTGAGGCACGTGCGGCGCCGCACGCGGAAGAGCGTGCGGCGCCGGACGAGACTGCGCGGCGGGTGTCGGCGCGGACTCAGACGTTGACGCCGAAGTCCTGTGCGATGCCGCGCAGGCCCGAGGCGTAACCCTGGCCGACGGCGCGGAACTTCCACTCGGTGCCGTGGCGGTACAGCTCGCCGAAGACCATGGCGGTCTCGGTCGAGGCGTCCTCGCTGAGGTCGTAACGGGCGATCTCGGCGCCGCCGGCCTGGTTCACGACGCGGATGAACGCGTTGCGGACCTGGCCGAAGGACTGCTGGCGGTTCTCGGCGTCGTAGATCGACACCGGGAAGACGATCTTGGCGACGTCGGCGGGCACGCCCGCGAGGTTCACCTTGATCTGCTCGTCGTCGCCCTCGCCCTCACCGGTGAGGTTGTCACCGGTGTGCTCGACGGAGCCGTCGGCGCTCTTGAGGTTGTTGAAGAACACGAAGTCCTGGTCGTTACGGACCTTGCCGTCCTCGCCGGTCAGGATGGCGCTGGCGTCGAGGTCGAAGTCCGTCCCGGTGGTGGTGCGGACGTCCCAGCCCAGACCGACGGTGACGGCCGTCAGGCCCGGGGCCTCCTTGGTCAGCGAGACGTTGCCGCCCTTGCTGAGGCTGACTCCCACGAGTCCCTCCATTGGTTTCCAGGGGCAGCGCCCCCGTCGTGCGTTGGCATCGGATCAACGACTGGATCCTAGTGACCGGTTCCCGAGACGAGCAGGCTCTTGGCCTGAAGAATCAGAGGGTGTCGAGCGCCTTGATGTACTCGTTCAGGTCACGGGCGTCGGGCAGGGCGTTGACGACGGTCCACCGCACCACGCCCTCCTTGTCGATGATGAAGGTGCCGCGCAGTGCGCACCCCTTGTCCTCGTCGAAGATCCCGTACGCGCGCGACACCTCGCCGTGCGGCCAGAAGTCCGACAGCAGCGGGTACTCCAGGCCTTCCTGCTCGGCGAAGACCCGCAGCGTGTGGATGGAGTCGTTGGAGACGGCCAGCAGCTGGGTGTCGTCGTTGACGAAGGCCGGCAGCTCGTCGCGGAGCGCGCAGAGCTCACCCGTGCACACGCCGGTGAAGGCGAACGGGTAGAAGAGCAGCACCACGTTCTTCTCGCCGCGGAAGTCGGACAGCCGCACGGTGCGCCCGTGGTTGTCCTTCAGCTCGAAGTCGGGGGCCTTGGTGCCGACGGTGAGCGCCTCGGCGGCACGGGTCGCCTCGATCGTCATGAAAACGCAATCCCTTCCAGTGGGCTGCCTGTGGGCTGCCGGTGACTTCCGGGTGGCTTCCGGTAAGCGGGGCCAGGCCGGGCGGAGGGCTCCGGCCGGGTCCAGCCTACGCACAGGGCCCCCGGCCGACGGTGTCGGCGGGGGCCCTGAGAGCTCTCGAGTGATCGGGGGGGGTCAGCGCTTGGTGCCGGTCTTCGCCGCCTTCGGCGTGATCAGCCGACTGCCGGTCCAGTCCTTGCCCGCGCTGATGCTCCGGGTCTGGGAGAGGCCGGCGGTCTGGGCGGCCTCATTGATGTCGCTGGGCTCGATGTAGCCGTCCCGGCCGGTCTTGGGCGTCAGGAGCCAGATCTCCCCACCCTCGTCGATCAGACCGATGGCGTCCACCAGCGCGTCCGTGAGGTCGCCGTCCTCGTCACGGAACCACAGCAGCACGACGTCGGCGACGTCGTCGTAGTCCTCGTCGACGAGTTCCTGGCCGATGACGGCCTCGATTGCCTCACGGAGCTCCTGCTCGACGTCGTCGTCGTAGCCGATCTCCTGGACCACCTGTCCGGGCTCGAACCCCAGCTTCGCTGCCGGGTTGGTCCGCTCCTCCGCGTGGTCCGCGGTCGCGCTCACGGCTTGCCTCCTGATCGTATTTTGGAAAATGCTTCGGCCGCGCGCGTACGCGAGGCGTTGGCCGTAGTCCACACGTGCTGGGCGGATCGCGCAAGTACCCGGCGGTCGAGACCGCCGAAACGGTGACTTTTGGGGCCGTCTCGCCCCAACTCCAGGTACCGCTCCACCCGCGCCCGTCATGCAACCGCGACTCTTGACCCACTTTAGGGGCTTCTGCTCCCTCCTGGCGCCCGCGGTGGATCGATCACCGCGCCGAACGCGGGACCGAATCGGGCGTAAGGTTGCGATTCACCCCCGGATCTTGGTCCGGGAGTCCCCCTGGGGTTACCTCACAGTAGAGATGACGATTGCCTCCACGGGGTAGACGATGGTGGCGGCGCGACCGTACTACCGGCTCTCCCCCGTAGGCTCCACCGACCAGAAGGAACAGCGTGGCTTCCGGATCCGATCGCAACCCGATCATCATTGGCGGCCTTCCCAGCCAGGTCCCGGATTTCGATCCCGAGGAGACCAAGGAATGGCTGGACTCGCTCGACGCCGCCATCGACGCGCGCGGCCGTGAGCGGGCCCGCTATCTGATGCTGCGCCTCATCGAGCGGGCCCGCGAGAAGCGCGTGGCCGTGCCCGAGATGCGCAGCACGGACTACGTGAACACCATCGCCACCAAGGACGAGCCGTTCTTCCCCGGCAACGAGGAGATCGAGCGCAAGATCCTCAACGCCACCCGCTGGAACGCCGCGGTGATGGTCTCCCGCGCCCAGCGCCCGGGCATCGGTGTCGGCGGGCACATCGCCACCTTCGCCTCCTCCGCGTCCCTCTACGACGTGGGCTTCAACCACTTCTTCCGCGGCAAGGACCAGGGCGACGGCGGCGACCAGATCTTCTTCCAGGGGCACGCGTCGCCCGGCATCTACGCCCGCGCGTTCCTGCTGGACCGGCTGAGCGAGACGCAGCTCGACGGCTTCCGCCAGGAGAAGTCGAAGTACCCCAACGGCCTGTCGTCGTATCCGCACCCGCGGTCCATGCCGGACTTCTGGGAGTTCCCGACGGTCTCCATGGGCCTCGGCCCGATCGGCGCGATCTACCAGGCGCGGATGAACCGTTACATGCACGCGCGCGGGATCGCGGACACCTCCAAGTCGCACGTCTGGGCGTTCCTGGGCGACGGCGAGATGGACGAGCCGGAGTCGCTCGGCCAGCTGTCGATCGCCGCCCGCGAAGGCCTGGACAACCTGACCTTCGTCGTCAACTGCAACCTCCAGCGCCTCGACGGCCCGGTGCGCGGCAACGGCAAGATCATGCAGGAGCTGGAGTCGCAGTTCCGCGGCGCCGGCTGGAACGTGATCAAGCTGATCTGGGACCGCTCCTGGGACCCGCTGCTGGCCCAGGACCGAGACGGCGTCCTGGTCAACAAGCTGAACACCACACCCGACGGACAGTTCCAGACGTACGCGACGGAGACCGGCGCGTACATCCGGGAGCACTTCTTCGGCGGCGACCACCGGTTGCGCGCGATGGTCGAGAACATGACCGACCACCAGATCCTGATGCTGGGGCGCGGCGGCCACGACCACCGGAAGATCTACGCGGCGTACAAGGCGGCCGTGGAGCACCAGGGCCAGCCGACCGTGATCCTGGCGCAGACGGTCAAGGGCTGGACGCTCGGCCCGAACTTCGAGGGCCGCAACGCCACGCACCAGATGAAGAAGCTGACGGTCGACGACCTGAAGCGCTTCCGCGACCGGCTGCACCTGCCCATCGCCGACAAGGAGCTCGAGGACGGGCTCCCGCCGTACTACCACCCGGGCCCGGAGTCCGAGGAGATCCAGTACATGCACGACCGCCGCAGGGCGCTGGGCGGGTACGTCCCGACCCGGGTCGTGCGGGCGAGGCCGCTGACGCTGCCGGACGACAAGGCGTACGCGGCGGTGAAGAAGGGCTCGGGGCAGCAGTCGATCGCGACGACGATGGCGTTCGTCCGCCTGCTGAAGGACCTGATGCGGGACAAGGAGCTCGGCAAGCGGTTCGTGCTGATCGCGCCCGACGAGTACCGCACGTTCGGTATGGACTCCTTCTTCCCGAGCGCCAAGATCTACAACCCGCTGGGACAGCAGTACGAGGCGGTCGATCGCGAGCTGCTGCTCGCGTACAAGGAGTCGCCGACCGGGCAGATGCTGCACGACGGCATCTCGGAGGCGGGCTGCACGGCCTCGCTGATCGCCGCCGGGTCGGCGTACGCGACGCACGGCGAGCACCTGATCCCGGTGTACGTCTTCTACTCGATGTTCGGTTTCCAGCGGACCGGCGACCAGTTCTGGCAGATGGCCGACCAGCTGTCGCGCGGCTTCGTCCTGGGCGCGACCGCGGGGCGTACGACGCTGACCGGCGAGGGCCTGCAGCACGCGGACGGCCACTCGCAGCTGCTCGCCTCGACGAACCCGGCCTGTGTCGCCTACGACCCGGCCTACGGCTACGAGATCGCGCACATCGTCAAGGACGGCCTGCGCCGGATGTACGGGACGGAGAGCGAGGACGTCTTCTACTACCTGACCGTCTACAACGAGCCGATCCAGCACCCGGCCGAGCCGGCGGACGTGGACGTGGAGGGCATCCTCAAGGGCCTGCACCGCATCGGCGCGGGCGAGGCGGGCTCGATCCCGGCGCAGATCATGGCGTCCGGTGTCGCCGTGCCGTGGGCGCTGGAGGCGCAGCGGATCCTCGCCGAGGAGTGGAACGTACGCGCCGACGTGTGGTCGGCGACCTCGTGGAACGAGCTGCGCCGCGAGGCCGTCGCGGTGGACGAGCACAACCTGCTGCACCCGGAGGAGGAGCAGCGCGTCCCGTACGTGACGCGGAAGCTGTCCGGCGCGGAGGGGCCGTTCGTGGCCGTCTCCGACTGGATGCGGTCGGTTCCGGACCAGATCGCGCGCTGGGTGCCGGGCCCGTACACCTCGCTGGGCGCGGACGGCTTCGGCTTCGCGGACACGCGCGGGGCGGCACGGCGGTACTTCCACATCGACGCGCAGTCGATCGTGCTGGCGGTACTGACCGAGCTGGCGAGGGCGGGCAAGGTGGACGGCTCGGCGCTGAAGCAGGCCATCGACCGCTACCAGCTCCTCGACGTGTCGGCGGCGGACCCGGGCGCGGCCGGCGGCGACGCGTAGGCGTCCCCGCGAGCGGCCCGGCTGCCCCGGCGGCAGGTGCTCCGGCGGCAGGTGCTCCGGCGGCAGGTGCTCCGGCGGCAGGTGCTCCGGCGGGGGGACCGCGTCCCCCCCCACGCCCCTAGTAGTGCTTTGTTAGCTGGTCTTGTCACGTGGGGTGTCTGGTAGTTCGCTGGCTGTATGAGGGCTGGGGAGCTTGCAGCGGTTCGGGGCCG